>NZ_JBVJIU010000030.1:0-85054 GCF_055586105.1 Actinoplanes sp. NPDC051537
CCCCCCCCCCCCCCCCCCCCCCCCCCCCCCCCCCCCCCTCCCCCCCCCCCCCCCTTCCCCCCCCCCCCCCCCCCCCCCCCCCCCCCACGACTCGAGCCAGACCATGGTGGCGATCCAGATCGCCGCCGCCGTGGTCATCATCGTGGCCGGCGGCGGCCTGCTGCTGCTGCTCGACCGCCTGGTCAGCCGCCCGGTGGTGGAGCTCGCCGAGCAGGTGCGCGCGGTCGCGGACGGCGACTACGACAAGCACATCGAGAGCGGCGGCTCGCCCGAGCTGGCCGGTCTCGCCGCGGACGTGGACGGCATGCGCCGCAAGATCGCCTCCGAGCTGGCCGAGGTACGTGAGGCGCGCAGCCAGATCGAGTGGGTGAACGACCAGCTCAAGGCCCAGGCCGAGGAGCTGACCCGGTCCAATCGCGACCTCGAGCAGTTCGCGTACGTCGCCTCGCACGACCTCCAGGAGCCGCTGCGCAAGGTGGCCAGCTTCTGCCAGCTGCTCCAGCGGCGGTACTCGGGACAGCTCGACGAGCGCGCCGACCAGTACATCGCGTTCGCCGTCGACGGCGCCCAGCGCATGCAGCGACTGATCAACGACCTGCTGGCGTTCTCCCGGATCGGCCGGATCACGGCCGGCTTCACTGATGTCGACCTCGACCGGGTGCTCACCGAGGTCAGCTCCCAGCTCGAGGCCCGGGCCGGCGAGGATGCCGAGATCAGCTGGGCCGATCTGCCCACCGTGGAGGGTGAGGAGCCGCTGCTCACCACCCTGTTCGTCAACCTGATCGGCAACTCGCTGAAGTTCCGCCGGCCGGACGCGCCGCCACGGATCCGGATCGCCGCCCACCGCGACGGCGACGAGTGGGTCGTCAACGTGCGCGACAACGGCATCGGCATCGAGGCCGAGTTCGCCGACAAGGTCTTCGTCATCTTCCAGCGGCTGCACGCCCGGGATGCGTACGAGGGCACCGGGATCGGCCTGGCGATCGTCAAGAAGATCGTCGAATATCATGGCGGTCGGATCTGGCTCGACCTCGACGTCGAGGACGGCACTTCGATCAACTTCACCCTTCCGGTGTTGCCGGGGGCTTCCGAGTCCGCGCCTTCATCTTCGCTCGAAGAGAAGTCCGCGTCTCCGCCGCCGCCCTCGCCCGAAGAGAAGCAGGAGGTCTCCGCATGACGAGTCCCATGCGTGCCGACGGCACGCCGATCGAGGTGCTGCTGGTCGAGGACGACCCCGGCGACGTCCTGATGACCCAGGAGGCGTTCGAGGAGCACAAGGTCCGCAACCGGCTGTCGGTCGTCTCCGACGGCGCCGAGGCGCTGGCCTACCTGCGGCGCGAGGGCGAGTACGCGGACGCCGTCCGTCCCGACCTGATCCTGCTCGACCTCAACCTGCCCCGCCGGGACGGCCGCGAGGTGCTCGAGGAGATCAAGAAGGACGAGCAACTGGGCCGCATCCCGGTCGTCGTGCTGACCACCTCCGCCGCCGACGAGGACATCCTGCGCAGCTACCAGTTGCACGCGAACGCGTACGTCACCAAGCCCGTCGACTTCGAGCGGTTCATCGCGGTGATCCGCCAGATCGACGAGTTCTTCGTCAGCGTCGTGAAGCTGCCGCCGCGTGCTTGATCAGGTCGCCGATCTCATCCGGGAGGTCGCGGCGACCATTGTGCTGCCGCGCTTCCGTCACCTCGCCGCGACCGACGTGCACCAGAAGTCGCCCGGCGACCTGGTCACCATCGCCGATCAGGAGTCGGAGCGGGCGCTGACCAGCGGACTGCTGGCGCTGCTGCCGGGCTCGACCGTGGTCGGCGAGGAGGCCGTCGCCGCCGATCCGCGGGTGCTTGCGCGGGTCGGTGACCCCGGGGCGGTGTGGATCGTCGACCCGGTCGACGGCACCAACAACTTCGCCGCCGGCAAGACGCCGTTCGCCGTGATGGTGGCGCTGGTCCGGGACGGCGAGCTCTCCGCGTCCTGGATCCTCGACGTGCCCGGCGATCACCTCACGGTGGCCGAGCTGGGATCGGGCACCTACCGCGACGGCGTACGCGTGAAGACCCGCACCGACGACCCCGGAGCCTCGGCACTTCGCGGCGTGGTCGCCCGGCACTACCTGCCCCCGCACTTGCGCGAGGTCGCGAACGCCAACGCGCCGAAGCTGGGCGACGTCACCAACGGCCACCACTGCGCCGGCTACGAGTACCCGGCGGTGGCCACCGACGAGCAGCAGTTCGCGATGTTCTGGCGCATCCTGCCCTGGGACCACGCGCCCGGCGCCCTGATCATCCGCGAGGCGGGCGGCACGGTCCTGCACCTGGACGGCACGCCCTACCACCCCACGGACAGCGAACGCGGCATGCTCGTGGCCCCCAACGACGACGTGTGGCACACGGTCCGCGACACCCTGTTCCCCGACCCGTCGATCCTCTAGCCGTCGTGCCGGCCCATCACCCCCTGCTTCTGCCATCCGTCATCTAGGAGCGCGCGCGTGTCGACGTACCTCCAGGAGATTTTCGGTCTCGCCGGGCGCACGGCGGTCGTGACCGGCGGCAGTTCCGGCATCGGCCGCGCGATGGCGATCGCCCTCGGCCGCGCGGGCGCCCGCATCCTGCTGGTGTCGCGCCGGCCGGAGCCGATGGCCGAGGTGGTCGCCGAGCTGGCCGGCTTCGGGGCGCAGGGCCACGCGATCTCCGCCGACCTCGCCGACCGCGGTGCCGTCGCGGCGGTCATCGACAAGATCCTCGGCACGTACGGCGACCCGGACATCCTGGTCAACTCGGCCGGCGTGAACCGTCGTCCGCCCCTCGACACGCTCACCGAGGACGACTGGGACGTGACGCTCGCCGCGAACCTGACCGCGCCGTTCCTGCTCGGCCAGGCCTTCGGGCCGCGGATGGCCGCACGCGGCTGGGGCCGGATCATCAACGTGGCCTCGCAACAGGCATTTCGCGCGTACGGGAACAGCGGCGCCTACGGTGCGTCGAAGGCCGGCCTGGTCGGGCTCACCCGGTCGCAGGCCGAGGCGTGGTCGCGGAACGGCGTCTGCTGCAACGCGATCGCGCCCGGGGTCGTGCACACCCCGCTCACCGAGGCCGTCTTCGCGGACGAGTCAAAGGTCGCCGGGCACGCGGCGCGCGCGATGATCGGCAGAAATGGCGTACCGGAAGATTTCGGCGCTTGTGCGATCTTCCTGGCGAGCGACGCTGCCGTCGCCGTGACCGGCCAAACACTCTTCGTCGACGGCGGTTACTCGGCCACTTGAACGATCTGCCGCTCATTTGCGTAGCACGGTAAAGTCTCCCCGCTGACTCTTGGGAGGTATCCGTGGCGGCGGTTTCCCTGCGGCGACTCAGCGCCTTTTTCGCGCTGCTCGTCGCCGCCTCCGTGCTCTGGGTGGGCGGGCCATCGCCGGCCCTGGCCGACCCCGACGAGGGCGGTTCCAAGACGCTGCGCGACGCGCTCGAGTCGGCGGCCAAGGGCCAGGCCGACGCGATCCAGAAGCTCAACTCGTCGAAGAAGCGGCAGGTCCAGCTGCAGGCCACGGTCAAGAACGCGACCGCCTCGGCCAAGACGCTCGAGTCGCAGGTCGGCGCGATCGCCAACCGCTCGTACCGGCTCGGCCGCACCAGCACGATGTCCCTGCTGCTCAACTCGACGTCGCCCGACACGTTTCTCCAGCGCATCCAGCAGATCGACATGCTCGGCCAGATCGACGGCCAGGTGCTCCAGCAGTACAACGACGACGTCGCCAAGGCCAAGGCCGCCAAGGCCGCGCTCGACCGGGAGATCGTCGAGCAGCAGAAGCAGGTCACGGCGCTCACCAAGAAGAAGAAGGAAGCGGAGCTCGCCCTCGGCAGCGTCGGCGGCGGTGGCGCGGCCGGCGGCTTCATCAACGCGAACTCACCGCTGGCCAAGCCGGCGCCACGCAACTCGGACGGGTCCTGGCCCAAGGAGTCGTGCACGGTCGACGACCCGACCACGAGCGGCTGCATCACTCCCCGCCTGCTGAACGCCTATCAACAGGCTCGGGCGAACGGCTTCACCCACTACACGTCGTGCTGGTCGCAGCGGTCCTCCGGAGAGCATCCGAAGGGGCGGGCCTGCGACTTCTCGGCCAACAAGTCCGGGTTCCAGAACGTCGCGGCGTCCGGCGCCGACAAGACCTACGGAAGCAACCTCGCGGCCTTCTTCGTGAAGAACGCGGATAGGCTCGGCGTCATGTACGTGATCTGGTATCGCCAAATCTGGATGCCCGGCACCGGCTGGAAGGCGTACAGCGCGACCGGCGGCCCGTCCGAGGTGCACACCAACCACGTCCATCTGTCGATTCTGTGACCCCTCGCGCGTTGCCGTCCGGCCTCGCGACGGCGCTGGTCTTCTGTTCGAGCGGCGCCGTCCTGGTCCTGGAGATCGTCGCGCTGCGCCTGGTCGGGCCCTACGTCGGCGTGACCCTGCAAGTGAGCAGCTCGGTCATCGGGGTCTCGCTGGCCGCGATCGCCTACGGCGCCTGGCTCGGCGGCCGCCTCGCCGACAAGTTCGACCCGCGCGTGCTGCTGGCGCCGGCCCTGCTGCTCGGCGCGATCGGCACCGCCGTGACCCTGCCACTGGTCCGCTACGGCGGTTCGCTCCTGCGCGGCGGGGCCGCTCCCGCTGTGCTCCTGCTCGCCGCGCTGGCCGTCTTCCTGCCCGCGTTCGTGCTCTCCACGATCACCCCGATGGTGGTGAAGCTCCAGCTCAGTGACCTGGGCCGGACCGGCTCGGTGGTCGGGCGGCTGTCCAGCATCGGCACGCTCGGCGCGATCACCGCGACGCTCGCCACTGGGTTCGTCTTCGTGGCGGCCATGCCGACCAGCTGGATCGTGCTCACGCTGGCGGCTCTGCTGGCCCTCGGCGGCATGGCGCTGCACTACTGGCTGCGGCGGCAGGAGTTGCCCGGAAACCCGCGAACCAGGGCGACCCTGGCGGCGATCGGCCTGGTCGGGGCCGGCCTGGGCGCGGTCGGGCCGAACCCGTGCGACGTCGAGACCGCCTACCACTGCGCCCGGGTACAGGCCGATCCGGCGGTGCCGAGCGGTCGAACGCTGATCCTGAACACGGCCCGCCACTCATACGTCGACCTCCAGGACCCCCGGCACCTCGAGTTCGAGTACATCCAGTGGATCGCCGCCGTGGCCGACTCGATGCCGCCCGGCGCGCTCGACGCCCTGCACCTGGGCGGCGGCGGCTTCACCATGCCCGAATATCTGCGATCGACGCGCCCCGGCAGCCGCCAGCAGGTGCTCGAGCTCGACGGCGCGCTGGTCGCGCTCGACCGGGAGAAGCTAGGCCTGGTCACCGGCCCCGACCTGCGGGTGCGAGTGGGCGACGCGCGGGTCGGGCTCGCCGCCCAGCCGTCCGCGGCCTACGACTTCGCGGTCGGCGACGCCTTCGGCTACCTGGTCGTCCCGTGGCACCTGGCCACCAAGGAGATGGCCGCGGACATCGCGCGCGTCCTCCGCCCCGACGGCATCTACGTGCAGAACGTGATCGACTACCCGCCCGACCGATTCATCAAGGCCGAGCTGGCCACGGTCGCGGCCGTCTTCCCGTACGTCGCCCTGATCGCCCCGCCCGCCGCCCTGGCTCACGAGGTCGGCTCCAACTTCGTGATCGTCGCCTCGCACCGCCCGCTGCCGCTCGCCGCGATCCGGCCGCGGCTGGCCGCCCGTCCCGAGCCGGCGGTGCTGCAGGACGGCGCCGGCTTCGCCGGCCACTCGAGGATCCTGACCGACGACTACGCCCCGGTGGACCAGCTCCTGGCCCGCTGAGCCCGCTGAGCCCGCGTCGGTTCGAGCAGTGGAACGAGCCGGACCTGTCCGTGTTTTCCGGGGAAACGGGACGAGCGCGCCGATACCTTCCTGTGGGTTTTCCCGTGCGGCGCCGTGCGGCCCGCCCCTCGGGTCACAATCGGCACATGGGGCGGACGGAGCAAAACGGTCAGGATGCTTCGCTTCGCATAGCCGGCCGCTATCGACTCGTCGAGAAGCTGGGAACCGGCGGCATGTCCGTGGTCTGGCGCGGCTACGACGAGACCCTGGGCCGCTTGGTCGCGGTGAAGGTGCTCTCCCCGCGCCTGGCCGACGACCAGATCTTCCGCGACCGGCTGCGCCAGGAGGCCCTGGCCGCGGCCCGCCTCTGCCACCCGCACATCACCGGCATCTTCGACTTCGGCGAGTCCCCGCTGACCGAGCGCCTGACCGTCCCGTACGTGGTGATGGAACTCAACGACGGCGAATCCGTCGCGGCCCGCGTCACCCGCCAGGGCCCGTTACCGTGGCGCGAGGCCGTGACGATGGCCGCCGAGGTGGCATCGGCCCTGGCCACCGCTCACGCCCGAGGCGTGGTCCACCGAGACGTCACGCCCGCCAACGTCATGCTCACCCCCGCCGGCGCCAAGGTGGTCGACTTCGGCATCTCGGCCATCGTCGGCGAGCGCGACGCCGCCCCCGACGGCAGCCTCCTGGGCACCCCCGCCTACCTGGCCCCCGAACGCCTCGGCGGCGCCCAGGTCTCGGCCGCCACCGACGTATACGCCCTGGGCCTGCTGCTCTACCGCTCCCTGACCGGCCGCCTGCCGTGGCCGGCCGAGACAACCGCCGAGGCGCTCCGCGCCCACCTCTACGCCGACCCCGCCCCGCTCCCTCCCCAGCCCGGCCTGCCTCCCGAGATAGGCGCCCTGTGCCTGTCCTGCCTCGCCAAGAACCCCGTGGACCGCCCCGCCGTAGCCACCGCCGCCCGTTCCCTGGCCGCGGCCGTCGGTCTCCAGCTGTTGCTGCCCCCACCCCGCGCCCGCCCCGACGACGCGCCCCCGCCGTTCCGAGCCGCCGTCCCTGCACCCCTGGCCCAGCGCCGTCCTCACCCTTCGTCCGTCCTCACCTACCTGGGCTTCGCCCCTACGCGCCGTTCCCGCCTGTCCACCGTGCGCGGCCTGCGCACGTGGTCCGCCATGCCGGCCTTGTTCGGCCGTCGCCGTGGCACCCGTCCCGCCGTCGGCACCAACACCACGGCCCTGTCGGGCGAGGCCCGAGCCGACGCCCTCTTCGGTGACGCCGACGCCCCCACCTCCGGCCTCGACCGCCCCTCGGCGTCGTCCCCCGTCACTTCGCCGTTCCCATCGCCGTCCCCAGCCGCCGCATCCTCTTCGACCGCGCCTTCTCCAGCAGCCACCGCGTCCTCTTCGGCCGCCCTTTCGTCCTCGGCCGGCCCTTCCTCTTCGGCCGGCCCTTCCGCTTCGGCCGGTCCTTCCTCCGCGTCGGCAGCTGCCGCCCTCGCCGCCCGGCCGACACCCAAAGCGCTGGCCGGACTTCGATTGCGAGCCGGCCTGAAGGTCGGCGGCTGGCTACGGCTGGGCGGAGCCCGGCCCCTCGGTGGCGGCGTCTTCGCGGGCGGCGGCCTGGCCCGCGTTCTCGGCCCGGCCCGCCGCGCCGCGGGCGTCGGCCTGGCCGGGCTGAGTGGCCGCCACCGCCTCCAAGCCGCCCTGCTCACGGCCGGCTTGCTGGCAACGGCCGGAGTCGGCTGGGCCGCGACGCGCGAGTCGCCCGACGTCGAGCAGGCCCAGGCCGCCGGTGCGGGCCCCGCGGCCGCCGGCCCCGCGGGCACGCCCTGCGCGGTCCGCTACCAGCTCAAGACCGACTCGGGCCGCGAATACGAGGCGTTGCTGACCGTCACCACCACCGATGAGGTCGGCCGTTCCCCGTGGCGAGTCGTCTTCGCCTACCCGGGCTCCCAGCGCCTGACCGGCGCCCCGAAAGCGGTCACCCAGAGCGGCCGCAAGGTGACGGTCAAGGGTCACGGCGCCCTGAAGACATTTGCCCTGCGGGGCGCCTACCGTGGCTACAACCCGCTGCCCCTGGCCTTCACCCTCGACGGCCGCCGGTGCCGGGCCGAGGTCCTGGCCAGCGCCGCCGCCCGCACCGAGAGCGAACCGATCAGCGAGGCCGCCGGCGCCGAGAAGGCCCACAACGTCGGCGGCGGCGAACCCAACCGAACCCGCCCACCCCGCAAGAGCGGCTCCCCGCGCAAGCGGAGCCACCAACCCAAGCAGGCCACCCCGCCGCCGGCCGCGCCATCCCTGCCCCCGCCCACGGCTCGTAAGGGCAACGGCCTCTCCCTGGCCTGGTAACCCGCCGGGTTTTGGGCTGCGGCCGCCCGAGGTCGTCGATATGGTCGGGTCATGTCGAGGCTTGCGGTAGTGACAGGGGGCGGAACCGGCATCGGCCGGTCCACGGCCGGCATGCTGGCGGGGGAGGGTTACGACGTCATCATCGTCGGCCGCCGCCCGGACGTGCTGGACGAAGCGTTGAAGTGGATCGGCCCGCAGGCCACCGCCGTCACCGCCGATGCCTCCGACCCGGCGCAGATCCCCGCGGTGGTCGAGGCCGTGGGCGACCGGCCGCTGGACGTCCTGGTCAACAACGCCGGCGCCTTCGTCGCGGGGGCGGACTCCACACTCGACGAGGTGGCCCAGCACTGGCGCGCCAACCTCGACTCCAACGTGCTCACCGCCGTACTCATGACGACGGCCCTGCTTCCTTCTCTGCGACGCCCCGGTGGCCGGATCATCCTGACCAGCTCGATCGCGGCTCAGCGGGGTGGTGGCGGCCCCTATTCAGCGGCCAAGGCGGCCCTGCACGGCTACGCGCTCGACCTGGCCGTGCAGTGGGGCGAGGAGGGCATCACGGCCAACGTCATCTCGCCCGGCTACATCGTCGACAGCGAGTTCTTCGCCGGCCGGATGACTCCCGCGGGCCACGAGAAGCGCGTCGACGCGACCCTGGTCAAGCACCCCGGCGAACCGCAGGACATCGCCGAGGCGGTGCGCTGGCTGACCGGTCCGGGCGGCGGTTACGTGACCGGTCAGATCATCAATGTGAACGGCGGCTCCGTCCTCGGCCGCTGAGCTGTCGGGCTCTATTTGGAGGCGCCGCCGGTGAAACGGCCCTCGCCCTCGCGGTTGGCGCGGAACCGCAGGCCCGACCACCGGTCGTCGATCGCGACCTGACCGCACGGGCGCATGTCGAAGTCGGCGACGATCGGCCACAGGGTGTCGCGGTTGATGTCGGCCTTGTTGCCCTTCGGGTAGGCCACCCAGAACACCCCGGGCTTCGCCAGGTCGGCGCTGTGCTCCTCCAGCATCTTGCGCGCGCTCGCCGCGTCGTCGACGAACACCACCGCGGTGCTGGCCGTGGCGAGGGTCTCGACCTCGCGCACCCCCTCCGGCATCGGCGTGAGCAGGGGCAGCCGGGCCGGGTCGGAGAGCCACACCGTCGTGTTGGGCTTGATCAGGAGCTTCTCGGCAATCGTCTTGGACATATCCCGAGCCTGTCACCGACAAATAAAGTTGTCAAGGAACTTCGGAAACACCGCTGGAGGGGATCGGTGCTTCTCGAGGGCCCGATTCTGTACCCGCCCGACGTGGCCCCGGGCAACTTTTTTCTGACCTGTGGACAGCGGGAGGCCCTGTGGATAACCGCGGGTTTTGTCGGTGCGGCCTGATAGGAATGCCGGGTGACCGAGACGACGCGGATCAAAGCCAACGAGGCCGAGCGGGCCGCCGTGCGCGAGCGGGCCGAGGAGGTGCTGCGCCGGCTCGCCGGTGAGCATGCTGTCCTCCGTGAGGACCAGTGGCGTGCGATCGAGGCGCTCACCGTCGACCGGCGGCGGGTGCTCTGCGTGCAACGTACCGGGTGGGGCAAGTCGGCCGTCTACTTCGTGGCGACCGCGCTGCTGCGCGACGGCGTCACCGCGGGGCCGGGTGATCCGCCGGCCGGGCCGACCGTCATCGTGTCGCCGCTGCTCGCGCTCATGCGCAACCAGGTCGAGGCCGCCGCGCGGGCCGGCATCACCGCGCGCACGATCAATTCGGCCAACCTCGACGAGTGGACCGAGATCGAGTCCGAGATCCGGGGCGGCACGGTCGACGTCCTGCTGATCAGTCCCGAGCGGCTCAACAACCCCGACTTCCGGGAAAACGTGCTGCCCGGGCTGGCCGCGAGCACCGGCCTGCTCGTGGTCGACGAGGCGCATTGTGTCTCCGACTGGGGTCACGACTTCCGGCCCGACTATCGGCGCCTTCGCACATTCCTGGCCGGGCTTCCCACGCGTACGCCCGTGCTTGCCACCACCGCGACCGCCAACGCGAGGGTGACCGCCGACGTCGCCGATCAGCTCGGAGATGCGCTGGTCCTGCGTGGGCCGCTCGACCGTGACTCGCTCCGCCTGGCCGTGCTCGACCTGCCCGACCCGGCGCATCGGCTGGCCTGGCTCGCCGACCACCTCGAGCGCCTGCCCGGCTCCGGCATCGTCTACACACTGACCGTCGCCGGTGCCACCGAGACGGCCGAGTTCCTGCGGTCACGCGGGTTCAGCGTGGCGTCCTACACCGGCCAGGTCGAGGACGCCGATCGTCGCGCCGCCGAGCAGGCCCTGCTCGACAACAAGATCAAGGCGCTGGTGGCGACCTCGGCGCTCGGGATGGGCTTCGACAAACCTGATCTCGGGTTCGTCGTCCATCTGGGCGCGCCGCCGTCGCCGATCGCCTATTACCAGCAGGTCGGCCGGGCGGGTCGCGCCGTCGAGCACGCCGAAGTGGTGCTGCTGCCGGGCCGGGAAGACGCGGCGATCTGGCGATATTTCGCGTCGCTGGCCTTCCCGCCCGAGGAGCAGGTGCGATCGGTGCTGGCCAACCTGTGGACCGACCGTCCGATGTCGACCCAGGCCCTCGAGCCGCTGGTCGACCTGCGCCGCACCCGGCTCGAGCTGATGCTCAAGGTGCTCGACGTCGACGGCGCGGTCCGGCGATCGCGCGGCGGCTGGCTGGCCACCGGCGAGGAGTGGACCTACGACACCGCACGGTTGCGCCGCGTCGCCGAGGCGCGGTCGACAGAGCAAAAGACCATGATTGAGTACGCGGAAACCAGCTCCTGCCGCATGGAGTTCCTCCGTGGTTGCCTCGACGATCCCGAGGCGTCGCCCTGTGGTCGCTGCGACAACTGTGCGGAGCCGCTGTTCGACGACGAAGTGTCGCCGGCGTCGCTGGCCGCGGCGGCCGCGTTCCTGGGGCGGCCCGGCGTGGAGATCGCACCCAAGAAGATGTGGCCCACGGGCATGGCCGCGGTCGGCGTCCCGCTCAAGGGCAAGATCGGCCCCGCCGAGCAGATCAACCCGGGCCGCGTGGTCGGCCGCCTCTCCGACCTCGGGTGGGGTGGGCGGCTGCGCGCCGTGGTCGGGCCGGATTCGCCGGATGGCCCGATCACCGAGGAGTTGGCGGCGGCGGTCGTCGAGATTCTCAAGGCCTGGGCGCACGGCGACGATGCCTGGCCGCAACGTCCGGCCGCGGTCGTCGAGGTCGGCTCCCACCGGCATCCGGAGCTCATCCACTCGCTCGCCGAGCACATCGCCCGGGTCGGCCGCCTTCCGCTGCTCGGGGCGGTCGCCTCGGCGAGACCCACGGCGATGGAGAACCGCGGCAACAGCGCGCAGCGGGTTCGGGCGCTGTATGACGCGTTCACGGTGGAGGCGGCGGTGAGCGACGCGCTGGCGGGCCTCGCCGGGCCGGTCCTGCTGGTCGATGACTTGGTCGACTCCGGCTGGACGATGGCGATGGCCGGGCGGGCCCTGCGTCAGGCGGGCGCGGAGGGGGTGTTGCCGCTGGCGTTGGCGGTCTCGGCCTGACAGGGGCCGATCGGTGGACGGGTCCCGCGTGAGGGTGCCCGCTCGTGACAAAAGGTGCATTTTGCGGACAGGATGAACGGGAAGCGGGGTGGGGCGAAGGCAGGCACATACGGGAGGGGGGTATGCTGAGGGCATGTCCGAAGAGTCGACTCAGCAGCAGCACGGTCCGCACGGTTACTCCGGTGACAAGGCTGCCCTGCTCGGGCGCCTGCGGCGGATCGAGGGGCAGATCCGCGGGTTGCAGCGGATGGTCGACGAGGACACCTACTGCATTGATGTTCTGACGCAGATCTCGGCGGCCAAGAGCGCGCTTCAGGCGGTTGCCGTGGGGCTTCTCGAGGACCACCTGGCTCACTGCGTTGTCGATGCGGCCCGCGCGGGAGACCCGACCGCCAAGGTCAAAGAGGCCTCCGACGCGATCGCCCGGCTCGTCAAGTCCTGACGACTGCTTTCGAAAGGCAAACTCCATGGCTGTGACCAGCACCTACACCGTTACCGGCATGACCTGCTCGCACTGCGTTCAGGCCGTCACCGGCGAGCTCTCCGGCCTGCCGGGCGTGGCGGACGTGCGGGTCGACCTCGCCTCCGGCGCGGTCACGGTGACCAGCGCGACGCCACTCGCCGACGACGACGTGCGCGCGGCGGTCGATGAGGCCGGCTACGAGCTCGCGCATGCCTGACGGCCCGGCGCCGGCGGCGGCGGGTTCGCGCGGGACTGACGATGCGGTGTGGTCGGCGGCGGGTTCGCGCGGGAACGACGGCTCGCTGAGGCTCGACCTAGCCGGAGCTGAAGTCGATGGCGGTGCTGGCGGCGATGGCGGTGCTGGCGGCGATGGCGGTGCTGGCGGCGATGGCGGTGCTGGCGGCGATGGCGGTGCTGGCGGCGATGGCGGCGAGCCGATCGCTAGGCGGGCAGAGACTGCGACTCCGGGGGAACGGGCCGGGTTTCGGCTTGCTGCGTTTGGGGCGTTGCTTGTCGTGGTGCTGTTTGCGGGCTATGGGCTTGGGCGGCTCAACAACGGCGTGACCTCGGCTGGAGCCCCGGCGAACATCTCTGCCGCGAATGGTGGCGGCGAGATGGGCAACGGCGGCGCTAATGGGAACGGCGGCGCCAACGGGAACGGGAACGGCGGCGGGAACGGGAACGGCGGCGCGAACGGGAACGGCACGGGCGGCGTGAACACCATGCCGGGCATGGTTATGGATGAGAGCCAACCTCACTCTCACGGTGGGGCGGCTACTCAACCTGGGACCAACGCGGCGGGAGCCGCTCTGGGTGGGCTGTCGCTCAGCGAGAGCGGGCTCACGCTCGAGCCGGTCACGACCACGTTTGCGGCGGGGCGGAAGCAGCGGCTGGCGTTTCGGATTGCGGGGCCCGGTGGGGCGGCCGTCACCACGTACCAGGTTGTGCACGACAAGCTGCTGCATCTGATTGTGGTGCGGCGGGATTTGAGCGGGTTCCAGCATCTGCATCCCTCGATGACGGCCGACGGCACGTGGGGGATCGACCTCACGCTGGGGCGGCCGGGGATCTATCGGATGGTGGCCGACTTCACGGCGCTGGTTGGTGGGCAACCGGTTTCGGTCACGCTCGGTAGCGACCTCACCGTGGCGGGCGACTACGCGCCGCTGGCTCTGCCCTCGCCGGTTCGGGCGGTGGCCACCGATGGGTTTGCGGTGGGGTACGAAGGGGCGCCCAGCACGCGGTCCACGCAGCCGATCCTGGTCAGCGTGGCGGGGCCGGATCGTCAGCGGGCCGTTCTCGAGCCGTATCTCGGCGCGTACGGGCATCTGGTTGTGCTTCGCGAGGGTGACCTCGCGTACGTGCATGTTCATCCGGAGGCCGACCTGGTCGACGGGAAGGTCAAGTTCTGGCTGGCCGTGCCGAGCGCGGGGCGCTATCGGATGTTCTTCGACTTCCAGGTGGCGGGGACGGTCCACACGGCGGCGTGGACCGTGACCGTCGACTAGAGGGGCTAGAGGCTAGAGAGGCTAGAGGAGCTTCTCCAGGGCCGGCGTCACCGACCACTGGGCGGTCAGCGACTCGTACTCGGCGCGCTGGTCGGCGGTTGGTGGGGCGTCGGTGCGCCGGGCCCGGAGCAGCAGGTTGCGCGGGGTGTGTGCGGAGTCGATGAACTCGACTACCTCGACCTTGTAGCCGTTCAGCCGCAGCAGCGACGCCCGCAGCGAGTCGGTCAGCACGTCGGCGAAGCGCTCCCGCATGATCGCGTGGCGGGTGAGCTCGGTGAACGGCGCGGGGGCCGAGGTGCCCTTGAGCTGGGCGGCGATGTCGTGGTGGCAGCAGGGCGCGGCGAGCACCCAGCGCGCCGACCAGTGCACGGCTCGGGCCAGCGCCTCGTCGGTCGCCGTGTCGCAGGCGTGCAGCGCGAGCACCAGGTCGGGCGTGAACGGCAACTCGGCCGCCGAGATCGTGCCGGCCACGAAGCTGACGTCGTCGGAACAACCAAGATCAACGGCAACGGCGGTGTTTCGTACGCGTTGATCTTCGCGAACGTCCACGCCGACCACCTCGACCTTGGCGCCGCGGGCGGTCAGGTAGCGATAGGCGGCGAACGTCAGGTACGCATTTCCGCAGCCCAGGTCGACCACCCGGAGCGGCGACGGCAACGTGGACGGCAGCGTCGCGGCCAGCGCCCGCAGGAACGCGTCGACCTGCCGCCGCTTGGCCGCCGTGCCGCCGACCACCCGGAACAGCGGGTCGCCGGGATCGAGCAGCCACTGCTTCTCCCGGTCGTGGGCGGCCGGAGCGGCCGCCGTCTCGGTCGCGGCGGACCGGTGCACCTGGGCGTCACCCTTCTTGGTGATCCGCACCTGGACCGTCGCCGTCGCCGTCTCCACGTGCCAGTTGCCGAACGGCTCGGCCAGCAGCGCGTCGACGGCGGCCTCGGCCTCGGCGCCGGGAGCGACGTTCCGGGTGAACGGCCGGGCGCCGTCGTCGGTCACGATCTGTAGGTGGGGGCCGGCCTTGAGCGCCACCGGTCGTAGCTCCGCCCTGGTCACCGACGGTGTCTGGCCCCGGCGGCGGCCGGCGGCGACGGCCCGGGTCAGCCCGGGATCGAGCAGGAGCGTGCGGACCTCGTCGAGCACGTCCGCGAGTGGTTGTGGCATGTCATCCATTGTGCCGGGCCCGGACGGCGAGCCGCCCGGCACTGCGAGCCCGGACACACGCCGAAGAAGTGCTGTCCCGAGAAGTGGATCTATAGCTACGCTGTTCGCGCGAGAAGCGAGGTGCGCCGCCGATGTCCTTGATGGCCGACCCACCGGGGGCCGACCGGCTCTCCGCCCGTTTGCGCCGGGACACCCGCGCCTCGCATGACGCCGCGCAGAACAGCCGCTTTCTCGACGCGTTGGTGGCCGGACGCCTCTCCTGGGTCGCGTACGCCGATCTGGCCGCGCAGCACTGGTTCCTGTACGAGGCGCTCGAGCTCGCCACCCGCACGATGTCGGACGACCCGATCGCCCGCGCCTTCGTCTTCCCGGAGCTGGTCCGGCTGCCGGCGATCGAGGCCGACCTGCGGTTTCTGCACGGACCGCGGTGGCAGCAGCGGATCGCCGCGCTACCTGCGACGACGACCTACTGCACGCGGCTGCGCTACGCCGCGAACTCGCACCCGGTCGGCTTCATCGCGCACCATTACACGCGCTATCTGGGCGACCTCTCCGGCGGCCAGTACCTGGGCCAGGCAGTTGGCCGCGTCTATGGCCTGAAGGGCGACGGAAATCGCTTCTTCGTCTTTGACGGTATCGACCCCGAGGCGTTCAAAATCTACTATCGGCGCCTGCTCGACGCGCTTCCCTGGAGTCGCGAGGAACAGGACGAATTCGTGGCCGAGGTGGTCGAGGCCTATCGGCTCAACATCGCGGTGCTCGACGAGCTCCGGCATCGCTGGACGTGAGGCATTCATGACCGATCCGTTCCCGCCCGAGGTGGTGGCGCAGATAGCGCGCCACATGAATGACGACCACGCCGACGACAATGTGCTGATCGTGCGCGGGCTGGGCGGCATGCCGTCCGCGACCGCGGCGCGGATGTCCGGCATGGATCATGACGCGATGGAGTTCGCGGCCGTCGTCGACGGCATCGAGGTGCCGGTTCGCATCCCGTTCGCGGAGCGCCTCACCGAGCGTGGTCAGGTGCGATCCGAAGCGGTGCGTATGTATCGCGAGGCGTGCACGGCACTCGGCGTGACGCCGAGTCACTAACTCTGCGTCGACCGAGCGCAACGGAAACGGCCCGGCCATAGGGCCGGGCCGTGCGGTGGAACGACGATCAGGCGGTGGTGCCGACGCCGGCCTCGGAGCCGCCGGACATCTCCGGCGCCGATGCCGAGGAGCCGTCGGAAGCATCCGGGGTGGACTCCGACGAGCTGCCGGAACCCCGGCTGCCCCGAGCGCCGCGACGACGCCGGCGCTTCGGGCGATCGCCGTCACCCTCGCCGTCGTCGGAAGCGTCATCCGAAAGGCCGCTCGACTCGGCGGAAGCCGGAGCCGCGACGGCGGTGGGAGCCGCGACGGCGGTGGGAGCCGCGACGGCGGAAGAAGCTGCACCGGCGGTGGGAGCCGCGACGGCGGAAGAAGCTGCACCGGCGGTGGGAGCCGCGACGGCGGAATCCGCGCCCTCGAGGGACGGGCCCGACCCATCGCTGCCGTCCGAGAACGCTAGTGACGTGGCGGGCGCCCGGCGACGGGTGCGAGCGCGCTTGGGCGCGGCCTCGGCCGGGGCGTCATCGGAGGCGGGGGCGGAGGCGATCGGCGAGGCGACGGCCGAAATCGGGGCCGCCGTCTCGTCCACGGCGCTGCTTTCCGGCGTACCGGAAATGTCGGCGTCATCGACCCGGCGCCGACGACGCTGGCGCTTGGGACGCTCGGCCTCCTCGTCCGCCGAAGGCGACGGCGAAGAGGGCGCCTCGTCGGGCGCGGAAGAACCGGCACGAGGACGGCGACCGCGTCCGCGAGTGCCACTCGGCTCGCGACGACGACGGCCGCCACCACCCAGGTCCTCCTCGACCTCGGCGGCGAGACCCGCACGGTTGCGCTCGGCCGTCGGCAGCGTGCCGGACACGTCCGACGGGATGTCGAGATCGGAGTAGAGCGCCTGGCTCGTGTGGTACGTCTCCGGCGGCTGCGGCATGCTCAGGCCCATCGACTTGTCGATCAGCACCCAGCGCGGCATGTCTTCCCAGTCCACGAACGTCACCGCGACACCGGTGGCGCCCGCCCGGCCGGTGCGGCCGATGCGGTGCGTGTACGTGTCGGGGTCCTCGGGACAGTCGTAGTTGATCACGTGGGTGACGCCGGAGACGTCGAGGCCGCGAGCCGCGACGTCGGTGGCCACCAGCACGTCGATCTTGCCGGTGCGGAATGCCCGCAACGCCCGCTCGCGCGCGCCCTGGCCGAGGTCACCGTGGACGGCCGCGACCGCGAAGCCGCGGAAGTCGAGATCTTCGGCGACCCGGTCGGCGGCCCGCTTGGTGCGGCAGAAGATCATCGTGAGGCCGCGCCCGCGCGCCTGGAGGATGCGGGCCACCATCTCCAGCTTGTTCAGCGGGTGAGTGCGGTAGACGACCTGCTTGGTCAGCGGCGACGGGCCGCTCTCGGTGGTGTGACCGGCGTGGATGGTGACCGGGTGGCTCAGGAACCGCCGGGAGAGGGCCACGATCGGGTCGGGCATGGTGGCCGAGAACAGCATGGTCTGCCGCTGCTCGGGCAGCATCGCCAGGATCTTCTCGACGTCGTCGAGGAAGCCCAGGTCGAGCATGCGGTCGGCCTCGTCGAGCACGAGCGCCTTGATCGAGTTGAGCTTGAGCTGCTTCTGCTTGGCCAGGTCGAGCAGCCGGCCGGGGGTGCCGACCAGGATCTCGATGCCCTTCTTGAGGGCGTCGACCTGGGGCTCGTACGCGACGCCACCGTAGATCGGGAGGACCCGGACACCCCGGGTGCTGCCCGCCGCGGCCAGGTCGCGGGCCACCTGAAGGCCCAGCTCACGGGTGGGGACGACGACCAGGGCCTGCGGCTTGCCGTCGGCGCCCTCGGACGGGGCGGTGACGCGCTCGAGCAGGGGCAGGCCGAAGCCGAGGGTCTTGCCGGTGCCGGTCGGCGCCTGGCCGATCAGGTCGGTGCCACGCAGCGCGATCGGCAGCGCGTACTCCTGGATCGCGAAGGCCCGGGTGATGCCGGCCTTCGCCAGCGCCTCGACGGTCTCGGCACGGACACCCAGCTCGGCAAAGGTGGGGCTGTCCGGACGGACGGGAGCGCGGTTGACAACTGGTACCAGAGCAGGTTCGGAGTTTTCGATGTCTGTCATGAAGTTTTACGGGTGCCTCTCGTGGTGCGCCCGTCGGAGTGCTGGGGCGCGCTGTGGGTAGGGCGCGGGCCACACGCTCGAAAGCGGGCCGCACGCGCGCGGGTCGCCCGCGGCGAAACGGACTCGCGGGGTGAAAACGCGAATAACCGGATCGACGTCGACGGGCGACAACTCCCAGTCTACCCGACCGAGAGATCGTGCACCTCAGAGCAGAGTTGCGCGAGGGCACCCCTGGTGTCAGGGGTGCCCCGCAGACCTCAACGAGTGGTGAAGCCGAACGGTCGGTTGGTCGACTCGGCGATCTCCACGTAGGCCACCTTGGCGATCGGGATGATCACCTTGCGGCCCTTCTCGTCCGTGAGCGACAGCACGCTGTCCTTGGCCATCGCCTCGGCCACGGCCTGCTCGACCTCCGCCGGGGTCTGAGCGCTCTCGAGCACCAGCTCGCGCGGCGTGTGCTGCACGCCGATCTTGACCTCCACGGGGCCCTCCCTCTGTGCGGGTGTTACCGCTCGAAAGGTTATCCGATTTCGGTCGTTGAACCGCTGGTTGCGCCGTCCTGGAGGGGGAAGCTGGCGATCCCGCGCCAGATCAGCGCAGCTACGAGCGTTTCGGCTTCAGCTTTAGGCGTACGCCGCCCGTTCGCCAGCCAGAACTGCGCCGACTGTCCGGCCGCCCCGACCAGGCCCGAGGCGAGCAACTCGGCCGCCTCTCCGGCGAGTGCCGTGTCCGAGATGATCGTGTCGGTGACCGCCGCGATGCAGCCCTGCTCGACCCGCTCCACGCGCTGGCGCACCTGGGGGTCGTTGCGGAGGTCGGACTCGAAGACGAGACGGAAGGCCTCGCTCTCGTGGTCGACGAAGTCGAAGTACGCCTGGACGGCGCCCTTGACCCGCTCCTTGTTGTCGTGGGTGGCGAGCATCGCGTCGCGAACCTTGGCGATTATCGCGTCGCAGTGCGTGTCCAGCAGCGCGAGGTAGAGCTCGAGCTTGCCCGGGAAGTGCTGATAGAGCACGGGCTTCGAGACGCCGGCTCGCTCGGCGATGTCGTCCATCGCGGCGGCGTGGTAGCCGTGCGCCACGAAGACCTGCTGTGCGGCCGCCAATAACTGCTTACGGCGCGCGGAGCGGGGCAGGCGGGTGGGCCGGGTGGTCTGGGCCCCGCCGGACGCAGCGGTCATCTCTCTCTACCCTCCAGGGGGTCGGTCCCCGCGCTTTCGCAGCCGCTCAGTCAATTGTCGCGACGCTGCAACTTATCGCCACTGCACCCACACGGTAGCCTCAGCACGGGCGAGCGAGGAGCACGCGGTGGATGAATCAGGGCATTCCGGAGACACTGGGGCCGCAGAGGGCGGCAACAGTGCCGATTCGCGTGAGCGCTCTCGAGTGAACGGCTGGGTGACACAAGATAGTCCCTGGTCGAGCCCCGGCGCTTCGTACGACACGGAAAACGACGTCCCGGCGTGGCGTCGACCGACCCCGTTTCCGCGTAATCAGGCATTTCCCCCGGTTGAGCGGCCGTATGGCCAGGTCCAGCCCACTCCCATCCCCGCCCAGCCCGCCTCGGGTGTGCCCGTCCCGGTCCCGGCTCCGGCCCCGCCCGGGTTCGTGGACGCCAACCAGGCCGGCTTCGGAAACGCCAGCCAGACCGGCTTCGGAAACGCCAACCAGGCCGGCGTTGGAAACGCCGGCCAAACCGGCGTCGGAGCAGCTCAGCAGGGGGGTTCTCAGCAGCCCGGCTCGGTCGGCGCGGCCCCGTCCGGCATTCCTCAGGCCGGCTCCGGCGGCGCCCAGCAGCCCGGCGGCGGTGGAGCCCAGCAGACCGGCTTCGGTGGCGCCCAGACCGGCTCCGGCGGCGCCCAGGCCGGCTTCGGCGGCGCCCAGACCGGCGAAATTCCCTCTTCCGTGGAGGGGCAGGCGGCCGATCGCTGGGCCGACACCCGCCCCCGATACTCCGACCTGCTCGCCCATCTGACGCCGCCCGGCGCCGAGCAGGCCCGCCCGCCCGCACCCCGCCTCGAGCCGCCGCAGCAGCGCGACCCCGCCCGCGACCTGGGGGAGACGACCGGTTCCATCGCGCACGAGGCCGGCATGACCTCCCGCGAGGGGCGGCCCACCAGCCTGCGCTCGATCCAGCCGGTCAGCCCGGCGCTGCGTCCCTACGACATGCCCGCGCCGAACAGCGCCCCGCCGTATCCCTACGAGGGCGACATCGAGGACGCCCGGCCCGCCCCGGCGACCCAGCAGCGGGCCGCCGTCCCGCTGGTGCGCCCGGCGGCCCCGGTCGCGCGTCGTCCCGACTGGAGCCCCGAGCCCGAGAGCCCGCCGAAGCCTCCGGTCGAGCCCGCCCGGCACGGCCTGGCCGGCAATCCACAGGCGGCGTCCGTCGACGAGCGGAGCCAGGGTCGTCCGACGTACGATCCGTCCAGCTTCCCGCGCCGGATCTCCTACGACCCCGCACCGGCCGCCGAGCCCGCCGGGTACACCCCACCCGGGGCATACGCGGCCTTCGGCAACCGGCCACCGGCCGACGGCGGGACGAGCGGCCCGGCCGACCCCGGGCCGGGTGAACTGCCGCAGCGCGTTCCGGCCCAGCCGGACGTGCCGAGAGTTCCGGAGCCTCCGTTGACGGAGCCCACGGCCGAGACACCGGCGCTGGCCCGGATCGCGACGCACCTGCGTCGCGGTGACGTGCAGCCGCGCGAGCGGCAGGAGGGCTTCGACGTGCAGGCGATCCTGGCGGCGGTCCGCGGTGTGGACGGCGTGCGGGACGCGTCGCTGCGCTCGACCCCGACCGGCGCCCACAGCCTGCGGCTCGATCTGGCCGAGGGGGCCGACCCGGCCGAGGTGAGCCGCCGCGTCGCCCGCCTGCTCCAGGACCGCATGGGCCTCGACGCCGCGATGAAGGGGGAGGCCCCGCTGGCCCCCGCCCCGGTCTCGCCGCCGGGCCGCCCGCACAGCGCGCCGCCCGCTTCCGCGTCGCACGCGGCACCGGCATCGACATCGGCACCAGCGCCTGCGCCTCGCGCGGTCTCCGGCCCGCCGGCGACACATGCGGCCGCGGGCTCCGGCCTGCCGGCGGCGCATGCGGCTGCGGGCTCTAGCCTGCCGGCGGCGCGTGGGGCTGCGGTCTCCGGCCCGCCGGCGACATATGGGTCGTCCTCGCCCAGCGCGGTCTCCGGCCCGCCGGCGACGTATGGGTCGTCTTCGCCGGGCGCTAGCTCTGGGCCGCCGGCGACGTCGCCGGGTGCGGTCTCCGGCCCGCCGGCGACGTATGGGTCGTCTTCGCCGGGTGCGGTCTCCGGCCCGCCGGCGCCCTACTCGCCGTCTCAGCCCCGCGCGGTTTCCAGCCCCCCGGCGACGTATTCGGCGCCTCAACCCGACCCGCCGGCGGCCTACGAGGCCTCCAAGTCCCCGGGCGTGCCGTCGCCCGCAACGGCGACGCCCCCGGCAGCGTCCGCGGCGCCGACGACGTATGGGACACCCGCGTCCCAGGCGGTCCCGTCACCCGCGGCGGCCATCACCCCGGCCGCGCCGCCGGCGACGCCCGCGGCCCGAGCGGTATCGGCCCCACCGGCGCAGCCCGCGACCCCGCCGAAAGCGGACCCCCCGCGACCCGCGGCGGTGGCCGCGCCCGCCCCACCGACCACGGCCGACGTAGTCCCCGTCGACCAGCCCGGCCCGCCCCGCCCGCTCTACCCCGGCGCCACCCCCGGTCCCCGCATCGTCATCGAGAACGTGCACGTCAACACGTTCGGCACCGACGCCACGGTCGAGGTCCGGCTCGGCATGGGCGGGCGGTCCACCTCGGGCACGGCCAGCGGGCCGGCCGTCGACGGCTACCTGCTTCGGCTCTGCGCGACGGCCACGGCCGGCGCGGTCGACGAGCTGCTCGCCACCTCCGAGCACCCGGACGGGCCGGCCCGCTGCTTCGTCGAGCACGCCGCCGCGGTGCCCTTCGGCAACTCGCAGGTCGCCGTCGTCGTGCTGTTGTTGTCGTGCAACGGCTGGGTCGAGCAGCTGGCCGGATCGGCCGTGGTGACCGGCGATGACCGGCATGCCATGGTCCGTGCCACTTTGGCGGCGGTCAACCGAAGACTTGAGGCACTCTTGTCTCGATGAGAGGCGCCCAACTGGCCGACGACGGCGTTCTGCTGCCGGACGGCGACGCACCACCCCCGTGGCCCGCACGCCGGGTCGAGATCGGCGGGGCGATGCTCCACGTCCGCGACACCCCGGGCACGACGCCCCATGCCGAGCCGGCCGTCTACGTGCACGGCCTCGGCGGCTCCTCGCAGAACTTCACCGACGTCGCCGGCCTGCTCGCCGACCGCTTCGACGGGCAGGCGGTCGACCTGCCCGGCTTCGGCTACAGCGACCCGAGCCCGCGCTACTCGATCCCCTCCTTCGCGGCGACCCTGATCGGCTACCTCGAGCACGCCGACCGCGGACCGGTCCATCTGGTCGGCAACTCACTCGGGGGCTCCATCGCCGTACGCGTGGCCGCTCTTCGCCCCGACCTGGTCCGCACCCTCACGCTGATCTCCCCGGCCATGCCCTTCCTCGATCCTCGCCGCACCGAGCACGGGCCCTATCTGCCGGTGCTCGCGCTTCCGCGGGCCGACCGGATCTTCGCGTGGGGCATGGCCCGGTTGACCGTCGAGGAGATGGCCGACCAGGTGCTGGCGGCCTGCTTCGGCGACACCCGCAAGGCCACCCCGCAGCGCCGGGCCGAGGCGCTCGAGGAGATCCGGCTGCGCTACACGGTCGACCACTATCCGGACGCCTACCTGCGCACGCTGCGCGGCCTGGTCGCCAACTTCCTGCGCGCCTACCTGCCCGGGCGCAACTCGCAATGGCGGCTGGCCACCGAGATCACCGCCCCGACCCTGGTCATCGGCGGCCTGAACGACCGGCTGGTCGACCCGCGGGTGCCCGCCCAGGTGGCCCGCGCGATCCCGGACAGCCGCCTGCTGATCCTGCCCGGCGTGGGTCACGTGGCGCAGATGGAGGTGCCGCGGCTGGTGGCCCGGGCCATCGTCGGGATGCTCAGCGAGGCGCCGACGAGGATCACCGGGCAGCGACGCCGCTAACACAAGATCCACCCGGGGAGACAGCGATCGTCGCGTATGGAACGCTGACCACCGATGATCGACGAAGTCACCCCTCGCTCCGCCCCGGCCGACCATTGGCGCCGGTGGTGGCTCATGCTGCTGGGGCTGACGATCGTCGTCGCGACGGGCCTGCTGGTGGGCCACACGCTGAGCTCGGACGCCGCCCAGGTCCCGGTGACCGCGCCGTCGGCGTCGCCGTCGGCGTCGGCGTCGGCGTCACAAGCGGCGCCGATCATCGAGAGCACGACGGCGCCGCCGGTTGAACAAAAGCCGCAAAAGCCAGGACCCCCGCCGGCGAAGGGCACCGGCAAGTTCGTGTACGCGATCCAGCGCGGGCCGGTCCTCGGCACCGGCGGCGCCCTCAAGCGCTTCCATGTGGCCGTCGAGCAGGGCAGCAACGAGGACGTGAACGCGTTCGCCGACGCCGTCGAGGCGACCCTCGGTGATCGGCGCAGCTGGATCGGGAGCGGTCAGATCCGCCTCCAGCTGGTGCCCGGCGCGGACCGGGCCGACTTCACGGTCTACCTGGCCACCCGCGTCACGGCCGGTGAGCTCTGCGAGCGTGGCGGCACCAACATCCGGATCAACGGCGTCCCGTACACGTCCTGCCGCGCGACCGGGAAAGCGATCATCAACCTGGACCGGTGGCGGCTCTCCTCGAAGCCGTACGTGAACGCGAAGGTGCCGTTGTCCACCTACCGCGAGTACGTGATCAACCACGAGGTGGGCCACGAGCTCGGACACCATCATGAGGGGTGCCCGAAGCAGGGCAATCCGGCGCCGGTGATGGTGCAGCAGACCCTCACCACGCGCGGCTGTACGCCGTACGCCTGGCCGCTCCTGAACGGCCGCCTCCTGGCCGGTCCCCCTAGATAGCTGCGGAAACAGCAGATATCACGCGTACGGGCGTGGCAGTCTCGGCAAAGTGACGGCCGGACGGCATCAAGCCGCCGGGACCGCTCTGCGCAGCGGCCCGGAGGAACCCCGTACGCCCGTCTGGGATCCCGCCCGGAACCCGCCGGCGATGAGCCGGACCCCGCTCGCCCGCCAGTTGCCCCCGGAGCCGGACCTCACCGACGAGATCCCCCCGCGCCCGGCCCGGCAGCGACGCCGGATCCTGATCGCCTTCGTCTACCTGCTGCTGGCCGTCGCCGTCCTGCTCGTCGGCCGTCTCGTGCGCGCGGATGAGCACGTAGACACCCTCGTGGTTCCGCCCGCCGCTCCGACTGCGCTGCCGCTGAAAACAGCGGAAAAGTCCGATAAATCCCCAAAACCAGCCGCCGGTACGAGCGGGCAGTTCGCCTACGTGACCGGATCGGGCCCGATTCTCGGAAGTTCCGGCCGCCTCCACCGCTTCCACGTCGCGGTCGAGAAGCCGGCCGGACCGGGCGAGCCCGCGATCTTCGCCGGGGAGATCGACCGCACGCTCGGCGATCACCGCAGCTGGATCGCCGGTCGCGTGCGCTTCCAACGGGTGCCCCAGGCCACGCGGGCCGACTTCACCATCTACCTGGCCTCCGCCCGTACGTCCGAGAAGATGTGCCGCTCCGGCGGCCTGGAGACCGACGGCTACACGTCGTGCCGGGTGCCCGCGAAGGTGATCCTCAACGACGACCGGTGGGAGAGCTCGATCCGCGACTACGGCGCGCCGCTGGGCACCTACCGCGCCTACGCGATCAACCACGAGGTCGGGCACCAGCTCGGGCACGGGCACGAGGCGTGTCCGGGCCGGGGGAAGCCGGCGCCGGTGATGATGCAGCAGACGTTCGGGCTGAAGGGGTGCGTGGCCAACTCCTGGCCCTACCTGAACGGGAAGCGGTATTGAACGGGCGCGGAAAATTCCCGTATCCCGCATGTCGGGCCGGTGGGCAACGTCATGGCTACGACGATGGCGAACGAGCAACAATGGCAGGCGATCCTTACTACCAACCCGGGGAGTGAACCGTGGCATTGCCCCCGCTCGTCGAGCCGGCCGCTGAGCTGACCATCGACGAGATCCGCCGCTACTCGCGCCATCTGATCATCCCGGACGTCGGGATGGATGGGCAGAAGCGGCTGAAGAACGCCAAGGTGCTCGCCGTCGGCGCGGGTGGCCTGGGCTCTCCGGCGCTGCTCTACCTGGCTGCCGCCGGGGTGGGCACGCTCGGCATCATCGACTTCGACACCGTCGACGAGTCCAACCTCCAGCGCCAGGTCATCCACGGCGTCTCCGACGTCGGCCGGCCCAAGGCCGAGTCCGCGGCGGACAGCATCCGGGAGATCAACCCGCTGGTGAACGTGGTCATCCACAACACCGCGCTGGACCGCGACAACGTCATGGAGATCTTCGGCCAGTACGACCTGATCGTCGACGGCACCGACAACTTCGCGACGCGTTACATGGTCAACGACGCGGCCGTGCTGCTCGGCAAGCCGTACGTCTGGGGTTCGATCTACCGCTTCGACGGTCAGGCATCCGTGTTCTGGGAGGAGCACGGTCCCTGCTACCGCTGCCTCTACCCCGAGCCCCCGCCGCCGGGCATGGTCCCGAGCTGCGCCGAGGGCGGCGTCCTCGGCGTGCTCTGCGCGTCGATCGGCTCGATCCAGGTCAACGAGGCGATCAAGCTGATCACCGGGATCGGCGAGCCGCTCGTCGGCCGGCTGATGGTCTACGACGCCCTCGAGATGGAGTACCGCAAGATCAAGGTCCGGAAGGACCCGAACTGCGTGCTCTGCGGGGAGAACCCGACGTTGACCGACCTCATGGAGGACTACGACGACTTCTGCGGCGCGATCTCCGCGGAGGCCGAGGAGGCGACCGTCGACGCGACGATCACCGCCCGCGAGCTCAAGGAGTGGCAGGACGCCGGCAAGGACGTCTTCCTGGTCGACGTGCGCGAGCCCGCCGAGTGGGAGATCAACCGCATCCCCGGCGCCGTGCTGATCCCCAAGGGCGAGATCCTGTCCGGCGAGGCGCTGTCCCGCTTCCCGCAGGACCGCCAGATCGTGCTGCACTGCAAGTCGGGTGTGCGCTCGGCCGAGGCCCTCGCGGCGATCAAGGCGGCCGGCTTCAAGGACGCCGTGCACGTCCAGGGCGGCATCGTCTCCTGGGTGAACACGGTCGATCCCTCGCTCCCGTCCTACTGACGAGCACGCTGGGGAGCCGCACGGCTCCCCAGCGGGTCTCCCAGGATGTAGCGTCACCAGTCGTGGTCGACATAGACGCTGCTATTGGGTATGTCGTCGCGCACGGCGACCCGGTGGAGCGTGCGCGGCTCTCCTACCTGCGCACGGGGCAGCCGCCACCCCCGCAGGTCGTCGAACGCATCGGGGACGGGCAGACCGCGTCCGGCGGCTGGCCGGCGTCCACCGACGGGGTGATTCCGTCGATCGATGCCACCTGCTTCCGCCTCAACGAGCTCGACGATCTGGGCGGCCTGCACGGCGACGTGGTCGATCGCGCGCTGGGCTGGCTGGCCTCGGTCCAGCGGCCGGACGGCACCTGGCAGGAGAACGAGTCGCTCGCCGCCGAGGCCCCGGCCTGGGCGATGCCGGGCGACCCCGAGGCCACCCTCTACCTGACCGCGGTGGCCGGCTTCTGGTTCACGGTGGCCGAGGTCGAGCTGCACCCGCACCTCGACTACGTGCCCAAGTACGCCGACACCCTCGCCGGGGCGGCCGGCTTCGTCATCTCCCAGCTGCGTCCCGACGGCACCTGGCCGTCGTTCCTGGCGACCGGCTGGCACGCCGCCGGCCTGCTGCACGCCCAGCAGTTCTTCTACGAGTCGGCCCGGGTTCAGCTGGTGCTCGGCGACCGCCTGCACGACATGTCGCCGGCCGACATCGCCTCGATGGCCGCGGCGCTGCGCCGGGTTCACCTCGGCGACGACTGGCTGTTCCAGGAGGCGCGCAAGCGGCTGGCCGCGACCCAGCGCACCGACGGCGGCTGGGACAGCGCCGAGGGCCCGATCTTCGACGTGAACACGACCCTCACGGTGCTGCGCGCCTGCCGCTAGGGCTATCGATACCGGAACCTGTAGTCCGCGTCGTTGTTGGCCGGCTCCGGGTCGGTGTAGCCGGTGTTCGGACGAAGGTGCACGGTGATCGGGGCGGACTGCCGCTGCTTGTCGGTCCGGGTGAACCGGATCGTCACGACCGTGCTCCGCTGCGGATCGACCGTGCCGCCGCAGGCGAAGTTGCCGCCGGTGTAGCCGACCGGCGGCCCGGCGCAATCGCCCTCCACGCCGCCCAGCTTCGTGCCGACCGGCATCGCGAACACCACGTGGTAGGGAACCGGCGACTTGCCGGCGTTACCGATGTCGATCTGCATGATCCCTTCGTCGCCGTTGAAGACGACCTCGGTGGTGGTGTGGCCGAGGCGCAGATCGTCGCTGGTCACGACCCGGGCGAACGCGGTCGGCCCGGCAATCTGCTCGAAACGGGCGCCGGTCCACCCGTACGTCCGCCATTGCGTTTTCATGAGAGGCGCCTGCTGGCGGACCAGGCAGCGCAGGGGCGCGGGATGGTCGCCGACCTCGACCGAGATCGCGCCGCTCGTCTCGACGCGCATGTCGCAGACCGCCTGGACCGTGCCGGTCTGCTGGACGACCTGACCGAGCGTGACGATTTTGCCCTTGGCATCACGATCAAAAGCGACGATTTGGTACGTGCTGGCAGCGTCCACGCAGGCATATCGGGCCACGGTCTCGACCGTCCCGTCGCCATCGACGTCCGCCTCGATCGTCTGCTCGAGATGGATCGACTTGGTGGCGCCGAGCGCGAGGGAGCCGTTGCGGAACTGGATCCAGCCGGACGGGCAGTCGCCGACGACGGCGTCCGGCGCCCAGTCCGGCAGCTCGACCGCCGCGTTGCCGAGGTCGATCGGCCCCGGTGACGCCGGAGCCGCGTCCGGGTGATCGTTGCCGGCGATCGCATACGCGGCCGCCGGAATCGCGACCACCAGCGCCGCGATCGCGACCATGCTTCGCCGGCGCCGCACCCTGGTGCGGACCGTGGCTGCCCCGGGTGACCGCACGAGCGGCCCCACGTCGTCCCGGAACTCCGCGAAGATGGTGGTGAGCGGATCGTCGAGGTCAGCCACGGCGAGCCCCCTTCTCGGCCTCGGTGAGCTGGGCGGCGAGGGCGGCGCGACCGCGGTGCAGCCAGGACTTGACCGTCCCCTCGGCCACGCCCTCCTGGGCCGCGATCTCGCTGATCGGCAGGTCGGCGAGGTAGTGCAGGATGACGGCGCGGCGGTGCTGGGGCGGCAGTTTCGCGAGCGCGGCGGCGAGGGCCACCCGATCGGGGCCGGGCTCGCCGCCCGCCGGCTCCTCGCGGTGGACGACGGCGAACCGGGCGGCGAGGCGGGCGCGGCGCCACTGGCTGGTGGCGAGGTTCCACGCGACCCGGCGCACCCAGGCGCCCGGTTCCTCCAGATCCGAGACGCGACGCCACCGGGTCAGGGCGCGGCAGAACGCCTCCTGCACCACGTCCTGGGCCGCGGCCAGGTCGCCGGTGTACGCGTACAGCTGGATCGTCAGCGGCCGGAAGTAAGCCGCGTAGAAATCCTCGAAATCAAGGCCCGACACGTCCCTTACACGCTCGGCGCGACCGGGCGGTTGCAGGGGAATTTCAGCGGGTGTGGCCGTTGCCGGTGACGATGTACTTCGTCGAGGTCAGCTCGGGCAGGCCCATCGGGCCGCGGGCGTGCAGCTTCTGCGTGCTGATGCCGATCTCGGCGCCGAAGCCGAACTCGCCGCCGTCGGTGAACCGCGTCGAGGCGTTGACCATGACCGCCGCCGCGTCGACCCGGGCCGCGAACCGGCGGGTCGCGGTGACCGACTCGCTCACGATGGCCTCGGTGTGCCCGGTGCCGTAGCGCCGGATGTGGTCGAGGGCGTCGTCCATCGAGTCGACGATCGCGACCGCGATGTCGGCCGAGAGGTACTCCTTGCCCCAGTCCTCGGAGATGGCCGGGACGACGTCGTCGCTGTAGGCCACCACGCGGGGGTCGCCGTGCACGGTCACGCCGGCCGAGACCAGCTCCTCGATCACCAGCGGCAGGAACGAGTCGGCGATGTCGATGTGCACGAGCAGCGACTCGGCCGTGTTGCAGGTGGACAGTCGCTGGGTCTTGGAGTTGACGGTGACGGCCAGCGCCTTCTCCAGGTCGGCGGACTGGTCGACGTACACGTGGCAGTTGCCCACGCCGGTCTCGATCACCGGGACCGTGGACTCCTCGACCACCGTCTTGATCAGGCCGGCGCCGCCGCGCGGGATCAGCACGTCGACCAGGCCGCGGGCGCGCATCAGCTCCTTGACCGAGTCGCGGGTGGTGGCGTCGAGCAGCTGGATCGAGTCGGCCGGCAGGCCCGCGTCGGCGATCGCCTTGCGCAGCACCGAGACGATCGCCGCGTTGGAGCTGAACGCCGAGCCGGAGCCGCGCAGCACCGCCGCGTTGCCCGACTTGAGGCAGATGCCGGCGGCGTCGGCGGTGACGTTGGGCCGGCCCTCGTAGATGATGCCGACCACGCCGAACGGCACCCGCACCTGGCGCAGCTCGAGCCCGTTGGCCAGGGTCGAGCCGCGCACCACGTCGCCGACCGGGTCGGGCAGCGCGGCGAGCTGGCGCAGGCCGTCGGCCATCGCCTCGATCCGGCTCGGGGTCAGCGTGAGCCGGTCGATCATCGCCTCGGACTGCCCGGCGTCGCGGGCGTTGTTCACGTCCACGGCGTTCGCGGCGACGATGTCCTCGGTGCGCTCGACCAGGCGGTCGGCCATCAGCAGCAGGGCCCGGTCCTTCTCGCCGCGGGTGGCGGCGGCCAGGTCGATCGAGGCCGCGCGCGCGTCGGAGGCCTGCTGCAGCACGGTCGTCATCGTGAGCTCCCTTGTGACTCTTCAGACTTGTGGCTCTTTAGAGAAGAACCAGGTCGTCCCGGTGAACGACCTCTCGTTCATATCCTGGCCCCAATGCGGCGGCCAACTCGGGGGTGGACCGGCCGAGCAGCGCGGGCAGCTCGACGGCGTCGTAGTTGACCAGGCCACGGGCGACCGGCGCGCCCTGGTGGTCGACGAGGTCGACCGGGTCGCCGGCGGCGAAGGAGCCATCGACGGCGGTGATGCCGGCCGGGAGCAGGGACTTGCGCCGGGTGACCACGGCGGTGACGGCTCCGGGGTCCAGGTGGAGGCGGCCTCTCGGGGTCGTGGCGTGGGCGAGCCAGAAGAGGCGGGCGGCGGGGCGTTTCTCGACGGCCTCGAACAGGGTGCCGATCTCGTCGCCGGCCAGGGCCTTTGCCGCCATCGGGGCGGAGGTCAGCACGACCGGGATGCCGAAGCCCGTGGCGATCTTGGCGGCCTCGACCTTGGTGATCATTCCGCCCGTGCCGACACCCGATTTTCCCGGCTTTTCCAGACTTATGCTGGTGAGGTCGTCCTTGCCGGACACGTGGGAAATCTGGCGGGACTCCGGGTTGTTCGGGCTGCCGGTGTAGAGGGCGTCCACATCGGAGAGCAGCACCAGGAGATCGGCGTCGACGAGCGCGGCCACGAGGGCGGCCAGGCGGTCGTTGTCGCCGAAGCGGATCTCCTCGGTGGCGACGGTGTCGTTCTCGTTCACGATCGGGAACGCGCCGAGATCGAGGAGCTTCCGGAGCGTGCGGTACGCGTTGCGGTAGTGCGCGCGCCGGGTGACGTCGTCGACGGTCAGCAGCACCTGGCCGACCGTCAGGCCAAATCGCGCGAAGCCCGTCGCGTACCGGCCGATGAGAAGCCCTTGCCCCACCGAGGCCGCCGCCTGCTGGGTGGCCAGGTCGCGCGGCCGCCGGCGCAGCCGCAGCGGCGCGAGACCCGCGGCGATCGCGCCGCTCGAGACCAGCACCACCTCGCGCCCGTTCGTGGCCAGCCCGCCGAGCACGTCGACCAGAGCGTCGACGCGCTGCTCATCGATGCCGCCGGCCGCCGTGGTCAGCGAGGAGGAACCCACCTTGACCACAATGCGGCGCGCACCGGTCACCACTTCGCGCACCCGACCCATTCTGCTCGGGTGGGACGTCCGGCCCACGCCGAGATCCCATATCGTGGCCCGGGTGACACCCCAGGAGTACGTCGAAGAGGTGCTGGCGCTCGTCGAGCGCATCCCCGAGGGCAAGGTCATGTCGTACGGGTCCGTCGCCGACGCCCTGTCCGAGATCTCCGGCCGCAACTCGGCCCGCCAGGTCGGCAACATCATGTCCCGGCACGGCGGCGGTGTCCCCTGGCATCGCGTCGTGACCAGCGCCGGACGGATGCCGCCCGGGCACGAGCAGGAGGCCCGGCAGCGGTTGCTCAGCGAGGGCGTCCCGCTGAAGGGTGATCATGTAGACATGACCCGAGCCCTCTGGATGCACTGATGGAAACCGGACAGCCCAGCCGCACGGCGTACAGCGCGGCGCGTTACCGGGCCGCGCACCAGCTCCTCGAGGATGGTGCGATTTTCAAAGACCCGTTTGCCGTACGCATATTGGGCACCGATTCCGCGGAGCTGCTGACCGACGGCCCGCGGCGCGGCATGCGTGTCTTCATCGCCGCCCGGCACCGGTTCGCCGAGGACGCGCTGGCCGCCGCCGTGCGTCGCGGGGTGCGCCAGGTCGTGGTGCTGGGGGCCGGGCTCGACACGTTCGGCTACCGCAACCCGTTCGACGGCGTCCGCGTCATCGAGGTCGACCATCCGGACACGCAAGCCTGGAAGCGGTCGCGCCTGCAGGCGGCGGAGATCGAAATTCCCTCGTCCGTGTCCTACCTCGGCGTCGACTTCGAGCGGGAGACGCTGGCCGACCGGCTGTCGCTGTCCTCGCCGGCCTTCTTCATCTGGCTCGGGGTCGTGCCCTACCTGACCCTGCCCGGCTTCCTGGCCACCCTCGGCCTGATCTCGGAAACCCCGGGAAACGAGGTGGTGTTCGACTACGCCCAGCCGCCGGCCTCGATGCCGCCCGCCCGCCGGGCCGCTCTGGAGGAGCGCGCCGCCCGCGTGGCCCGGATCGGAGAGCCCTGGCTCACGTATTTCCAGCCCCCGGAGATCGCCGACCTGCTCACCGCGCGCGGCTTCGGCGAGATCGAGGACCTGGGCCCGTCCCAGCTGGCGGCCCGCTTCTTCAACCGCCACGACGTCCCGCCCGACACCGCCGGCGGTCATCTCCTCCGGGCCGTGCGGGAGTAGCGCCTGCTGGCTCTGCTTACCTGGGCGCGCCTCCTCGCGGCCGTCAGATCAGGCCGATGAAGGCCGCGGCGCCGCGCATCTGGAACTCGAGGAAGCCGCGGCGATCGTCGTCGACCGAGTTGTTGAGCTGGCCGAACAGCTCGGCACTGACGGCCCCGGTGAGCTGGACGAACGCGGCCATCCCAGCGCCGATGAGCCGCGGTGGGATCCCGGCCCCGAACTGCTCGGCGACGGCGGCGAGCTCCTCCACGTACCGTCCGCTGATCTCCGGCTGCGGCCCGATCCGGCCGGCGGCGAACGCCTCGCGGATGATCGCGGCGATCTGCATGATCACCCGAATGGCCGACGTGATCGTGTCCTGCGGCGCCTGATAACCCGGCACCGGACTGCCGTAGATCAAGGCCCACTGGTGCGGCTGGGCGAGGGCCCATTCTCGTACGGCATGACCGACCGCAACGAGTCGATCAGCGAAACCGAGGTCTCCGGCCGCCGCGTTCGCGCGCTCGGCGGCCTCGCCCAACGAGTCGTATGCCTCGATGATCAGGGCCGTGAGCAGGTCATCCCGGCTCGCGAAGTACCGGTAGACGGCGGACGACGCCATGCCCATGTCGCGCGCGACCGCCCGCAGCGACAGGTTGGCGCCGTCGGTCACGAGGTGGCGGCGGGCCACCGTCTTGATCTCTTCGGTCATCTCGGCCCGCACCCGGGCGCGCACTCCAGAGGCCTTCATGCGGACCAGTGTGCCACAACGAGAGCACCGCTCTTGCTTTTCTCCTCAAGTCGTGTAACTGTTGTTCTCAACAGAGAGCGGTGCTCACAAAGGAGAACAGCAATGTCGACTCACGTCATCATCGGTTCCGGTCCCGTCGGCAGCGCGGTCGCGCAGATCCTGGCCGACCAGGGTTCCGCGGTTCGGATGGTCACGCGCAGTGGTGGCGGCCCGTCCCACCCGCGGATCGAGCGCATCGCCGCCGACGCGTCCGACGCTCGCCGCCTGACCGAGATCGCCGCCGGCGCCGAGACGGTGTTCAACTGCGCGAACCCGAAGTACACCGAGTGGGAGAAGCTCTGGTATCCCATGAACGACGCGATGATCGCGGCCGCCAAGGCCACCGACGCGGTCTACGTGATCACCGGAAACCTCTACGTGTACGGCCCTCAGCCCGGCGGCCGCTTGAACGAGAACACCCCGATGGCCGCCGTCGGCCGCAAGGGCAAGGTCCGCGTCAAGATGTGGCGCGACGCCCTGAACAGCGGCGTCCGCACGGTAGAGGTCCGGGGCGCCGACTACGTCGGGGCCGGCGCCGTGGGCATCTTCTCCTCGATGCTCCTGCCCGCGATCGCCAAGGGCCGCACCGCCTGGGCCCCCGGCAACCCCGACCTGCCGCACAGCTTCACCTACACCGGCGACATGGCCCGCACGATGGTCAAACTGGCCCGCGACGACCGCGCCTACGGCAAGGCCTGGCACGCGCCCACCCTGCCCGCCATCACGATCCGCGAGCTGGCCCACCGCTATACGGACCTGACCGGCCAGCCGCCGGTGAAGATCCGCCAGCTGCCCCGCTTCGTCATGCGGACCGCCGGCCTGGCCGTCCCCATGGCCCGTGAGATGGCCGAGATGGACTACCAGTTCTACGCCCCGTTCCACCTCGACAGCCGCCTGACCGAGGACACTTTCGGCCTGGAGCCCACCGCCCTGGAGGTCCCGCTGCGCGAGACGGAGGCCGAGGCCCAGTCCACGATGGCCCGCCGCATGAGCTGATCGCCCTCGCATAGCTCTGCTCACCGATACGCGCCGCCCAGATCGGGCCGCCCAGATCGGCCCGCCCAGATCGGCCCGCCCAGCTCGGCCCGCCCAGATCGGCCCGCCCTGATCGGCCCCGCCCAGCGCGCAGAGCCACTCCCCACCCACAGACGAGCCAGCGGCCCGGCGCTACGGCGCCGGGCCCGCTCGTGTGTTGCGGGCTTCCGTCCCCCGGTATCCCCTCGGCCGGCCTCGGTGCCGGTGGCCCTCAGAGCAGCAGGCCCACTCCCGCCCGGCGCGGGTCGCCCGCCGCGCCGGCCTGGCCGACGGCGTTCGCTCCGCCGAAGTAATGGTTGAGCCCGGACCACTGGTTGATCTGCCAACCCGCATCGGCCAGCGCGGCCAGCTCGTCCCTCGGGTAGCCGGGCTCGACATGCACCGTGTCGTCGACGACGTGGAACCGCGGGCGAGCGATCGCCGTCTCCATGTCGACGTCGTCGACCAGCACGCCGAGCAGGGTGTCGATCAAGGCGGTGCGGATGCGCGACGCCCCCGCCGAGCCCGCCGCGACCGCGAGCCGGCCGTCCGGATCGATCACCACGAGCGGGCACATGTTGGAGGACATCCGCTTCCCCGGCGCGAGGTCGTCCGTGATCAGCTCACCCTCGCCGAGCATCGAGTTGAGGTTGATGCCGAGCCCGGGCAGCCAGACCCCGGAGCCCAGCCCCAGCGTCGTCGTGATCACGCAGGCGTTGCCTTCGCCGTCCACCACCGAAACGTTCGTGGTGTCACCGATCTTCTGCCGCCCACGGTCGCGCAGGGCATCGGCCACGCCGACCGCACGCCCGGGCCGCGACAGGTCGGCGGGCAGCGCGCCGATCGTGTCGACCACCCGGTTGAGGTCGTGCCGCGCCCGCACCTCGTACCCGCCCAGCTTGGCCCGGTCGACGTGCGTCTCCACCACCTCGTACGCCGCCAGATCCCGCGGCCCCAGCGACCCGCCGGCGTCGCGCACCGCGTCGACCAGGATCGGGGCGAAGTCGCCGGTGTAGAAGATCGACGGCCCGACCACGGCCAGCGCGTCGAGCGCCGTCGCCAGCCCCGGATGGAACAGAATGTCGCCGTCCACCAACCGCCGCCCGTGCGGCGTGTAGACCGCGGCGCCCTCGCCCCAGGCCAGCGCCGGCGCGCAGGCGTCCAGCGTGCGGGCGTGCGCGTCGGGGATCGGCACCCCGGTCTTGGCCATCGCCGCCGCCGGCGCCACCACGTCGGCCCACGGCAGCCGCCCCCAGCGCCGGTGCACCTCGCCGCAGCCGGCCGGCACTCCCGGAACCGCCACGCTCGCCCCGCCGATCGAATACACCTGCGGCAGCCCGCCGAAGAACACGTCCACCGAGATCATCGGACCCGGCTCGCGGTCGCCGTCGATCCCCGGCACCGACACGAAGAAGTCGAGGCACGTGACCTTGCCGGTGGCCGCCTCAAAGTACGTGGCGAACCCGCCACCGCCCAGCCCCGTGAAGATGGTCTCGGCGACGCAGCAGGCGAGAACCGCGGCCACCGCCGCGTCGGCCGCCGTGCCGCCGTCCCGCAACACCCGCAGGCCGGCCTCCGCGGTGGCCGGATGGCTGGCGGCGACCCCGGCCGCAACGCTTTTCATGCGGCGAAGCGTAGGCGTAGGGGCATGATCGTGGTTAGCATGCGCGTCCATGACGACCGCCGGTCCCTCTCCGGAAGTACGCCAGGCCGGCGTGTTGCCACGCCGAGTGCTGGCTGGATACTCGCTGGGTTCGCTGGTCACGGGCGCGTTCGGCACCGTGCCCGGTTTGCTGCTGCTGCCTTATCTGACCGATACGTTAGGTGTTGCGGCAGGTGTGGCGGGATTGCTGGTCTTGCTGCCTAAGGCCTGGGACGTCCTGGTCAATCCCCTCGCCGGCCGCATATCCGACCGCCGCGGCGACCGCCGGCCGTTCCTGCTCATCGCCGGTCTCCTCCTCGCTGTCCTGTTCGCCGCGATCTTCGCGGGCCCGTTCCGCAGCGGCGTCGGGGCGGGCGCCTACGTGGCGATCGCCTTCCTCACGGCCGCGACCGCGTACGCCTTCTTCCAAGTCCCATACGTCGCCATGCCCGCCGAGCTGACCGACGGATACGACGAGCGCACCCGCCTGATGACTTGGCGGGTCGCGGTGCTGGCACTGGCGATCCTGATCTCCGGCGCACTCGCACCGCTCGTCGTCGACCAGACCGGCGGCGGAATCGGCGGTCACCGGTGGTCCGGAGTGTTCGTCGGCGTGCTCATCGCCGTGGGCACGCTCGGTGTCTACTTCGGTACCCGAAAAGCCGAAACCCACTCCGCCGGCGAAACCGAGCCCGACCTGCGCACCCAGCTACGGGTCGCCGCCGCCAACCGCCCCTTCCGCGCCCTCCTCCTCTGCTGGGTCATCCAGGCCGTCGGCATCGGCACGATGCTCGCCGGCGTCCAGTACTTCGCCGACCACGTCGTGCACGCCGACTCCGGCGCCACGTTCCTCTTCGCCGCCTTCGTCGGTCCCGCCCTTCTCGTCATGCCGCTGTGGAGCCGGGTCGGCGCCCGCTTCGGCAAGCCGCGCTCGCTGACCGCCGCCTCCTTGCTCTTCGCGGCCGGCGCGCTGGCGCTGCTCGCCGCCCCGGCCCTGCCGCCGGCCGCCATCTATCTGCTGGTGGCGCTCATCGGCTGTGGCTACGCGGGCCAGCAGGTGTTCGCCATGGCGATGCTGCCGGACTGCATCGCCTACGACACCGAGCGGACCGGCCGTCGCCAGGCCGGCGTCTTCACGGGGGTCTGGACGGCGGGGGAGACCCTCGGTCTGGCCCTCGGCCCTGGCATCTACGCATTGATCCTCCAAGTCTTCGGTTATGTCTCGTCGTCGACCGGCGAGGCGGCGGCGCAGGACGACACCGCCCGTCTGGGCGTGCTGCTCGGCTTCACGGTGGTGCCGGCCCTGCTGGTCGGCGCCGCCGTCCTTCTCCTCGGCGCCTACCGCGACGTTTCCCGGTGACGGTGGCGCTGCCCGGCCATCAGACACCCGGCGCGACGAGGGGCGGTAGCCGACTTTGGTCGATGGTTCCTCGACCTTCGGCAGCTGCCCGCAGCCGGCGCGGTCCGATAGCGTCGTCGCATGTTCGAAGCGCTGCCCGACAAGGGCGTCCCCGGTGAGCAGGTCCTCGACGAGCTCCGTGAGCTCCGCCGGGCCGACCTGCCCACGCACGGGGGCCGCCTGTTCGCCTACGTCTACGATCCCGCGCTCGACGGGCTCGACGAGCTGGCCCGGGCCGCGCACGCCGTCTCCGCCCACGTCAACGGCCTCGACCCGACCGCGTTCCCGTCGCTGCTCGCGATGGAAAACGCCTTGGTCGGCGCGGCGGCCAAGCTCCTGGGCGGCGGTCCCGAGACGGTCGGCAGCGTCACCAGCGGCGGCACCGAGTCCCTGATCCTCGCGGTGAAGGCCGCCCGCGACAGCCGGCCCGACCTGGCCGCCCCGCGATTGGTGATCCCGTCCACCGGGCACGCGGCCTTCGCCAAGGCCGCCCACTATCTGCGGGTCGCCCTCGACGTCGTGCCCGTCGGCGCCGACCTGCGGGCCGATCCGGCCGCCACGGCCGCCGCCATCACGCCCGACACCGTGCTCGTGGCCGCCTCCGCCCCGTCCTATGCGCACGGCGTCGTCGACCCCATCCCCGAGCTCGCCGCCATCGCGGCCGAGCGCGGCGTCCGGTTCCACGTGGACGCCTGTTTCGGCGGGTGGGTGCTGCCCTATCTCCGGCGCCTCGGCGCGGCGTTGCCCGACTTCGACCTGAGCGTTCCGGGGGTCACCAGCATCTCGGTCGACCTGCACAAATACGCGTACGCGCCGAAGGGTGTCTCGGTCCTGCTGCACCGCGACGAGTCGCTGCGGCTCCCGCAGTATTTCGCCTACGCCGGCTGGCCCGGCTACACGATGATCAACCCGGTCATCTCGTCCACCCGGTCGGGCGGCCCGATCGCCGCCGCGGTGGCCACGCTGCGCTCGATCGGCGACGCGGGCTACCTCGAGCTGGCCGAGCGCACCCGCGACGCCGTGACGGTTCTGGCGGCGGCGGTGACCGAGACCGACGGGGTGCGCCTGTTCGCCCCGCCGGAGACGACCGTGGTCTGTCTGGCAGCGGAGGACCGGGCGGCGGAGGACGGGGCGGCGGAGGACGGGGCGGCGGAGGACGGGGCGGCGGAGGTTCGGGCGGCGGAGGTTCGGGCATCGGACGATCCGGGGCGGGACGGCGGCGTACGGGAACCGGTTGATCTGTTCGTGCTGGCCGATGAGCTCGCCGCGCGGGGGTGGCATACGCAGCCGCAGATGGCGTTCGGGAAGATTCCGGCGACCATCCATCTCACGGTGACGGCGGCGGTGAGCGCTACCGCGCACGAGTTCGGTGGCGATCTCGGTGCGGCGGTCGCGGCGGCTCGGGCGCACGGGCCGGTTCGGTTGCCCGACGAGCTGGTGGCGGCCGCGGGGGCGATGACGCCGGAGATGATCACGCCGGAGCTGGTGGCCGGGCTGGCCGAGGGGCTGGGGCTCGGCGGGGGAGACTTCACCCGGATGGCCATGGTCAACTCGCTGCTCAACATCGCGCCGGCGGGGTTGCGGGAAGCGTTGCTCACCGGGTTCCTCAGTTTGCTGCAGCGGCCCGCGGGGGTGGCGCAAGCGCCCGGGCCGGGTGCGGCGCCGGTCACGGAGTAGGTTGACGTCGTGGCCGGTCTGCCAGGAGTGCTCGGGGAGCCCATCCGGTTCGTTCTGAACTGGGGGAGGCGCTATTCGCTCTGGGTTTTCAACTTCGGGCTGGCGTGCTGCGCGATCGAGTTCATCGCGTCCAGCATGAGCCGGCACGACTTCATGCGGCTCGGGGTCATCCCGTTCGCGCACGGGCCGCGCCAAGCCGACCTGATGGTGGTCTCGGGCACGGTCACCGACAAGATGGCGCCGGCGATCAAGCGGCTCTACGACCAGATGCCCGAGCCGAAGTACGTGATCTCGTTCGGCTCGTGCTCGAACTGTGGCGGGCCCTACTGGGACTCCTACTCGGTCACCAAGGGGGTCGACCAGCTCATCCCGGTCGACGTCTACGTGCCGGGCTGCCCGCCGCGGCCCGAGGCGTTGCTGCACGGCATCCTGCGGCTTCAGGAGAAAATCGCCGCCGAGCAGGCCGGCCCGGGCGGCGTGAGCCGCCCCGACCCGCTGACCGTCAACGGCGCCGGCGGGGCGAACAGCGCCGGCGGGGCGAACAGCGCCGGCGGCCCGAGCAGCGCTGGGGCGAACAGCGCCGGCGGCCCGAGCAGCGCTGGGGCGAACAGCGCTGGGGCGAACAGCACCGGCGGCCCGAGCAGCGCGGAGCCCGGGGCAGACGCGACCGTCACAAACGCGAGCGCAGACGACGCGGATCCAGGCGTGACAAGAGCGCGGGCGAGCGCAACCGGCGCACCCTTCTGGCGCGACGCTTCCTCTTTGACCGCCCCGATGGTCACCCCACCCGTGGCGACCGCCGACTAACCTCGCGTTATGACCGAACAGCCTCGCGCGGATTTCATCATCGACGTTCTGACCAGGGAATTCGGCGAGCTGATGGCGCTCGACCCGGCGGCGTTCCGGCGGAAGTTCCGGAAGATGGCGGCCTCGCCGTTCGCGTTCTACCGGGGTAGCGCCTCGCTCTTCTACGCCGACCAGGCCGGGGCCTACCGGGACGACAGCTTTCTCGACGAGCGGACCAGCCGGGTGTGGATCCACGGGGACCTGCACGCCGAGAACTTCGGCACCTACATGAACTCGTCGGGCGTGCTGGTGTTCAACGTCAATGACTTCGACGAGGCGTACGTCGGCCCGTTCTCCTGGGATCTCAAGCGGTTCGCCGCCAGTGTCGCGCTCATCGGGTATCAGAAGGCGCTCTCGGACGAGAACATCTCGGCGCTGGTCACCGCGTTTGCGCGCTCCTATCTGACCGAGCTGCGGGCCATCGCCACCGGTGGGGACGACGCCATCGGGTCGATCACGCTGGAGAACGCGGACGGTGTGCTGCGCCGGGTGTTGCAGGAGGCTCGCCTCAACACGCGGGTCGACCTGCTCGCGGGGCAGACCACGATCGACGACTACGAGCGGCGGTTCTCGCTGCTGGACGGGGTCTACGAGGTCGACGAGGCCACCGCGGCGAGCGTCGGGGAGGCGTTCGAGCAGTACCTGGGCACGCTGCCCGAGGTGACGAAGACGGCCGCCAACATCAAGGACGTCAAGCTGCGCAAGGGCGTCGGCATCGGGTCGGCCGGCCTTCCGTCGTACAACCTGCTGCTCGAGGGTCACACCCAGGCGCTGGAGAACGACGTCATCATCTACATGAAGCAGGCCCAGGTGCCGGCCGTCGCCCGGTGGATCGACGACGAGCGGGTGCGGTCCTACTTCCTGCACCAGGGGCACCGCACCGCCGAGTCGCAGCGGGCCCTCCAGGCGCACGCCGACCCGTGGCTGGGCTACACGGTGCTCAACGGGGTCGGTCAGCTCGTCGCCGAGGTCTCGCCCTACGCCGCCGACCTCGACTGGTCCGACGTCAACGAGCCCGACGAGCTCAACGGCGTCATCACCGACCTCGGCCGGGCCGTCGCCCGCATGCACTCGGTCGCCGACGACGAGTCCAGCCACGACCTGGTCGACTTCTCGACCGAGGAGGCCATCGTCGCGGCGGTCGACAAGGACGAGGCCGGCTTCGTGCAGCACCTGGTCGACTTCGCCCACCGCTACGGCGACCAGGCGCGCGAGGACCACCAGGACTTCGTCGACCTCTTCCGCAACGGAAGACTGCCGGGACTCTGAGCAAACGGCCTGCCCGGCCTCTACGCGACGCCGAGACCATAGGATGCTGCCATGACTCCCGAAGAGGTCGGCGAGCGCATGGTGGCTCTCATGGAGACCGAGGCGGAGGACGTCACGGTCACCGCGAGCGTGTCCGGCGGCGGGCCGGGCCACGAGCGCGCCGTCGTCGACGTGCCGGTCGCCCGCTGGTGGGAGGCGATCGGCACCGCCAAGCACAACGGCGCCCTCGGGTGCGACTACTTCGACTGGCTCTCCGCGGTCGACGAGCTCGACGAGGGCTTCTCGGTGGTCTGCCACCTCTACGCGACCCGCCGCAAGCACTCGCTGCTGATCCGCACCCGGGTCCCGCGCGACGAGCCGGTCGTCGAGTCGGTGGTCGAGCTCTTCCCGGGCGCCGCGTGGCACGAGCGGGAGACGTACGAGATGTTCGGGATCACCTTCGCCCGGCATCCCGACCTCAAGCCCCTGCTCCTTCCGCCCGGCTTCGAGGGCCACCCGCTGCGCAAGGAGTTCGTGCTCGCCGCCCGCGTCGCCAAGGCATGGCCCGGCGCCAAGGAGCCCGGCGAGTCCGAGCACGGCACCGCCAAGCGCGCCCCCATGCGCCCGCCCGGCGTGCCCGACCCCGCCGAATGGGGCCCGCAGGCAAAGAGAGCGGCCGAGCAAAAGGCCGAGCAAAAGGCCGAGCAAGAGAACGACCAAAAGAACGAGGCGGAGGACGACTAAGTGCCCCTCTGGCTAGAGCTGACCATCCGCGTCGTCGCGGTCGTCGTCGGCTTCCTCGTGCTCCCGCTCCTCGTCGGCCAGACCGAACACAAGGTCATGGCGCACATGCAGGGCCGCCTCGGTCCGATGTACGCGGGCGCCTACCACGGCTGGGCCCAGCTGGTCGCCGATGGCGTGAAGTTCGTGCAGAAGGAGGACATCACCCCGAAGGACGCCGATCGGGGCGTGTTCCGTCTCGCACCACTCGTCGCTCTGTTCCCGTACCTCCTCGTCCTCCTGGCCATCCCGCTCGGACCCGGAAGCCTCGTCGCCCAGCCCTTGGACATCGGCTTGTTCTTCGTTCTCGCCGTTCTCGGCGTCGGCGTGCTGGCCGTGCTCATGTCGGCGTGGGCGAGCGCCAACAAATACAGCCTCCTCGGTGGCCTGCGCGGCGCCGCCCAGCTGCTCGGCTACGAGCTCCCGCTGGTCCTGGCCGCGGCGAGCGTCGCGATGGCCGCCGGAACCCTCAGCCTCCCCGGCATCGTCGAGGCCTGGAAGCCCTGGTGGCTGGCCTGGCAGGCGCCCGCCGCGATCATCTTCTTCGTGGCCGGCCTGGCCGAGATCCGCCGCCCGCCGTTCGACATGCCGATCGCCGACTCCGAGCTGGTCTTCGGCTACATGACCGAGTACACCGGCCTGCGATTCGCGTTCTTCCTGCTCGCCGAGTACGTCGGCATCGTCGTGATCGCCGCGCTCACCACGGTCCTGTTCCTCGGTGGCTGGCATGGTCCCTTCGCAGATCAGCTCGGCTGGCTGTGGACGCTCGTGAAGATCTTCGCGCTGTCATTTGTGATCATCTGGCTGCGCGTCACGTACCCCCGCCTGCGCGAAGACCAACTTCAGCGTCTGTGCTGGCTGGTCCTGGTGCCGCTGGCCCTGGCGCAACTGATCCTCACCGCCGGGGTCAAGCTCGCGATGTAACCCGGGGGGTGTGCTCGCGCGGCGGCGACCGACGGGGCAGGATATGCGTTTGTGAGTGACGACGGGGAGCGGGGCACGCCTGGCAAGGGGCTGGTGCAAGGGCTTGCCGTCACGCTCAAGACGATGACCAAACGGTCGACGACGAGGCAATATCCCGACGTCGAGCCCGAGCTTCCCCCGCGCAGCCGCGGCGTGATCGCCCTGCTCGAGGAGAACTGCACCGTCTGCATGCTCTGCGCGCGCGAGTGCCCCGACTGGTGCATCTACATCGACTCGCACAAGGAAGAGGTCATCGTCCCCGGCGCCGCGCGGGCCCGTCAGCGCAACGTGCTCGACCGCTTCGACATCGACTTCTCCCTCTGCATGTACTGCGGCATCTGCATCGAGGTCTGCCCGTTCGACGCGCTGCACTGGACGCCCGAGTTCGAATACGCCGAGACGGACGTGCTCGATCTGCTGCACGACAAGAACCGGCTGGGCGACTGGATGCGCACGGTGCCTCCGCCGCCGGCTCACGACGTGCTCGGCGAACCCTCGAAGGAGGAGGCGACAGCCACGCGGAAGGCCGCGGGTCCGGGGGCGGCGAAAACGGCGAAGGTTAACGTACGCCGAGCGGCCACCCCGACCGCGGAGCCGCCGAACCCGGCTGCACCAAAACCGGGCGAACCCGAGGCGGGCAGTCCCGAAGCCCTGCACGGGCCCGGCAGCGAAGCGGCGGACCCGGAGCAACCGCGGTGACCGTGGCGGACGCGCTCATGCTGGCACTCGGCGTGATCGCGGTCGGCGCCGGCGCGCTCGTGGTCACCAGCACCCATCTCGTCCGTGCCGGGTTCTACCTGGTCGTGAGCCTGGGCGCGATCGCCGGCCTCTACCTGGTGCTCGGCGCCGAGTTCGTGGCCTGGGTGCAGGTGCTGGTCTACGTGGGCGCGGTCGTCGTGCTCCTGCTCTTCGCCGTGATGCTGACCCGCGCGCCGATCGGCCCGTCCCGCGATCTCGACCGTCCCGCCCTCCCGGCCGCCCTGATCGGCGCGGGTGTCGGCTTCGGACTCACCGCGCTGCTGGCCGACGCGTTCCGCTGGACCCGCTACGAGCTGCCCGAGACCGGCACCGCCCAGCGGGTCGGCGAGCAGGTCTTCGGCGCCTGGGTGCTGCCCTTCGAGGTGCTCTCGATCCTGCTGCTGGCCGCCCTGGTCGGCGCGATCGTGCTGTCCCGCCCCGACCTCGGCGCCCGCCCCGACCCCGACGCGGCCGGCGATGCGGCCGGCCCGACGCCCGGCCCGTCCGACGAGTCGGCCGCGGTGGTCGCCCGCCTCGAACGCATCGCCGCCCGCCAGACCGCCGCGCAGGCCCGGGTCCGGCAGGCGCACGCCGACAAGGTCGCGGCCGAGGGCAAGGTTGCGGCCGAGGGCAAGGTTGCGGCCGAGGGCAAGGTTGCGGCCGAGGGCAAGGTCGCGGCCGGTAGCAGGGCCGCAGCCGGGAGCAAGGCCGCCGCGACGATCGGGGCCGAGCCCGGCGAGGCGCCCGACCCGCAGCGGGACCGGGCTCGCGACATCATTTTCGGCGCCCACGAGGCCCGCCCGAAAGTCGGCGAAAATCTTGGGCCCGAGGCCAACCGCGAAGACGACGCCGGTGTCATAGAGGGGGAAAGCTTCCTCGTCGACGAGAGCAAGATGCTCCCGCCGGGGCGGAAGGCCCTGCCGCACGGGAAGCAAGAAGGGGAGGAGCAGTGATGCACGCCGTCATTCCGTACGTCATCGCCGCCCTGCTCTTCGGGCTCGGCGTCTACGGCGTCCTCCGCCGGCGCAACGCGATCCTCGTGCTGATGGCCGTCGAGCTCATGCTCAACGCGGTCAACCTGATCCTGGTGGCGGCCGACTCCACGGTGAAGGCCACCCTCTCCGGCGTGCAGCCCGAGGCCTGGGCGCACCCGGTCCCCGAGCCGCGGGCCGGGGCGATCTTCGCGCTGTTCGTAATCGTGCTGGCCGCCGCCGAGGTGGGTGTCGGCCTCGCCATCGTCCTGCAGTACTACCGGCTGCGCCGCGCCGTCGTCCTCGACGAGGTGGCGCTGCACGAGCACGACCACGAGCGGGTGGCCGGGTGAGCGCCGGGACGTTCGGCGCGCTCGTCCCGGGCGTGCCGCTGGCGCTCGGGCTCGGCGGCCTCCTGCTGCGCCCCGGCGACGACGAGGGGCACCACACGCCGCGACGCGTGGCCGCCGCCCTCGGCATCGCCGGCGCGGCGGTCTCACTCCTGGTGACGCTGCTGCTGTTGCTGACCGCGACCAAGCCGATCGTGTCGAGCGCACACTGGGTGAGCTTCGGCGGCATCGACGTCACGCTCGGTTTCTCGGCCGGCGTGGCGGCCCTCTACATCGCGCTCGCGGTCGGCGTGGTCGCGCTGTTCGTGCAGATCTACTCGGTGGCCTACCTGCACGACGACCCGCGCTACCCGCCCTACGCCGCCCAGGTCAGCCTGTTCACCGGCGCGATGCTGCTGGTCGTCACCTCCGGTGACCTGATCGGCATGCTGGTCGGCTGGGAGGTCATGGGCGCCTGCTCGTACCTGCTGATCGGCCACGACCGCCGGCTGCCCGAGGCGCCCGCCGCCGCGGTCAAGGCGTTCCTGGTGACCCGGGTCGGCGACGTCGGCTTCCTGCTCGGCATCGCGCTGCTGGTCGTCGACGCCGGCACGTCCCGGATCAGCGTGGTGCTCGCCCACGACTACTCGACCGGCACGCTCACCGCGGCGCTGCTGCTGTTGCTGGCCGGGGTGGCCGGCAAGAGCGCCCAGTTCCCGCTGCACACCTGGCTTCCCGATGCGATGGCCGGCCCGACCCCGATCTCCGCGCTGATCCACGCGGCCACCATGGTCGCCGCCGGTGTCTACGTGGTCTTCCGGATGTACCCGCTCTACGAGCAGTCCCCGGCCGCGCTCGCCGTCCTGGGCGTGATCGCCTCGATCACGATCCTGCTCGGCGCGCTGAGCGCGACCGCCCAGGACGACATGAAGCGGGTGCTCGCCTGGTCCACCGTGAGCCAGATCGGCTACATGACCGGCGCGCTGGCCGTCGGCTCGCCCGCGGCCGCGCTGTTCCACCTGCTCACCCACGCCGCGTTCAAGGCGCTGCTGTTCCTCGCGGCCGGCGCGGTGATCCACGCGGTCGGCACCAACTATCTGTCCCGCATGGGCGGCCTGCGCGAGCACATGCCGGTGACCTTCTGGTCGTTCGTGATCGGCCTCGGCGCGCTCGCCGGCGTGCCCCCGCTCGCCGGCTTCTGGTCGAAGGAGAACATCCTGACCGCGGCCGCCCACGCCACCGACGGCGGCGGCCCGGCCCCGGTCTGGGTCGGCTGGGTGGTGTGGCTGACGGCGCTGTTCGCGGTCGCGATCACCGCGTGGTACTCGATGCGCCTGCTGCTCTGCGCGTTCTTCGGCGTCTCCCGGGAGCACGGACCGGACGGCCCCGACTGGGAGGTCGGCTTCGACGACGCCCGCTACACGCCCCCGCGGTCGCCGCACGACCCGCCCGCCCTGATGCGCTGGCCGATCATGCTGCTGGCGATCCCGGCCGCGCTGCTCGGCCTGGCGGCGTACGCCCCCGGGTTCCGCACCGCGCTCGAGCTGGAGGAGCCGCACCTGAGCGTCGCCATCGTGCTCCCCATGGTGCTGCTCGTCCTCGGCGCCGGCGCCGCGTGGTGGCTGTGGCGCGAGGCGCCGGGCGCCGACCCGGCGGCCGCCCTCGGCCCGGCCCGGCCGTTCCTGGCCGCCGGCTTCCGCCTCGACGACGTGCAGCAGCGTCTCGTGGTCCGCCCGGTGCGCGCCCTCGCCGGCCTGGTCACCGCCGCCGACGTCGGGGTGGTCGACGCCACCGTCGAGGGCGCCGGCACCACCACGACCCGGCTCGGCAACCTGCTCGCCGCCGCCCACCGCATCGCCCTGCCCTGGGCCGCGGCCCTGGTCCTCGGCGGCGCCCTGGTGCTGGTCCTCTGGTTCGGAGCCGCCCCATGATCCTCTACCAGGTGATGCTGGTCGCGGCCCTCGCGCTGCCGGCCGTGGGCGCGGGCGTGCTCGCCCTGCTCCCGGCCCGCCTCGACCGACCGGCCCGGCTGACCGCCACCGCCTTCGCGGCGGCCACCCTGATCCCGATCGTGGTGCTGCCGTTCGCGCACGGCAAGGTCTTGTTCGTCGACCGGATCGACGGCTCCCCGGCGCCGGTGCAGCCGTGGGCCGAGCTCGACGTGTCCTGGGTGCCGGCCCTGCATCTCGACTTCCACCTGGGCGTGGACGGCGTCTCCTACCCGCTCGTCGCGCTGACCGGCCTGCTCACGCTGCTCTGCTGCGCGTACACGATATGGAAGGTCCCCACCCCCTCGCCCGGGTTCTCCGCGCCGTCCGGAGGACCAGGCGCCGGCAACGGCCCAGTCGGCTCCGCGCGTACCCTCCTGGCCCTGCTCCTGGTCCTGGAAGCCGGCATCCTCGGCACCTTCCTCGCGCTCGACCTGGTGTTGTTCTTCCTGTTCTTCGAGGTCGTGCTGCTCCCGATGTACGCGGTGATCGCCGGCTGGGGTGGTGAGGACCGGCGCCGGGCGGCCCGCAAGTTCGTGCTGTACACGCTGTTCGGGTCGGTGCTGCTCCTGCTCGGCGTCTTCACCGTGGCGACCAAGGCGGGCACCGGCGACCTGGTCACGCTGTCGGGCGGCGTGGGGCTGTCGAAGAGCACGCAGTATTGGGCGTTCGGCCTGTTCGCGGTCGCGTTCGCGATCAAGGCGCCGCTCTGGCCGCTGCACACCTGGCTGCCCGACGCGCACACGCAGGCGCCCACGGTCGGCTCGGTGATCCTGGCCGGCGTGCTGCTGAAGATGGGCACCTACGGCCTGATCCGGGTCGGCGTCGGCGTGGCGCCGGAGGGCGCGCACTGGGCGGCGCCGGTGCTCGGCATCCTGGCCGCGGCCGCGATCCTGGCCGGCGCGCTGATCTGTCTGCGGCAGACCGAGCTCAAGCGCCTGATCGCGTATTCGAGCGTCGGCCACATGGGCTTCGTGCTGCTCGGCATCGCCACGCTCACGGCCACCGGCCTGCAGGCCGCGCTGATCGGCAACGTGGCGCACGGGCTCATCACCGGCCTGCTGTTCTTCCTGGCCGGCGCGATCAAGGACCGGGCCCACACCGGCGACCTGGCCGACCTCGGCGGCCTGCGGGAGACCGCGCCGCGCCTGGCCGGCATCCTCGGCTTCGCCGCCATCGCGTCGCTCGGCCTGCCCGGGCTGGCCGGCTTCTGGGGCGAGGCGTTCGCCGTGGTGGCGGCGGTCGAGCGCGGCGGAGGCCTGTGGGTGACGCTCGCGGTGCTGGCCGCGATCGGCGGGGCGCTGACGGCGGCCTACTTCCTGCGGCTGCTGCGCAAGGTGACGCACGGCCCGGCGGCCGCGCCCGTCCCGCCTCTGCTGAGCCAGCCGTCTTTGGCCGGCGCCGAGTGGTTCGCCTGGGCGCCGCTGGTCCTGCTCACGCTGGCCGTCGGTCTGGTGCCGGCCCTGGTGCTGGCCGCCACCAGCGCCCCGGTCGCGGCCCTGACGGGAGTCGTCCGATGACGATCGACCACGTGACGCTGCTGCCGCTCTACGCGGCCTCCGGCTCCGCGATCCTGGTGCTGCTGGCCGACCTGCTGATCGCCCGCCGCCCGGCCGTCCTCGGCGCGCTGTTCCTGGGCGGACTGGCCACGGCGGTCGGCGCGATCGTCGCCGGCACGTCGCGCCCGCCCACGTTCTGCGCGGCCGGCAACTGCTCGTGGATCCCGAGCCCGACGGCCGTGGTCACCGCGGTCCTGTTCGCGGCGCTGACCGTCGGCGTGCTCGCGCTGTCGATCCCGTCGCTGCGGCTCGGCGCCGCGCCCGCGGGCGAGTTCTGCTTCCTGCTGGCGGCGTCGATGACCGGCGGCGTCGTGATCGGCTACTCGGGCGACCTGATCACCCTGATCGTCGGGCTCGAGACGCTGACGCTGCCGCTCTACATCCTGGTCGGCCTGCGCCGCTTCGCCCCGCGCGAGCCGGTCTCCACCGCCGGCGCCTCGGCCTCGATCACGTTCTTCCTGATCAGCGTCGTCTCGACGGCGATCGCCCTGCTCGGCGCCGCCCTCAACTACGCGGCCACCGGCGTCATCCACCTCGACCTCCTGGTCGCCGGCTTCGGCCCGCTCGCGGTGCTGGCCCAGGTCGGCGTGGCCCTGCTGGTGGTCGGCTTCGCCTTCAAGGTCGCCGCCGTCCCGCTGCACGCGTGGGCCCCGCCGACGTACGAGGGCTCGCCCCTGCCGATCGCCGCCTACCTGTCGACGGCCTCGAAGCTCGGCGGCGTGCTGGCCCTGGCCGCGATCGTCGCCCGCCTCGACGCCGCCCCGATCACCGCGGCCCTGGCCGTCCTGACGATGACGGTCGGCAACCTGGTGGCGCTGCGCCAGACCCGCATGGTCCGCCTGCTGGCGTGGTCGTCGATCGCCCAGGCCGGCTACATCCTGGCCGCCCTGGTCCTGGGCGCTTCCGGCGTCCGGGCCGCGGTCGTCTACGCGGTCCTCTTCATGGTCCTGGAGTTCATCGCCTTCGCCGCGGTCGTCGCCCTGCGCCCGGTAGCGGCCGACGGCGGCGACATCCAGTCCTACCGAGGCGCCGGCCGCCGTTCCCCGTGGCTGGGCGCCGCCCTGGTCCTGGCCTTCGCCGGCCTGGCCGGCCTGCCACCGGGCCTGGCCGGCCTGTTCGCCAAGGTCACGGTCGTCGACGCCCTGATCGCCAAGGGCTGGGGCTGGCTGGCCGGCTTGGTGGCCGTGAACGCCGTCATCGGCCTGGCCTATTACGTCCGAGCCACCGCCATCCTCTACGCGGCTCCGCCGAAACCCGGCATCCAGATCGTCGACCCCGACCTCCTCGAGGCGGCCACGCACCCCCGCCTGCCGGTGGCCCGCCCGGTGGCAGCGGCCCTGATCGTGGCGGCCGCCGCGGCGGTCGTCCTGGGCTTCGCCCCCCAACTGCTGTTCGACGCCCTCACCTGATCCGGCGGTGCGCGCCCGTCCTCGCGGCAAATAGTCTGCGGAGACAAGCGTGATACGGAGGGAGCCGGCGTGGCGGAGTTCGTGAAGTTCGTTCTGGATGACGGTTCGGAGGTCTACTTCGAATCGGCGGAGAGCGACCTGGTCGCCCTGCACAGCGGGGAGCCCGAGGTCGCCGACGGCGGCCGGCTGCAGGCCCGGCTCGAGTCCGTCGCCCACGCCGCCGGTCAGGTCGCCCAGTCGCTCCGGTCACGGATGACGCCCGATGAGGTGAAATTGGAGTTCGGGCTGAAGATCTCCGGCGAGGTCAACTGGTGGTTCTTCGCCAAGAACCAGGCCGAGGGCACGATCAAGGTGACGCTGGGCTGGAAGGCGAGCGATGACGGATCGCCCGAGCGGTAACGGCCGCCAGGCGGTGACGGCCGGAACCGCCGCCGTCCTCGTGGCCGGGAAACGCGTGGGCTCCGCCGTTCTTGTCGACGAGCGACGGCTGTTGACGGCCGCCCATGTCGTGCCGCCCGGCGAGCCGGCCGAGCTGGTCTTTCCCGCCGTGTCGACGGTGGACGACCGGATTCCCGTCCACGTGCGGCGGATGCCGCCCGACGTCGACCTCTGCCTGCTCGAGATGAGCCTCGAAACAGGCGCCGAGGGCGAAGCGCCGGCGTGGCTGCCGTCCCCGGTGGCGCTGTGGCCGTCGCGGAGCCTGCCGGATCGGGTCAGCGTCTTCGGCTTCCCGCGCGGCGAGCGGGCGCTTCGTGGCGTGTGGCGCGATTTCGACGTGTCGGGCGCGGCCGCCGACGGCACACTCCAGCTGGACTGGGAGGGCGACGCCGGCACCCTGCCCGGCCACAGCGGCGGCCCGGTCGTCGACGCGCAGAGCGGGGCGCTGGTCGGAATCCTGGTGCACGGCTCGCTCGAGGGACGATTCGATCGCTTCGTGCCCCTGACCGCGCTCCCGCGGTGCACCCCGCCGCTGCCCGTCCCGTGGCTGATGGCCGGCGCCGACGCGCGCAGCCACTTCACCCGGCGCGCTCGCGGGCAGCGCAGCCGGGCACTGGGCGGCGACCTCTTCCGCGGGCGCGGCGCGGCGCTCCGGGCGGTGGAGACCTGGCTGACCCAGGAGGAGGAGCCGGGACGGCCGCTCGTCATCACCGGCCAACCGGGCGCGGGCAAGTCCGCGGTGCTCGCCCGGGTGGCGCTCGAGCTGGAGGCCCGGCGCGCGAGTCCGGGACTGGCGTTCCACGCGCGCGGCGCCGTGGCCGCCGACCTGTACGCCGCCGTCGCGGACCTGCTCGGGCTCGATCAAGTGGACTCGGCCGCCGCGCTCGTCGACGCACTGGACGACACGCTCGGCGACGCGCTCGGCGGCGGGCGCGTCATGATCCTGGTCGACGCGCTCGACGAGGCGGCGAGCGCGCAGGACCGCCGCCAGATGGCGGACCTGCTCACCGACCTCGCCGCCTCGCCCGACGTGCGCGTCGCCGTGGCCACCCGGCCGCTGTCGGTGGGCGACCGCTACGGCGCCGACGCCCTGCTGTCCACCCTGGACATCGGCTCGGCCGACGATCCGGCGCTGGTGGATCTCGACATCGACCGCTTCTTCGACCCGGCCGGGCTGCGGCAGTTCGCCGTGGCGGTGCTGACCCAGCACGATGCCAAGCATCCGAATCCACCGGGCGCCGCCTGGAGTCGCTACCGCGCGGACGACGGTCTGTGCGATCGGCTCGCGTCGGCCATCCGCGACCGGGCGCACCGCAACTATCTGGTCGCCGCGATGGCGGCCGTGCCGCTGTCCCGGAGCCGGCAGGTCCTCGATCCCGCGACCCCGGACTTCGATCTCACGAGCATTCCCAGCCGGGTCGGCGAGGCGCTGTCGAAATATCTGGACGCCCTCGGCGAGCCGGAACAGTCGAACACCCGCGCCTTGCTCGTGGCGCTGGCGTACGTGCGCGGGTCCGGTGTGGACGATCGCACCTGGCTCGCGTGCTGCCAGGCGCTGGGCTACCCGTTGACCATGGCGGACCTGGATCGCCTGCGCGGGAGCACGGCGGCGGACTATCTCCTGCAGACCCTCCCGGACGACGACGGCCCCGTGACCCGGCTCTTCCATCAGGCTCTCGCCGACGAGCTTCTCGCCCACCGTCATCGGCCCAGCGACGAACGGGCGTTCCTGGCCGCGCTGCGCCCATCGACCGGCGCCGGATGGGCCGAAGCCGGCCGTTACGCCCGCACCTATGCCGCCGATCATGCGGCCGGCGCCGGACAGCTGCCGGCCCTGCTCGACGACGCCGGGTACCTCGCGCACGGGGATCTGGCGCGATTGCCGTCACTCCTGCGGCTCAGCCCGGAGTCGATGTCGGAACCGGTCGCTCTGGTGGTGCGGCAGGTCGCCGTACGCGCGAATTCTCTTCCGCCGGCGCGTCGCGCCCGCCTGCTGGCCCTGATCGCCGCCCATCTCGGTTTCCGGGGTGTTCAGCGACGGCTCGCCGCCGCGTGCACCGAGCCGTTCCGACCCGTCTGGGCCCATTCCCTGGGTCAGCCGCACCTCGAGATGACCGGTCACACGAGCTGGGTCGCGGCGGTGGCCACGGGCCGCGTCGGCGACCGCGATGTCGTCGTCTCGGGTGGCATCGACGGCTCGGTGCGCATGTGGGACGCGGGCACCGGCAATCCGATCGGGCAGCCGCTGGCCGGAGTTCCCGGACCGGTCGACGGGGTGGCGCTGGGATGGCGCGGCGACCGCGAGATCGTCGTCGCCACCGGCTACGACAAGACGGTCCGCGTGTGGGACGCCGGTACCGGCGCCCCGATCGGCGAGCCTCTCGCCGGCCACACCAAAGGGGTGAACGCGGTGGCATGGGGGCGGCTCGGCGAACGAGACGTCATCGCCTCGGCCGGTGATGACCTGACGGTGCGCGTGTGGGACGTCGGCGCCGGCACCCCGATCGGGAAACCTCTCACCGGCCATAGCGAGCCCGTGAACGCGGTGGCGGTGGGGCGTCGCGGCGAACGCGAGGTGGTCGTCTCCGGCAGCGATGACCGGACCGTCCGTCTCTGGGACCTCGGCACGGGCGAACCCATCGGGCCACCCCTCGAGGGGCACACCAGTCCCGTCGAGGGCGTGGCGATCGCCCGGGTCGGTGATCGCGACGTCGTCGCTTCCGGGAGCTTCGACAACACCGTTCGGCTTTGGGACGCCGGCACCGGCGCCCCGATCGGCGAACCGCTCGTCGGCCACGCCGAGTTCGTGTACGCGGTGGCGATGGGACGCGACGTCGTCGTCTCCGCCGGGAATGACCGAACGGTGCGTGTGTGGGACGCGACGACCGGGGCACCCATCGGCCGGCCGCTCACCGGCCACACCTACACGGTGTCGGCCGTCGCGGTGGGACAGGCCGGCGGCCGCGACATCATCGTCTCCGGCAGCTGGGACAACACCGTTCGCGTGTGGGATGCCGGCGAGAGCGCCGGTAGCTCGATCGGCAGCCCGCTGGCCGGCCATCGCGATGTGGTGCAGTCGGTGGCGCTGGGCCGCGGCGTGGTCGCTTCCGGCAGCGAGGACAACACGGTGCGGGTGTGGGACGCGGCGACCGGCGTCCCGATCGGCGAGCCTCTGACCGGGCACACCGATCGTGTGATCGCGGTGGCGCTGGGGCGCGCGGGTGACCGCGACGTCATCGTCTCGGGAAGCTGGGACGAAACGGTGCGCATCTGGGACGCCGGCACGGGTCGCCCCGTCGGCGAGCCCCTGGTCGGTCACACCGATGCGGTGATCGCGGTGACGATGGGCAGCATCGGCGACCGCGACGTCATCGTCTCCGGAAGCTGGGACGACACCATCCGCATCTGGGACGCCCAGACCGGCGCCCCGGTGGGTGAGCCCCTCACCGGTCACGCCGACTCGGTGACCGCGGTGGCGCTGGGCCGCGCGGGCGGCCGCGACATCATCGTTTCCGGCAGCAGCGACATGACGGTACGAATCTGGGACGCCGCCGAGGGCACTCCTCTCGGGCAAGTGCTCGCCGGCCACACCAACAGCATCAACGACGTGGCGCTGGGCCGCGTGGACGGCCGCGACATGATCGTCTCCGGCAGCTTCGACGACTCGGTACGGCTGTGGGATGCCGTGACCGGCGCCCCGATCGGCGGACCCCGCACCGGCCACACCGGCTCGGTGAACGCGGTGGCCGTGGGCCGCGTCGGCGACCGAGACGTGATCGTCTCCGCGGGCGCCGACAACACCGTCCGCATATCGGACCCCGACGGCGGCGCGGAGCTGATTCTCGACATCCCGGGCGAGGCGCAGACGATCGCCTTTGCCGACGGGGAAGGCGTCCTGTGCGTCGGCCTGGCCCACGCGATCTGCCTGTTCCGCCTGGAGTGACCGCGGAGTCCGGTGCTGAACGCCCAGCGGTGCCAAGCGGCGTCAGCCCTTCGGGGCCACCCGGGTGAGGCGGTCGTTGATCTCTTCGCGGAGGCCCACCGGCAGGGCCTCGGCGTCCAGCAAGCGGGCCAGCGACCCCGGATCCGACATGTAGATGCCGAACGCCTCGGCGATGCTCACGCTCTTGGCCGGCCGGTGGACGATCGTGATCTCGTCGCCACCTCGGACGTGGCCCGGGGCCAGCACTCGTAGGTAGGCGCCGGTGCGGTTCACCTGGGTGAAGTGTTTCAGCCAGCGCGGCTCTTCCATGCGGGCCTGGAACGTCGCGCACGGGATGCGGCCGAACGTGGGCTGCAGCTCGAGCTCGGGACCCACCCGCCAGATCTCGCCGATCAGGGCGCCGCGGAGGTCGAGGCCCAGCGTGGTGAGGTTCTCGCCGAAGGCGCCGGGGGCCAGCTGGCGGCCGAGCTCCGCCTCCCACCAGTCGTAGTCCTCGCGGGCGTACGCGTAGACCGCCTGGTCGTCGCCGCCATGGTGCTTGATGTCGCCGATCGGGTCGCCGACCAGGCCGCTGTGCAGGCCGGTCGTCTTCGGGCCGGGGGCGCGCACGTACACCGGATGGTCGACCGGGCGCTTGTCGATGCCGGTCATCGCCAGCTTCTTCGCCGGGTTGGAGCGGGGCACCCCGACGTTCACGGTGAGCACCTTGCCGTCGGTCATGAGGTGAACTCCATCATCACTCGGTCCTCGACGGGACGGTAACCGAGCCGCTGGTACAGCCCGTTGCTGGTGGGGTTGGCGAGGTCGGTGAAGAGCACCACCGAGGTCGCGCCGAGGTCGAGCGCCTGGCGGCTGACGTCGGTGGTGACCGCGCCCGCGTAGCCCCGGCCGCGCAGGTCCGCCGGCGTGTAGACCATCTGCACGCGGACCATGCCCGATTCGAGGCGTGACCGGGCGGCCATCGACACCGGCTTCCCGTCAACTTCCCAGAGCGTGATTCCCCCGTACGCGAGCCGCTCGTCGACATCCGACGCGGCATCCCCGGGCGGCCCGTCGTTGATCGCCTCGTGGAACTCGTCGTACCACCGCAGCAGCAGGGGCCGGTCGGCCTCCACCGCCGCCCGCGCCCGCCCGGACGACAAGTCTGATTTGTCCAAGATGTCCAGCAGATACAACCTGACCCGCAAACGAGGCGACGCGGAAGCGCCGGTGAGACGCTGCCAGCCCTCGACGAAGACCGGGGCCTGGTCGGCCAGCAGATTCACGCCGGGCACCGGACGGCCGGCGAGCGCCGAAACCGCCGCCGGCACGGCCTCGGCGGGGAGCCCGCTGAAGAGCACCGCGCGCGGTGGCGTCTGCAACAGGACGCCCGAGACCGCACCCGCATCGTCGCGCCACCAGCCGAAAATCGGGGCTTCCGACCCGTACGTCCGCAATCCCCGCCGCCGCAAGTTGTCGACCAGCGTGAGAAGAACGGTGTGCTCGACCGGCCTGCTCCGCAGGAATGAGCCCGCCGTGGCGGCGAAGTGCTCGACGTCCTCGGTCAGCTCCCAGGTCATCGCCCCATCCTTGCCAACAAAAGCCGTCGACGCACCTAAATAAGGCCCCACACCTTGGCGATCCGCACCAGCGTGTCCTGCCGGGTAGCCGGGTCGTGAACCGTCCCGGCCAGGATCAACTCGTCCGCCCCGGTGCGCGCGACCAGCTCGTCCAGCGCCTCGACCACCTCCTCGGCGGTCCCCGCGAACTGGGTGCCCGGCAGCGAGTCGAGCGTCGCCCGGTCGAGATCCGACAGCTCGACCGCCGCCGCCGCGGACGGCGACACGATCGGCCCGAGCCGCCCGGTGCGCAGGCTCAACGCCATGATCCGGCTGGGCCCGGCGAGGAACTGCGCCTCGTCGGTCGTCTCCGCCGCGATCACCGACGCGCTGACCATCACGTGCGGCGCCGGATGGCGCGGCGACGGCTTGAACCCCGACCGGTAGAGGTGCAGCGCCGCGTCCACATCGGAGCTCATCGCGAAGTGGTACGCGTAGCAGAACGGCAGCCCGAGCGCGGCCGCGACCTGCGCCCCGTACGTCGAGGAGCCCAGCATCCACACCTCGGGATGACTCGCGGGGGCCGGCGTGGCCTGCAGCCGGGCCGCGCTCCCCGGGTCGATCCGGTCGTCGCCGAGCAGCGCCAGCAGCGTCTGGAGATGCTCCGGGAACTGCTCGACGGTCAGGTACGGCGAGACGCCGCGCAGGGCCGCCGCCGTCGCCTGGTCGGTGCCCGGCGCCCGCCCGATACCGAGATCGATCCGCCCCGGGTGAAGCGCCTCGAGGAGCGCGAACTGCTCGGCGACCACGAACGGCATGTGGTTGGGCAGCATCACCCCGCCCGAGCCGACGTGGATGCGATCGGTGTTCGACGCGACGGCCGCGATCAGCACCGGCGGGGACGTGGACGCCACCGCCGGCATGTTGTGGTGCTCGGCCACCCAGAACCGGGCATAGCCCAACTCGTCGGCCGTCTTCGCGATCTCGATGGTGCCGCGCAACGCATCGGCGCTGGTGTGCCCCTCGGGAACGGTGGCCAGATCCAGCACGGAGAGTGGGACGCGCATGCTCCGACTTTAACGTCGTTGCTGGTGGCGGATCGCTTGCACGCCCACGGTCACCGCCGCGAGCGCCGCGCCGGGCACGATCATCCAGACCGGCCAGGGGTAGATCTCGGTCTCGACCGTCGCCGACAGCAGGCCGAAGACGACCAGGTTGACCACCGTGAGCGAGGCCCAGATGGTCCAGAGCACGAGCAGCGCCGTGGGCATGCGCCGGGCCTCGCGCCGGGCCCGGGCCTGCCGCTTGGCCGCCACCTCGGTGGCGCTGAGCCCGGGCTTGGGCAGGTCGGTGAGCAGGACCAGCAGTTCCTGATACGTCTTCGACGCGTACGCCTCGCGCACCCGATCGTCGTACTCCTGCAGCGAGAGCCGACCCTCATCGAGCGCGGCCTTGAGCTGCTCGGCGACCTTTTCGCGATCGGAGTCGGCCGCCCGGAGACGCTCGACCTCGGTCCGGCCCTCGTTCCCCATCGGACACTCCCTCTGCGTACCCCACGGAATTGGGGCCAGGCTAACCGAGGCGGACCATCGATCGGCAGGGGGGAAAACCATGAAATCGCGGCTCACCGAGACCGGCGAGGAGTGGCGCTATGCCTCCGCGGCAATCGCTTCCCGCAGGCGGTCTTCCGCCCGGCGGTCCGCCCGCGCGATCGACCCCTGCGGCACCGCGGCCACCAGCGCCCCGATCGCCAGCACGCTCCCGGCGAAGACGAACGACCAGGGCAGCCCGCCCGGCTGATCCACGATCGCGCCCGCCACCGCGCCGCCGGCCGCGCTGCCGCCCACCGAGACGGTGACCATCCAGGTGTACGCCTCATTGAGCATCGCGGCCGGGGCCAGGCGCCCGACCAGCGTGTTCTCCACGGTCAGCGCCGGGGCGATGGTCGCGCCGCCGAGCACCAGGGCCATGCCCAGCCAGAGCGGGCTCGGCATCACGGTCAGCACCAGGAAGCTCACCGCCACCGCGCCGAGCAGCCAGGCGAACTGCCTCGGGAGCGCCATGGCCGGCTTGCGGGTGCCGAACCAGATGCCGCCGATCGCGCTGCCCACGCCCCAGATGCCGAGCAGCACGCCGCCGAGGCCGTCGCCGCCGCCGTGCTGGTTCGCGTAGGCCGGGACGATCACCCCGGCCGCGCCGAACGCCATGCCCAGCGCCACCACGCAGATCAGCAGCGCCGGGAAGCCGCCCGACCGGAGCGGCCCGAGGCCCCTGGCGGCGTTCTCGACGGCGTGCGCGGGCCGGCGCCGCATCACCGGCAGCCGGGAGATCCACGCCGTGCCCACGAACGTCGCGACCGCGGCGCCGACCAGGGCCGTGGCCGGCCGGTGGGTGATGACGACCAGGGCCGAGACCAGCATCGGGCCGAGCACGAAGACCAGCTCGAACAGCGACGTCTCGGCGGCCAGGGCGGCGCCGCGCAGATGGTGCTGCCCGCCGCCGACCTCGGTCATGTTGTTCCAGCCGCGCCGGATGGCCGCGGTCAGCGGCGGATAGGTGGCGCCGGCGACGGCCGAGGCCACGAAGATCCAGGGCAGCGCGGGCTCGCCGCCGCGGCTGGTCAGCACCAGGGCGAGCAGCGCGAGCGGGTGCACGATCGAGGTCCCCAGCAGGATCGGCGCCGGGCCGATCCGGTCGGCGAGGCGGCCCGCGATCGGGCTCACGGCGGCGCCGGCCAGGGCGTAGAGGCCGCCGGCCAGGCCGGCCGACGAGTAGCGGCCGGTGGTCTGCTGGACGAGCAGCAGCAGCGCGAGCGGGGTCATGCCGATGCCCAGCCGGGCCAGGATCCCCACGCTCAGCAGGGTCCGTCCGCCGGGGAGCCGCCATACGCCAAGGTACTGACGCAACGCGGTCACTTGTTCATCCTCCTTGTAACGACCGATCCGGGGATCGACCCTAACGCCGCCGGGGGCCGTCACTCGGTGCCGGTGGCGCGAAACACAGGCCGAGGGCCGCCCCTCGTGCTCGGGGCGGCCCTCGGCGTTCGAGGTCAGCGGACCTGGACGGCCCCCGCCATCTCGCGCAGGCGGGCGATCCGCTGCGCCATCGGCGGGTGGGTCGAGAACAGGGCCGAGATGCCGCCGCTCCGGAACGGGTTGGCGATCATCAGGTGGGCGGCGCTGGTGAGCTGCCCGTCGGCCGGCAACGGCAGCCGCTGCGCGCCGTACTGGATCTTCTCGAGCGCGCTGGCCAGGGCCAGCGGGTCGCCGGTGAGCTGGGCGCCGGAGGCGTCGGCCTGGTACTCCCGGTTCCGGCTGATCGCGAGCTGGATGATCGAGGCGGCCAGCGGGCCGAGGATCAGCATCAGCAGCAGCGACGCCGGGTTGGGGCCGTCATCGTCGTCCGACCCGCCGAGCGGCAGGAAGATCGCCAGCTGCGCGAACATCGTCACGATGCCGGCCAGCGCGGCGGCGACACTGGAGATCAGGATGTCCCGGTTGTAGACGTGCGACAGCTCGTGCCCGATGACCGCCCGCAGCTCACGCCGGTCGAGCAGCTGGGTGATGCCGACCGTCACGGCCACGGCCGCGTGCTGCGGGTTCCGCCCGGTCGCGAACGCGTTCGGCTGCTGGGCCGGCGACACGTACAGCCGCGGCATGGGCTGTCCCGCCGCGCCGGAGAGCTCCCGCACCATCTGGTACAGCGCCGGGAACTGGGCCTCGCTGACCGGCTGGGCCCGCATCGCCCGCAGCGCGAGCTTGTCGGAGTAGAAGTAGCTGAACGCGTTGATCCCGAGCGAGATGACCACCGCGATCACCAGCCCGGCGCTGCCACCGAGCCAATAGCCCACGGCCAGGATCAAACCGCTGAGCAGACCGAGCAGGGCGGCCGTCTTGAGGCCGTTGTGATGGCTGGACACAACAACTCCTTTTGCCTGCGGCCCGTGCGGGCGCGCACCCTCAAGAACGCCGCCGGCCTGCGCTTTCATCCGCCGGGGGCTGTGAGTTCGCTGAACAAGCGCTAACCTCCGCGCATGGCAGTGATCGCCTTGCGCCCCCTGGTCGACGACGACGCCGACGCCCTGTTCCGGATGATGCAGGACCCGGAGTCGGTGAAGATGGCCGCCTTCACCCCCGAGGACCCCACCGACCGGCCCCGCTTCGACGCCCACCTGGCCCGCCTCCGCACGGACCCGGAGATCACCTACCGGGTGATCACCGTCGACGGCGCCATCGCCGGCAGCGTCTCGAGCTTCGTCATGGAGGGCGAGACCGAGCTGACGTACTGGATCGACCGCGCGCTCTGGGGCCAGGGCATCGCCAGCCGGGCCGTCGGCCTCTTCCTCGAGTCGATGCGCGAGCGCCCCCTGCACGCAAGGGCGGCCAGCGACAACGCCGGCTCCCTGCACGTCTTGCGGAAGGCGGGCTTCAAAACCCAAAGAACAGAGGTGTCGTACGCCCGGGGCCGCTCCGCCGACATCGAGGAGACAATCCTCCGCCTCGACGACTGACCCACAACCGCTCGGCCGGTGGCTCCGACGGCCCCGCGCGAGACGATGGTCAGCCCTTCGTCCTGGACCTCGATCGCCGTGACCGACGAAAGAGGCCCTTGACCAGCGTTCAGCATGGTCAAGGGCCTCTTTTGACTCCCGGTGGCGGGTGAAGGATTCGAACCTTCGAAGCTTTCGCGACGGATTTACAGTCCGCTCCCATTGGCCGCTCGGGCAACCCGCCTGGGCACACTCCTGCGGTCTCCCGCAGCAGCGGACAACAGGATAGCCGTTCCGCCGGGCGACTCCGCAACCGGGTACGGTCGGCATGTCGGGGGTCGGGTCGTGGCCCTCCGCATACATCGACGTACGCAAAGCCCGCAGGAGTCTGATCATGGCAGCCAGCCCGTCCTTCGACATTGTGAGCAAGGTCGACAGCCAGGAGGTCGACAACGCGTTCCACCAGGCGGAGAAGGAGCTCGGCACCCGGTTCGACTTCCGGGGCACCGGCACCGGGGTCGCCAAATCGGGTGAGAACGGCTTCACCATCACGTCCGAGACCGAGGAGCGCGCCGCCGCGGCGCTCGACGTGTTCAAGGAGAAGCTCGTCAAGCGGAACATCTCGCTGAAGTCGCTGGACGCGGGGGAGCCGCGCCAGTCGGGCAAGACCTACAAGATCGACTGCAAGGTGATCGAGGGGATCGAGACCGACAAGGCCAAGGCGATCAGCAAGAAGATCCGCGACGAGGGCCCCAAGGGCGTGCAGGCCCAGATCCAGGGCGACCAGCTGCGGGTCACCGGCAAGAAGCGGGACGACCTGCAGGCGGTCATCTCCCTGCTCAAGGCCGAGGACTTCGGCGTCGCGCTCCAGTTCACGAATTACCGCTGACGGGCCGCTCGCCGGCGGCAGACTGGGTGCATGAGCACCAGTACGTGGACCATGGTCGTCGGCGGGGTGGCCGGGATCGCGCTGGTGGTGTTCGGCGCCGGGATGCTGATCACCGGCCGGGCGCCGGACGCCACGAGCCGGGCCTTCCGCAGCGTGCGCGAGGCGGGCTACTACCACCTGCTCTTCGGGCTGGGGCTCGCGCTGGTCGTGCTCGGCGTCGTGCTGCGGCAGGGCGTGGTGGCGCTGCTGACCGCCGTGGCGGCGGTCGTGCTGGTCGGCGTCGCGATGGTCCGGTTCCGCCCACGCGGGCATCGCCGGCGCACCGTGGGACACAAATGAGGTAAGAACGGCGTGTGGACCTGACGCACGCCGTTCTTTCGTTCGCGCTCCTGGGCGCCCTGCTGACGATCACCCCGGGCCTCGACACGGCGCTCGTGCTGCGGGCGGCCGTGACGATGGGCCGGGGCCCCGCCTTCGCCACCGCGCTGGGGGTCGGCACCGGGGCGCTCACCTGGGGCGCGGCCGCCGCGGTCGGGGTGTCGGCCCTGCTGACCGCCTCCGAGGTCGCCTACACGGTCCTGCGCGCGGCCGGCGCGGCGTACATGATCTATCTCGGTGTCCGGATGGTCGCGGGGGCGCTGCGCCGCGGCGGCAAGGACGATCCGGTGGCGAGCGCGCCGGCCGCCCCGACCTTCTGGAGCACGTTCGGGCGCGGCCTGTTCACCAACCTGCTGAACCCCAAGGTCGGCGCCTTCTACGTGGCGGTGCTGCCGCAGTTCATCCCGCATGGCGCGTCGCCGCTGGCGGTCGGGGTGCTGCTGGCGCTCGTCCACGACGTGGAGGGGATCCTGTGGTTCAGCGCGATCATCATGGGCGCGGGGGCGCTGCGCGGGTACCTCAAGCGGCGGTCGGTGCGGCGCGCGGTCGACGGCGGCACGGGTGCGGTCCTGCTCGGGTTCGGGGTCAAGCTCGGGTTGAGCAGCAACTGAGAACCAGAAGGAGAACGTCGTGATCGATCCGGTGGTCGGGCTCGACCAGCTGAAGCCGTACATGGTGCCGGCCGACGTCCGCTACTACCTGGACGGGCGGTCCGGGCGGGCGGCGTACCAGGGCGGGCACCTGCCAGGCGCGATCTTCGTCGACATGGACACCGACCTCGCGGCGCACGCGGGGCCGGGGGAGGGCCGGCATCCGCTGCCGGCGCCCGAGGCGTTCGCGGCGAGCATGGCCGCGCTCGGCGTGGGCGACGAGGACATCGTGATCGCCTACGACGACGCCGGGGGCGTGATGGCCGCCCGGCTCGTCTGGATGCTGCGGGCCACCGGGCATGAGGCCGCGCTGCTCGACGGCGGGCTCAACACGTACGGGGGAAGGCTCGAAACCGAAATCACCCAGCGTGAGCCGAAGGTCTTCACCGCGAGGCCGTGGCCGAGCGACCGCCTCGCGAGCATCGAGGACGCGGTCGGCGGCAAGGTCGTGATCGATGCCCGGCAGGCGGAGCGATTCCGCGGCGAGACCGAGCCGATCGACCCGCGGGCGGGGCACATCCCCGGCGCCCGCAGCGTGCCCTGCCGGGAGAATGTGGACGCGAGCGGCCGTTTCCTGTCACCGCAGGCGCTGCGCGAGCGGTTCGTCTCGGTCGGCGTGACCGACGGCGCGGAGGTCATCTCCTACTGCGGCTCGGGCGTGACCGCCTGCCACAACCTGCTGGCGCTCGAGCGGGCCGGCTTCGCGCCCGGGCGGCTCTACCCGGGCTCGTGGTCGCAGTACAGCGCCACCGACCGGCCGGCCGCCACCGGGAGCTAAAGGTCTTCCAGCCCGCGGTTGTACGCCTCCCAGGCCGCCTGTTTCGTGCTGCCCAGTGCCGTGCCGATCTGGGTCCACGAGGCCCCCGCGCCCCGCGCCGCCCGCACCATCGCCTGCCGTCCGTAGCCCGCCTTGCGAATGACCACTTCGCTCAGCGCCAGCATCTCCAGCGCCTCCTGTTGGCTCAGCGGGGGAGTGTCGCCGGGGATCGCGGCGAGCGCCTCCCGCATCCGAAGCTCGTCATATCTCGTTGTGGCGGTGGAAAGCGTGTGCTGACTCTCCAGTTCGTCCGGTGACACGGGTGAGACGGCCATGGCGGCCAGTTTTGCGTCAGGCCTCCCTGACGTCAAGTGATCTTGACGGGACGAAGGCGTCGTGACGCGAAACGCCCTCATTTCTCCGCTTATATCGGGTGCAAAGGCGTCAATTTTGCGAGGTTGAATTGCGGGCGTACCTCAGCCGTTCGGTCAGGATTTCGGTATGTGTGGCTTCGACCCGCCGTTGGACACTGCCTGTCGCACACCGGGTGTGGCACCATCATGTGACCCCCCACCGAAGTGTGTAATGCGTGGCAGGAGTCGATGATGTCTGCAAGAAAGCTGGGCCGGTTCGCCGGTGTGGTTTTCGCGTTGGCCGTTGCCCTCGTCCTGGGCGGCCAGGCTGCAGCCCAGGCGAGCACCGACGACGCGTCGGCCAGCCCGACGGCTGCCGTCCAAGCCCAGACTCTGCTCATCGAGTGGGAGTAAGGGCTCTCCTCCGATAGCACCAGCGCTGGATGACGAGGAGCGCGATGGCCAGGGGTCCTAGAGCGCCGCGTTCAGCGCAGTACGCGTGGCTGATCACCGGGCCGTTGGCGGTCTTCGCCATCATCACGGCTGTCTACTTCTGGGTCCAAGACCCCAAGTGGTACACGTACTGGCCGTGGGGCCTGCTCGCCCTGGTCGGTGTCTGCAGCGCGTACGTCGGCGTCTTCAGTGTCGTGGTCCGCCGCACCACCTTCGGCATCGTCGTGGCCGAGGTGCCGTTCCTGCTGGCGCTCTACTACCTGCCCCCGACCATGGTCATCCTGGTCTCGGCGGCGGCGGTGGCCCTGACGAGCGTGATCCGGTCGGCCGTGATCGTGCCGACCAAGATGTGGTTCAACGTGGCCAAGTCCGCGGCCGGCTTCGCGGCCGCGGTGCTCGTCATCGCCGCGCTGCCCGACATCGAAGGCGCCGGTCCCGGCACGTGGGGCATCCTCGCGACGGCCATGCTCGTCGAGTTCGGCGTCGAGCTGGTCTGCTTCGCCGGCGTGATGGCCTCGGTGCAGGGCCTCCGCGCCGCGCAGGACACGCTGCGCAACGCCGCGGCGCCGTTGCTGACCTCGGCCATCAACATCGTGATCGGCCTCGTCTTCCTGGTCGCGCTGGTCGCCACCAGCTGGTCGGCGGTCCTGCTCAGCGTGCTGGTCGCGGCGCTGATCCTGATGCTCCGCTCGTTCTCCGAGTTCTTCCGCCAGCACCGCACGCTGGCCGACGTCTACGAGCTCACCAAGGCCGTCCGCGAGCAGGGCAGCGACGACGGCGCCCTGCCCGACGTGCTGCTCGACCGCGTCCGCACGCTGATGCGCTCGGAGTACGCGACGCTCTGGCTGGCGCCGCAGGGCCGGCACCCCGAGGTGCTGCTGACCGCCAGGGTGGAGAACAAAGGCCTGCTCGACCTCTCGCCCACGCCGGCGGCGGTCCGGGAGCGGGCGATCACCGGCGGCCGTACGGTCGCGGTCGGCCCCGCCTTCGGGCAGACCGCCGATCTGCGCACCTCGCTGCGGGAAGCCCGGATCAAGGACGCCATCGTGGTGCCGCTGCGGTCGGGGCAGACCACGATCGGCAGCCTCGAGGTGCTCAACCGGCTCGGCGACCCGCGCAGCTTCCGCGACGCCGACGTCCAGGTGCTCGAGACCATCGCCACCCACGCCGCGGTCGCGGTGGAGAACTCGCGACTGGTCGATCGCCTGCGCTACGACGCCTACCACGACCGGCTGACCGCGCTGCCCAACCGGCGGCGGATCACCGACGCGCTCGCCGAGTCGGTCAAGGTGCGGGCCGAGGACGACGTGGTCGGCGTGCTGCTCTTCGACGTTGACGGTCAGCGCGACGTCAACGAGTCGATGGGCCACCCGGCCGGCGACAAGCTTCTCGCCGAGGTGGCCGAGCGGCTGCGCGGCATCGCCGGCCCGGGTGCGCTGGTCGGCCGGATCGGCGGCGACGAGTTCGTGGTGACGCTGCGGGCCGAGAGCACCGACGCGACGGTCCGGCTGGCGACCGAGATGCGCGAGCAGCTGCGGGGGCCGATGACGGTCGGGACGCTCACCCTCGACGTCGACACGGCGGTCGGGGTGGCGGTCTATCCCGATCACGGCAGCGACCCCGAGATGCTCATTCAACGGGCGGAACTGGCGGCCAACGCGGCCAAGGTGCTGCCGTACGGCGTGCAGCTGTTCCACCCCGCGCTGGAATCCCGGGCGGTCCGTCGCCTCGGGATCGCGGCCGATCTGCGCAAGGCCCTCGACAACAACGAGCTCGACGTCTACTTCCAGCCCAAGGTCACGCTCGCCGACCGCCATCTGGTCGGCGTCGAGTGCCTGGCCCGCTGGACGCACGCGGCGCACGGCGAGGTCGCCCCGGAAGACTTCGTGGCGGTCGCCGAGCACACCGGCCAGCTGTCCCGGCTCACCGAGCGGGTCCTGAGCGAGGGCCTGCGCCGGTGCCGGGAGTGGGCCGAGGCCGATCGCCCGCTGTCCATCGCGGTCAACCTCTCGGTGCGTACGCTGCTCGACTCCCGTTTCCCCGACCAGGTCGCCGATCTGCTCGAGCGGTACGCGGTGGCGCCGGCCCAGGTGACGTTCGAGATCTCCGAGCCGGGGATGCTCGGCGACATCGAGCGGGTCCTGCCCACCCTCTACCGGCTGCGCGACCTCGGGGTCCGGCTCAGCGTCGACGACTTCGGCACGGGCGCGTCGTCGTTGTCGTACCTCCGCCAGTGGCCGGTGCACGAGGTGAAGATCGACGACAGCTTCGTGCAGGGGATGGCGACCGACTCCGGCGACCTCGCGATCGTGCGGGCCGTCATCAGCCTGTCCCGTGAGTTCGGTCTCACGGTGGTGGCCGAGGGCGTCGAGAGCGAGCTGACGCTCGACCTGCTCGAGGAGATGGGCTGCGAGATCGGCCAGGGCTATCTCTTCTCCCGCCCCCTGCCGTACGAGCGGCTGGAGGCCTGGTTCAGTGCCCAGACCGAGCCGGAATCGACCCCGACCGGCGAGGTTAGACGCCTACGGGCCGTGATCTGACCCCGATTTCACCCCCCGCATCGGGCCGTGTAGTCTTACCCGTGCCGCAAGCGAGAGATCGCTGGCGCAAGCCCCCTTAGCTCAGTCGGCAGAGCGTCTCCATGGTAAGGAGAAGGTCTACGGTTCGATTCCGTAAGGGGGCTCTACCGGGTTCGTTCCCCGCCGCCGCGGCTGGACTTGAGCCTGGCTCGGCGGTGTAGCTCAGTTGGCAGAGCAAGCGGCTCATAATCGCTGTGTCGCCGGTTCAAGTCCGGCCACCGCTACTAGCACTACTATCTAGTAGCACTGTTTTGCACATCGGCACCGGTGTCATCTACGCTGGTATGCCGTTAGGGAAACCCGTTAGCAGGAAGGCACCTTGCCGTGGCCAAGGCGACCGACGTCCGTCCGAAGATCACCCTGGCGTGTACGGAGTGCAAGGAGCGGAACTACATCACCAAGAAGAACCGGCGTAACGACCCCGACCGCATCGAGCTGAAGAAGTTCTGCCCGCGGGACGGCCGGCACACCCTGCACCGCGAGACGCGCTGATCTCAAGTTTCTGCACACTGCGCCGTCCGGAATGATCCGGGCGGCGCAGAGTAGTTTGTGGGCATGCCCCTCGACCAAGCCTTCGTCGGACGAAGCTATCCGCCCACCGAGCCCTACCTCGTCGGCCGCGAGAAGATCCGCGAGTTCGCCCGCGCGATCGGCGCCACCGAGCGTGAGTATCACGACCCCGAGGCGGCCCGCTCGATCGGCTACACCGACGTCGTCGCTCCGCCGACCTTCCCGATCATTCTCACGATGGCCTCGAGCCACGCGCAGATCGTGGAAGACCCGGAGCTGGGCATCGACTACAGCCGGGTGGTGCACGGCGACCAGAAGTTCGCCTACGCCCGCCCGATCGTGGCCGGCGACGCGCTGGTCTGCGTGAACACGGTCGAGGAGATCACCTCCCGGGGCGGCCACGACTTCATGACCACCCGCAGCGTCGTCACGACCGAGGCCGGCGAGCCCGTCGTGACCGTCTGGGCCAAGCTCGTGCAGCGCGGGGAGGAGTAGAGATGTCCGAGGCTTTCGCGCCGCAGACGTTCCGGGTCACCCGGGCCGACCTGGTCCGCTACGCCGGCGCCTCCGGCGACTTCAACCCGATCCACTGGAGCGAGCGCTTCGCCACCGGCGTCGGCCTGCCCGGAGTGATCGCCCACGGCATGTTCACGATGGCCCTCGTGGGCCGGGCCGTGACCGCCTGGGCCGGCGCGCCCGACGCGGTCGTCGAGTTCGGCGTGCGCTTCGCCCGGCCGGTCCCGGTGCCCGACACCGACGAGGGCACCGAGGTCGTGGTGACCGTCGTCGTCAAGGGCGAGACCGAGGACGGGAACACCAAGCTGGCGCTCACCGCGACGTGTCAGGGCGAGAAAGTTCTGTCCCTGGCGCAAGCGGTCGTGCGCAAACGGTAGGGCGGGTTGGGCGAACCCGGGGTCTACCCGTACACTGGTCCGCCGTGGGGCAAGTGACCCCCTGAACTCGCCTGCGCGAGGAATGGGGTGATCGGCCTCGCACAGGGGTGTAGCTCAATTGGCAGAGCAGCGGTCTCCAAAACCGCAGGCTGCAGGTTCAAGTCCTGTCACCCCTGCGCAACTCTCCCAGACGTGCCCGCCCGGGACAGCGGTCCGCACGACCTCCGCGCCGGACGAGCGCCGATGGGGACCACCACCCACCGATGACGGAAGTAGGGCGCCATGGCCGAGAGGAATCGACCCGGTGACGCCGGCGACCCGGCCGACGACGAGGTGTTTGACGACGCCGTCGCCGATGACGCGGAGTCCGATGACGACCTCGAGGCCGAGCCGGTAAGCCGTGGCGGCACCGCCGTCGCCGAGCGGACCAAGGGCGACGCCCCGAAGGCCAAGAAGGAGATCCGTCGCACCGGCTTCTTCGGCCGCATCGGTGGTTTCTTCCGTGAGGTCGTCAGCGAGCTGCGTAAGGTCATCTGGCCGACGCGCAAGGAGCTGCTGACCTACACCACGATCGTGATCGCGTTCGTGACGGTCATGACCGCCATCGTGGGTGTCCTGGACTACGCGTTCGGCAAGGGCATCCTCTGGGCGTTCGGCGGCTGAGCCGCCACCGCCGGAGATCTTCGAAGACATATCTGGAAGTGAGCGAGCGTGCCTGAGTACGACGACGAGACCGCGCAGTCCGCCGACGAGCTCTCGTCGGTGGCCACGGCGGAAACCGACGAGTCGGTCGAGGCCGCCGTTACCACCGATGAGGACGAGGCCGAGCCTGCGGCTGAGGCCGAGGTCGAGGCCGACCCTGCGCCCGAGGACGACGAAGACTTCGACCCGGTGCAGGAGCTGCGGCAGAAGCTGCGCTACGCCCCCGGCGAGTGGTACGTCGTGCACTCGTACGCCGGCTACGAGAACAAGGTCAAGACCAACCTCGAGACCCGGATCACGAGCCTCGACATGGAGGACTTCATCTTCCAGGTCGAGGTGCCGACCCGCGAAGAGGTCGAGGTCAAGAACGGCAAGCGGCAGCAGGTCAACAACAAGGTCTTCCCGGGCTACATCCTGGTCCGGATGGATCTGACCCCCGAGTCGTACTCCTGCGTCCGCAACACGCCCGGCGTGACCGGCTTCGTGGGCGCCACCGACCGGGTCGACCGGCCCGCCCCCCTCTCGCTGGACGAGGTGCTCAAGTGGCTCGCCCCGGCCGTCGAGCAGGAGGAGAAGAAGTCCAAGCCCGAGATCAAGGTCCTCGACTTCGAGGTCGGCGACTCGGTCACGGTCACCGACGGCGCGTTCGCCTCGCTGCCGGCCTCGATCAGCGAAATCAATGCCGACCAGCAGAAGTTGAAGGTTCTGGTCTCCATCTTCGGCCGTGAGACGCCGGTGGAGCTGAACTTCAACCAGGTCACCAAGATCTGACAGTAAGTCAGTGGGAGGGGCCCCTTCCGGGGGTCCCGCCATCTACCACAGGAGTAACGAAACATGCAGCGCAGCAAGGGCTACCGCAAGGCGGCCGAGCTCATCGACCACACCAAGCTCTACGAGCCGTCCGACGCCATCAAGCTGGCCAAGGAGACGAGCCCGACCAAGTTCGACGCCACCGTCGAGGTCGCGATGCGCCTCGGCGTCGACCCGCGTAAGGCCGATCAGATGGTCCGCGGCACGGTCAACCTGCCGCACGGCACCGGCAAGACGGCCCGCGTGATCGTCTTCGCCCAGGGCGCGAAGGCCGAGGAGGCCGTCGCGGCCGGCGCCGACGAGGTCGGCACGGACGAGCTCGTCGCCCGCATCCAGGGCGGCTGGCTGGACTTCGACGCCGCGATCGCGACGCCGGACCAGATGGCCAAGATCGGCCGGATCGCTCGTATCCTCGGCCCCCGCGGCCTCATGCCGAACCCGAAGACCGGCACGGTCACCATGGACGTGACCAAGGCGATCAACGAGATCAAGGGCGGCAAGATCACGTTCCGGGTGGACAAGCACTCGAACCTGCACCTGATCATCGGCAAGGCCTCGTTCTCCGAGGACCAGCTGGTCGACAACTACGTGGCCGTGCTCGACGAGGTGCTGCGGGCCAAGCCGTCCGCGGCCAAGGGCAAGTACCTCAAGAAGGTCACCGTCACCACGACCATGGGCCCCGGCGTCCAGGTCGACCCGAACGTCGTGAAGGGCATCAAGCCCGAGGCGTGATCACTCGCTTGTCGGAAAGCCCCCGGGACATCCCGGGGGCTTTTCTTGTGGCACGCTTGCGGCCGTGCGTTTCGAGCAGGTGTGGTTCCGGTACGCGCGGAGGTCCGGCTGGACCCTGCGTGAGCTGAACGCCTCGGTCGAGCCCGGCGCCACCGTGGTCGTGCTGGGCCGTAACGGCGCCGGCAAGTCGACGCTGCTCCAGCTGGCCGCGGGCGTGCTGCGGCCGGGGCGGGGTGCGGTCCTCGACCGGCCGGCGGTGGTGGGCTGGGTGCCCGAGCGGTTCCCCGCCGACCAGCCGTTCACCGTGGGCGACTATCTGCGGCGCATGGCCCGGGTGCGGGGCGTGACCGATCCGCACGCCGCCGACCGCTGGATCGAGCGCCTGCTGCTGACCGAGCACGCCGGCACCCGCCTGCCCGACCTCTCCAAGGGCACCGCGCAGAAGGTCGGTCTCGCCCAGGCTCTGCTCGTCCGGCCCGGCCTGCTGGTGCTCGACGAGCCCTGGGAGGGCCTCGACTCGGTCGCCCGCACGCTCATTCCCGGCATCGTCGGCGAGGTGACCGCGGCCGGCGGCTCGGTGCTGGTCAGCGACCATCGCGGCGAGATCGACGCGCTGCCGGGCGCGATCCACTGGACGGTCTCCGAGGGCACGCTGGACTTCACGGACGCTCCCGCCCGGGAGGTCGTGGTGGAGGTCGCGGTGCACGAGGCGGAGGCCGACCAGACGGTCGTCAAGCTGCGCGACGCCGGCTTCCGCGTCCTGGGGGTGCGTTCCCGATGACCGCCCTGGTGTGGATGCGGCTGGCCGGCTTCGTGCGCGGCGGCCGGGCGCTGCCGCCGCTGATCGCCGTCCTGGTCGAGCTCGGCATCATCTACGGCGGGGGAGCGTCCCCGGCCGCGGTGGCCTACGGCTATTCGGCAGCGGCCCTCTTCCCGGTGCTCGCCTGGCTCACCAAGCTCCTGCTCGACACGGAGCCCGACGTCCAGCGCCGCCTGGCCCGCCTCGCGGTCGGCCCGGCCCGCGAGGGCGTGGCCGGCATCCTGGGCGCCCTGATCCTGTCCCTGCTCGTCTGTGCGGCCGCGATGGGGGCGCCCTGGCTCTTCCACGGCATCGACCCGGAGACGGCCCTGGGCAGCGGCATAGCGCTCGGCGTGCTGGCCCACCTGCTCGCCGTGCCGCCCGCGGTGGCGGTCGGCGCCCTGGCCAGCCGGGCCGTCACCGGCAGCGTCCGGATGGGTGTGACGGTGCTCACGGTGGCCGCGGTGCTGGTGGTGGTGCTCGGCTTGACCGGCTCGTTCGCGCCGTGGCTGGTCCCACCCGTGATGGCCACCGCCCGCGCCCTCAACGGCGACACGGTCCCGCCGGCCACCACCCTGCTCGGCCTGACCAGCTGGGCGGCCGCCTGGTGCGCCGTCGCCTACGCCGGCTACGGCCGCCTGCGCCGCGCCCGCTCCTGAGCCGGCGTCCGAGCCCCGATTTGGTGCGGGGCGGCCGACCGCGTACTCTTCGTTGTCGGAGTTCCACCCATAGACCGCTGGTCGCCGCAACCACCGCTCGCAAGGCGAGGGTCGCGGTCGAAGGTCCCGCCTAATGCGGGCGCCCGCGCAGGGGAGAACGGTTCGCGATACGCAGGCCTCAAAGCCTCCTGCCGCCCCGTGCCCTTGCGCCGGGGCGTTTCTCATTTTCCGGTTCCTTCTCCCGGACCAGTGGCTTTGAGCACTGAGAGAGGAGGGACATGGCGGACAAGCCGGTCCGGGCCGACAAGGCCAGTGCCGTTGCCGAGCTCACCGAAAACTTCCGTGGCTCGTCGGCCACCGTGTTGACCGAGTACCGCGGCCTCACGGTCAAGCAGCTCACCGAGCTGCGGCGTTCGCTCGGCAAGGAGACCAAGTACTCCGTGTCGAAGAACACGCTCGCAAAGCGGGCGGCCACCGACGCGGGCATCGAGGGTCTCGACGCGCTGTTCACCGGTCCTACCGCGCTCGCCTTCATCAACGGCGACCCGGTCGAGGCGGCCAAGAGCCTTCGGGCTTTCGCCAAGGCCCACCCCGTCCTGGTCATCAAGGGCGGTGTCTTCGAGGGTCGCGCGATCACGGCCGACGAGGTCAACAAGATCGCTGACCTCGAGTCCCGTGAGGTTCTGCTGGCCAAGCTGGCCGGCGCCATGAAGGGCAACCTGACCAAGGCGGCTGGTCTGTTCCAGGCCCCGCTGTCGCAGGTGGCGCGCCTCGCGGCCGCCCTGCAGGAGAAGCGCGAGAAGGACGGTTCCGCGGAGGCCTGAGCCACGTGGAACCCGCACGACATTCACCGCAAAAGCTAGGAAAGGTTGCCTAACATGGCGAAGCTCAGCACCGACGAGCTGCTCGACGCGTTCAAGGAGATGACGCTGATCGAGCTGTCCGAGTTCGTGAAGCAGTTCGAGGAGACCTTCGAGGTCACCGCGGCTGCTCCGGTGGCCGTCGCGGCCGCCGGCGGCGGCGCTGCCGCCGCTCCCGTCGAGGAGGAGAAGGACTCGTTCGACGTCGTTCTCGAGGGCGACGGTGGCAAGAAGATCCAGGTCATCAAGGTCGTGCGTGAGCTGACCGGCCTGGGCCTCAAGGAGGCCAAGGACGCCGTCGAGAGCGCCCCCAAGGCGATCCTCGAGGGTGTCAACAAGGAGAAGGCCGAGGCCGCCAAGGCCAAGCTCGAGGGCGAGGGCGCCAAGGTCACCCTCAAGTGATCTAAGGCTCCACAGCTTTTCTCTTGCGGATGGCGGAGACCCGGGTTCGGGTCTCCGCCATCCCGTTTTAGGGGGCATTGTCCCTGGTAGGAGCCTTGCGCCGGGCTGTCGGCCACCCGACCGGCAAAGTCGGTTTAATCGGGCAAAGCATGGAGTATGGTCGCTAAGACGCGTCCGGCGGACGGCGTCGCGAGTCCGACCCGCGGCAGAGCCCTTGACTGAGTGTCCGCTGACAGGCACGCTGACATCAGCAAGTTCTCCGCGCTTGCGACGGCCGCCCCGCGGGTAACCCGAGGTTCAACGGGTAACACGTGGACGGCACCCGAGGGAGATATGCCGCGTTCCGAGCGGCCCCGCACGAGGCACTGAGCAGTGAGGCCCGAGGCAAAGGGCCAGCTCAGGCAGCCGCGGGGACACGTTCCGCAGGCCCCCTCTGGTGTGGGCTGGACAGCGGTTAGCCGAGCGGCTACACTGCTAGTTTGCGCTGCCTTCTGTCTTGAGCCCTGTCGGGACATCCATCTGGATGACTTCCTGGGGGCTCGTTGTAATGCCTACAAACGAGGGCAACGCAAACAGTTGCATACCGCAGCTGCAGCCGCATCAGCAGCACCGGTCCTCGGAAGGACGCATCTTGGCAGCTTCCCGCCCTGCGAAGACCAGCCGTACGTCGAGCGCTTACGCACCCCGCCGTGTCTCTTTCGGCAGGATCACCGAGCAACTTGAGGTCCCCAACCTTCTGGCCCTCCAGACCGAGTCCTTCGACTGGCTGGTCGGTAACGAGGCTTGGCAGGCCCGGTCGACGGACGACACGAACGCCCACTCGGGCCTCGCAGAGATCCTCGAAGAGATCAGTCCCATTGAGGACTTCTCCGGCACTATGTCGCTGTCCTTCTCGTCTCCGCGATTCGACGAGGTCAAGGCCTCGATCGAGGAGTGCAAGGAGAAGGACCTGACTTACTGCGCACCGCTGTTCGTGACCGCGGAGTTCACCAACAACACGACTGGCGAGATCAAGAGCCAGACGGTGTTCATGGGTGACTTCCCGATGATGACCCCCAAGGGGACGTTCGTCATCAACGGCACCGAGCGCGTCGTGGTGAGCCAGCTCGTCCGCTCGCCGGGCGTGTACTTCACGAAGGAGCCGGACAAGACCTCCGACCGCGACCTCTCCAGCGTCAAGGTCATCCCCAGCCGGGGCGCCTGGCTGGAGTTCGACATCGACAAGCGCGACACCGTGGGTGTCCGGATCGACCGGAAGCGCCGGCAGGCCGTCACCGTCCTGCTCAAGGCGATCGGCTGGTCGGCCGACCAGATCCGGGAGCGGTTCGGCTGGTCCGAGCTGCTCATGACCACCCTCGAGAAGGACCACATCGCCGGGCAGGACGAGGCCCTGCTCGACATTTACCGCAAGCTCCGTCCGGGAGAGCCCCCGACCCGGGAGAACGCGCAGACCCTGCTCGACAACCTCTTCTTCAACCCGAAGCGGTATGACGTCGCCAAGGTCGGCCGGTACAAGTTCAACAAGAAGCTCGAGATCGACGTCCCGATCGACCGGGGCGTCCTGACCGAAGAGGACGTCGTCAAGACGGTCGAGTACCTCTGCCGGCTGCACGCCGGTGAGGAGGGCTACGAGGCCGACGACATCGACCACTTCGGCAACCGTCGCCTGCGCACCGTCGGCGAGCTCATCCAGAACCAGGTCCGTGTCGGCCTGTCCCGGATGGAGCGCGTCGTCCGCGAGCGCATGACGACGCAGGACGTCGAGGCGATCACGCCGCAGACCCTGATCAACATCCGCCCGGTGGTGGCTGCGATCAAGGAGTTCTTCGGTACGTCGCAGCTGTCGCAGTTCATGGACCAGACCAACCCGCTGGCGGGCCTGACCCACCGGCGCCGGCTGAGCGCGCTCGGCCCCGGTGGTCTGTCGCGTGAGCGGGCGGGCTTCGAGGTTCGTGACGTGCACCCGTCCCACTACGGCCGGATGTGCCCGATCGAGACGCCCGAGGGCCCGAACATCGGTCTGATCGGCGCGCTCTCGACGTTCGCGCGGGTCAACCCGTTCGGCTTCATCGAGACGCCGTACCGGAAGGTCGAGGACGGCACCGTCACCGACGAGGTGCACTACCTGACCGCCGACGAGGAGGACAGGTACATCAAGGCCCAGGCGAACGCCGTCCTGAGCAGTGATGGCACGTTCGCCGAGGATCGCGTCCTGGTCCGCCGTAAGGGCGGTGAGGTCGACTACGTGCCCGGTGCACAGGTCGACTACATGGACGTGTCGCCGCGGCAGATGACCTCGGTCGCGACCGCGATGATCCCGTTCCTCGAGCACGACGACGCCAACCGCGCGCTCATGGGCGCGAACATGCAGCGTCAGGCCGTTCCGCTGGTCAAGGCCGAGGCGCCGCTGGTCGGCACCGGCATGGAGTACCGTGCCGCGGTCGACGCCGGCGACGTGGTCGTGGCCGAGGTCGGCGGCGTGGTCGAGGACCTCTGCGCCGACTACGTCACGGTCCACCAGGACGACGGTCACCGCCGTACCTACCTGCTGCACAAGTTCCGCCGCTCGAACGCCGGCTCCTGCGTCAACCAGAAGCCGGTCGTGTTCGAGGGTGACCGGGTCGAGGCCGGCCAGGTCATTGCCGACGGCCCGTGCACCGACGAGGGTGAGATGGCCCTGGGCCGCAACCTCCTCGTCGCGTTCATGTGCTGGGAAGGCCACAACTACGAGGACGCGATCATCCTGTCGCAGCGCCTCGTGCAGCAGGACGTGCTCACCTCGATCCACATCGAGGAGCACGAGGTCGACGCCCGGGACACCAAGCTCGGCCCGGAGGAGATCACCCGCGACATCCCCAACGTCAGCGAGGAAATGCTGGCGGACCTGGACGAGCGGGGCATCATCCGGATCGGCGCCGAGGTCGTCCCCGGCGACATCCTGGTCGGCAAGGTCACGCCCAAGGGCGAGACCGAGCTCACCCCCGAGGAGCGGCTGCTCCGCGCGATCTTCGGTGAGAAGGCGCGCGAGGTCCGTGACACCTCGCTGAAGGTTCCGCACGGCGAGACCGGCACGGTCATCGGCGTCCGCACCTTCTCCCGCGAGGACGGCGACGAGCTTCCCCCGGGCGTAAACGAGCTGGTCCGCGTCTACGTCGCGCAGAAGCGGAAGATCCAGGACGGCGACAAGCTCGCCGGCCGGCACGGCAACAAGGGCGTCATCTCGAAGATCCTTCCGGTCGAGGACATGCCGTTCCTCGAGGACGGCACCCCGGTCGACATCGTGCTCAACCCGCTCGGTGTGCCCTCGCGTATGAACATCGGTCAGGTCCTGGAGACCCACCTCGGGTGGATCGCCAAGACCGGCTGGTCGGTCGAGGGCGACGACGCCGAGTGGAAGCGCCAGCTGAAGGCCATCGAGGCGCACGAGTCCCCCAAGGACTCGAACGTCGCGACCCCGGTCTTCGACGGCGCGCAGGAGGAGGAGATCAAGGGCCTCCTCGAGTCGACGCTCGTCAACCGTGACGGGAATCGGCTGGTCAACGGCGATGGCAAGGCGCAGCTGTTCGACGGCCGCTCGGGCGAGCCGCTGCCGGACCCGATCTCGGTCGGCTACGTCTACATCCTGAAGCTGAACCACCTGGTCGACGACAAGATCCACGCCCGGTCGACCGGCCCGTACTCGATGATCACGCAGCAGCCGCTGGGCGGTAAGGCCCAGTTCGGTGGCCAGCGGTTCGGCGAGATGGAGTGCTGGGCCATGCAGGCCTACGGCGCGGCCTACGCGCTGCAGGAGCTGCTCACCATCAAGTCCGACGACGTGCTCGGCCGCGTGAAGGTCTACGAGGCCATCGTCAAGGGCGAGAACATCCCGGAGCCGGGCATCCCGGAGTCCTTCAAGGTGCTTCTCAAGGAGCTGCAGTCGCTGTGCCTCAACGTCGAGGTGCTTTCCAGCGACGGCGTGGCCCTGGAGATGCGCGAGACGGACGACGAGGTCTTCCGGGCCGCGGAGGAACTCGGTATCGACCTGTCCCGACGCCCGAACGAGGGCGTCAGCAGCGTCGAAGAGATCTGACGGAGTTGCGGCCCCTCTTCGGAGGGGCCGCACCCGCCGGCCTTGAATTCACCCGAGCAACGAAACACGAGGGATAGTCCAAGTGCTCGACGTCAACTTCTTCGACGAGTTGCGTATCGGCCTGGCGACCGCCGACGACATCCGGCAGTGGTCGCACGGCGAGGTCAAGAAGCCCGAGACGATCAACTACCGCACCCTCAAGCCCGAGAAGGACGGACTCTTCTGCGAGAAGATCTTCGGTCCGCAGCGGGACTGGGAGTGCTACTGCGGCAAGTACAAGCGGGTCCGGTTCAAGGGCATCATCTGTGAGCGCTGCGGCGTCGAGGTGACCCGGTCCAAGGTCCGCCGTGAGCGCATGGGCCACATCGAGCTGGCCGCGTCGGTCACGCACATCTGGTACTTCAAGGGTGTGCCGAGCCGGCTCGGTTACCTGCTCGACCTGGCTCCCAAGGACCTCGAGAAGATCATCTACTTCGCCTCGTACGTGATCACGAGCGTGGACGCCGAAGCGCGTCACCGCGACATGAGCACGATCGAGAACGAGATCTTCGCCGAGAAGCGCCAGTCGGAGAACGGTCGCGACTCGGAGATCGAGAAGCGTGCCGCGAAGCTGGAGCAGGACCTCGCCGAACTCGAGGCCGAAGGGGCCAAGGCGGACGTGCGCCGCAAGGTCAAGGAGGCCGGCGAGCGCGAGATGCGCCAGATCCGCGACAAGGCGCAGCGCGAGATCGACCGTCTCGACGAGGTGCTCGACACCTTCCGCAAGCTCGACTCCAAGCAGCTGGTCACCGACGAGCTGCTCTACCGCGAGCTCCGTGACCGCTTCGGTGAGTACTTCACCGGCGGGATGGGCGCCGAGGCGATCAAGGCGCTGCTCGAGAACATGGACCTGGACGCCGAGGCCGAGAACCTGCGGGAGATCATCCGCAGCGGAAAGGGCCAGCGGAAGATCCGTGCGCTCAAGCGCCTCAAGGTCGTCGCCGCGTTCCTGAACACCCGGAACTCGCCGCTCGGCATGGTGCTGGACTGCGTCCCGGTCATCCCGCCGGACCTGCGCCCGATGGTGCAGCTCGACGGTGGCCGCTTCGCGACCAGCGACCTGAACGACCTGTACCGCCGGGTCATCAACCGGAACAACCGGTTGAAGCGCCTGATCGACCTGGGTGCGCCCGAGATCATCGTCAACAACGAGAAGCGCATGCTGCAGGAGGCCGTCGACGCGCTGTTCGACAACGGCCGCCGCGGCCGGCCGGTCACCGGCCCGGGCAACCGCCCGCTGAAGTCGCTCTCCGACATGCTCAAGGGCAAGCAGGGTCGCTTCCGGCAGAACCTGCTGGGCAAGCGCGTCGACTACTCCGGCCGTTCCGTCATCGTCGTCGGCCCCCGGCTCAAGCTGCACCAGTGCGGCCTGCCGAAGCAGATGGCGCTGGAGCTGTTCAAGCCGTTCGTGATGAAGCGCCTGGTCGACCTGAACCACGCGCAGAACATCAAGTCGGCCAAGCGGATGGTCGAGCGTCAGCGGCCGGTCGTGTGGGACGTCCTGGAGGAGGTCATCAGCGAGCACCCCGTGCTGCTGAACCGCGCGCCGACCCTGCACCGCCTCGGCATCCAGGCCTTCGAGCCGCAGCTGGTCGAGGGCAAGGCGATCCAGATCCACCCGCTCGTCTGTACGGCGTTCAACGCCGACTTCGACGGCGACCAGATGGCGGTGCACGTGCCGCTGTCGGCCGAGGCGCAGGCCGAGGCCCGGATCCTGATGCTCTCGTCGAACAACATCCTCAAGCCGGCCGACGGCAAGCCGGTCACCATGCCGACCCAGGACATGGTCATCGGCCTGTACCACCTGACCCACCTGACGGCCGGTGCCAAGGGTGAGGGCCGGGTGTTCTCGTCGGACGCCGAGGCGCGGATGGCCTTCGACAACGGCGAGCTGCACCTGCAGGCGCCCGTCAAGATCCGCCTGCAGGAGGTCGTCGGCGTCGACAACGGCGCCAAGGGCCCCAAGTGGGACGCTCCGGAGGACTGGACCGAGGGCGAGCGAGTCCTGGTCGAGACCACCCTGGGCCGGGTCATCTTCAACGAGACCCTGCCCCCGGGCTACCGCTTCGTGAACTACGAGATCCGCAAGGGTCAGCTGTCGGCGATCGTCAACGACCTCGCCGAGCGCTTCCCCAAGGTCGCGCTGGCCGCGACCCTGGACGCGCTCAAGGAGGCCGGCTTCCACTGGGCCACCTGGTCCGGTGTGACGATCGGCATGGGCGACGTCATCGGCCCCCCGCGCAAGCCGGAGATCCTGCAGCGCTACCAGGTCGAGGCGGACCGGATCGACAAGCAGTACCAGCGTGGTCTGATGACCGCCGAGGAGCGTCGCGGCGAGCTCATCGAGATCTGGACCAAGGCGACCAACGAGATCGCGGCCGAGATGTCGACGGCTCTCCCGCAGGAGAACCCGCTCTGGGTCATGATCAACTCTGGCGCCCGTGGCAACCTGCTGCAGCTCCGGCAGATCGCCGCGATCCGTGGTCTGGTGGCCAACCCCAAGGGCGAGATCATCCCGCGGCCGATCACGTCGTCGTACCGCGAGGGTCTCACCGTGCTGGAGTACTTCATCTCCACGCACGGCGCCCGCAAGGGTCTGGCCGACACCGCGCTGCGTACCGCCGACTCGGGTTACCTGACCCGGCGTCTGGTGGACGTCTCGCAGGACGTCATCATCCGCGAGGAGGACTGCGGCACCGACCGCGCGATCCCGATGCAGGTGGCGGACCGCGAGGCGGACGGCTCGCTCGTGGTGCACGTGCACGCCGAGACCGGTGTGCACGCCCGGACGCTGGCCGACGACGCGAAGGGACCGGACGGCAACGTCGTCGTCCCCCGCGGCTCGGACCTCAACTCGATCCTGGTCGACATCCTCGTCGCCAACGGCATCGAGAACGTGCGGGTGCGCAGCGTGCTGACCTGCGAGTCGAAGCTCGGCGTGTGCGCGGCCTGCTACGGCCGCTCGCTGCCGACCGGCAAGGGCGTGGACATCGGTGAGGCGGTCGGCATCATCGCCGCCCAGTCCATCGGTGAGCCGGGTACGCAGCTGACGATGCGTACCTTCCACACCGGTGGCGTCGCGGGTGAGGACATCACCCAGGGTCTGCCGCGTGTGCAGGAGATCTTCGAGGCCCGCGTGCCCAAGGGCAAGGCGCCCATCGCCGACACCCCGGGACGCATCCGCATCGAGGACGGCGAGCGCTCGCGGAAGATCATCGTGGTGCCGGACGACGGCAGCGAGGAGATCGTGTACGACAAGATCTCCAAGCGCGTCAAGCTCCGGGCCCACGACGGCGACCACGTCGGCGTCGGCGAGAAGCTGACCGAGGGCACCATCGACCCGCACGAGCTTCTGCGGATCATGGGTCCGCGGGCGGTCCAGGTCCACCTGACCCAGGAGGTCCAGGAGGTCTACCGCTCGCAGGGTGTGCTCATCCACGACAAGCACATCGAGATCATCATCCGCCAGATGCTGAAGCGGGTGACGGTCATCGACTCGGGCGCGGCGGAGTTCCTGCCGGGCGTGCTGGTCGACCGGGCGCTGTTCGAGTCGGAGAACCGCCGGCTCGTGGGCGAGGGTGGCGAGCCCGCCGCCGGTCGTCCGGTGCTCATGGGTATCACCAAGGCCTCGCTGGCCACGGACTCCTGGCTCTCGGCGGCCTCCTTCCAGGAGACCACCCGGGTGCTCACCGACGCTGCGATCAACTCGCGCAGCGACTCGCTGGTGGGCCTCAAGGAGAACGTCATCATCGGCAAGCTCATCCCGGCCGGTACGGGCATCAGCAAGTACCGCAACATCCGGGTCGAGCCGACCGAGGAGGCCAAGGCCAAGGTGTACTCGATGACCGGGTACCCCGAGACCGACTACGGCTTCGGGCCGGCCAGCGGGCAGGCTGTGCCGCTGGACGACTTCGACTTCGGGTCGTACCGCTGATCTGAACGACAACAGGGGGCGGTCGCGCATTGCGCGGCCGCCCTCTGCTTTCTGTCCGGGGCGTTCCTAAGATGGGGTGGTGACCCTTCCCGCCGCCGCGCCGCCCACGCGCCACCCCCTGGACCCGGACCCGGCGCCCTCGTCGAAGGCCCGGGCGGTCTTCGCGCTGGGCCTGGTGGGCTTTCTGACCGGCGCGTTCGTGGGCGGGGTGATTCCGGCCACCGTGGCACTGCTGCTGGCGCGTCAGGCGGCTCGTGAGGCGTACACGGCGAAGGGTTATCTCACCGGCTCCGCCTGGATCCGTCGTGGCCGCCGGCTCGCCTGGACGGGCATCGTGCTGGCGATCGCCGCGCTGGTCGTGGCCACCATCGCCGGCCTGCTGCATCTCGCGTCCACGCCGGGCGGCCCCAACTTCGCGCCGGGCACCGACTAGGGCGGCGTGCGCCGGATCTCATCCGGGTGACATCCTCGACACATGACCCAGCAGCCGTATCCGTACGCGCCGCCGCCGCCCCCGCCATCCGGCCGCTGGCAGCCGGAGCGGGTCGAGGCCGTGCCGGGCACCGAGTTCGGCCTGGTCCAGTTGCGGGTCGAGCCGATCACCTCGGGCCTCGCGATCGGCTCGCTGCTGGCCGGCATCGCCGCGATCCTGGTGTCGTTCCTGGTGCTCTGCTTCGGGCTGGCCGGCTCCGGTCCGGGCTGGGGCGCCGTGGTCGCGGGCGCGTTCACGCTGCTGAGCGTGCTCGGCGGCGGCGGAGCGATCATCGTGGGCCTGGTCGCGCGGCGGCAGATCCGTCGCTCCACCCACACCGGACTGGTCCGGTTCACCGGCGGCGGCCTCGCCATCGCCGGAATCTCGTGCGGCGGGGCCGGCGTGGGAATTGCGCTGGGCGCCCTGACGTTGGCAGTGGTGTTGCAGTTGTAGTCCACCGGGACCACATCGCACCCGCAAATCCGGTATCCGGACACCGCGGCAATGCCGCCTCCGAGTACCCGGTACACTTGTTTTGGAGATATCCGTCATGAGGAGCTAGCCCTGTCGATTTTGACCTGGCTGCTCGTGGTGGGTACTCTTTCCCCTCGTGCCCGGGCTTGCCCGGGCAACTCGTGCGTGCGCCCGAGTCGAAGTTCAGACGGGGTAGGACCGCGACGAGACTCGTCGTCCTGACAGATCAGGGCGGCGACACAGACAAGACCTGCTGCGCGTAACCACGTGTGGCGGGACCGTGAGCCGGACGACACGCCCGACCGCGGGTGCCGGAGAGACCTCACCGAGGTGGGGATTCTCCGGCGCACAGAGACATACAAGACGGTGCGGCCGCAGTAGGAAGCGGCCGAAGGGAGCGGAGAAACCCGGTGCCCACGATCCAGCAGCTGGTCCGAAAGGGCCGCCAGGCGAAGACGAGTAAGACCAAGACGCCGGCGCTGAAGGGAAGTCCCCAGCGGCGCGGCGTGTGCACGCGCGTGTACACCACCACCCCCAAGAAGCCGAACTCTGCGCTGCGCAAGGTCGCTCGTGTGAAGCTCAGCAGCCAGATCGAGGTGACGGCGTACATCCCCGGTGTCGGCCACAACCTGCAGGAGCACTCGATCGTGCTCGTGCGCGGAGGCCGTGTGAAGGACCTTCCGGGCGTTCGCTACAAGATCGTCCGCGGTTCGCTGGACACCCAGGGTGTCCGCAACCGCAAGCAGGCCCGCAGCCGTTACGGCGCGAAGAAGGAGAAGAGCTGATATGCCGCGCAAGGGCCCCGCTCCGCGCCACCCGGTGGTCGCTGACCCGGTTTACAACTCCCCGCTGGTCACGCAGCTGATCAACAAGATCCTGATCGGCGGCAAGCGTCAGCTCGCCGAGCGCATCGTGTACGGCGCGCTCGAGGGTTGCCGGGAGAAGAGCGGCACCGACCCCGTCGTGACGCTGAAGCGTGCGATGGACAACGTCAAGCCGACCCTCGAGGTCCGCAGCCGCCGTGTCGGTGGCGCGACCTACCAGGTGCCGGTCGAGGTCCGCACCCCGCGGCAGACCACGCTCGGTCTCCGCTGGCTGGTCCAGTACTCCAAGGCCCGCCGCGAGAAGACCATGATCGAGCGTCTCCAGAACGAGCTGCTCGATGCCAGCAACGGCCTCGGCGCCGCCGTCAAGCGGCGTGAGGACACCCACAAGATGGCGGAGTCCAACAAGGCCTTCGCGCACTACCGCTGGTAAGACCCCGCCGCCGGCCCGGCAACTCGCCGGGCCATCCGGCAAGTCGTACCGGTCCACGAGACGACGACGAAGAAAAGTAGGGATTGAAGTGGCCGCCGCAGACGCGCTCGCCAACGTACGCAACATCGGCATCATGGCGCACATCGATGCTGGTAAGACCACGACCACCGAGCGAATCCTGTTCTACACCGGCATCACGTACAAGATCGGTGAGGTCCACGAGGGCGCTGCCGTCATGGACTGGATGGAGCAGGAGCAGGAGCGCGGTATCACCATCACTTCCGCCGCCACCAAGTGCGAGTGGAAGGGCCACACGATCCAGATCATCGACACGCCCGGCCACGTCGACTTCACGGTCGAGGTGGAGCGGTCGTTGCGCGTGCTGGACGGCGCGGTGGCGGTCTACGACGGCGTTGCCGGCGTGGAGCCGCAGACCGAGAACGTGTGGCGGCAGGCGGACAAGTACCACGTTCCCCGGATGTGCTTCGTCAACAAGCTCGACCGGACCGGCGCGGACTTCTTCCGCTGCGTGCAGATGATGATCGACCGGCTCAACGCGACGCCGCTGGTTCTCCAGATCCCGATCGGGCTCGAGGGCGACCACATCGGCGTCGTCGACCTGATCAACATGCGCGCGCTCACCTGGCGTGGTGAGACCCAGAAGGGTGACGACTACGCCGTCGAGGATGTTCCGGCCGACCTGGTCGACTCCGCGAACGAGTGGCGCGAGAAGCTGATCGAGACGCTCGCCGACGTCGACGACGCGGTCATGGAGAAGTACCTCGAGGGCGAGGAGCTCTCGGTGGACGAGATCAAGGCCGCCATCCGGCGCGCCACGATCGCCAGCAAGGCCAACCCGGTGCTGTGCGGCTCGGCGTTCAAGAACAAGGGCGTTCAGCCCATGCTCGACGCCGTGATCGACTACCTGCCGTCGCCGCTGGACATCCCGGCCATCGAGGGCACCGCGACGGACGGCGAGACGCCGCTCCAGCGCAAGCCGTCGAACACCGAGCCGTTCTCGGCGCTGGCCTTCAAGATCCAGACCGACAAGCACCTCGGCAAGCTCACGTACGTGCGGGTCTACTCCGGCACGCTCGAGTCCGGTTCTCAGGTGGTCAACTCCACCAAGGACCGCAAGGAGCGGATCGGCAAGATCTACCAGATGCACGCGAACAAGCGTGAGGAGCGCGCCACCGCGCAGGCCGGCGACATCATCGCCGTCCAGGGTCTCAAGCAGACCACCACCGGTGACACGCTCAGCGACCCGGCCAACCCGGTCATCCTGGAGTCGATGACCTTCCCGGAGCCGGTCATCCAGGTCGCCATCGAGCCGAAGACCAAGTCGGACCAGGAGAAGCTGGGCACCGCGATCCAGCGCCTCGCCGAGGAGGACCCGACGTTCCGGGTCTTCAACGACGAGGAGACCGGTCAGACCATCATCGCCGGCATGGGCGAGCTTCACCTCGACATCCTCGTCGACCGCATGCGGCGCGAGTTCAACGTCGAGGCGAACATCGGCAAGCCGCAGGTCGCGTACCGCGAGACCATCCGCCGCAAGGTGGAGAAGGTCGAGTACACGCACAAGAAGCAGACCGGTGGCTCGGGGCAGTACGCCCGCGTCATCGTCGCCATCGAGCCCCTGCCGCTTGCGGCCGACGGCCCGACCTACGAGTTCGTCAACGCCGTCAGCGGCGGCCGCATCCCCCGGGAGTTCATCCCGTCGGTGGACGCGGGCGCGCAGGACGCGATGCAGTACGGCATCCTCGCCGGCTACCCGCTGGTCGGTGTGAAGCTGTCGCTGCTCGACGGTCAGTACCACGAGGTCGACTCGTCCGAGATGGCGTTCAAGATCGCTGGCTCGATGGTGATGAAGGAGGCGGCCCGCAAGGCCGACCCCGCTCTCCTCGAGCCGATGATGTCCGTCGAGGTCACCACCCCGGAGGACAACATGGGCGACGTGATCGGCGACCTCAACTCCCGCCGTGGCATCATCCAGTCGATGGAGGAGCGCTCCGGAGCACGGGTGGTCAAGGCGCTGGTCCCGCTGTCCGAGATGTTCGGCTACGTCGGCGACCTTCGGTCGAAGACGGCCGGCCGGGCGAGCTACAGCATGCAGTTCGACTCCTACGCCGAGGTTCCGCAGAACGTGGCCAAGGAGATCATCGCCAAGGCGACGGGTGCCTAACCCTCGCTCGAAGCGTTGAGGCGGGGGGGGGGGGGGGGGGGGGGGAGAGGGAGGGGGGGGGGGGGGGGGGGGCCCCCCCCTCCCTTTTGTTCTGGTGTAAACACAAAAGCCCCCCACCAAAAACACCACAAAA
>NZ_JBVJIU010000031.1:0-76516 GCF_055586105.1 Actinoplanes sp. NPDC051537
CGCCTCAACAAACCACCCGGACCAGCCCCGAAAACAACAAACCCCTGAACCCGCGACCGCAGGTTCAGGGGTTTCCGATGTCTCGAGACATCACATCGCGCGCCCGGCAGGATTCGAACCTGCGACCCCTTGACCCCCAGCAAGTGGTAGGCCCAGCGACGTGCTCAGTGACGTTTCCCAGGTCACTGGAAATCATATCAGGCCGAGTAAAGGTGTCGCTACCAATCACCTCCCGCCGATCCCATCGCAACCATCCTACCTGCGGTTTCGTCGCGCGGGTTTCCTCAGAAGAGTTCTCTCGAGCGTCTTACGTGGGTTCCAGCGACGCCGCGGCGGCCAATTCGGGATAACGAGCGGCGTGCTAACCCGAAATCGAAGCGATCCCTTGACTCGCACCTACGCACCTGCCGGTCTGGTTCAACCCTATTCTGCCAATTCTCGCCGAGTGTTCAACAAATAGTCGACCATTCTCTGCTGCTTCTTTGCTGAAGCGCAAGCTGGCATCTTTATCGCATCGGCGATCGCTTGGACCCTGATAGCCGCTTTCCATACCTCCGGGTACGCGTGGCTTGGCAAACCCTACGGACCTCAGGGACGACGGCTGGCGATGTCTCGCCCGGCCGGTTCCGCCGCGAGCCTGCCTGACCTTCGGGCAACGTCATCAATTCCGCGATCCGGTCCGTGGCCTGCAGGCGCCTGGCCGCGTTGACCCGGGTGTAGTAGCGCATCAGCGTGGCCGGGTCATGGCCGAGCCGTTCCGCGACCTCGTGCACGCCGTAACCCGCGTCGAGCAGACTCGACGCGGTCAAATGCCGAATCTGATGCGGGCCGATCGGCCGCACGTTCGCCGCCACGGCCAGCTGGTTGAACCGGTCCGTGAGATTGTCCGGCCGCATCGGCCGGCCCGTACGCCCGGCGAACAAGTACCGCGACAGCGGCCCTGCCGCGGCCGCCGTCAGCAGATCGAGGGTCACCGGGTCGAGCACCAGCGTGCGCGCCCCGTTGTGCGACTTCGGCGGTTTCACCCGGAGCCGGCTCCCGGGAGCCTCGACCACCAGTTGCCGGCGCACCGTTAGCGTGCCCTGGATCGGTTCCAGGTCACCGCACCGCAAACCACACAGCTCCCCGCGCCGCAGGCCGGACACCAACAGCAACCGCCACATCGGGTACAGGCGGTCCTCAGCGACATAGTCGCCGAAGCGTCGCGCTTCGGTGAGCGACCACACCGGCCGCTCGTCGTCGCTTTCGCGCGGCTTGCGCACCCCGAGGCTCCGGCCGGTCTGCTCGACGAACGCCTTCGCCAGCACCAGATTCAAGGTTCGCAGGGTGGTGCGGGAGTAGCCGCAGCCTTCCAGCTCGCGATAGGCACGCTCGACCATCCGGGCGCTGAGTCGGGAAGCCCGCACGTTGCCCACATACGGGTAGATCAGGCCAAACAACCACCGGTACTGATACACCGTGTTGGGCTCGAGCTCCTGCTCCCGGGCCAGCACCCAGCCCTCGCAGATGCTCTGCACGCTGTCACTGGGCCGCGGTCTCGGATGAAGCGCGTCCCGCTGCCGGCACAACCGGCCGTACTCGGTCTGCGCCGCCTTCACCGTGGCGAAGCCGGCCCGCCGCGCCTGCATCCGGGTCCCACCGTGGTCGCGGCCCATCTCCAACCGGAACCCGTACAACCCTGTCACCGGATCTTCAACGATCGCATCGGTATCGGACATCGTCCGCACCTCCGCTCCTGTCATGGCTCCAAGATAAGAGGAACCTTCACCTTGACCAACGAGCCAGCCGGGGAGAGGCAACCCGCAACCGTCGATATCACTCGATCAGGAAGCGTCGGAGCGCGGGCGGACAGGGGCACTCGAGGATCGGCGGTACAGGTCTCGGCCCAAACGAAAGACTTACCCGGGTTCGACGCGGTCGGCATCGCCCCTGCTCGGCCGGCAATGAGGCCCGACCGGCTCCACTTCACTGACAGCGATGCCCTGCTATGGCCGTTATGCCGGTTCACTTGGTTGGCACAAATGGCACAGCCATCTTGGATGGCACTGTGCTATCTGTGCCATCGTCGGACCATGACGCCGATCCCGCTGTCCCAATGGGCCGACCGCAACGGCATCCCCCGACGCACCGCCTACAACTGGGCGAAGTCCGGCAAACTCAACGTCCCGATCCACCGCACCCTCACCGGCCGCCTAGTCGTGCTCGACGACTCCGACCAGGGCACTCAGGACGCGCACCCCTTCACCGCCGCGTACGCCGAAGCACTCAGCCTTCCGGTCGGACTGCACGCCGACGACCTCCACCACTCCCCCGTCCTCGAGGCCTGGGGCATCGACCTGTACGACGCGGTCGCCGACGAGCTCCGACCGATCGTGCTGCAGCTGGCCGTGCCCGCCGCGAGCTCCCGCGTCAAACGCGACACCTGGTGGCGACTGACCGACTGGCTCGGCCGCGTCGAACTCGCCGACTGGTACACCTCCACCGGATTCCCGCAGATCGCCGCCCTGTTCACCGAGCGCACGCCGATCGCCGACAAAGACAGCTACCTCCACTGGTGGCCCTGCGGCGTCGGCTCCTTCGAGTTCTGGCGCGACTTCGACGACCACGCCACCGACGCGGTCAACGCCGCTGGCCTAGGCGTCCCGGACGACAACGGCGCCGCGACCAGCCTGGCCGAAAACGCTCTCGCCGACAACGCTCCGATCGCCGGCCGCCGAGAAACCCTGCGCAACCGGCTCGACAGACTCGCCACCACCGAACTACCCGGCACACCCGCGCCAAAGGCCCCCGACCGCAGCGACCTGTGGAGTCTGCGGGCCATGTACGCCGAACCACTCTGGGCGGTCGCCCGCCCCTACGCCCGCCGCACCGCTGAAGAAGTCTGCGCACTGATCGGCTGGGACCCGCTCAGCCCCGCCCCGCCGGCCGGACACCCACTACACGAAGTCGGTCACCCGGCCTGCCTGCACGCCTCCGAGACAGCCCAGGTGCCATACGTCCACGACGCCCACATTCGCGAGATCGACGCCTTCCGGCGCATCGCCCTCGGCAAACCGTTCGACAGACGACCGCCTGAACCCCTCCGCCACGGGTAAAGCGCCTTTGCCGCGGACCGCGACACGCCGACCACACCTACGGCGACGTGCGGCGGAACGAATGGCATCGCCCGGACCGTTCACCTGGCGTAGTGACGAGCTACTTTCAGGTAGCGCGCAGGTCGTTGACGACGACCGAACGAACTCGCTCCGCGGCGTCCTCAAAGACGCTCCTTAACCTGCTTGCCGCTCGCGACAGATCCCGCAGTGGACTCGAACGGCAACAGCGTCAGGTGACGCCATCTCCTATCGCGCATCACTCCGGCCTCGCTGCCGCATGGCGCCCGTCAGGTCGTGCACTCGTACCGGCTCTGCCGGCCGCCTGCAGGCAGGGCATTCCGGGACGCCCGGAATTTGGGGAGACCTGCCGTTACACCCGTAGTGCTGTCCGCGGCGCTCCCTCGGGGCTCAAGTCCCGATCGGAATGTTGCAAAAATGATCTCGGAATATTTTGGGCTTGCTGTGTTACTGTGCGTCAGGAAATCCTAGACAGTGCAGAGGTGACTGTGCGAGGCAGCGGAGCGGCACTGGCAGTTGTACGTCAGGCAAAGGGTGGAGGCTGGACCCAGGCCAGGCTGGCCAAGGAGGCCGGCCTGTCCCAGGGCTTCCTTTCCAAGGTCGAGAGCGGACAGGCCGAGATAGAGGGCGAGGCTCTGATCGCAGTTGCATCGGCCCTGGAGGTGCCGGCCGATCTGCTCGCGTTGCGGGATCCACACCTGGGCGGCGGCGTTTCGTGTGTGCACCACCGACGTCGACGCAGCCGACTGGCTGCCGGAAGTGCACGGCGCATTGAAGGCCTGACCCAGTTGGCCAGCCTGTCAGCTACCCGGCTGCTGGAAGAGGTCCCTCGCCGGCTCGCCTTCGACCTGCCAGAACTGCCCATTGAGAACCACAGCCCCGAGCAGGCTGCTCAACTGTTCCGCTCACAGGCTGGCATCAAGGACGGGGAACCAGTCGTTGACATGATCAGGCTCGTCGAAAGCTTCGGCGTCGTGATCGTCCGGCGCGACCTTGGCACCGATGCACAGGACGCGGTCAGCCTTCGCGTACCCGGCCGCAGCCCGATCATCGTGGTCAACACGGCATTGTCCCCCGACCGGCAGCGCTTCAGCGTCGCCCACGAAGCCGGCCATCTGGTACTCCACGGTTGGCAGGTATCAACCGGCGAGGACGATGTCGAGCAGGAGGCCAACGACTTCGCTCGCGAGATCATTGCCCCGGCCGCCTCGATACGGCCGTTTCTAGCCGGCCTGACACCCCGAGACTTCCGGCCGCTGATCGGCCTCAAATTGCATTGGGGTATCTCGATCGCCGCACTGCTTGAGACCGCTAAGCGTGTAGGCACCATCGATTCCGATACGCATCGGGCGCTACGCATGAGACTCAACACGCTTGGTTGGCGTCTAGTAGAGCCCGGCGTCCTCCCGGAGGAGAACCCCCAGTTGATCAACAGCGTAGTTGACCTTCACCTCGACACACTGCACCGCTCAGTAGAGAAGGTCGCCGCTGTGGCCCTCATGCTTCCGCAGCCATTCGAGTACCACTATATGAGCCATCGTGCCGCCCGTGGCCGCTGCGGGGCGGAGGCTGTGAAGTGATGCCCCCAGACCTCCCGGAGGCCAGCAAGCGACGAGTGCCCACGTATGCGGCGCAGCTCCAGGAGACGCTGCTGATCCAATGCAGGAGCGAGCAGGCATTATCAGCGGCGGTCACGGCCAATACCGACGGCTGCGGCCTGGTCATTACCGCGGCGGGTCACCGAGGCCACGCCGGGCAGATACAGGCCTTCCGCGCTGCCAGCCATCTACGGAACCGGCTCGGCTTCCAACGGCCAATACTTCTGGATGCCGAACGATACGCGGGTAAGAATCGGCTAACAGCAGCAGCGGAATTCGATCAGGGATGGATCAGCCGACAGCGCGAATTGGGGTTGCCGGTGCTGACAGACTCCGGGTACGTCGCCGAAGGCGACGACACTGGAATCGGAAGCATCCTGGAGCGCACCGCAGCCCTCGGTGACGCGATCGCACTGCTACCGCTGCACCTCTCATGGCTCAGAAACCCCGGAGCCACCACCAACCTGGCCGACCAGATCGCTACCGCCAGCCTTCCAGTCGCCCTCGTCCTGGAACATAAGGACGACCCGTTCGGGCTCGTCGGCGTCGCCGCCAGCCTCATGCGCATCATCGAGGCTGGACCACCCGTATTGCTGTTGCGGTGCGACATCTCAGCGGTGGGATCACTATGCGCCGGCGCACTCGCGGCGGCAGTCGGTACCACTACGTCCCTACGACACCTCTACCCAGCCCCGAAGGACGGAGGAGGCGGGGGCGGCAGCACCGAGTCACCGATGATCGCAGCGGTCATCCGAGAGTGCATGGCCTACATCAACCTGGCGAAAATCCTCTTCGCGGCGAAAGCCGATCCGGACGACGTTCTCTGGCAGTGCCACTGTGACGCCTGCTTGCGCGTACCGATCAGCCAGCTTGCCTTGCACCCCGAAGAACGTCAGGAGGAACTCGCGTTCATCCATTCCGTCACCGCTGTGCTCGAGCTGCGCGCCAAGCTTCTGACACCCGGGTCCACTCGCGCCCAACGCCTGGCCAGCTGGCAAGCCCACTGCCAACAAGCTCAGGTCAGGCACATGGAAATAGAAGAGACCACCGACAGATTCGACCCGCCGGCAGCGCTTCGCCGCTGGCAGGAAGCGCTAGCCCAGCTGAGCCGGAAGCATCGCGTCCGGTGACTCTGCACGCCTCAGCAGCGTTCCGTAGAGTTGCTCCTCGACCCACCTGTCAGCCACGGTGCGCCGGGCAGTGGCAAGCCGTCCTGGACATCCCTGCTGGAGTACCTCGACACGCTGCCCGGTCCCAGCCACGACCGCGATACCGGAGTATGCACATTCGAGCTGCTGTTGCTTCGAAAGTCGGCGCCCGCTCGGGACCAGAACCGCGCTAGCGGAGAAGCCGCGCCACTTGCGAGCGGTTCCGACCAACGTTTTGACTGACTGCGCCTCGTGAGCCAGCACGCCAACAACCGAGATCACACTACGCGGAAAGGTCCCATCAGCCTGCGGCCACTCCCACATAGCCAACGTGTCGGCATCGACCATAGGCTGCGCCGTACCGCCTTCTTGCCGGGCTATGTGCGCATCACGGTCGAATTTGACCACCATCGACGTGACAGTGCCGAGCAGCGCCACTCGAGCAACGAGAAACCCCTGCCACCCCAAAGCATCGATCGCCAGGTCCGGCAACGACAGCTGGCCAGGTGGGGCCGCGACCGTATCGTGACGGCTGGCCATCTATTGTCCCCCCACGATCATGACCCGATGGTCGCGCATCGAGCACCTCACCGCACTACCGAACCCGTACCCACGCGGTCACTCTTCGCAACAACGAAGGTGACGACCCGTCAAGCTGGCTGCTCAACAGCCTATAGAACAGATGTACGGCTGTTGGTGGAGAGTCGGTAACACAGCACAGTTCCCTCGTTCAGTGGACTGCATCAGCCGTCGGTGGCAGAGCGATACACCACCTTCGTCGGCGATCATCGCAGCGATCGGATCGGGCCGGGCGCGACGGCCGGCGTGACGTGCGCGCGCACGGTCGCCAGGTATGGAGACGGAGTCGATGAGTTCGGGATTCCGGAGCTTCCGTGCCATCGATTTCCCTCGATCAGGATGACGGCACGTCTGTCGGCTCCGGCTGAAACCGAACACGTGCTTCCCAGAACCCGCCCGGAACACGATGGTCAAGATTCGGGCGGCGTTGATACTCGGCCTTCAAGAGTAAGACGGCGATGCGCCGGCGAGCAGGGCGGCGCTTCCGCCGACCGCGTCTTCGAGGTGGTCCTCCGGGTGTAACAGGTCCGGGAAATCATTGGGGTGCCGAGTCCCACATGTCCAGGATCGCCTGCTCATGCTGCCGGTACCCGTCTTCGCTCAGCCAGTCCCGCAACGTCGCCGCCGCGTAGTCGCTGGATCCGGATCGGTAGCGGTAGACCTTGGTGCGTTCGCTGCGATTCGCGGCGCCGCGCCGTTGGTAGGCGCTGAGGTCGACGACCTCCGCGAGCCCTTTGGGTGTTGTCAGCGACAATCGCAGGAGTGCGGTATCAGGTAGGGGCGTTTGGTCGTCGAACCTCGTCCACAACTCCTTCGCGGTCTGCGTGCATTGAACGAGCGCATCAATGAGTTCGAACAAGCCCTGCAGAGTGAGCCCGGCGGAGGCGGAAGCCACTGGGGTCTCCGCCGGTGTGGTCGGACCATGTTCTGCGAGTTCGGCCAGGTGGAACCCGATACCGATCGTCATCAGCAGTGACTGCGGATTCGGGCTTCCTGCAGCCTGTCCGGTAAGCAGTTCGACGCCGAGCCTGACAGGCGATGCTTGAGGAGAATAGGCATCAGGCGCGGCGGCCGGGGCGTCGGAACGCGCAACGGTGTAGTACCGGCCGTCAACCTCGCTGATGACCCAGGGCTCGGCGGCGACACCCCATTCGTCGAGACGATTACGAAGCCAGGAGCTGATCGGCGAACCTTGCATTGCGGCGAGAAGGAACTTTTCCCGTGCGTCCGGGGCAGGGCCCCATCCGTTGTTGACCCGAGCAGGAATTTCGTTCGACGCGGGTATCAAGACGGAGACGTGCAGCGTCAGGTCGATCGGTTCGCCACCACCGTCCACCAGTACGCGGCGATTCGCGAAGGGGTGCAGCGATTCCTCAGCCGGGCTCGGCAACAGCATCCCCGGTTCCGTGGTGCCCGCGAAAAGCGCCTCGACGAGGCAGCCGGCAGCGAACCGACGCCGATTCGCCCACGACACGTCGGCCCGGTCGATAGCACCCGGCCGGGTGCCTTCCGCGGCCTCACCCAGCTGCGACCTCCCGGCGGCGACGCGCTGACGTCCAACGCGGCGTAAGAAGGCCGCCGTATCGAACCCGCCGATACGGGTCTGGTGGCCGGCGGATCCGTAGACGGTCTCGGTTTCGACGAGGCGGGCCGCGAACTCCGCGATCGGCAGGCCGTTGTTGACAGCGGCGGTGATCCGCCGGTCGATCTCGGCGTCACCGAAAGCCGACTCCAGCCGAGAGACGTACAGGCCAACCGGCTCGATCGGGGCAGCATCTCCGAGCCCCGTATTCTGCACGACCCTCGTCCACGCCGCCTCGTACGCGGCTCTCACCATATCCGCGATCCACGACGAGCCAGCGGTCTGAGCGGCCAGGCGCGCAATGGTGACGTCTCTTGGCTCGGGAACGGCCAGCCGGATCGCATTCAACAGATACTGCAACTGACCGGATTCACTAGGCCCGGTGTCCGGCAGCGGCGCCCTATCGGCTCGTTGCAGCAGCGCCGCGAGCCAGACGGTGGCTTCCTCATCGGGCCCGAAGCCTCCGGCCGCAGGAACGCGGAGATGACTGAACTGTTCGAACACGTACGGGATGACCGCAGCGGCCTCGCTGCTGGACAAGTCCGCGGACAGCGATGCGGCCCGGCGCAGGGACCGTGCCGCTCGGGCGCACGCGTGGGCGTCGGTGAGGTCCGGTCGTAGAGCCGCGGTTAGTTCCGTGGTCGCCGTGCCGCGGCGTCCCTCGGCCAGTTCCCGAATCGCCCGGCCGATCGCACCGTCGCTGATCTCCCCGATGATCGAGGTCAGGGCGAAGTACCGCTCGGTGTAGTCGGGGTCGCTGATCCGTTGTTGCCCGCTCCGCCGGTGCTGAGTCAGCATCGCTCTGATCGTGTCAGCGGCCAGCAGCGGAAAGAGCCGTTGCAAGGCGGCGGCTACCCGGCCGGTGTGCGGCGCCGGCACGTCAAGTTTGGCCAGCGCGTCCTCATCGAACTCGGCGCGGAGATCATCGACCTCGCTGTTATCGACGAGCGCGCCACGGTGCATGGCGATGGTCTGATACAGGCGTGGATAGGTGATCCGCAGGAAGGTGAGGGTGATGAAGTCGACGACGTCGACCTCGGCTGCGTCGACCAGCGGCAGGTAGATGTCGACCTGAGCGAGCAGCCGGGCGATGCCGCGCGGCTCGGTTAGGACCGGCAGCAGGAGCGACTCGCGTTCCTCGACCATCCGGCGCTGCGCGTCCTCGCTCAGGGTCGCGGACGCCCGGCTCAACGCACCGGCGCAGCCGGTGTTGAACAGCGATTCGGCGTGCTCCAGCCGGACAGGCGGCTGCTCGAGGCGCAGCGTGACGATCTTCTCCAGGAATGCGACCGCCCGGGCGCCGTGCTTGTCGGCGATCGGGGTCGTGGACAGCACCTCGAGGACGGTCTGCTGGTCGTACGCGAGGACGTAGTGCACATGCGGCAGTCGGCCCAAAACCCGCACCGCCCGGAACACTGCCAGGAGTTGGTCGGGCTGCAGCCGGTCGACATCGTCGATGACGATCAGCGTCGGGCGAGCCAGCTCAAGCAGCGCCTCTCGGACCTGGACGGCCTGGTCCTCGAGCGTGCCCTGGTCGGTGAACCGCTGCAGGGCTTCCTTCGCCACCTCCGACATGGCCCCGCCCACCAACGGCACCACATTCAACGCTGGCGCGGCCAAAGCTCCGTACTTAGAAAGCTGACTCCGGACCCGGGCGCCGGCGCGGCTCTTCTCTGGGACCGCGCTGCGGATCGCGGCGAGCAATTCGGTGACCACCGCGTCAGGGCCGGACAACGCCCATGGGTTGATCCAGGCGACGCCCCACGAGTCGGGTTTGAGGCCCGCCACCATCATCTGGATCGTGCTCGTCTTGCCGCTGCCCCACGGGCCGACCAGACCGACCACCGTGCTGCTCGGCCGGGAGCCGATCTGCTCGAGCAAAGTGACCGCGCGTGCCACGAAAGGGCCGCGCCCGAACAGGTCCTCGCTCTGTTCGTCGATCGGGTCGTCGACCCACCAGCTGCCGTCGGCCAGGCTGGACACTGCCATAGGTAAGCTACCTCCAAAGCCGCGACCAGCGTAGCGAGCCGACGCTCCCACGACGCACCTGACGCAGGATCACTTGGACGTTCACCCTGCCGCGCGACACTCAGCCATCGGCGTACCGCTGCAGGGTTCGGCTTGGCCCAGGCTCAGCGCCGAAACCCCCGGCGGCCGTCCCGCGGAGCTGGCCGCGTGGTGCGGGTTAATACAAGGATCCGCGACCGGGCGACCTCAGCTGTCGATCTCAGCTGGTCGCGAACGGGGGGCTATCGCGGGCCGCGATGCCAGGCCGGCGATCAGTGCAGACGGATGCGTCAGCGCGAACGCGCGGGTGGCGTAGAAGTCGGCGTACGCGCGCACGGCACCGTCGTCATCTCGTCGCCGTGGCCGGACGGCGTCGCGGAACTCCCTAGTCACGATGGCGTTGACCCCCATGAGATAGCGCTCGGCCAGGATCGAGTCGATCGATTCCCATAGCCTGTAGAACTCCGGTCCGGTTGGCCGGCCAGGTTTGACGGCCTGTCCGCGTCGGGCCGCGGCGCGACGCTGCAGCTGTTCCAGGGCCGAGATCGGTTCCTGGGGTGGAGGCAGGAGCCGCAGCCGGTCCGCATCGAGATCGCGTTGGAAGCTGTCGAGCCGCTCGGTCAGCTCAGCATCGTGATCGGGCACCAGACCGTGTCCGTCGAGGTCCACCATCTGCACCGCGGCGATCGCGTCCGCGGTCACCGCCAACGACAACGACCCTGGCGACTCGTAGACGTTGAGGTAGCGGACCGCTTGCAAGCCCTCGTCGCGACGCTCGGCATTGGACAAACGTGCCGCGCGCTGCTCGTTCTCGTCCCGGTAGCCGGTCTCGACCCGGGTTGGATCGAGGTTGAGTACCACCCGGTATAGGAAGAACCGGGAGTCGCGATCGTCCTGATACTTCATCCGACGCAGCACGTTCTCAATCGCAGCCTCGTACGTGCCGACGTGCAGTGCGAGATCCGAAAGCATGGCGATCTGTTCGTCGGTGACGCGGCCGAAGTCGCGCAGCCGTTCCCGCACCTGCTCTTCGTAGGTCAGCGACGGCCAGTCCGGCGACGTACTCGTGTGGTACCAGGCCAAGCGACCGAGCTGTTCGTTCCTCAGCGCGGAATCCATAAGATCGCGCAACGCGGCAACGCCCCGACCGAAGTGGATACTTCCTCCGCAGCGCGAACACGGTATGTGGGCCTCGTTGATCTCGGCCTCGTAGTCGACCGCGCTCAGATCCTCCACGCCACCGCAGCCGCAACGCATGCGGTAGTTGTAGGCGAAACTGACCGGCCGGTCGATCAGGTCCGGAACCGTGGTCACGAAATGAACACCGCCACACGTCTCTCTTCGCGCACTGGTTCCCTTGGCGGCCGACAGTGTCACATCGCGGTCCGAACAGTCCGTGTCCCGGACGCAGTGCGATGCCAACGATAGCCAACGGCGCGACGCCGCCGGCCCTCGGTCTCACGCCGGTCCCGACGTACTGCGACGACCCAACAGCCGCATCAATGCGTCAGCACTCACAGCACCGTCGAACTGGCTCGTGGCCGAACGCCGTCAACGGGCGCCTCCAGCACACCGAACGAGTGACGGCGCCACTCCGGCTATCAGTGATCCTTTCGCGAGTCCGTAGATGAACTACCACACCCGCCACCGCAGCTACGTTCTGCCGCTGGCCGGGCAGAAGCCAGCGGATCGCCATGAGAGTGTATTGATCTTCCACGCTATATCATGCCTATTACATGTAGCTCTGTGAAGCCCGATCTTGTCGTCCGGGCGCCGGCCTGCATTTGTCGATCTTTAGTCAACGTTGCGCACCGGGCTGTGATTTGTACGATGAATTCTTCCGGCCGTAGGAGAAGCTGGTGGGCGTAGATCGTGTGGTTTGGAACTTCTTCATCAGTCATGCGAGTGAAGACCGCGACTGGGCTCAATGGATCGCGGTGCAGCTTGAGGGCGCCGGGTACTCAACCTGGTACCAGGCGGCGGACTTTCGTCCGGGTCGGGACTTCTTGCACGAGATGCAGAAAGCGGTCATGTCGGCGGATCGGACGATTGCGGTGTTGTCGCCGGCGTACCGAAAGTCGCAATTCGGTGAGGCGGAGTGGCGGGCGGTGTTTGCGCGGGATCCGTCCGGTGAGAAGGGTTTGTTGATTCCGGCTCGCGTGGAGCCGTGTGAGCCGCCGGGTCTGCTGCTCACCCGGGTATACGTGGACTTGATAGGTGCGGACGAGACAGCGGCGCGCAAGAAGCTGCTCGCCGCAGTGGACAAGGACCGGCCACGGCCAACAACGGCTGTATTTCCCGGCTTGCGCGGCGGGCTGCCGGCTTCAGGTGCGGTGCGCTTTCCCGGCGTGAGGCCTGTGTTAGCGAATGACGGCGGAGTTGTCGAGCAGGTGAATGACGGGTTGTGGCGGGAGCACGCCACGGCCGGTGGCGGCCCAACGCAACCGAGGATCGTCCATCCCCTGCCTGGATTCGTGCCTCTCCGCGTGATGGGCCGCGACAAGGTGCTGCGTGATCTGACCGCGGCTCTCCAGCAGCCCGACACCGTGCTCACCGCTCTCGTCGGCAAACCCGGTATCGGAAAGACCGCGGTGGCCGTCAAACTCGCTCGCGAACAGGCCGAAGGGTGCGCGATCGACTACCTAGCCGCCCGTGGCTATCCCGCGCTAAATGCTGCCGCGGTACTAGAGGGAATGGCTGGGGCACACCCCGATGCCCACATCCGGGCCGCATTGCTTGAACGGCTGAATGATCGTGATCTCAGCGTGCTGGCAAAGCTCGACGCAGTCCTCGGTGCCCTCGGAGGGCGCCGAGCGCTCATCATCCTAGACGACCTCGAACAGCTGCTCGACGACGACCGCAAGCTACGCGACGAGACGCTGCTGGCGCTGCTCGAAGATCTGTCCGGCCGGGACCGGCACGGTGTCCAGGTCCTTCTCGTCAGCACGCGGCAACCGCGGTCGCCCGTGGTCGTGTCTGTCAAGATGCTGGACGGGCTACCCTCGGATGGGTTACGGGATTTCCTATCGGGTCTGGCGTCGGCGACCGGGGCCGGGCTGCTGCCGATGTCGTCGCAGCAGTGGAGACAGTTCACTGGGATTACCCGGAACTGGCCGCGTCCCGCCGAGCGGGTCCACGGTATGGCGGCAGGGGGACCGGCAACTCTGCAGGCTGTCCTCGACACCATGGTAAGTGGAGGGACGCTCGGCCAAATCTCCGCTGCTGCGCTCGACGATGTTGAGCGCGATGTGGCCCAGGCGCTCGCGATCTATGGCCGCCCGGTGCCGCAGGAGGCGGTCGAGGCGCTCACCGGCGAGGCACGCCGCGACCGCATCGGTGAGGCTCTGACCAGGCTTACTGACCGGCGAATCGTTCGGCGAGAAGGTGGACCCTCGGAGGAGGAGCGTTTCGCGCTGCCTGCCGCCGAACGGTCCGAATTTCTGACGCCAGACGCCGAGGTGGTGCCGAATCTGCGCCGTCGGGCGGCCCGCTATTTCTATCGCTGCGCACACGAGGTGGAAGCCATTGGCAGGTTGCGCGACGTGGGCGATCTCGAGCCTTACCTCGACGCAATTGAGCTCTATCTGGACTGCGGAGACAGTGAACGCGCGCTGCAAGTGATAAAGGACATCAACGACCGCTATCTGAAGGGTTGGGGGCAGACTAGTGTACTTGTCGTCCAATTAAGACGCCTGTCGTCGATGCCGGTCGACACCCATGCGCAAGTTCTCATCGAGAGCCTCCTGGGCCGCGCACTAATGCAGCTAGGAAGACCGGACGAGGCCATCGATCACATCAAGCGAGCAGGCCGGCAGAACGCGGAGCTCGAAGACAATGAGACGCAGCTAATTCTGCTTAACCAGCTCGGGGCGGCGTACCTCGCCCAGGGCCTGGTCGGCACGGCGGTCGACACTTTTCAGCAGGCGGTCGAACTTGCGGGATCCGGCCGCGAGCTCTGGAGCCGGGCCGACGCCCGCTACAACGAATCAATCTGCCTGATCGAGTTGGCCGAGTTCAATGCCGCCGTACGATCCATCGCACGGGCCCGCCAGGATCTTGCTGACTGCTCCTCGACCGCGCCCACAAGCAGCGTAGACGACGCTGACAATGACCGGTTGGTCGCAAGACTTCTATTCTCCGAGGCCAAAATCGCGCTCGAACGCGGCGAGTACGCCACCAGCGTCGCGCTGGCCGAACAGGCCTGCGACCAAGCAAGTGCCCATGGCGCCGACATCCTTGCCGGAAGGTGCGACGACCTGCGAGCGTGGGCCTTCCTGCTCGATGGCGATGATGCGAGCGCCATGATTGCGGCACAAATGGCACACCGGGTCGCTGCGGGAACCAGCCATCCTGACCTTCTGCGGATCACCGGTACGACACTCGCTCTGTTGCACATGCGGCGCGGCGATCTCGCAAACGCTCACGCCGCCGCTGACTTGGCAGTGCGATCCAGCCACGGTATGCCGGGGGCGGGGGCATATGCGTTGCGTGCCATCGTGGAGTGGCGGCGGAGGCGGCGGCGTCCAGCGGAAGACGACTTTCAGCGAGGGCTTTCAATCGTGCGAGAGACACCCGATTCGGAACCGGCACTCTACGACGCCCTTGACTTCGCGGCGCTGCAGCAAGCGGGACTTGCCCTCATCCGGCATTCCATAGCAGAAGAGGAGACGGCCTTCGCCACGTACCGGTCCGCCATCGAAATCGCCGATCTTCCAGGAGTCCAAGCGCGCAGGCGCAGCCTGTTCCGCGAGCTCGTGGCGGACGATCGCGACGCGCTGCCCCGCCTGCGGGCGCTGCTCAAGGTCAGAGCCACCCCTTAGCCTGAGCCGTGACCAGTGCATCCGCACGTCCTTCTGCGCCGATACGGGTGTAGAGCTCGCGCAACAGCCGGAACATCATCCGCTCCGAATATCCGGATGCGGCGGCAAGGCGGCCGACTGTCAGGCCGCGGGCGAGGCCGCGGAGCCACTCCCGTTCCTGCAGAGTCGGGCGGTCATCGGGCGGCACCGATGCTCCAGTGTTGATCAGTGCCCGCAGTACGTCGAGCGAGACGATGCTCTGCCCGTTCAGCGCCGCGCTAAAGGCCTCACTCAGGCCCGCCGGGCTGGTGCTGCGAGGCAGAATGCAAGCGGCACCGGCGCGAAACGCCCGGACGGACATCTCAATCGTGACTCGTTCGAGCAGGACGACGAGCACCGTGTCGGTCGTGCTGCGGTGCAGCGCCTCCAAAAGGTCCCAGTCGGCGTCCGACAGCAGCGTAACGATCAGTGCGGCAGTCTGCCCGCCGTGCACCCAGGCCACCGGGTCATCCGGCGCCTCCGGCTCGAAGCCCGCGTCTCGAAGGATCGCCATCACTCCACGCCGGAAGACGGGCAACGGGTCCGTGACGGCAATCCGTAAGACCATGCGAGCCGGTACCTCCGGGCGAGCGGGATTTGGTGCCCGCCGATCATCGCTGAGACAGCCGCTGTTTGACCAACTGAGCCGAGGAATGGCGTGGGTCTGCCGACCGGATGGCGTCATGGACCGGCGCGCGGCGGACGCCCTAACGTGAGGTAAAGCCAATCGGCGAAGGGAGCCAGAGAATGATGACGGTGGGAGGCGAGGGCTCGGATCGGTCCGTAGGCCACAGGCCGGCCCAACCACACTCTGACTTTCGCGTTGCGCGGGCCTTCGGCGGTGGCACAACAGACGCGCCAGAGTCAAGCCCGAGCGGACGTGTTCGCATCCACGAGAGGATCGCGGCGATCATAAACGACCTGAACAGGTACGGTCCCGAAATGGTCGACCGTGTGGCTCGCACGGCACCCCACGGGTCCGCCCACCGCGCCAGCCGGGATCTTGATGACGCCGTGGGCCATCTCCGGGCTGCACTAGAGGCCGTCCGGAATCTGAATGCATCGTAGAGGAACAACAGTCGGCCGGCGCGACGTTCTGCGATCATGTCGCAGTCCAGGCCTTGTCTCGATCGACCTGGCCGCACTCGGCCGCGACTTTCGCGCGCTGACAATGGCGCAAGAATCTCGGTATCTTGTGGGCACTGCGGGCAGGCCGGACGAAGTCCGTGCCGGGTTTCGACACAGGCCCTACGCGGGCGGTCTGGCCGCAGTTGGCCCAACCATCTGCAGACCAAGATCGTCTCGCACCTGATAGATCAACTGTCGGAACGACGATGGCTGCCGACAAGGACGTCCCACAACAGGCCCGTGTGAGGTGAGCGGTGAGTGACGCCTCGGACTTCGTCCTGGCCTACTGGAACGAACACCGCCAGCAACTGCGCCAGTGCGAGAACCAACGCGCCACCATGACCAACTTCGTCATGGTTATAACCGCCGCATTAAGTGGTTTCATGATCCAGCAAAAATTTGCCGCGACCACCGTGCCTCTCGGGGCACTCATTATCTTGATCGGACTGTTCGGCGCCGTCGTTTCCGCGAAGTATCACGAACGGGCCGTCTACCACCTCAGCCAAGCCCGCGCTCTGACCGCCACCCTGAAAGACATGAAACTTCTCACCGACGACGCAAATATTGTCCAACACCGCCAAATTCACTATGATACGTTCCCCCGCATGCACCGCATCCGTCTGCATGCATTGTGGACCGGCCTTCACCTCGCTATCGCCGCCTACTGAATTACCCTCACAACGATAGCGGCATTCGCATAGTCCGGATTTCAATACACCCGCATCGCATTTCTAAGAAACGCGATAGCTACACCACTCGGGTCGGAACGCCAGCCTGGCGTGGCGGACGGCATGCCGAGGCCACCTAAACCTGCTTGTCATTCAACGACGCCGAGAAGGCGCGCTCTCATCGCAAATTCGGACGTCGCCGGGAGCCTCGACACCACCCGCTGCAGCCGACGCGTTCCGGGTGCCGCTCCAGCTCGTCCTCCTGCCACACCACCTGCTTCACGCCCCTACACCGACATAGGCATTGCCAACCGCTGACTGGCGTTCAGCCGCCACAACGGCAACTGTCCCGGGACCACCGGAGACCACCGCGGACCACTTCCGCGGCCCGCCCACGGAGCGGGATCATGAAGCCATGGCCAGAGGACAACCACGCGGGCGATCTGCACCTTGCCGGGACTCTGTTCGAGCCGCCGCCGCAAGGACCCAGACAGACGCCGGCGGCCTGAAGCCGCCCACCGGTCGGCAATCAACAGGCATCCGCCGTGCCCACCGGCCACGGCCTGCACGCTGGCGACCGACCAAGATCACCGTACGAGCGTTCGTGTCACTGATGTGTCGTGATCGGCCTAAGTGGACATCGAACAACCGCGATACTCAAGGTCGCAGCTATGCGCCGATGGCCGGCGGCCATGGGAGGGAATGCCTGCTCAACTGCAATTTCGGGATGCATACGCTCGCGTGCAGACCGGACGCGGCAATCCCCCACGGGCCGACGCGGAGGACGCGATCAGCGACGATCCGGTAAACCGTACGCGCGTTCGGGCAGAAATGCGTGTCGTGGTGATCCGGAGGCATTCACGGCGGGAAATGAAAAAGGCCAGCTGAGCTGGCCTTTCACAAAGTCGGGCTGACAGGATTTGAACCTGCGACCCCTTGACCCCCAGTCAAGTGCGCTACCAAGCTGCGCTACAGCCCGATGCCACCCAGCCCGAAGACCGCGCGGCAACTTCTACACCTTACAACCCCTACCCGTGGGCCTTTCCACGACCCCCCGGGCCGGTCTTCTTGCGGGGCTTCACGGAGACCTCGATGGGACTGCCCTCGAAGCCGAACTCCTCGCGCAGCTTGCGCTCGATGAAGCGGAGATACCCGGCGTCCAGCGGGGCCGTCGTGAACAGGACGAAGCGGGGCGGGGCCACGCCGGCCTGGGTCGCGAACAGGATGCGGGGGGCGCGGCCGCCCCGGACGGGGTGGGGGGTGGCCTGGGTCAGGGCGGTCAGCCACTGGTTCAGGGCGCCGGTCGGGACTCGCTGCTCCCACGAGTCGAGGGCTCGGCGCAGGGCGGGGGCCAGCTTGTCGACGGCTCGGCCGGTCTTGGCGGAGATGTTGACCCGGATCGCCCACGGAATCCGCTTCAGCTCGCGGTCGATCTCCTTGTCCAGGTAGAACCGGCGATCGGCGTCGACCAGGTCCCACTTGTTGAAGGCGATCACCAGGGCGCGGCCGGCCTCGACGACCTGGGTCAGGACCCGCTGGTCCTGCTCGGAGATGACCTCGCCGGCGTCCAGCAGGACGACCGCGACCTCGGCCGCTTCCACGGCGCCCGCGGTGCGCAGGGACGCGTAGTACTCCGTACCGGACGCCTGGTTGACTCTTTTGCGCAGGCCGGCGGTGTCGACGAACTGCCACACCTCGCCGTCCATCTCGACCAGGCTGTCCACCGGGTCGACCGTCGTGCCGGCGACGGAGTCGACTACCGCGCGCTCCTCGCGGGAGACCTTGTTCAGCAGGGACGACTTGCCCACGTTCGGGCGACCGACCAGCGCCACCCGCCGGGGACCGCGCGGACCGCCCTCGATGATCGGCGGCGGGTCGGGCAGGGCGGCCAGGATGTCGTCCAGCAGGTCACCCGAGCCGCGGCCGTGCAGGGCCGAGATCGGGTGCGGCTCGCCCAGGCCGAGCGACCAGAGCGACACCGCCTCCATCTCGAGGTTCTGGTTGTCGGCCTTGTTGGCGACCAGGATGACCGGCTTGTGCGACCGCCGCAGCATCTTCACGGCGGCCTCGTCGACGTCGGTCGGGCCGACGGTCACGTCCACCACGAAGATGACCACGTCGGCCGTCTGCACGGCGATCTCGGCCTGGGCGGCGATGGCGGCGGCCCGGTCCTTGGCGTCCGGCTCCCAACCGCCGGTGTCGACGACGGTGAAGCGGCGGCCGCTCCACTGCGCGTCGTAGGGCACCCGGTCGCGCGTTACGCCGGGCACGTCCTCGACGACCGCCTGGCGACGGCCGATGATGCGGTTGACCAGCGTCGACTTGCCCACGTTGGGGCGGCCGACGACGGCAACCACGGGAGCCGGCCCGGTTTCGGAAGAGATATCCGGGTCGGCGAAAACGTCACTCACTTATTTCACCCTGCTGCTCAAAAGCCTTTGGAGGTACGCGACGACCTCGTCGATGCCCATGCCGGTGGTGTCCACCTCGAGGGCGTCGGAGGCCTGTCGGAGCGGGTCGGTCGCCCGCGACGAGTCAAGCTTGTCGCGCCGGGCCAGGTCGGCCTCGGTCGCGGTCACGTCGGTGGCGTCTTCCGCACTTCGCCGGGCGGCCCGGGCAGCGGCAGACGCGGTCAGATAGACCTTCAGGTCGGCATCGGGGGCGACGACCGAGGCGATGTCCCGGCCCTCGACGACGATCCGGGGCTGGCCGGCGATGATCGCCCGCTGAAGCGCGACCAGATGCTTGCGCACGGCCGGCACGGCGGCGACGGCCGAGACCGCGCCGGTCACCTCGGCTCCGCGAATGGGACCGTCGACGGAGACCCCGTTGGCCGCGAAGTGCGGCGCGGACGGGTCGGTACCAATGGACAATTCGGTCTCGAGGGCGATCTTCGCGATCGCCTCCGGGTCGCTGAGATCGACGCCGGCCTGCAACACGGCCCACGTCACGGCGCGGTACATAGCGCCCGTATCGAGGTAAACCCCGTCGAGGGCGGTAGCGAGTCGCCGGGAAACGGTGGATTTGCCGGAACCCGAAGGCCCGTCGACGGCCACCACACACTTCTCCGGCCGCACTTCTTCCGCCACCGTTCCTCCCGAGTTCGCCCGCCCGACCCAACCCTCCCATTGTGCCCGGCGTGGAAAGCATCGACGAACTAGGGTATGTTACCGACGAGTAGGACCGAGGGAGCGACCACATGCCCACGCTCGATCGCCACGACGCCGTCTTCGTCCTCGACCTCGGCGACACCGACAACCGCTTCCACCCCGACTGGATGACCGCGGTGAATGCCCTGCTCGACGAGGTGGAGAAGGGCGACGACCCGCGCGCCCTGGTCACCACCGCGAGCGGCAAGATCTGGTCGAACGGGCTCGACCTCGAGTGGTTGTTCGAAAATCCGGAGCAATATCCGGCGTACGCCGCCCAGGTCCATGTGTTTCTTGCCCGGTTCCTGAGCCTTCCGATGATCACGGTCGCCGCCCTGCAGGGTCACACGTTCGCGGCCGGCGCGATGCTCAGCCTGTGCCACGACTTCCGGATCATGCGCGCCGACCGCGGCTTCTGGTGCCTGCCCGAGGCCGACATCAACATCCCGTTCACGATCGGCATGGGCGCGCTCATCCAGTCGCGGCTGACCCCCCAGACGGCCCACGAGGCGATGCTGGCGGCCACCCGATTCGGCGGCGTCGATGCCCAGGCGCGCCAGATCGTCGACGAGGCGGTCCCCGAGCAGGAGGTCCGCGAACGGGCGGTCGCTCTCGCGGCGGGTCATGCCGGCAAGGCCGGACCGACACTGCAAACCATCAAGCAGCGGATGTACGCCTCCGTGATCGCCGCCCTGCGGTCCGAGGGCGAGCGCGCGCCGGCCGTGGCCCCGTTCAGCCACCCGTAGCGGGAAGCGGGCTGGCCCCCTCCGGCCGCAACCCGTCGAAGATCAGTCCCAGGTAGCGTCGCCAGAGGTCGGGTGGCGCGCCGGGGACGAAGCTGACCACGTGCGCCGGCGCACACATCAGCAGGATCACGTCCACGCCCGAAACATCGGCGCGCACCGCCCCGGCCGCCTGAGCGCGCTCGACCAGGGCGACGATCACCGCGAACAGGCGCTCACGAGCCGACGCCAACCGGTCGTTGATCTCGCCGGCGTCGCGCAGGAACGAGAAGTCCAGCTGCTGCTGCTTGTCCGCGGCGGCGGTCAGGAACTCGAACAGCGCTCCCCCGGCATCGTCCGCGAGGTAGAGCTCCCGGGCCAGCGCCGCCAGCGAGTCGACCCGATCGAGCACGACCGCGGCCAGCAGATCGTCCTTTGTCGGGAAATGCCGGAAAACGGTGCCCTTCCCGATGCCGGCCCGCTTGGCGATGTCGGCCACCGACGCGCCCATGCCCCGGGACGCGAACTCGGCCGCCGCCGCGGCGAGCAGCAGCGACCGGTTGCGCGCGGCGTCGGCACGCATCGGGCGGGTCACGACCGCGGCCGGACGGCGCACATCGGGCGGGTCACGACAGCGGCCGGACGGCGCACATCGGGCGGGTCACGACGGCGTCCTGACGGCACGCATCGGCCAGGTCACAACAGCGGCCTGGCGGCACACATCAGGCCGGTCACGACGGCGACCGGACGGCACGCATTCGGGCGGGTCACGCCAGCGACCATAACAGCGGCCCCCGGCCGCGACTCAAACAAGTTGACCGGGCGGTCCGCTTGTGCCTAACGTGACCGCACGGTCCGCTTAACGGGAGGCACGCGACATGAAGGCTGTGCTGGTCAGCAACTACGGCGAGTTCGCGGTCGGCGAGATCGACACGCCGCGCGCGGGACCGGGGCAAATTCAGGTTCGGGTCGAGGCGGCCTCGCTCAACGCGATCGATCGGCGGCTGGCGACGGGCGGGTTCGAGGGGCTGATCGCGTTGCCGTTTCCGCACATCCCGGGCACGGACTTCGCGGGAACGGTCACCGAAGTGGGGGACGGCGTCACCGCGTACCGGAAAGGTGATCTCGTCTTCGGTCATGGCATTCCGCGGGCGATGGCGGGCATGCTGCCGTTCCCGAAGCCGAGCCTGACCACGGGGACGCTGGCCGAGTACGCCGTTTTCGAGGCGGACACCCCGTTTGTCGCGCATCGGCCGGCGGGGCTCGATGCGGCGACGGCGGCCGCCCTGCCGACCGTCGGGCTGACCACCAAGGCGATCACCGCGCGGGCGAAGATCGGCAGGGACGAGAGCGTGCTGGTGATCGGCGCGACCGGGGGTGTGGGCACGACGCTGCTGCCGACGCTCGAGGCCGGCCGGGTCATCGCCACCGGACGGCCCTCGGACGAGGCCATGCTACGAGAACTCGGCGCCGACCTGGTCACCCAATACGGGATTTATCCGGAAAAAGTCGACGTGGTGCTCAATCTGGTGCTGCCCACCGACCAGCTCGCCGACGCCGCCAAGGTCATCAACCCCGGCGGCCGGCTCTACACGATCACGTTCCCGGCCCCGAAGCCCGAGTTCATCAACCGCGACGACGTGCTCTTCGAGATGATCCTCGACATGGAGACCGGCGTAGCCGACTTAACCGGACTTATGCCGAGAATTCGGCGTGAATACCGACTGAGCGATGGCGCCCGGGCGATGGACGACTTCGCCCGGGAACACACCGTGGGAAAGCTAGTCGTCGTCCCGTGAGACGGCCTTGAACAGGGCCGCGATCTCCGCGTTGGACAGATGCCGGAAGCCGCCCGGCCGCAGGTCGCCGAGCCGGATCGGGCCGACCGCGGTGCGGATGAGCCGGGTGACCGGGTGGCCGACGGCGTCCATCATCCGCCGGACGATGTGCTTGCGGCCCTCGTGCAGGACGATCTCCACCTGGGCGGTCTTGCCGAGGGCGTCGACCAGCTTGAACGCGTCGGCGCGGGCCGGCCCGTCCTCGAGCTCGACCCCGGCGAGCAGCTGCCGGCCCACGTTGCGGGGCAGCGGCCCCATCACCTCGGCCAGGTACGTCTTCGAGATCCCGTACGACGGATGGGTCAGCTTGTTGGTCAGCTCCCCGTCGTTGGTGATCAGCAGCAGGCCCTCGCTGTCGGCGTCGAGGCGTCCGACGTGGAAGAGGCGCTGGTCGAACTGGCCGAGGAAGTCGGCGAGCTCGGTGCGGCCCTTCTCGTCGTCGAGCGAGGTGACGACCCCGCGCGGCTTGTTCATCGCGATGTAGACGAGCTTGGTGTCGGTGATCACCCGCTGACCGTCGACGAGGATCTCGGCGGTGGCGGGATCGACCTTGTCGCCGAGCTTGGCGACCTTTCCGTTGACGGTGACCCGCCGCCGGAAGATCAGGTCTTCGCAGGCGCGGCGGGACCCGACACCGGCGGCGGCCAGCACTTTCTGGAGGCGTTCGGCGGTGTCAGCCTGAGGCATCGAGCACTTCTTCCACATCGTCGGGCAGGAATGGGGCGAGCGGCGGCAGCTGGTCAACCGAGTTGAGCCCGAGCTTCTCGAGGAAGAGGTCGGTCGTCCGGTACAGATGTGCCCCGGTTTCGCCCTCGGTGCCGCACTCCTCGATCAGGCCGCGCGTAGCAAGCGTACGCATGACCCCGTCACAGTTGACGCCGCGGATGGCCGAGATCCGCGACCGGGTCACCGGCTGCTTGTACGCAACGACCGCCAACGTCTCGAGCGCGGCCTGCGTCAGCCGCACCGACTGCCCGTCGAGAACGAACCTTTCCACGTACGCCGCATATTCCGGCCGGGTGTAGAGCCGCCACCCACCGGCCGCCCGCCGCAGGTCGAACCCGTGCCCCGCCGCGGTGTACCGCGCCGAGATATTCTCCAGCATCGCCCCGACGCGCTCGGTCGGCTGCTCCAAGATCTGCGCAAGCTGCATCTCGGCGACCGGCTCATCAACAACAAGCAGGATGGCCTCGAGCGCGGCGGCAAGCTCGGCGTCGTCGGTCAATTCCCTTAATTCATCGCCCGTACGCTCATCAGCGCCGGCTTCCACCGCAGGCGCGGCGGCCCGGCGTCGCCCCTGCTCGGGAACCGCGTTCGCCCGAGGAGCCGGCGCCGGTTCACCCTCGCCCGAGTCCACCGCGAACGGCAGATCATCGGCGCCGTCATCGCTGACGTCATCGTCGGCCGCCTGGTCGAACACGTCCCCCGCGTCGTCCCCGTCCTCGGCCAGAGGCGCGTCGGCCGGCTGCCCGTCCGCGTCCCACTCCTCCTCGGCCGCTTCCTCGATCGCTTCCGGAAGCGGCAGCTCGGGCCCCACCTCGCCAAGGGTCGGCTCGGGCGCGAGCTCCTCCTCCGCCCCATCGACGGGAGCGTCAACGCTGACCGGCGCATCCTCACCGTTCAGAGCCGCCGCTTCGGGTTCGTCCTGGTCCTCGTCCTCGTCTTCGGGCTCGTCTTCGTCCTCGTCGTCCGCCTCGGGTTCGTCCCGCTCGTCGCTCGCCGCTTCGGGTTCGTCCCGCTCGTCGCTCGCCGCTTCGGGTTCGTCCCGCTCGTCGTCCGCCGCTTCGTCATCGCCCTGGTAGCCGGGCGGATTCCCACCCTCGAAGGCGGGGTCGAAGTCGTCGTCATCGTCGGCAAGCCCCGACTCGAACCGCTCTTCGTCCTCGTCGGGCCGCCGCTCCGGCTCGACGGCGTCCTCGTCGGGCCGCCGCTCCGGCTCGGTCGCGTCGTCGTCGAGGTCGTCCCCGGCCTCACCCCGCGCTTCCGCCTCGGCCGCCGCCTGATAGGCCCGGTCCGGCGGCCGCTGCTGACGCTCCCACGGCGGCACCCAGGCCGCCGCCTGAGCCGCAAGCGATTCGGACTGCCGCTCGTCGTCGTTGCTCACGATCGTTCCTCCACCGCGACCGCGGCCGCGTCGTCATCTCCCCCGCCAAGATCACGGCGGTCCTCGGGCGTGTCAAATCTGCCCGCCGGAGATCCCCCCGAGTCGGACACAATCGCACCCGGATTGCCCACGACGCCCACCCCCGAATCGCCATCACCGCTCCGGCCCGACAAACCCGAAATTTCGGTTTCGTCGGCCGGGGTGATCGCGCGCGATTCGTGAGTGGACCGGTGGATGTGAGCGGTGTGCGCATCATCATCATCGCCGCCGGCGGAGAGCTCGGGCTCGCCAAACTCGTCGCCGTCGCCGTCGCCGTCGGACAAACCCGAAATTTCGGTTTTGTCGGGTGAGAAGAACTCGCGCGGCCCGGTGCCGGGTTGGTGAGAATGGGCGGCGTGCTCGTCGGCGGCGGAAAGCTCGACCTCATCAAACCCGTCGCCATCGTCGAAAGGCTCGTCGCCGCCATCAGCGGAAAGCTCACCCCCGCCGAAGCCGGCGTCACCGTCATCGGCGGAAAGATCCCCCGCGTCGGCGCCCCCGTCATCGGGCGCCACCGCGTCCGGGTCGATTTTGCTGCCCTCGTAGTCGTCGATGTCGAGGTCGGCGTCCACCGCGTCGCCGCCGACCCAGCGGACCGTCATCTCCTCGAGCGAAACCGGCTGGTCGAACTCGATCAGGCCCTCGCGGTACAGCTCCAGCAACGCCAGGAAGCGGGCCACCACCTCGAGCGTGTTCTCGCAGTCGGCGATCAGCAGCGTGAACGTCGCGCTGCCCGCACGGCGCAAGCGGTCGCGCAGCAGTTGGGCGTGTTCGCGTACGGAAACACGCACCTGGTGAATGTGGGCGATCGACACCTGCGGCGGGCCGGGCTTGGGCGTGAACTGCTTCAGCGCCAGCTTGAACAGCCGCTCGACGCCGATGCCGAGCACCAGGTCGGGCAGGGCCTCGGCGTAGCGCGGCTCCATCGACACCGCGCGCGGCCAGCGCTTGGCGCCCGTGCCCTCGAGGTCGGCGATGACCGCCGCCGCCTCCTTGAACGCCTTGTACTGCAGCAGGCGCGCGAACAGCAGGTCGCGGGCCTCGAGCAGGGCCAGGTCTTCCTCGTCCTCGACCTCGGCGGCGGGCAGCAGCCGGGCCGCCTTCAGGTCCAGCAGCGTCGCCGCCACCAGCAGGAACTCGCTGGCCTCGTCGAGGTCCCAGTCGTCGCCCATGGCTCGGATGTAGGCGATGAAATCGTCGGTGACCTGGTGCAACGCGACCTCGGTCACGTCCAGCTTGTGCTTGCCGATCAGCTGGAGCAACAGGTCGAACGGACCCGTGAAGTTCTCCAGCCGCACGGTGAATTTGCCCGGGTCGAGGTCGGCGGGGACCTCGGCATCGGGGGGCACAAGCTCTTCGGGCACCTGCTGACCGTAGACCACGGGTAGAACGACCTGCTCCGGGCTCACACCGCCACCTCCGACGACAACGCTGCGTCCCGGTTCAACGGCGCAGGAGACCGCGGGTGACTGGCGGAAACGAAGATCAGCCCCACAGGCGGACGAAGACCAGCCCGAGCGCGTTGACGATGCGGAGCAGGAACGGGCCGGGCTGCGGGAACAGGCAGCAGATCAGCAGGATCAGCACGCCGATGTTCTTGTCCTCGAACCACAGCCGCATCCACTGCATGCTGGGTCCGGGGCGGCGCAGCGCGAAGTAGAGCACGCCGAAACCGTCGAGCGGCGGGATCGGGATGCACGCGAGCAGACCGAAGCACAGGATCCCGACGGCCAGCGACAGCAGGACCGTCTCGCCGAAGCCGTAGTCGACGCCGAGCAGCACGTCCGCCGGGCCGAGCAGGGAGAGCTGGTTGTCGGGGAACGACAGCGCGTACACGCCGAGCAGGATCTCGCCGAGGATGATGCAGGAGAGCGGTCCGGCGGCGAAGACGGCGGCCGCGCGGCCTCGGCCCCGATATCGGGGGATCTCGTCGACGGAGAGCGATTTGCCCCAGCCCATGCCCCCGATGGCGGCGGCTACCGCGCCGAACGGATCAACATCTTCGCGCAACCGCGGCCAGATGGGTTCCTTGCGGTCGGCGAGACCAAGGCTTCGAGCAGTCAGCCGTACGGCCACAGCACGCACGCACAGGGCAAGCACGAAGGACACGACCAGGGCAGCGAACGCCACCGGCGTGCGAAGGGCGAACAGCACCGGTCAGCCGCGCTCGACCTTGGCGGCGATGACCTCGCGGGCGAGCTGGCGGTAGTTGCGCGCGCCGGAGGAGGCCGGGTCGAGGCTGGTGATCGGCGCGCCGGCCACCGTGGACTCCGGGAACTTGACGGTCTTGGTGATGACCGTCTGGTAGACCTTGTCGCCGAACGCCTCGACCACCCGCTGGAGCACCTGCCGGCAGTGGGTGGTGCGCGAGTCGTACATGGTGGCGAGGATGCCCTCGAGCTCGAGGTCGAAGTTCAGCCGCTCGCGCACCTTGTCGATCGTGTCGAGCAGCAGCGCGACGCCGCGAAGCGAGAAGAACTCGCACTCGAGCGGGATGAGCACGCCGTGCGCGATGGTCAGCGCGTTGATCGCCAGCAGGCCCAGCGAGGGCTGGCAGTCGATCAGGATGAAGTCGTACTCCTTGCGGACCGAGCGCAGCGCCCGGGCCAGCGCCATCTCGCGGGCGACCTCGTTGACCAGCTGGATCTCGGCGGCCGACAGGTCGATGTTGGCCGGCAGCAGGTGCAGGCCGGCCACGTCGGTCTTGATGATCACGTCTTCGGTGGCGACGTCGTCCTGCATGAGCAGGTTGTAGATGCTCAGGTCGAGGTTGTGCGGGTTGACACCGAGACCGACCGAGCAGGCGCCCTGCGGGTCGAAGTCGACGAGCAGAACCTTGCGGCCGTACTCGGCCAGCGCCGCGCCCAGATTGATGGTCGTCGTCGTCTTGCCGACGCCACCCTTCTGGTTGGCCAGGGCGATGATCCGCGCCGGGCCGTGCCGATCGGTCGGCATCGGCTCGGGGATCGGACGGCGCATCGTGTACGCCGTGGGGTCGGCCGGACCGAGGTCGGCGCCGAGATCCAGGGAGTTCTGTTGATCTCGCAGCGCGGAGGTCCAGGCTTCCGCCCGTGATCCGTTGTCCGCCATGGCCCTCGCCCCCTCTCGACTCGCTTCAGCCGGAGCCGATGCCCGACTGTACGCCACGCGCGCGGCCCGATCGGGGTCAGCCGTCGGCGTGTCGCCATCTATGGGTGCGCAGCTTTTAACGAGCGCGCGGGTGTGCGGTCGCGTACACCTCGCGCAGACGGTCCACGGTGACCAGCGTGTAGACCTGGGTCGTGGTCACCGAGGCGTGGCCGAGCAGTTCCTGGACGACGCGGACGTCGGCGCCGCCGTCGAGCAGGTGCGTCGCGTACGAGTGGCGCAGCGTGTGCGGGCTGACCGCGTGCGGCCCGTCGACGGGCAGTCCGGCGGCGCTCGCGGTCCGGTGCAGGATCGTCCACGCCGACTGCCGCGACAGCCGGCCGCCGCGGGCGTTGAGGAAGACGGCCGGGATCCCGGTCCCCTTGGCCGCCAGCGCCGGCCGAGCCCGTACGAGATAGGCCTCGATCGCGGCCTTGGCGTACCCGCCCACCGGAACCATCCGGGTGCGCCCGCCCTTGCCGTGCAGCGTCGCGGACGGAACGGCGACCAGGTCGAGATCGTCGATGTCGGCGCCGACCGCCTCGGAGATCCGCGCCCCGGTTCCGTAGAGGAACTCCAGCAACGCCTTGTCCCGCAGCCCGAGCGGCGTGTCGTCGCCGACCTGGAGAAGCCGGGTCACCTGGTCGACGTCGAGCGCCTTGGGCAGCCGCTTGGGCGGGGCCGGGGGCTTGACCTCGGCGGCGACGTCGACCGCGACCAGCCCCTCCCGCACGGCGAACCGGTGCAGCCCGCGCACCGCGCTCATGGCCCGGGCGGCACTGGCCGAGGCGAGACCTTCCTCCCGCAGCTCGGCCAGGTGCCCGCCGACGTGCTTGGCCCGCACGTCGGCAAGATCGTCGATGCCGGACGACGCCAGCCCCCGCGCGTACCGGTCGAGATCGCGCCGGTACGACGCCAGGGTGTTGCGCGACAGCCCACGCTCGACGGTCAGATGGTCGAGGTAGGAGTCGATGGCCCGGGCGACGCTCAGGCGATCACCTCGGCGGTGGAGAGGGTGGGCATGCCGTGCGCCTCCGCGACCGGTCCGTAGGTGACGTGTCCGTCATGCGTGTTCAGCCCGAGGGCGAGCCCGGGGTCGTTCTTGAGGGCCGCGCGCCAGCCGAGGTTGGCCAGCTCCAGAGCGTACGGCAAAGTGACGTTGGTCAGTGCGTAGGTGCTGGTGTGCGGCACCGCGCCGGGCATGTTGGCGACGCAGTAGAACATCGACTCGTGCACCCGGTAGACCGGATCGGCGTGCGTGGTGGGCCGCGAGTCTTCGAAGCAGCCACCCTGGTCGATGGCGATGTCGACCAGCACGCTGCCCGGTTTCATCCGGCTCACCAGATCGTTGGAGATCAAATTCGGTGCCTTCGCGCCGGGGACCAGCACGGCGCCGATCACCAGGTCCGCGTCGAGGACGGCCTTCTCGATCTCGTACGCGTTGGACGCGATCGTCTGCAGATGGCCCCGGTAGTCGGCGTCGGCGGCCCGCAGCTTGTGGATGTTGCGGTCCAGCACGAGAACCTCGGCCTGCATGCCGAGCGCGATCGCCGCCGCGTTCATGCCCGAGACGCCGGCGCCGATGACCACGACCTTGGCCGCGTAGACGCCCGGCACCCCGCCCATCAGCACGCCGCGGCCGCCGCCCGAGCGCATCAGGTGATAGGCGCCGACCTGCGGCGCGAGCCGGCCCGCGACCTCGGACATCGGGGCGAGCAGCGGCAGCGAGCGATCGGGCAGCTCGACCGTCTCGTACGCGATGCCGGTGACCTTGCGATCGAGGAGCGCGTCGGTGCACTCCTTGGACGCCGCCAGGTGCAGGTAGGTGAACAGCACCTGCCCGGCCCGCATCCGCGGGTACTCCTCGGCGATCGGCTCCTTCACCTTGAGCACGAGATCGGCGGTCTGCCAGACGTCGTCCGGCCCCGGCAGGATGGTCGCGCCGGCCGACTTGAAGTCACCGTCGGTGATCGATGAGCCGGCGCCCGCCCCGGCCTGCACGAAGACCTCGTGCCCCGCTCGGGTGAGCTCGTAGACGCCGGCCGGGGTGATGGCCACCCGGAATTCGTTGTTCTTGACTTCGCTGGGAATGCCGACCTTCACAGCCGACACCGTCCTTTCTCAACGCTGAGTGACGTCCCACGGCGGCACCGGGCCACCTCGCCCGCAGAGTACCTCCGACGAGCCCCGACCCACGACCGATTCGTCCGCTTTTGGGCATCGAACTGCATCGAGGTATCGAAGGGACGGTGGGGTACGTTCTTCCCATGCCTGTGGATCTCAACACCTCGGTGCCGCACTCGGCGCGGATCTACGACTTCCTGCTGGGCGGCAAGGACAACTTCGAGGCCGATCGCCAGGCCGCCGCCGCCATCGTCGAGTCGTCACCGAGCCTGCCGATCTCCATGCGGGCAAACCGGCAGTACATGGCCCGCGTGGCCCACTACCTGGCGGCCGAGCGCGGCATCCGGCAGTTCCTCGACATCGGCACCGGCCTGCCGACCTCGCCGAACCTGCACGAGGTGGTCCAGGGCGTCGACCCCCGGTCACGCATCGTCTACGTCGACAACGACCCGATCGTGCTGGTCCACGCCCGGGCGCTGCTGACCTCCGCGCCCGAGGGCACCACCAGCTACATCGACGCCGACCTGCGCGACGTCGAGACGATCCTGGCCTCGCCCGAGGTGAAGAGCCTCGACGCCACCCGCCCGGTCTCGATCAGCCTCATCGCGGTGCTCCAGTTCATCACCGCCGAGGACGAGGCCCACCGCATCATCGACGGCCTGCTGGCCCCGTTCCCCGCCGGCAGCACCCTGTCGATCTCCACCGTGACCGCCCACAACCCGCAGGCGGTGGCCGGCGCGGCCGCCTACCGGGCCCGGGGCATCGCCGCCAAGGAGCGCACCGACGACGAGGTGACGGCCCTGTTCCGCGGCCTCGAGCTGGTCGACCCGGGCGTGGTCCTGGTCAACCGCTGGCGCCCCGACACCGAGATCGACGACTCCCACGTCCAGATGTCCGGCGGCGTTGCCGTCAAGCGCTGAAGTTTTCTCGGATCGACGGCAACCGTTGCCGGGCGTCCCCGCGTCTTGGAGGGCGTGGAGAACGCCGACGACGAGTTCGACTCATTCGTGCGAGCCCGAACGCACGCCCTACTACGGTCCGCCTACCTGCTGACCGGCGATCAGCAGCTCGCCGAGGACCTCGTGCAGTCGGCGCTCACGAAGACGCACCAGTCCTGGAAGCGTCTGCATGACATCGGCAATGCCGAGTCGTACGCCCGGCGCACCATGTATCACCTGCAGGTCTCCTGGTGGCGGCGGCCGAAGGTGGCCGAGTCGCTGCCGGGATGGATGCCCGACCGCGCCACCGGCGACGACCACGCCCGCGCGGTGAGCCTGCGCCTCGCCCTGCGGTCCGCGCTGCTGCGACTGTCGGCCAAGCAGCGCGCCGTTCTCGTGCTGCGGTTCTTCGAGGACCGTACGGAAAGCGAGATCGCCGACCTGCTCGGGGTGAGCGTCGGCACCGTGAAGAGCCAGACCGCCAAGTCCCTCGCCCGACTCCGCGCCATCGCCCCCGAGCTCGCCGACGTCGACAGCCGGAAAGGAGCCCTGTCGTGAACCCCTTCCGCTCCAGCCCCCGCGTGGCCCTCAACGACTACATGGACCAGCTGGCCGACGACGTGGTCAACGTCGACCTGCGCGATCGCGTGCACGCCGCCTCGCGGCGAGTGACCGTCCGCCGGCGCATCGCCATCACCGCCGCCGCGGCCCTCGCCGTGATCGCCGTCGCCTCCGGCATCGCCGTCGCCGGGCTGCCCTCGGCGCAGCGCGACCGGAACACGCCGGTGGTCGGCTCGAGCGTTCCCAGCGTCCCGACCACCTCCGGGGCCCCGGTCGCCTGGAGCAAGCTGCCGCCGACGCTCTACTACCAGGTCCGCCACGATCAGGGCGACGGCTTCCGCTACGACCTGTGGTGGTCGGACTTCCGGACCAGCGAGCAGCAGTTCCGGCCGCCGGGCAAGGCCTGCGGGATGTTCCTCTCCCCCGACCTGACGACCGTCGCGTGGGTCGCCGTCGACGAGACCCCGGGCGCCACCGGCGATCTGTGGATCTCCGGCATCGACGGCAACGACCAGCGGCGACTGGCGTACGACGTGACCTGCACCGGCATGAGCTACCCGCGCTGGACCGGCCCCACCGGCCTGGTCTTCTGGAAGGAGCTCGGCGGCCGGCCCTCGGTCGTCGAGACGAGCACCGGCAAGGTCGTCGACGCGGGCTTCCCGGCCGGCACCACCGACCTGGTCTTCTCGCCCAACGCCGAGTACGCCGCCTACGGCAAGGACGGCGAGGTCGTGGTGTGCCGGCCGGATGGCACCGAGATCCGCCGGTTCGCGCACGGGGACGAGACGCCGACCGGCGGCTTCACCCTGCAGGGCATCTCCGACGACGCCCGCACGGTGGTGCTCGGCATGAACCCCAGCGACCCGGGGCCGGTGCGCACCGGGTTCCGGCTGGTCGACACCGTCAGCGGCAAGAACCAGGACCTGCCGAAGCTGGTCAAGGTCACCAACCCGCTGTCGACCGAGATCTACCCGGTGCCCGGCAACCAGCTGCTGGTGCGGGTCGACGGGGACGCGCACAAGCGGGTCTACCTGCTCGGCGAGGACGGCACGATCATCGACAGCCACAACGAGATCGCGTCGCTGAAGGAGGCCCAGCTGCTGCCGCCGACCGCCTCGTAGGAGTTATTCGACCCGCCATCGGCCGGACTGGTCGCGCCAGCCCTTGGCCAGGCGGTTGCCGGGGAACGGGCCGACCTTGCGACGCGGCGGCAGGGTCGACTCCAGCTCCACCATGTAGAGGTCCGATCCCATGTTCTCCCGGTGCTCCACGGCGGCGACCCGGCCGTAGTGCTGGAAGTTCAGGATGTAGGGGTCCCGGTCGTACGGCGGCAGCACCGTAACGAGGTCGCCGACATCGTACGAATCGGCGTGGGGCATCGTCGCCTCCCTGGACGGCGGATCCGGGACGACACAACCGCCGTCACCTACGAAATGTAGGTGAGCGGAACGTCACAGGGAAGTCACCGGCCGGGCGTGAAATCTTTCTCGTCTCCGGGTCATCCACCAGCGTGACGCGCCCTCGACCGGATCGGGAACATGACTAGGATCCAGCGCCATGCGCGCCGCGTTCGGCACGGTTCTCGGCGAGCTCGGGGACGTCGACCTTTGCGTGTACGCCGCGGGCGTCGGCGAGGCGCACGACCTGCCCGCCCAGACGCGAGCGATCGAGGTGAACCTGCTCGGCGCGGCGCGCACGGCCGAGGTGGTGCTGCCGCGCATGGTCGCGCGGGGTGACGGCCATTTCATCGGGCTCTCCAGCCTCGCCGACGCGGTCGTATCCGCCGGGGCGCCCGGCTATGCCGCCTCCAAAGCTGCGATGCGTGCGCACCCGGCCGGCGGTGGTCTCCTACCCGCGCCGGATGGCCGCTATTACCGGAACTCTCGGGCCCGCGCTACGGCTACGCGCGAAGTTTCGTTGATCGGATCGTCCACATGGTACGAACGGACAGTAACGAAGTTGATCTAAAACGATGCGAGCCGTGACGCCGTGTGTGTTGTCGGTGGGCGAGGGGCCCGCCATCCAACGCAGGGGGGCAACATTGTTCAGCACGACTCGGTCGCGCGTGCGCGCGCTGTCCGTGGCCGGCATGGCGGCCGTCATCGCGGGTGTCGGAGCGGTGACCTTCAATGCATCGGCCGCTGAGGTCGCGGCGCCGGCCGCCGTCGGCCCGGACGCACGAGCCGTCTCCATCCCGTCCATCCCACCGGAGATCAAGCCGCCGGACGGCTCCCGCCCGGTCGGCGCCTACATCGTCACCAGCGGCACCCAGAACTACACCTGTGTCGTCCCGACCGGCGCCACGGTCGGCGGCTACACCGGCAAGTCGACTCCCGAGGCGCAGCTGCTCGGCACCGGCGGCCGGCTGCACCACTTCGCCGGGCCGAGCTGGCAGTCGCTGCGCGACAACTCGCTGGTCACGGCGACGCCGACCAAGTCGTTGCCGAAGGACGGCACGATTGCCGAGCTGCTGCTGCAGGTGCAGACCCACAGCGGCAAGGGCGTGCTCTCCAAGGCCGACTGGATCAACCGGCTCTACACCTCGGGCGGCGCGGCCCCGGCCGGCACGTGCACGGCCGGCCAGACCGTGAACGTGCCGTACAAGGCCGTCTACGTCTTCTGGGACGACCCGGCCGTGCCGGCTGTCTAAGCTTTTCGCAGCCAGAACCGCAGATCGTCGTCGGTGAAGACCCGGTCGTCCGGGCCGGGCTCACCGGCGGCGAAGGCGGTCGCCAGCACCTCGTCGGCGACCAGCGCGGCGTGCTCGGCCAGCGCTCGCGCCGTCTCGGAGTCGTCCGTCGCGTAGTGCAGGACGATCCGGTCGGCGACCTCGAGGCCGCTGGCCTTGCGCGCCTCCTGGATCTGCCGGATCGCCTCGCGGGCACGGCCGGCCCGGAGCAGCTCCGGCGTCAGCTCCAGATCGAGCGCGAGCGTGTGGCCGGCCTCGGAGGCCACGGCCCACCCGGCGCGCGGCGTCTCGGTGATGACCACCTCGTCGGGCCCGAGCGTGATCGTCTCGCCGTCGACGGTCAGCGACGCGGCGCCGCTTTCCCGCAGCGATCCGGCGAGGACGCCGGCATCGGCCGCCGCGATCGCGCGGGCCACCTCCTGCACCCGCTTGCCGAAGCGCTTCCCGAGCGTCCGGAAGTTCGCCTTGGCCGAGGTGTCGACCAGCGAACCGGCCAGCGGCGCCACCTCGCCGACGTTGAGCTCGGCCGCGATCTCGGCCAGCAGGTCGGCGGGCAGGTCGGCGGACGAGGCGAGGGCCCGGGACAGCGGCTGGCGCACCTTCATGCCCGACTCGGCGCGCGCGGCCCGGCCCAGCTCGACCAGCCGCCGGGTGACGGCCATCCGCGCCGACAGGCCGGGGTCGCGGCGGGACGCGTCGGGCTCCGGGAACGACGCCAGATGCACCGACGGCGGCGCCTCGGGGTCGACCGGAACGACCAGGTCCTGCCAGACCCGCTCGGCGACGAACGGCGTCATCGGCGCCATCAGCAGCGTCACCGTGCGCAGCGCCTCGTGCAGGGTGGCGAGCGCGGCCGGGTCGCCGCGCCAGAACCGCCGCCGGCTGCGTCGCACGTACCAGTTGGAGAGGTCGTCGACGAAGCCCGCGAGCAGCCGGCCGGTCTCCTGGGTGTCGAAGTTCGCCAGCGCGGCGTCGACCTTGGTGACCAGGTCGGCGAGCTCGGACAGCACCCAGCGGTCGAGCACCGGCCGGTCGGCCGGCGCCGGGTCGGCCGCCGACGGGACCCAGCCCGCGGTGCGGCCGTAGAGGGCCTGGAACGCGACGGTGTTCCAGTAGGTCAGCAGGATCTTGCGGACGACCTCCTGCAGGGCGGTGTGCCCGACCCGGCGCGCGGACCAGGGCGACCCGACCGCGGCCATGAACCAGCGGACCGCGTCGGCGCCGTGCGTGTCCATCAGCGGGATCGGCTCGAGGATGTTGCCGAGGTGCTTGGACATCTTGCGGCCGTCCTCGGCGAGGATGTGGCCGAGGCAGACGACGGTCTCGTACGACGAGCGGTCGAAGACCAGCGTGCTCACGGCCATCAGCGTGTAGAACCAGCCGCGGGTCTGGTCGATCGCCTCCGAGATGAACTGCGCCGGGAAGCGCTTCTCGAAGAGATCCTTGTTCTTGTACGGGTAGCCGAACTGCGCGAACGGCATCGAGCCCGAGTCGTACCAGGCGTCGATGACCTCCTCGACCCGCGTGCTCTCGGCGCCGCAGGACGGGCAGTCGAACGTGACCTCGTCGATGAACGGCCGGTGCGGATCGAGCCCGGACAGGTCCCGGCCGGTCAGGTCGCCGAGCTCGCCGAGCGAGCCGACGCAGGTCAGGTGCCCGTCGGCGCACCGCCAGATCGGCAGCGGCGTTCCCCAGTACCGGTTCCGCGACAGGGCCCAGTCGACGTTGTTGACCAGCCAGTCCCCGTAACGGCCGTGCTTGACGTTCTCGGGCTGCCAGGTGGTCTTCTCGTTCTCGCGCAGCAGGTCGTCCCGCACGACGGTGGTGCGCACGTACCAGGACGGCTGGGCGTAGTAGATGAGCGCGGTGTGGCAGCGCCAGCAGTGCGGGTACTGGTGCTCGTAGGGATCGAGACGGAACAGCAGCCCGGTCCGCCGCAGCTCCGCCACCAGCGGCTCGTTGGCCGTACGGAAAAAGAGCCCGCCGACCAGCGGCACCTCGGCCTCGAAGGTCCCGTCCCGCCGCACCGGGTTTACCATCGGCAAGCCGTAGGCGCGGCAGTTGACCAGGTCCTCCGCGCCGAACGCGGGCGACTGATGCACGAGACCGGTGCCGCTGTCGGTGGTGACGTAGCCGGCCAGGATCACGTAGTGCGCCCCCGGCACCTCGACCAGGTCGAACGGCGGCCGGTAGGTCCAGCGCTCCATCTCGCGGCCGGCGAACGACTCCCCCGTGCTGGTGAATCCCTCCGGCACGAGGGCGGAGGCGACCACGATCTGCTCGGTGCCGTCGGTGGCGACGACATAGGTGACGTCGGGGTTGACGGCCACCGCCGTGTTCGAGACCAGCGTCCACGGCGTCGTCGTCCAGACCAGCAAGGACGCGCGCCCGGCCAGCGGGCCACCGGTGAGCGGGAAACGGACGTAGACCGCCGGGTCGACGTCGGTCTCGTAGCCCTGGGCCAGCTCGTGATCGGACAGCGTCGTCTGGTCGCGCGGGCACCACGGCGCGACCCGGAAGTCCTCGACCAGCAGACCCTTGTCGAAGATCTGCTTGAGCGACCACCACACCGACTCGATGTAGTCGGGGTCCATCGTCCGGTACGCGTCGCCGAGGTCGACCCAGTAGCCCATCCGCTCGGTGAGCTCGGCGAACGCGTCGGTGTGCCGGGTCACGGACGCCCGGCACCGCTCGTTGAACGCGGCTATCCCGTACGCCTCGACGTCCTTCTTGCCGTTGAAGCCCAGCTCCTTCTCGACCGCGAGCTCCACGGGGAGGCCATGGCAGTCCCAGCCCGCCTTGCGCTCGACGTGGAAGCCCTTCATCGTGCGGTAGCGCGGGAACACGTCCTTGAAGACGCGGGCCTCGATGTGGTGGGCGCCGGGCATGCCGTTCGCCGTCGGCGGTCCCTCGTAGAAGACCCACTCCGGGCGGCCGCGGGACTGCTCGAGGCTGCGCTCGAAGATCGCGTTGTCGCGCCAGAACGCGAGGACTTCGTGATCGACCTTGGGCAGGTCGACCTGGGCCGGCACCGGGCGATACATGATCTCTCCTCTGTCGACGCTGATGCTGCCAACAGAGGGACGAGGCCACGTGCGCCCCGCGGTACCACCCTCCTTGACCGTGCGTTGGCCACGGCCCACTCATTCGAATACGCACGGGCTCCGGGGGTGATCTTCGCGCCGCGCACGCCCCCGGGCTTCCACCATCCCCGGGTCTCTCTCGGCTGCGTGCGGCGTTACTCGTCCCCGTCAACGCCCTGCGCGGGACATGCTACTCCGGGACCGACGCAGGGCGCCTCGGGATTACCGGCCCGCATCACCGGCCCGCTTCACCGGCCCGCGAGTTGATCGCCGAGGCTGGTGCGCTGGTACAGCAGGCGGCGGCCGGCCCGCGCACCGGCGATCAGGCCGGCGTCGCGCAGCGTGGTGAGGTGGTGCGAGGCGGTCGCGGCGGCCAGGCCGAGCCGGGTGGCGACATCGCCGGTGCTGCTCGGGGCGGCGAGCAGGGTCAGCACGGCGGCGCGGGTCGGGCCGAGCAGGGCGGACAGGGCGTCGGGCGGGGCCGGCGACCAGACGTTGCCGAAGCCGCGCGGGGCGTACCAGAGGGAGCGCCCGGCGGCGGCATGGGGCATCGCGTAGACCTCGGCGCCGGCGAACGAGGTCGGCAGCAGGGTGAGGTCGTGACCGTCGAGGGTCCATTCGCCGCTCTTGTGCGGGTAGCGGATCTCGAGGGCGGCGCCGTCCCAGTTCAGGCGCGGGTGCAGGTCGTCGAGCAGCGTGCGCGGGCTGTGCTCGGCGGCGGACCGGACGCGGGTGGCGATCTCGGCGTCGGCCGCGGCCCGCAGTCCCGGCCAGAGGGGCGCGATCGCGGCCGCGAAATAGTCCCGGATCTCGGCGACCAGCGTGGCCAGGCCCGAGCGCGGGTCGCCGGCGAAGCGGTCGATCTCGGGCGGCGGGTTGTGGCCGGCCCAGCCCGCGCCGACCTGCTCGGCGACGAGGTCGAGGGGCGTGGCGGCGATCGCCGACAGCTCATCCTCCAGGCGGGGGCGGGCACGGGACGGAATCGGCGTGAGGAAGTCGGGCGCGTAGCCGCGCGGGCCAAGGACGATATGCCGAAAAGTCGGACCTGACGCGGCCAGCGCCCGGGCGCGCCACGGCGCCGCCGACCACGGCACCGAGGGGCCACGCAGGGCGAAGGCGCTCGCGACGAGCTCGGCCATCGGCGAGTGCGCGAAGCGCAGGCCGGCCAGGTCGGCGGCGCCGAACTCCCATCGGATCACCCGACCATTCGAGCACGGTCGAACGGCTCGGACCACCGCCCGGGCGGCCCTAGCGTGGCGCCATGGAACACACCCACCTCGGCCGCACCGGCCTGACCGTGAGCCGGCTCTGCCTCGGCACCATGAACTTCGCCTGGCAGATCGGCGAGCGGGAGAGCCACGCGATCCTCGACCGCGCCCTCGGCGACGGCATCAACTTCGTCGACACGGCCAACATGTACGGCCGCGAGACCGGCGACGGGATGAGCGAGCGGTTCATCGGCTCCTGGCTCGACAAGTCCGGCCGGAGGGACGAAGTCGTGCTGGCGACCAAGGTCTACGCGCCGATGAGCGACCGGCCCAACGATCGCGGCCTGTCGGCGCGCAACATCATCGCCTCCTGCGAGGCGTCACTGCGCCGGTTGCGTACGGACTGGATCGATCTTTTCCAGATGCACCACGTGGACCGCGCAACCGGATGGGACGAGATCTGGCAGGCGATGGAGACGCTCACGGTCCAGGGCAAGATCCGGTACGCCGGGTCGTCGAACTTCGCCGGCTGGCACCTGGCCTCCGCGCAGTCCGCCGCCGACCGCCGGCACTACCTCGGCCTCGTCTCCGAGCAGTGCCGGTACAACCTGCTCACGCGGCACGCCGAGCTCGAGGTGCTGCCCGCGGCGGCCGCCCTCGGGATCGGCATCCTGCCCTACTCCCCGCTGCACTTCGGCGCCCTCTCCGGCGCCCTGCGCAAGCAGCGCGAGGGCGTGCCCGGCCGGACGGTGCTGCACGCGCCCGACCGGGTCGAGCCGCACCGGCCGGCGATCGAGCGCTACGAGCGGTTCTGCGCCGACCTGGGCCGCGAGCCGGCCGAGGTGGCGATCGGCTGGCTGCTCGCGCGCCCCGAGGTCACCGCCCCGATCCTGGGCGCGCGCACCCCCGAGCAGCTCGACGCGCCGCTCGCGGCGCTGGCGTCGCCGCTGTCGGACGAGACGCTCAGCGTTCTCGACGAGATCTTCCCGCCGATCGGCAAGGGCGGCCCGTCCCCCGAGGCGTGGGCCTGGTGAGGCCTCAGCAGAAGCCGTCGCCGCCGTAGTAGAACGTCCGGGCGCTCGGCACGTTGATCGAGTACGCGTCACCGGCCGTCTCGGGGCTCACGAACACCTTCGGCGCCACGGCCGGCCCGCTCACGTACGCGATGCTGGCGATGAAGGCGGGCCGCGGGCTGCCGGTCGCCCCCGCCGCGCCCTTCGAGCCGTTGACGCCCATGGTCGTGCACGGCTGCGTCGTCCCGGCCGCGACCTCGCCGAACGCCTGGACGTTGTCGGTCTCGGTGAAGTCGGCCGGGATGTCGGCCCCGGTCCACTCCGACGACGGGAAGTAGCCGATGAACGCGCCGTCGTACTTGACCCACCAGGCGCCGCCCTTGGGCGAGTTGGCGTCGTACTGGATCCCGAACTGCTTGGCCGTCCCGACCGGCAGCGCGGCGCCGGCCTTGATCTTCGCGTCCGAGTACTCGACCCAGCCGCAGCCGTTGTAGCAGCCCGGCTTGCCGTTGACCCAGCGGTAGACGAACAGGTGCGGCAGCCCGTCTTTGTACATCGAGTTGTCGACGGTCCAGCCGACCTCGACGATCTGCCGGCCGTTGTCGCTGTGCTTGATCGCGGCCAGCTCGGCGAGCGAGTGCGTGTCCGCCTTGTCGACCGTCGGGTTGGTGATCCACATCGTCGCGAACAGGCCCGCGGTCGCCGCGTCGTGGTAGGCGGTGTTGTAGAAGAAGCACGTGTTCGGGCAGTCCTCGGCCGCGGCGGCGGTGAGGGCCTTGGTCCGCGTGCGGGCGGTCGACGAGACACCGGGGCCGGTCGGCGGGGCGCCCTTCTCGGCGAACGTGCCGACGGTCGCCGTGTCCTCGGAGGTCGCGGCCGGCGGCACCGACAGGCCGGGAACCGTCTCCGCCTGGGCCACCGACGGACCGGCGATCAGGGCGGCCGCCGTCGCCACCGCGGCGGAGGCGGCGAGCAGCGTGAACCGGACGCCGTGCAGACGAGTTGCCACTCTTGTGTCCCTCCCGAGGCCGTGATCAATCGAGGAGTCTAAACGCTTTGATCCACGATGGACACGGTCCGGACGGACCGCCGTCAACTCGGCCGAAAGTGCCGGTCTCCTCCGATCAGGGGATGGTGAAAGCAAACGTGTACGGCTTGTCGATCGGGACGCTGCCGGCGCCGGTGCTGCTCACGTGCGCGACCGTGCCGTCGTAGGAGCCGGGCGGCAGCGGCTCGGTCGGGGTCCAGAGCAGGGTGCCGGGCTGCGGCTCGGTGACGGTGCCGGCGACCGTGCCGAACACGCTGCTGACCTCGACGGCGCCCGCGAACGACCCGGTGGGGTCGCCGGTCGGCTCGACGTCGCGCTGGAACTTGACCGTCACCGACGCGGCCGACGTCGTCGTCGAGACCACGAGCGGGTCGCGCCAGTACTGGATCGCGAGGTGGTCGTCCGGCACGCCGGGCACGCCCCACTGGGTGGACGTGTCGTCGACCAGCATCTTCTGCGTGATGCCGCCGTCGACCACCACGTCGCGGTTGGTCGTGCCGACGATCGAGCCCCAGTCCTCCACCGTCTCCCAGGTGCCGCGGGTGTATTTGTACTGGATGTCGGTGCCGTCCAGCACGGTGATCGTGGCTTCCCAGATGCCGTTGCCGCGGTTGGTCATCGCCTGCTTGTGCGGGTCCCAGGGGCCGAGCTGGTCAATGTTGCCGGGCACGTACAGCGTCGCGTCGGGCGGCGTGCCCGGCGGCGCGAGCACGCGGAAGGTCACCGCGACCGGGCGGATGGGCACGGTGAGCGAGGCGGGCACGCTGGTCGCGCTTCCGTCGGGGTTGCGGTAGGCGACCCGGGCGATCACATTGGCCGTACGGGGTGAAGCACCGCTCGGCGTGACGTCGTAGGTGACCGTGAAGGTCGCCCCGGCCGCCAGCGTGGACCTGGTCGTGCTGGTCTTCGGCGTGATCACCCAGCCGTCGGGCGTCGCGACGCTCGCCGCCACGTCGCGGATCGTGCCCGGTCCGGCGTTGCGGACGGTCGTCACGAGCCGGCTGGTGGCCCCGGACTGCAGCCCGTCCGGCGCCTCGAACGTGACGTCGACGGCCGGCTGCTGGGCGACCGTGAGCGGGTCGCCGTCGTGGGTGACGGTCACGGCCCGGCCGCTCGCGGTCGGCGGGAGGGCCACGGTGAGCAGGTGCTTCTTCGGGTCGTAGGCGAACGCGGCCCGATGCCCGCCGACGGTGACCGTGTGCGGACGGCTCACCCCGGCGAACGCGACCGTGTAGGTGCGGGTGGTGGGCGCGCCGGGATAGCCGCCGGCGACCGGCCCGACGGTGACCGACTTGGTGCGGCCCTCGCTGTAGCGCACCGGGATGGTGGCGGACTGCCCGGAGCGGTAGCCGAGCCCGTCGCCCGCGTCCTGGTAGACGCTGGTCGCGCCGCTCGCGTGCGGGTAGACGGTGAGCGTCAGCTTGTCCTTGGGCCGGCCGGCCACATTGGTGCCGGCGGGCGCGGTCGCCTGGGCCACGATGCCGCCCGCGCGCACGTAGACGGGCATGTGGTCGGGCGTGGCGCCGACCGTGCGGGTGGCCGGGCCGCGGAAGGTGGCGCCGGTGAAGAAGTCGGTCCACGTGCCGGGCGGGAACCACACCGCGGCAGTGGTGCTCAACCCGGGCGTGGTGACGGGCGCGACCAGCAGGTTGTCGCCGAGCAGGTATTGCGTGTCGTGCTGGTACGCCTCGTTCACCTCCGGCCACTCGAGGTAGAGCGCCCGGGCCATCGGCATGCCCGTGTCGTAGCTCTGCCGGGCCGCGGTGTAGAGGTAGGGCACCAGCGACTCGCGCAGCCGCAGGAAGTCGGCGGCCGGGCCGTTCACCGCGTCGGAGTACTCCCACGGCAGCCGGTCGCCGTGGTCGGAGTGCAGCCGCAGGATCGGCTGGAACGCGCCGAGCTGCACCCAGCGCAGGTAGAGGTCGTCGGGCAGGTGCTTGCCGGCGAAGCTGCCGATGTCGTGGCTGACGTAGGACTCGCCGATGCTGCCCTCGGCCGGGGTCATCTTCGCGGCGAAGGCCAGCGTCGGCCAGTCGGGCCGGGTGTCGCCGGTGAAGTGGACGGTGCTGCGGTGCTCGGCCCACGGGCCGGACGGGCCGGGCGTGGTGTACGCCGGGAACGCCGCTCCGATCCGGGCCAGCGAGAAGCCGCGCTGCCCGCGGGCGTCGCCGTCCCGCTTGTACAGCTCGTTGACCCAGCTGTCGGCGGTCACGCCCGGGGTGCTGACCACGCTGTCGTCGCAGCAGTAGTCGAGCCACCATTGGCGTACGCCCTGGTCCTCGAAGGGATCGTGGAGCGCCTCGTAGGCCGCCGCCTGGTCGGCGTCGCCCCAGTCGAACCGGTACGGGTTCGGCGCGAAGCTGCTGGTGGCGGGGACGAGCTTGTCCTTGGCGATGGCCTGCGCGGCGGCGAACCGGGGATCGTCACCGCTGATCGCCGCATGCACGTTCAGCGTCGCGTTGATGCCCTGTTTCTTCAGGTCGGCCAGGAACGCGTCGGGGTCGGGGAACAGGCTCGGGTTCCAGTTCCAGCCGGCCCACTGGTTCGGCGCCTTCCAGTCGGTGTCCATCACCAGCGAGTCCAGCGCGACCTTGTTGTCCTTGAAGGCGGGCAGCAGCTGGTTGCGGTAGTCGGCGGTGCTGTACGCCTGGTATTTCGAGAACCAGGTGCCGAAGGCCCACTCCGGCGGCAGCAGCGAGGGGCCGGTCAGCGTACGGAGATCGGCGAGGCCCCGCTTGTAGTCGTGGCCGTAGCCGAAGAGGTAGCCGTCCTGGTAGGCGCCGGTGTGCGCGGCCCGCGGGGTCAGCCAGTCGTCGCCGGTGCGCAGCGCGGTGGCGGTGTCGTCCAGCAGATACCACCCGGAGCGGTTGAGCATGCCGGGGTGCAGGGTGAGCTGGTCGACCGGGCCGGCCTGGCCGGCGTAGTAGTCGAGACCGCGGTACCACCCGCCGAGGGAGTCGTCGCGGGCCGGCGCGCCGAACGCGGGGTGCACGCTGGTGCGGCGGCCGGCGACGGTGAGGTCGAGCGTGGTGTTCGCCGCGGTGACCTCGCCGCTGCCGAGGCGGTGGTGGAGGGTGACGGCGCTGGTCTCGACGCGCAGCTCGCCGCCGGTCGTCGAGGCGCGGAACCAGGTGCGGCCGGGCGCGCGGTCGACCGCGTTGAACGTCGCGCGGTCCTCGAAGGTGTCGGACGCCGAGTACTCCAGGCGCAGCAGCGTGGAGCTCAGCACCTGCACGCGCAGGTGCCCGGCGTGGACGGTCTGACCCTGGACGCGGCAGGCCGGCGCGGCGAGTGCCGCGCCCGGCGTGACGACCAGGCCGAAGAGCACCGCCAACAGGGCGGCGACCCGCTTGACCATGACGACCCCCGATCGCGTTGCTGTCCCGTCACACAGTGGAGTCTCCCCCGGGGGGAGAGTCAATAGCAGCGCGTCAATATGGGCCGAACGCCCGGGTCCACGGGAGGGCTGTGCCCGTGGACCCGGGCGTTACGGGTGTTTTCAGTTGGAGACGGTGGCGAGGCGGTTCTTCAGGCCGAGGCCGTAGTTGGTGGCCGTGCCGTCGTGGTTGCTGATCAGCGACGGCCCGGTCGAGCAGTCCCAGGTGTTCCAGGTCCAGCCCAGGTAGCCGATGGCGTGCGCGTCGGCCCAGTCCATCAGCCCGTCCACGAAACCGTGGGCGCAGTCGTTCTCGCCGATCTCGGTCAGCGTCACCGGCACCTGCTGGGCGGTGGTCGCGATCTGGCTGTCCCAGCAGGACGTGTTCGCGCAGGTGTTGAAGTTGTAGATGTGCGCGAAGGCGGCCAGGTTGTTCAGCGAGTCGGTGGGCTTGTACGTCAACCACTGGCTCAGGTTGTTCGAGTACGCGAGGCCGCCGATCATGATGACGTTGGTGGCGCCGGTCGCGCGTACGGTGTTCACCAGGGTTTGGAATCCCGCCACCTGATAGGTGATGCCGTTGCAGGTGCCGCCGTCGCGCCAGCACTTCCAGCCCGAGGTGTCGTCGCCGGTGGCGCGCTCCGGGTACGGCTCGTTGAACAGGTCGAGGACGACCGCGTCGTTGCCCTTGAACGCGTTCGCCACCCCGGTCCAGAAGGACGGGGCGTACTGCGCGTCGGGCATCGGCTTCTGGCAGGTCGCCTTCACGTCACTGCACCCCGACGAGTTGCCGGTGTAGAGGCCGTAGTTCCAGTGCATCTCCACGATCGGCGTGATCCCGTTCTGGACGAGCAGGTTCACGTACGCCTTGACCTGATTCTGATAAGCGGTTCCCCCGTACGCCGCCGGCACATCCGCGGTGCCGAGCCAGCACTCCTCGTTGAGCGGCACCCGCACCGCCCGGATCTTCCACGACCGCATCGCGTTGATCGAGGTCTGGTCCATCGGGCCGTCCCAGAAGCCGTTGCCCTGGATGCAGGCGAACTCGCCGCCGGAGCGGTTGACGCCGTAGAGCTTGACGGTGGCGCCGGTGCTCTTGTTGACCAGCTTGTTGCCGGCGACCTTGATCGCCGGAGCCGCGCCGGTCGGCGGGGGCGGGCTCGTGGTCGGCGACGTGGGCGGGGTGGTCGGCGGCGTGGTGGTCGGCGGCGTGGTGGTCGTGCTGCCGGTGCAGGCCACGCCGTTGAGGGTGAAGGCGGTGGGCACCGGGTTGCTGCCGCTCCACGAGCCGATGAAGCCGGCCGAGGTGGTGGCGTTCGTGCCGAGCGCGCCGTTCCAGGCCTCGTTGGTGACGGTGACGTGGGCGCCGGACTGGGCGAACTTGCCGCCCCAGCCCTGGGTGACCTTCTGCGCCGCGTTCGGGAAGTCGAAGCCGAGCGACCAGGTGGAGACGGCGTCACCGAGGTTGGTCAGGGCGATGTCGCCCTGGAAGCCACCGGGCCAGGAGCCGGTGATCTTGTAGGTGACGGAACAGCCGGCGGAGGCCGCGGACGCCGGGGACAACGTCACGGCCAGCGCCCCGGCGGCGACCGTTAATACGGCCGCGGCCAGGGACAATGAGCGAGGTCTCATGGGAAGCCAATCGACGGGGATGATTTTGGGAGCGCTCCCAGATTCGGCCACCCACGACATCGTTGTCAAGAGCCCGGCATTCCTGTCGTACCCCCGGTCTAGGTTTCCCGGCATGACTGACTCGGTGTTCTCCGGCCTCGCTTATGACGTGCGCGGTGCGGGCCCCGCCGTGGGCTACTCGCACGGCATCTTCTTCAGCCGCCGGGCCGAGGACGCGATCGACCTGGTCGACTGGGCACCGCTGCTGGCCACGCACCGGCTCGTCCGATACGACGCGCGCGGCCACGGCTCGTCCACCGGCGCCGCCGACCCCGCGCTCTACGAGTGGCCGCGCCTGGCCGACGACCTGATCGCCCTGGCCGACCAGGTGCGCGACGGCCGCCCGATCGACTGGATGGGCCAGTCGATGGGCACCGGCACGCTGCTGCACGCCGCGACCCGCTCCCCCGAGCGCTTCCGCCGCCTGGTCCTGATGATCCCGCCCACCACCGCCGAGACCCGCGTGGCGGCGAGACAGATGTATCGCGACAGCGCCGACTTCGTCGAGAAACGCGGCAAGGAGGCATGGCTCAAGGGCATGCAGCAGTTCGCGGTCCCCGAGATCTTCGCCGACGTGCCCACCTACCGCTACGACGCCGACATCAACGCTGACGTGCTCCCCGCCGTGCTCCGCGGCGCCGCCGCCACCGACCTGCCCCCGGCGGGCGCGATCGCCGCCCTGCCGCACCCCACGCTGATCCTGGCCTGGGAGTCCGACCCGGTCCACCCGGTGTCCACCTCGGAATACCTGCTCGCGACGCTGCCCGACGCCCGCCTGCACGTGTCCGCGACCGCGGCCGACGTGCGCAGTTGGCCGGCCCGCGCGGCCGAGTTCCTGAGCGCGTAGGCCGCCGCGGCGCGAGCGGGCGAGTCCGACGTGAGCGGACGGGGCACGGGCCGGGCGCGAGCCAACGCGGCGCCGCCGCCGGGCGAGGTCAGCACGGGCAGGTGAGCCGGCGCCAGCCAGCGCGGTGCAGCGCGGGTGGGGGTGAGCGCGGGCGGGCGCGTGTGCCAGCCAGCGTGGCGCGGGCCAGCGTGGCGCGGGCCAGCGTGGCGCGGGCCAGCGTGGCGCGGGCCAGCGTGGCGCGGGCCAGCGTGGCGCGGGCCAGCGTGGCGCGGGCGGGGTCTGTTCGGCCGGGCGAGGTCGGCGCGGGCGGGGTCGGCGCGAGCCAACGCGGCGCGACGTGAGCGGGCGCGACGTGAGCGGGCGCGACGTGAGCGGGCGCGGCGTGAGCGGGCGCGACGTGAGCGGGCGCGACGTGAGCGGGCGCGACGTGAGCGGGCGCGACGTGAGCGGGCGCGACGTGAGCGGGCGCGGCGTGAGCGGGCGCCGGCCGGCGCGAGCCAAGAGACGCGGGTGTTGTGCGGGGTCAGCACGGGCGGGCTGGTGCGGACATCGGCCCGACCGTCCGACCCGGATGGTGGTACATGGCTGTACCACCCGGCCCCGGCGTGCGGTTACGGTTCGCAGCATGACGCCACGAGCGAGCACCGACCCGGCCGTCGGGGAACGGATCCGGGCGCGGCGGCTGTTGCGGGGCTGGAGCGTGCGGTTTGCCGCGAGCCGGGCCGGGGTCTCGCACGCCACCTGGAGCCGGATCGAACGGGGGCTTCAGGCGGCGGACAACCGGTTCACGCTGGCCGGCATCGCGGCGGCGCTGGAGTGCTCCCCGGGCGACCTGGCCGAAGGGGCGACGCCGGGCGGTGACCGGGCCGCGGCGGCGGCGCTCGCGGGGGTGCACGGGATCCGGCGCGCCCTGGTCGACATCGACCTGGCCGAGCCGGCTACCCGGGAGGCGCCGGCGGTCGGGGAACTGGCGCGCACGCTCGCTCTCGTCGACACGCTGCGGCAGGAGTGCGACTATGCCGGCGCCGCCGGTCTGCTGCCCGATCTGCTGCGTGACCTGCACACCGAGACCGCGGGGCCGGCGCGGATGGCGGCGTTGCGGATGCTCTGCGACGCGACCTTCATCGCGTCCTCGGTGCTGCGCAACCTCGGCCATCCGGCGGACGCCTGGCTGGGGGCCGAACGCTGCCGGGACGCGGCCGAGGCGACCGATGACCCCGTGCTGCGAGGGTACGCGGCCTACGCGATGGCCAACGCCGCCAACGCCTGCGGGTCGTTCCAGCGTGGGCTCACCCTGGCCGAGCGGGCGGCGGACGATCTCCAGCGGCACGCCCACCGGGCCGGCGGTGCGGAGACGCTGGGTGCGTTGCAGCTGATTTGCGCGTACGCGAGCCAGGGCCGCAAACGCCTCGATGACAGCCGTGCGTGGCTGTCCGAGGCCGATGCGCTCGCCCGCCGCACCGGCGAGACCTCCGCCATGGGCATGTACTTCGGCCCCACCAACGTCGCCATCTGGCGGATCAGCATCGAGGTCGACGAGGGCGACCCGGGCCGCGCCGCCGAGGTCGCCCGCCGCACCAACCCGGCCGCGCTGCCGGTCGGCTTCCGGCAGGTCTTCTACTACGCCGACACGGCCCGCGCGCTGGCCCGCGTGCCCGGCCACGACCGCGAGGCCGTGCGTTTCCTGCTCACCGCCGAGCGCCGCGCACCCCAGCACGTCCACACCTCGGACGAGGTCTGGCAGACCGTCCGCATCCTGCTGGACCGCTCCCACCGCCGCACCGGCGGCACCGAGCTGCGTGGCCTCTGTGAACGCATGCGGGTGGCCGGCTAGCCGTCGCGCCCCTGGTACCAGGGCGCATTCATCCGGCCGGTGATCCAGGAGCGGAGATAGTCCGTCTGCCCGCGGGTCTCCCGATACCCGGCCAGAATGCTCGCGAGCCCGGTGACCACCCCGAACAGGCCGAAGGCGGCCAGCGCCGAGGCGGGACCGGCCGCCGCTCCGACGATGGCGAGCACCACGCCCGTCACCAGCACGCCGGCGAAAGCGCCGAGCAGGCAGCAGGTCAGCGCCCGGAAAGCCGGGTCCCAGCCCAGGACGCCGACGAACGTGCAACCGGACTCCGACGGCACGAGCCGGCCCCGCAGGATCGGCCGCCACAAGTTCCGGCCGTTCAGCTTCGCCGGCGCCTGCCGGATGACGTCACCGGACAGCCAGCCCCGGGCCACCTCGATCGGCATCGGCGACGACAGCACGATGCGTTCGCCACGCCGGGCCGCGCGGAGGTCGGTCAGCCACGCGGGCATGTCGCGATCAAGCGCGGGCCACCCCGCCGTAGACCGAGACCTGCGCGTCCGACGGCTGCGGATCGGTGGGCTCGCCCAGGTCGGGCCGCCACTCGGGGAGGATCCGCACGCCGGGGTCGACCAGCTCCAAGCCGGTGAAGAAACGCTCGATCTCCGGCTTGGACCGGACCTTCATGGTCACGCCCTGCCGGCGGTAGATCTCCGCCACCTGCGCCCACGCCTCGGGCCGGAAGTCGCCGGTCAGGTGGGACAGCGCCAGGTAGCTGCCGGGTGGCAGCGCGGCCAGCAGACGCGAGACGATCGTCCACGGGTCGTGCTCGTCGCCCACGAAGTGCAGGATCGCGATGAGCAGCAGGCCGACCGGGCGGTTCAGGTCGAGCGTCTCGGTCAGCGCCGCGGAGCCGAGGATCGAGTCGACGTCGCGCAGGTCGGCGTCGATGTAGTTGGTGGTGCCCTCGGGATGGCTGGTCAGCAGCGCGCGGGCGTGGGCCAGCACGATCGGGTCGTTGTCCACATAGACGATCCGTGCGCGCGGGTTGATGCCCTGCGCGACATGGTGGACGTTGGGCGCGCTCGGGATGCCGGTGCCGATGTCGAGGAACTGGTCGATGCCCTGCTCGGCCAGGAACCGTACGGCCCGGCGCAGGAACAACCGGTTCTCCCGCGGCGGGATGCGGCTGTCGGGGTTGGCCTGCAGGCCCTTGGCCGCCGCCTCGCGGTCGGCGGCGAAGTTGTCCTTGCCGCCGAGCAGGTAGTCGTAGACCCGCGCCGGATGTGGACGGTCGGTGTGCAGGTCGACGCGGTTTCCGAGCTCGTGCTCCGCCATGTCGCGGATCTTAGAGATCGCGGAAGGCGCCGTAAAGGCCGGTGCACCGCCCCCGTGGCGGTGCACCGGCGTCAATCAGCGCAGCGGCGGGTTGGCCAGCTGCACGAGTTCCAGGGCCTGCTGCGGGAACCACGCGCCGGCGGCCGGGTCGGCGGTGCCGCCGCGGGCCGGGTCGACTCCCGTGCCGGTGCCGCGGTCGCACTGGCCGTCGGACTGGCCGGGCGTCTTGACCCACAGGAACGCGTCGGCCAGCGGGTCGCCGGTCCGGGTGGTCGGGCGCAGGCCCAGGCCACGGTCCGGCGGGTTGCACCAGGTCTGCGCGTCGGGCCAGGTGTTGCCGGCGGGCGCCGTCCACGGTCCCTGCCCGTTGCGGCTGGTGTCCACGACGAAGTGGGCGAGCCGGTGCGGCGAGACGTTGCCGACGTTGGCGTCGTACCAGGCGTCGCTGAGCCCCCAGGTGCTGAAGTCGCCGGGGCTCGCCGGGTAGTACTGGCTGGCGCACCGCTCGAAGTGGCCGCGGTTGTCGGCCGATCCCTCGGTGCCGTAGTAGACGCACTTCGAGATCCAGTTGCCGAACTTCAGCTGCCGCTCGGTGGTCTCGTAGTTCGACACGTTGAGGAAGAACCCGTCGGCCTTGCCCACGCCCGCCTTGACCAGGCGGTCCGCGATGTCACCCGTACCGAGCCAGGCGCTGTGGGTGCCGTCGAGGTAGACGCTGGTGTGCGGCAGCTTGCCGAAGCGGTCGACCGCGTAGTTGAGCATCGCGAACCGGTCAGCGGCGGCGGTGGCCTTGTCGGCCTCGGCCGGCTGGCACCACTCCTGGCTGCCGTTGATGGTGGTGTACCAGGGGATGATGCCGAGGCCGTCGGGCTCGAGCATGATGGCGGCGGTCGAGCCGCCGATGCCGGCGGCGAAGTCGTCGATCCACTGCTTGTAGGCCGCCACCGAGGTGGCGCCGCCCGCCGAGTACTGCGAGCAGTCGCGGAACGGGATGTTGTAGGCGACGAAGACCGGCGTCTTGCGCTGGGCGGCGGCTTTCGAGGCTTCGGTACGGACGGACTTCGTCAGCGACTTGCCGCTGCCGCCCGTGACCCAGACCGCCTGCGGGGTCGCGACCATGGTGGCGACCTGGCGCGCCAGCCCCCACTGGCCGGTGGCGGCGAGGTGGACGATCTGCTGGACGGCGCCGGGGTCGGGCTTCGGCGTGTAGAAGCGCGTGCCGTCCGGGATGGACGCGTTCGCGGGCGACGGTGAGACGGCCACGGTCACCGCGATGGCGGCGGCCGCGGCGGCGAGACGTGCCGGGAAGGATAAGGCCACGGTGGACTCCTGATCGGTGGGGAACGGTGGGAGCGTTCCCATTCTTGATCGAGCCTCGGTGCCGGATAGCCGCAAGTCAATCGGACGGACGGATTAGCGCGACTCCGGTCTCGGCCAGGCGCCGCAATTCCGGGTCATCTGCGTCCACATCGGTCACGATTCCGGCCACCTCGGTCAGCGGCAGCACGGCGAACGGCGACGCGGCCCCGATCTTCTCGGCGCTGGCCAGCACGTAGGTCTCGGCGGCCCGGGCGGCGAGGAGGCGTTTCATGGCGGCCTCGTCCGGGTCGCCGGTGGTCAGGCCGGCGCGGTGATGGACGCCGGTGACGCCGAGCAGGAACAGGTCGGCGCTCACGGTGGCGGCGGCCGCGGCGGTCGCGGCGCCGGAGGCCACGCCGGAGTGTTTGAACAGGCGCCCGCCGAGGATGAACACGTCGGCGGCCGGGTGGCCGATCAGCGCGGCGGCGACCGTCGGGCTGTGCGTGACGATCGTGGCCGAGAGGTCGGGCGGGAGCGCCGCGGCGACGGCCAGCGCGGTGGTGCCGCCGTCGAGCAGCACCGTGCTGCCGGGGTGGATCAGGGAGGCGGCGACGGCGGCCACCCGGCGCTTGCTCTCGGTCGCCACCGACGCGCGGGTGGCCAGGTCGGCCGCGGCCGGGGCGGACGGCAGCGCGCCGCCGTAGACGCGCTGGCACAGGCCGGCGGCGGCGAGGTCGCGCAGGTCGCGGCGGATGCTGTCCTCGGCCACGCCGATCTCGGCGGCGATGTCCTTGGCGACGACCTTCCCCGACGACCGCAGGCGGGACAGCAGAAAGTCGCGCCGTTCGGCGGCCAGCATGCGTACTTCTCCTTGTTGTTGTCGACTGTTGCGTGTTTTGCAGTGTACGGTCGCCGACATGACAACACCAGGGATCGACGTGCCCGACGCCCGGGGCCGCACCGGGCTCGACCTCGTGGGCCGCGATCTGACCGGCAACCCGGATGTCGTGGTCCGCGAGGTCGAGCTGATCGCCGCCGCCTGGCACGTGCTGCGCCGCACCACGTTCGACTACCGGCACGCCGACGGCCGCTGGACCACCGAGCAGCGCGAGACCTACGACCGCGGCGACGGCGCGACGATCCTGCTCTACGACCCCGACCGGCGCACGGTGCTGCTCACGCGGCAGTTTCGCTTTCCCGTGTACGTGAACGGGCACCCCGACGGCATGCTCCTGGAGAATGCCGCCGGGCTGCTGGACGACGACGCCCCGGCCGACGCGATCCGTCGCGAGGCGGCCGAGGAGCTGGGCGTCGACGTCGGCGAGCTGGAGAGCGTCTTCGACGTGTGGATGAGCCCCGGCTCGGTGACCGAGCGCCTGCACTTCTACGCGGCGCCCTACACCCCGGCCAGCCGCACCGGCGACGGCGGCGGCGTGGCCGACGAGGGCGAGGACATCGAGGCCGTCGAGCTGCCGTTCGACGAGGCCCTGGCCGGGACGGTCGACGGCCGGATAGCCGACGCGAAGACCATCATGCTGCTGCAGTGGGCGGCCCTGCACGGACCGTTCAGTTGCCCGCGCTCTCGTAGCGGCGCAGACCACGCCGGAAGATGAGCGCGGCCAGGCCGGCACAGTACGCGGCCACCAGCGGCGTCAGCAGGCCCACCCACTTCGATTGGCCGCTGTCCAGCACGTACGCGATGGGAAAGAAGCTGATGAAGGCGAACGGCAACGCCAGACCCAGCACCGCCTTCAGCGCGATCGGGTAGATCGAGAGCGGGAACCGGGCCAGGTCGCCCACCTGGTGCAGCGCGAACGCGAACATCGGCGACGGGCTGGCCAGCCAGAACGACGCCGCGTTGGTGGCCAGGTTGATCGACACCTTGATGACCACGGCACTGGCCAGCAGCAGCACGCCCAGCACCGCCCGCCACGGAGACCAGGCGATCGCGGAGTGGGCCAGGCCGGCGCCGATCATGAGGCCGCCGACCAGGATGTTGCTCAGCCCGTTGATGCCGACCGCCGCGCTGCTCGACTGCAACGCCACCGGGTACGGCCGGACCAGGTAGTAGTCGAGGTCGCCGCGGTTGATCTGCCAGGACAGCGACCACATGCCGTCGAAGAACAGCGAGCCGACGCCCTCGGCCAGCGCGACCGCGCCGAACATCATCACCACCGACCAGAACGTCCAGCCGTTGAGCACCGGGACCTTCGCGAACAGGGCCGCCAGGAAGACGACGTTCACGACCTGCATCAGCACGGTGGCGGCGGCCAGGATCAGGAAGTCGGCCTCGTACTCCAGGAGGGACCGGAAGTGGGCGCCCAGCAGACGCAGGTAGAGGCGTGCCGTACGCAAGTCATCCTCCGTTGATCGTGAGACGCCGCACGGCCGCACGCCAGATCAGGCGCGCGCCGAACCAGAGAGCCAGAACCCAGCCGAGCTGCACCGCGACGAGCACGAGCCCCCGCGGCACGTCGACCTGGCCCAGGAAGATCAGGGCGGGCGTCGAGGTGAGCCCGGCGAACGGGGACCACTGCGCGGCCGACGCCAGCCATCCGGGCAGGTAGACCAGCGGGATGAGCGCGCCGGAGAACAGGTTCACCACCGCGATGCGCGCCCACTGCACCCCCATGAAGTTCTGCGTCCAGAAACAGGCCAGCGTGCTGACATAGACGATCAAGAATTTCAGGGGTACGAGTAACAGCATGCTCAGCGCGAAGAGGGCGAGCGCCGATCCGGCCGGCACGTCCACGCCGCCCACGATCGCCAGGGTGACGCTCCCGACCAGGACGATCAGAAGCACCTCGATCCACAGACCGCCGAGCGCCTCGGCGAACCGGGCCTTCTGGTAGTCGATCGGCTTGGCCAGGTCGAGCGCGACGTCCCCGTCCAGGATCCGGAACGCCATCCGGAAGTCGCCCAGCACCGAGATGACCGTGCCGGCCGCGAACGCCACCAGCAGGTACGCCCGCATCTGGGGCCAGGTGAAGCCGTTCACCGACGGCGACTCGGCCAGGACCACCCGCCACACCGCCAGCAGCGCGATGAGCTGCATGAGCACGGCGCCCATGCCGAGCACCAGGTTGAGCCGGTAGGTCAGCACCGCCCGCGCGGTCGCCCGGGCCAGGGCGCGGTACGCCCTCATCGGCCTCATCGGTCTCATCGGTCGAGCACCAGCTCGCCCGAGTACACCCGGCGGATCACGTCCTCGATGCTCGGCTCGTCGACCCGGAAGTCGACCAGCTCGGTCAGCCCGGCCATCGCGGTGACCGCCTGCCCGGCGGTCATGGTGAACCGGTCGAAGCGCACCGCGTACCGGCTCTCGCCCTCCTCGACGGTGACCTGGGCGCCCGGCAGCGCCGCCCGCAGCCGCTCCACCGGCGCCGGCGACGCGGTCTCGACGTGCAGGATCCGCTCGCGGGCGAACCGGTCCTTCACCGCCTCGAGGTCGCCGTCGAAGATGATCCGGCCCTCGTCGATGATCACCAGGCGGCGGCAGAAGCCCTCGATGTCGGCCAGGTCGTGGCTGGTCAGCATCACGGTCGTGCCCTCGTCGCGGACCGCGCGAAAGAACTCCCGGACCCGGTCCTTCACGGCCAGATCGAGCCCGATGGTCGGCTCGTCGAGGTAGACCACCTGCGGGGCGTGCACCAGCGCCGCCGCCAGATCGGCCCGCATCCGCTGACCCAGCGACAGCTTGCGGCCGATCACCGGCAGGATCTCGCCGAGCTCGAGCACGTCGTCGAAGCGGGCCAGCCGCTTGCGGTACGTGCCATGATCGATGCCGTAGATGTCGCGCAGCACCGCCAGCGACTCGGCCACCGGCAGGTCCCACCACAGCTGCGTGCGCTGCCCGAAGAGGACGCCGATCTTGTGAGCCACCGCGTTCCGGTCGCGTTGCGGGTGCAGGCCGTCGATGCGGACCTCGCCCTCGGTCGGCACCAGGATGCCGCTGAGCAGCTTGACCGTGGTCGACTTGCCGGCGCCGTTGGGCCCGACGTAGGCCACCGCCTCGCCCGCCTCGATGGACAGATCGACGTGATCGACCGCGACCTTGTCCTGGAAGCGGCGGGCGAACAGATGCTTGACCGCTCCGCCCAGGCCGGGGCCCTTGTCCGCCCGCCGGAACACTTTCGTGAGTGATCGCGCTTCGACGATCGCCATGTGTAGCTTCCCCCGTCCGGATGCCGACATAGACCGGCATCACCCTACGGAACCGGTTCCGGGGCGCAAACCGATTTACCCGGACGGGGACCTGTGGACGGGCCGCGAAAAATGTCGTATCCCGGCCGTAGAGTCGGCCCACCCACAACGGGTGGGCCGATCTCGGCTCAGGGCTCGGGCGTCTCCACCGGGCGCAGCAGCGCCCACCCCTCGTCGCGGGCCCGGGCGGCGGCCAGCAACCCGCCGACCGCCGCGGCGTTGGTGATGTCGCCCCGGAAGACCATCGCGACCGCCTCGTCGAGGTCGAACCAGGCGATCTCGAGGTCCGCCTCCTCGTCGGTGCGGTGGTGCCGCTCGGCCTCGTCCACCGCGGTCAGGTCGCGGGCCAGGAAGATCCGGATCTTCTCGTCGGTGAAGCCGGGCGACGTGTGCAGGTCGATGAGCAGGTCGTAGCGGCCGGCGTGCAGGTCGGCCTCCTCGGCCAGCTCCCGGGCCGCGCCGGCGACCAGGTCCTCCCCCGCGACGTCGCGCAGGCCGGCCGGCAGCTCCCAGAGGCGGCCGCCGACCGCGTGCCGGTACTGCTTGATCAGCACGACCCGGCCGACGTCGTCGAGGGCCACCACGCCGACCGCGCTCTTGGCCGCCACCACGTCGCGGTGGGCGGTCCCGCCGTCGGACATGGTGACCTCGTCGGTGAAGACCGTGAAGATCGGGCCCTGGTACTTCGACTCGCGGGACTTCGTCTCGTGGGCGAACGCGGTCACGACGGGTCCACCGCCACCGGCAGCTCGTCCGCCTTGGCGTACTCGACCGCGGCCTGCACCAGGCCGTCGAACAGCGGGTGCGGCCGGGTCGGGCGGCTCTTCAGCTCGGGGTGGGCCTGGGTGGCCACGAAGTACGGGTGTGCCGACCGGTCCAGCTCGATGAACTCGACCAGCCGCCCGTCCGGCGACGTCCCGGAGAAGACCAGGCCGGCCTTGGCCAGCTTCTCCCGGTAGTCGTTGTTGACCTCGTACCGGTGCCGGTGCCGCTCGGAGATCTCGGTCGACCCGTACACCTCGGCCACGATCGACCCCTCGGTCAGCTGGGCCGGGTAGGCGCCGAGCCGCATCGTGCCGCCGAGGTCGCCCTTGCCGGCCACGATGTCCTGCTGGTCGGCCATCGTCGAGATCACCGGGTACGGCGCCCGCTCGTCGAACTCGAGCGAGTTCGCGCCGGCCAGGCCGGCCATGTTGCGGGCCGCGTCGATCGTCATGCACTGCAGGCCCAGGCACAGGCCGAGGATCGGGATCTGGTGCTCGCGCGCGTGCCGGGACGTGTTGACCTTGCCCTCGATGCCGCGGACGCCGAACCCGCCGGGGATGACGATGCCGTCGACACCCTTGAGCGCCACCGCCGCGCCCGCCGCGGTCTCGCAGTCGTCGCTGGGCACCCAGCGCAGCTGGATCTTGACGTTGTTGGCGAAGCCGGCCGCCCGGATCGCCTCGCTGACCGAGAGGTACGCGTCGGGCAGATCCACGTACTTGCCGACCAGCGCCACGGTGATCGTCCGCTTCGGGTGGTGCACCCGGTGCAGCAGATCGTCCCAGGTCGCCCAGTCGACGTCGCGGAACGACAGACCGAGCCGCCGGACGACGTACGCGTCGAGGCCCTCCCGGTGCAGCACCTTGGGGATGTCGTAGATGCTCGGCGCGTCCGGGCAGGCGATGACGGCCTCGCGGTCGACGTCGCAGTACAGCGCCAACTTGTGCTTGAGCTTCTCCGGGATCTCCCGGTCGCTGCGGCAGATCAGCGCGTCCGGCTGGATACCGATGTTGCGCAGCGCCGCCACCGAGTGCTGGGTCGGCTTGGTCTTCAGCTCGCCCGACGGCGCCAGGTACGGCACCAGCGAGACGTGCAGGTAGAAGACGTGGTCGCGGCCGACCTCGTGGCGCACCTGGCGGATCGCCTCGAGGAACGGCAGCGACTCCATGTCGCCGACCGTGCCGCCGACCTCGGTGATCACGACGTCCGGGACCCGGCCGGACTCGTCCGGGTCGGCCATCGCGAAGATCCGGCTCTTGATCTCGTTCGTGATGTGCGGGATGACCTGCACGGTGTCGCCCAGGTACTCGCCGCGCCGCTCGCGCGCGATGACCGTCGAGTAGACCTGCCCGGTCGTCACGTTCGCCTTGCCCGACAGCGCCCGGTCGAGGAACCGCTCGTAGTGACCCACGTCGAGGTCGGTCTCGGCGCCGTCCTCGGTGACGAACACCTCTCCGTGCTGGAAGGGGTTCATCGTGCCGGGATCGACGTTGAGATAGGGGTCGAGCTTCTGCATGACGACCCGCAGTCCGCGCGCGGTCAGAAGATTGCCGAGGCTCGAGGCGGTGAGGCCCTTGCCCAGCGAGGAGGCGACGCCCCCGGTGACGAAGATGTGCCGCGTGTCGCGCACTGATGAGGCCAACGCCCGCTCCCGTGGGTTGTCTGTAGTCGGTCTTGCAGACCGGGGCTCGAGGCCCCATCCACGGGAGTCCACCGTAACACCTGAGAACGCGGCCGCACGTTCGGGCTGGTCGCGACGCGTGTCAGGCCCTCCTTCCGGGACCGCTACGCGATCTTCGTCGGATTTGCGACGCCGGCGCCGCGCAGCAGCGGGCCGCCGGGGCCGTCCGTCTCCCCGTCCGGGCGGGTGCGGTCGGCGGCGTGCAGCAGCACGCGCAGGGCGCTGAGCACGGCGGTCGGCACGGCGGCGGCCGCGGCGGCGCCGGCCACGGTCAGGGCCGAGCCGCCGAGCACGCCCGCGATCAGCGTGGCGACCGTGGTGCCGGCGCCGGCCGCGCGCAGCGCCGGATGCAACCCGAACAGGCGAGTGAGACCACCCCATGGTGAGAACTGGCAGAAGGCGAGCATCAGCACGCCGATCACCGCCAGGATCGTCAGCGGGCTCTGCAGCAGCGTCTCGCCGCTGGCGGTGGCGGCCCGCTGCATGGCCGGCCCGGCGCTGCCGTTGCCCAGCTCGGTCAGGAACCGGCCGAGGCTGCCCTGCTCGACGGCGGGGCGGCGGAGGTCGACGACGGCGAAGCCGATGGTCACCGCGAGGCCGGCCACCGCCGCCCAGGCGAACCGCGAGAACGTCAGCCAGCCGCCGGTGCTGATCGCGGCGGCCACGCACACCCCGGCCGTGACCGCGATCGCGCCGACCGGGTCCGCGCCCAGGTAGGGACTGCCGACCATGACCACGCCGAGGCCGCCGAGCAGGACGAAGACCACCGGCCGGTACGGCTTGGTCACCGACTGCGCCAGGCAACCGGCCAGCACGAGCAGGCCCGTCACGAACACGCCGAGCCCGACGCCGCCGACTCCCGAGTACCGGGCGCCGTTGATCGCCGAGTAGCCGGCCACGCCGTTGAGCTGCAGCTGGGAGCCGGTCATCAGGTCGACGCCGATGACGGCCGCGCCGATCCCGGCGACCGCGGTCATCGGCCACAGCGTGCGTTTGTAGCGCGGGAACAGCCGCACGGCGGCCGTCCCGGCCACGATCAGCGCACCGGTGACCAGGGCGAAGACCCAGGCCGGATGCTCGCTGCGCCACCACGGCGAGGCGTCGGCCAGCAGCGCGGCGGGGATGGCCAGGGCGGCCGCGATCAGGGCGAGCTCGACCGCCTCGACCACGCGCGGGGACGGCAGGGCCGGGCCCTTGGGTCCGCTGTGCCGGCGGGCCCGCACCATCACCGGGACGATGAGCGCGAACAGCACGAACTGCAAGATGCCGAGCACGGTGAAGAAGATCGCGGCGACCCCGCGCTGGGCGCCGGCCCGCTGGTCGGCGTTGTGCGAGCCCTGCACCGCGTCGGCGACGTCGTCCGGCTTGCCGGTCACGACGGTCGCGGACCGGCCGGCGAACAGCTTCTCCGGCGACGCCTTGCCGAGCGCGGTGAGGATGGTCGGGGCGAGGTCGATGAGCTGGAGGTAGCCGTCGCGGCCGGTGCCGGCCGAGGTGAGCCAGCCGCCGTTCCAGCCCTCGCCCTCGGCGATCGCTACGTGCAGGCGGGAGCCCTGGTCGGTGTTCGAGACGCCGGCGACCAGCAGCAGCGACCGGTCGGGCCGCGCCGCGACGATCCGGGCCAGCACGGCGTCGGCCTGCTCGACCAGCGCCGCCCGGGAGCCGCCGGAGCCGGTGATGGTGCCGAGGTCGACGAAGCTGAGCACGCAGTCGGACAGCATCGACCTCGGGTCGGCGGGCAACGACGGCCGGTACTTGTCGACGCGGCCGAACGGGCGGGCGGCCGCGATCGCCGCGCCCGGGCCGACGGCCGTGGTGCAGCGCACCGACTCGGCCAGGGAACCGGGCACCGCACCGTACGGGAGCCGGTCCTGGTTGTCCTGCACGATGTTGCGCTGGTTGGTGATGTTCGCGCCGATCGCGTCCGGGCGGTCGAGCTCGGGCTTGGGCGCCGCGCACGCGTCGACGCCCGCCACCCGGGGGTACGCGGCGTAGTTGCCGGCGCCGAGCGTGAGCCAGCCGTCGGCGGGGCAGGTGACCCGGTGGGCCGTGCGCACCGACAACCACCCGATCGAGCCCGCGGACGCCTCCCGCCACAGCGCCGGCGTGCGTTGCGGGTCGAGATCGTCCCAGCGCAGTCCCGCCGCGCCGGCCACGATCACGTAGTCGACGGTGCTCTGCGGCGCGCCGGTGGCGGGACGGACGGCGAGGCCACCGAGGCTCGCCACGACGGCGAGCAGGACCAGGACGTACGGGATCCAGGCTCGTCTCATGGCTGAGCGGTCACCTCGGCGTAGGCCGCCCGCACGTCCGCGACCGTGGCGGTCTCGTCCGGCCAGGTGGCGGCCTGCTCGGGCCCGCGGGCGGCGTAGTCGGCGCGCAGCCCGTCGTCGGTCAGCATCTGCCGCACCGCGGTGTCGATCGCGTCGACGTCACCCGGCGGTATCAGCATCGCGGCGTCGTCGACCAGGCCCGGAATGCCGCCGACCGCGGTCGCCACCAGCGGCACGCCGGCGGTCAGGGCCTCCTGGGCGAACAGCTGCCGCGCCTCCCAGTCACTGGTGATCACCGCGAGGTCGGACCCGGCCAGCAGGTCGGGCACGTCGGAGCGGCGGCCGAGCAGGTAGAACGGGGCGTGCCGCTCGGAGGCGAGCTGGGCCAGGGCCATGTAGCTGGGCCCGGAGCCGGCCACCACGACGACCGGCGCCGGGTCGAGATCGCGCCACCGGGCCGAGGCCTCGATGAGCAGGTCGTAGCGCTTCTGCGGGTGCAGCCGGCCGACCGAGAGGACGAGCGGGGTGCCGGGCTTGAGCCGGAACTCGGCGCGGACCGCGGCCCGGCTGCGCTTGACCGGGGCGAGCGTGGGCGCCGCGACGGCGCCGAGCCGGGCGTTGCGGGAGCCCACCGTCCGGGCCCGGACGACCAGGTCGTCGGAGGCGCCGAGGGTGAGGGCGGCGCTGCGGGCGACGATCCGCTCGAGCAGCGCCGAGGCCTGGCCGCGCAGGCCCTTGGCGAGCACGGCGTTGTGCCAGGTGACGACCAGCGGGACGCCGGGACGGGCGAGGCCGGCCACGAAGCCGGCGCGCAGCCCGTGCGCGTGCACCACGTCGATCGGGCGGCTGGCCAGGGCCGAGCGCAGCTGCCGGATCGCGCCGGCGTCGGACGCGCCGGGGCTGACCGGGATCTCGACCGGGAGGAACGCGCTGCCCCCGGCCGTGAACCCGAACAACTCGTCGGTGGCGGCCGGCCCGCAGACCAGGACCTCGCACCCGGCGGCGCGCAGGCCGCGGGCGAGCGAGGCGACGTGCTGGCCGATGCCTCCGGTGCTCGAGGCCAGCACCAGCGCCACCGAGCCGCGCCATCCGTCGTCCACTTCTTCGGGTCCTCTTCCGCTCTAGTTCCGTTGCCGCCGTGCACGGGCCACCAGCGCGCCGATGTCGCGCCGGTCCAGTGCGAAGGCCACCGCGCCGAACACGGCCAGGACGGTGACGCCGCCCAGCATGCCCTGCGCCAGGCTGCCGCCGACGGTGGGGCCCGCGCCGTCCAGGTGTCCGATTCCGGTCACGACGCCGAAACCGGCGAGGGCGGCCGCCCCGGCGGCAACGATACCGACGGTGGTCGCGCGGGCCAGCCCCGCCAGCGCCGCCGGGCCCGCGTGCCGCCGGACGGCCAGCACCAGCAGCACCCCGATCACGGTCATCCCGGCCGCGTTGGCCAGGCCGAGGCCGAGCACGCGGCGGTCGTCGCCGAGGGCGATCGAGGCCAGCCCGGCGAGGGCGCCGACGACCCAGCCGGCCGCGGTGGAGCCGGCCGCGGCGACGGTGGCGCCCCGCGCGTACAGGGCCCGGGAGAGCAGGGCGAACAGCGCGTAACCGAACAGTCCGGGCGCGAAGCCGGCGATGCCGGGCGCCGCCGGTCCCGCATTGATCAGATAGGCGGCCGGCGCGGCGAGGGCGAGGAGGGCGGCGGCGCCGAGCCCGGCGGCGAGGATCACGGCGCGGGCGCTGCCGGAGAGTGATTTCCGGTACGCCTCCTCGTCGCCCCGCCCGGCCGCGGCGGCCAGGGTCGGATAGACCGCGGTGGCCAGCGGCACGGCGAGCACGGCCCACGGCAGCAGGAAGATCGTCTGCGCCGCCGTGTACTGCGTGAGGCCCCGGCTGGCGGTGAGCGCGATGGCCACGATCGTGATCAGCTGCTGCGAGCCGACCGTGACCGCGCCGGCCCAGCCCAGCCGCACGGCCTGCCGGCCCTCGTCGCCGGGGAATCGCAGGGCGGGCCGCAGCCGCAGCTTGAGCCGGCGCAGCGGGATCAGCAGGCACAGCGCCAGCACCACCACGCCGAGCGTCGTGCCCACCGACAGCGTCAGCTCGCCGGTGCGGCTCAGACCGGCGAAGTCGGACTCGGCGCCGTCGATCACCGCGTAGCTCAGGTACGCGCCCATCACCGCCACGCTGGACAGCAGCGGCGCGATCACCGGCCAGGCGAACCGGTGGTGGGCCTGGAGCACGCCGGTGAGCACGATTCCGATGCCGTAGAGCGGCAGTTGCGGCGCGAACACCCGCAGCATGCCGGCCGCGGTCGCCTGATGGTCGGGCGGCACGTCCGGCAGCAGCCCGGCGATCGGCCCCGCCAGCAGGCCGACGAGCAGCGCGAACGGCACCAGCAACACCAGCACCCAGGTCAGCAGCGCCGAGGCGACGGCGCCGACCCGCTCGCGGTCGCCGGCCGCCACGTGGGTGGCCAGCAGCGGCACCACGAGACTGGCCAGGGCGCCGCCGGCGACCAGCTCGAAGACGATGTTCGGGATCGTGTTGGCGGCGTTGTAGATGTTGGCGAGCCCGTCGTTGCCGACGGTGTGCAGGAAGACGAAGGTGCGGGCGAACCCGGCGAGCCGGGCGACCACGGTGAGAACGGTGATGAGCGCCGCGGCGCCCGCGATCCTCGTCGCGGACGGGGCCGTCACGCCGGCCGGCGGCCGAGCTCGTCGAGCCGGCGCAGCCACGGGGTGTCCTGGATGACCTTGGTGTAGCTGACCTTCTCGCTCGCCGCGGTCAGGGCGGCGAGTGCCGCCAGCGCCACGAGACGACCCCCGGTTCCGGTACGCGCGGTCAGCGCGACGCCGAGCAGGGCGCCCATGGCGTTCGCACCCGCGTCGCCGAGCATGATCTCCTCGCCCAGGTCTTCCGGCAGCAGCGCGGCGCCCGCGCCGACGACGCCGGCCGCGCCCAGGGGCGTCGCGATCGCCATGCCCACCTTGAGCGCCCGGCCCGGGCGCAGGTCGAGCAGGTTCACGAAGTTGGCCATGCCGGCGATCACCCCGGCGCCGAGCAGCACGTCGACCGCCCTTGATTTCTTGCTGCCGATCAGGGCCGACGCCACGAGACCGGCCGCGCCCACCCCGGCGATCTTCACGAGGCCGCTGGTGACCCGCCCCTCGCGCAGCGCGCCCAGGTGGCCGGCGAAGCCCTTGGCCGCCTTCTGCTCGGGCCGGTTGCCGGCCACGTCGTCGTAGAGGCCGACCGCGCCGGAGACCAGGCCCGCGGTGACCGCGGCGGCCGCCGTGCGCGCGTTCGGCGCGCCGAGCGCCGAGCCGACGCTGGCGCCGAGGGCGAGCGCGGGCCCGCCGGCCAGCGTGACCGTGCGCCCGTGGAAGTTGGTCCGCTCGAGCACGACCGACTTCGGGTCGCGGCGGATCCAGGCGAGGGCGCCGCGGGCGACGGACGCGCCGACGCCGAACGAGCGGAGGACTCCGGTGGCCATGGCAGGGAAGTCTAGAGACCGGCCGCTACGCCGCGGCCTTCGGCACCATCGAGGAGGCGCCGGCGGCCAGCCCGTACTGCCCGGTCTTGCCCTGCACGACCCGCTCGATCGTGGCCATCGCGGTCGCGACCTGGCCCTGCACGGTGCTCGCGTTGTCCACCGTGGAGATCGTCTTGACCAGCGTCGGGTCGCCGCGCACGGCCGAGACCAGGTTGCCGTCGCCGACCGCGGTGCCGCCGACCACCAGCGGCCGGTCCTTGCCGAACTGGTCCTTGCCGAACTGGTCGGCCATGGTCAGCGCGGCCTGGTTCTTCTTGGCGGCGTCCTTGTCGGTCGGCGGCTCGCCCGAGACGATCACCGCGGCCTCGGCGCCACCGGTCGCGTTGTCGTCGACCGCGAGATAACCACCCTTGGTGTACGCGGTGAGCAGCGCCGCCACGTCGTCGGCGCTCGCCTGGGTGCCGGTGCGCTGCATCAGCCCGAGCGCGAGCTGGGCGCTGGCCGTCTCGACCGCGTCGCTGTTGACCGGCAGCCCGTCCATCTGGATCGTCGGCTGCGAGGCGCGGCCGGCCAGGTCGAGCAGGTCGAGCGTGCCGTTCGGGTCGAAGAACTTGTCCTGCACCGTCACCTTCGCGGTGATCGTCGCCCCGGCGACCTTGAGCATCGCGATCACGCCGTTGGCGTAGTCGTTGGTGCCCGGCAGGGCGATCACCAGCAGCTTGCGGCCGGTCAGCTTGTTGTTGAGCAGCGCCGGCGCGGTCTCGGTGGCGAAGTCCTGGTTGCGGTCGATCTCCTCGCGGTACTGGTTGATCTGGTCCCGCTTGTTGCCCAGGTCCTTGTTCAGCGCGCCGATCTGATTCTTGAGGTTGTCGGCCACCGGCCCGTTGAGCGCGGCGGTGCCCACGACCAGGCCGATGGCCAGGGCGAGGAAGACCGCGGTGAGCGACACCACGTGGTACCGGAAATTGATCACGACAAACGCCTCGGAGCTTCTAGAAGAGGTGGCCCAGCTGGAAGACCAGATTGTCCCACCACTCGGAAACCACGGTGAGGTACGCCTTCCCGACGGTGGAGACCGCCACCGCCGAGGCCATCGCGGCCACCGCGGCCAGCACGAGCAGGAGCAGCGCCGAGCCGGAGATGCTCTGCCGGTAGAGCCGGCTGACGCCCTTGGCGTCGACGAGCTTGCCGCCGACCTTGAGCCGGGTGAGGAACGTCGAGGCCATGCCGCCGCGGCCCTTGTCGAGGAACTCGACCAGGTTGGCGTGCGTGCCCACGGCGACGATCAGGGTCGCGCCCTTCTCGTCGGCCAGCAGCATCGCCAGGTCTTCGCTGGTGGCCGCGGCCGGGAAGGTCAGCGCGTCGACGTCGAGCTTGTGCACCCGCTCGAGCCCCGGCGCGCGGCCGTCCGGGTACGCGTGGACGACCACCTCGGCCCCGCACCGCAGCACGTCATCGGTGACCGAGTCCATGTCCCCGATGATCATGTCAGGCGTGTAGCCCGACTCGACCAGCGCGTCGGCGCCGCCGTCCACGCCGATCAGGACGGGCTTGTACTCGTGGATGTACGGCCGCAGGACGTCCAGGTCGTCCTTGTAGTCGTAGCCGCGCACCACGATCAGCACGTGCCGCCCCGCGATCCGGGTCTGCACGTCCGGCACGCCGACGCCGTCGAGCAGCAGGTCGCGCTCCTGCTTGAGATAGTCCATGGTGTTCGCCGCGAACGCCTCGAGCTGCACGGAGAGCCCTTCCCGGGCGTCGGCCATCGAGGCGGCCACGGTGTCCGTGTCCTGCCGGACGCCGCTCGCGACGGGCTCGCCCCCGAGCAGGACGGTGTCGCCGTCGATGGTGACCAGGTCGCCCTCGTGCAGCCCCTCGAACACTTCCTCGCCGAGGTCGTCGACGAGCAGCACGCCGTTCTTGATGAGCACCTCGGGCCCGAGATTCGGGTAGCGCCCCGAGATCGACGGCTTGGCGTTCAGCACGGCGGCCACCCCCGCCGCGACCAGCGCGTCGGCCGCCACCCGATCGATGTCGACGTGATCGATCACGGCGATGTCGCCCGGGCGCAGCCGACCGGTGAGCCGCTTGGTGCGGCGGTCGAGGCGGGCGGTGCCGACAACGGCCTCAGGGTCGAGACTGCGGGCACGGCGCAGAGTGGGAAGTCGCATCCCGGCCATCCTGACATGCCGGATCACACGCCTGGCACGCGACATGCGCGATCTCACCCACAAAAAGGGCATAACGCCCCACTAGTCCCGTGCCACCATCATGCCACGCGCGCGCCCTTTGATCAGCCCCATATGCCGCCGCCGGCCGCCCTCAGCCCCTCTTCTCGCGCCCCGCGACCGCCAGCAACTCCTCGGCGTGCGCGATCCCCAGATCGGAATCCGGCAGACCGGCCAGCATGCGCGACAGCTCCCGCGCCCGCTCGGTCTCCTCGACGATCCGCACCCCGCTCGTCGTGATCGCCCCGCCGGTGTCCTTGGCGACCACCAGATGCCGGTCGGCGAACGCGGCCACCTGCGGCAGGTGAGTCACCACCAGCACCTGGTGGGTGCGGGCCAGCCGGGCCAGCCGGCGGCCGATCTCGACCGCGGCCTGGCCGCCCACGCCGGCGTCGACCTCGTCGAAGACCAGGGTCGGTGGGCCGCCCGCGCCGGCGAAGACGACCTCGATGGCCAGCATCACGCGGGAGAGCTCGCCGCCGGAGGCGCCCTTCTGCAGGGGCAGGGACGGGGCGCCGGGGTGGGCCAGCAGGCGCAGCTCGACCTCGTCGGCGCCGTCCGGGCCCACCGCGAGGTCGTTGACGGTCGGCTCGTCCCGGCCCGGCGACCGCGGGACCACGGCGACCTCGACCCGGGCGTGCGGCATGGCCAGGCCGGCCAGCTCGACGCTGACCGCCGACGAGAAGCGGCTCGCCGCCTCGACCCGGGCCTCGGTGAGCCGCGCGGCCAGCTCGCCCACCTGCGCCGCCAGCCGCTGGCGCTCCTTGTCCAGCTCGTCGAGCAGCTCGTCGGACGTGTCGAGGGCGGCGAGCCGCGACCGGGCGTTCTCGGCCCAAGCGATCACGCCGTCGATGTCGTCCGCGTACTTGCGGGTCAGCCCGCGCAGCTCGGCCCGCCGCTCGTAGATCTGCTCGAGCCGGGCCGGGTCGGCGTCCAGCGAGCTCAGGTAGGCCGACAGCTCCGACGCCACGTCGCCGACCAGGGTGGCCGCTTCCTCGAGGCGGGCGGCCAGGTCGGACAGCGACTGGTCGACCGACGACTGCGCCTCGAGCGTGCGGCGGGCCAGGCCGAGCAGCTGGGCCGCGTCGGGGGCGTCGTCGGTGGCCTCGACGCCGGAGGCGAGCGCCTGCGCCGCCGTGGCCGCGGCCACCCGCAGGCCCTCGGCGTGCTCGAGGCGCTGCACCTCGGCGCGCAGATCGTCTTCCTCGCCGGGCTGCGGGTCGACCCGGCTGATCTCGTCGAGGCCGAGCTTGAGCAGGTCGGCCTCCTGCGAGCGGGCGCGGGCGTTGCGCCGCCGGTCGGCCAGGTCGTCGACCACGGCCCGCCAGCGCGCGAACGCCTCGCGATAGGTCTCCAGCAGCTTCTCGTGCTCGGGGCCGGCGAACCGGTCGAGCGCGCCCCGCTGCTCGGCCGGGCGCAGCAGGCGCAGCTGGTCGGACTGCCCGTGCACGGCCAGCACCTGCTCGCCCACCTCGGCCAGCATCGCCACCGGCATGCTGCGGCCGCCCACGTGCGCGCGGGACCGGCCCTCGATCGTCACCGTGCGGCTGAGCAGCACCGAGCCGTCGTCGTCGACCTCGGCGCCGGCCTCGGTGATGCGGGTCTGCACCGAGTCGGCCAGCGCGCCGGAGAGCCGCAACCGGCCCTCGACGACCGCGCGACCGGGGTCGGCACGCACCCGCCCGGCGTCGGCCCGGCCGCCGAACAGCAGGCCGAGGCCGGTCACGACCATGGTCTTGCCCGCACCGGTCTCACCGGTGATGACGTTCATGCCCGACGTCAGCTTCAGCGTCGTGTCGTCGATGACGCCGAGACCGGTGATCCGCAACTCCTCCAGCACAGGGCAGACAGTAGTGGTGCCCACCGACAATTGCCCACCGCGGACCCCACGAGCTCTGTTTACCCGCGGCGGAAAACCCCAGAAATAAAACCGTTGATCAACGTCGATTACCCCGCCAGCCCTCCACCGGCAGCGCGAACTTCGCCACGAGGACATCGGTGAACGGCCGGGGAGCAAGACGCACCAGCCGTACGGGCAGCTGCCCGCGCTCGACCGTGACCTGCGCGCCGGGCGGCAGGTCCCAGGTGCGACGGCCGTCGCAGCAGAGGACGGCGAACGACGTGTACGGGTCGACGGTCACCACGAACGACGACGTCGGCGCGGTGACCAGCGGCTTGGAGAACAGGGCATGGGCACTGATCGGCACCAGCAGCAACGCCTCGACCTCGGGCCAGACCACCGGGCCGCCGGCCGAGAACGCGTACGCCGTCGAGCCGGTCGGGGTCGCGCACACCACACCGTCGCAGCCGTACCGGGCCAGCGGCCGCCCGTCCACGTCGACGAGCAGCTCGAGCATCTGCGCCCGCTGCCCCTTCTCGACGCTGACCTCGTTGAGCGCCCACGACTCGGCGATCACCCGGCCGCCGTACTCGGCGCGGACGTCCAGCGTGAGCCGCTCGTCCACCTTGTACGTGCCGGCGACGACCTCGGCGACGGCCTGGTCGATGTCGTCGATCTCGGCCTCGGCCAGGAAGCCGACCTTGCCCAGGTTGATGCCGAGCAGCGGCGCCTTGGCCGGCCGGGCCAGCTCGGCCGCCCGCAGGAACGTGCCGTCGCCGCCGAGCGCCAGCACGATCTCGGCGCCCTCGGCCGCCTCCGGCCCGCTGACCGGGGTGACCTCCTCGGGCAGGTCGAGGTCGGCCACCTCCTCGGCGACGACCCGCACCTCGAAACCGGCCTGCAGCAGGTCACGAGCCACCGCCCGGGCGTGCTGGGCACTCTGCCGGCGCCCGGTGTGCGTCACCAGCAGGGCAGACCGCATCATTGGTCCTCCAAAAAGGTCTCCGGCGCGCCAGAAGCTACCTCTCCGGCGGGCCCCGCGGCGACCACTCGCTCGATCTCCACACGATCGGCCGGCGGGGCGTCCCGGCGGAACCAGACGAAGAACTCGACGTTCCCGCTCGGCCCCGGCAGCGGACTCGCGGCCACCCCGGCCACGCCCAGGCCCAGCGCCTGCCCGGCGGCGGCCACGTCGAGCACCGCCTCGGCCCGCAGCCGCCAGTCGCGCACCACACCGCCGGTGCCGACCCGCTCCTTGCCCACCTCGAACTGCGGCTTGACCATCAGCGCGAGGTCACCGTCGGTCACCGTGCAGGCGGCGAGCGCGGGCAGCACGAGACGCAACGAGATGAAGGAGAGATCGGCCACGGTGAGATCCACCGGGCCTTCGATCAAATCCGGGGTGAGCGTACGTACGTTGGTCCGCTCCATGACGACGACCCGTTCATCGTTGCGGATCGGCCAGGCCAGCTGCCCGTAGCCGACGTCGACCGCGACCACCTGGCGGGCGCCGGCGCGCAGCAGCACGTCGGTGAAGCCGCCGGTGGAGGCGCCCGCGTCCAGGCAGCGCCGCCCCTCGACGGCCAGGCCGGCGAAGGCGGCCAGCGCGCCCGCGAGCTTGTGACCGCCCCGCGAGACGTACTCGGTGACCGGGTCCTCCCCGGTCACCAGCACCGGGTCAGCCGGGTCGACCATCGCCGCGACCTTGCGGGCGACGGTGCCGCGCACCTGCACCCGGCCGGCCTCGACGAGGGCCGCCGCCTGCTCGCGGGAACGGGCCAGCTTGCGGCGCACCAACTCGGCGTCGAGCCGGGCACGACGTGCCATCCGCTCAGCCCTCGATGCTCGAGAGCGTCTCCTGCAGCACCTGGTGCGCGGCCTCGTAGGCGGCGATCTGCTCGCCGGGCGCCAGCTGAGCGGCGTTGGCGAGCGACCGCAGCACGGCGTCGACGGCCGGGTGCCCGGTCTCCTCGACGATCCGGCGCTCGGCCGGCTCCGAGTACGGCTGCGGAGGCGCGGGCGGCGGCCGGAACCCACCGCCGGGCGGCGGACCGGGCCGGAACCCGCCGGGCGACGGCGGACCGGGACGCGGACCCGGCTGCGGGTTGTGCGGATACGTCATGAACCTAGGCCTCCGGCTCGCTGCTCGGCGCGGCCTTCTTGGCCGCCTTCTTGGCCGGTGCGCTCTTCTTGGCCGGCGCCTTCTTGGCCGCGGCGGCCTTCTTCCCCGGAGCCGGCGCGGGTTTCCCCGGAGCCGGCGCGGGTTTCTCCGGAGCCGGCGCGGGCGACGCGCCGCCCTCGGACGCCAGCGCGGACAGCGCCGCCGCCTCGGCCGGCGGAAGCGCGTCGCCGATCGCCTCGGTGAGCGGGGCCGGCTCGGCCGCGGCCACCGGAGACGGCGGCAGCACCACCTCGGCCGCGGCCTCCCGCACGCCGGCGGTGGGCGCCTTCGCGGTGCCCGGCGGCGTCGCCTTCTTCACGGCCTTCTTCGCGACCGCCTTCTTGACCGGCGTGGGAGCCGCGGCGGAAGGGGGAGCCGGGGTGGGCGCGGGAGCCGGTGTGGGTGCGGAAGCTCGCGTGGGCGCGGAAGCCGGAGCGGGCGCCGCAGCCGGAGCGGGCGCGTTCCCCGCCGGCGTGGCCGGAGTGGTCCCCGCGGCCGGCATCGCATTCGGCGTCGCCTTCTTCACGGCCTTCTTGGCCAGGGCCTTCTTGGCCACCTTGCGCGGCGCCGGCGCCGGCTTGTCCAGCCGCGTCCCGCCGATCGCGGCCTCGGCGGGCCTATCGGCCTTGGCGACCCGCTCGCGCGCGTCACGGAGCTGCTTCTCCAGATCGCGTACGCGTGTGGTCAGCTCGGTGACCTCCTCGGCGGTGGCCAGCCCGACCACGCCCAGCGCCTTGTCCACCTCGTAGCGGACGATGTTGGTCAGCGCCTCCCGGTTGGCCATGCCGGCCGACAGCAGGTCCTCGACCAGTCCCTGCACCTGCGTAGCGGTGGCGCCGCCCCGGTTGACCAGGTCGCCCACCGCCTTCTGGGCGCGCTTGCGGGGCGTCTCGGTCAAACCGAGCGCCATCTCCAGATACGCCCGCCATGCGTCCGGCATGATTCGCTCCTCTCGGGGCTCGCGTCGGGTGTCACGCTACCGGGCGGTTCGCGTGCGATCGTGAGGTACCGTGCGCATCGGCGAGGTGTCGCGAGGAAAGGTGTCGAATGGCCACCGTGGAGGAATGCCGGGCTGCCCTCGGGAGCCTGGCCGCCCAGCTCGAGCGCAACGCCGACGCCCAGGGAAAACTCGACTTCGAGCGTACGCTCGCGTGCCGTGTCCCCGACCTCGGGACCGCGTTTCACGCCCGGCTGAGCGGCGGCCGCCTGCTCGACATCGCCGACGGTGACGACCCCAAGGCCAAGATCGCCCTGACCGCCGACAGCGACCACCTGATCGCGCTGCTGACCGGCAAGCTCGACGTCACCCGGGCCATCGCCTCGCGCCAGATCTCGGTCAAGGCCAACCCGTTCGACCTGCTCAAACTGCGGAAGCTGCTGTAGGCATCCGCCACCCCTCGGCCAGCCGGGACGGGTGAATGTTCTCGCCGCCGCCGAAGAAGTCGCAGAACTTCATGATCAACGGATCCCACTTGAGCGGATCCACGTACGCCGTACCGGGAATGATCAGATCTTCCTCGACGTGCGTGCGCAGCACCTTCACCTCGTAGCCGTGCGCGTTCAGGTCGGGCGCCCCGAACGGTCTCGCCGACGTCACCCGGCACTCCAGCTGGATCGGGCACTCCACCACGCGGGGCGGCGCCACCAGGTCGGACTCCTGCCGGGTCAGCCCGCCGAGCGCGAACTTGTCGGCGACGTGCCGGTATCCCTGCGCCACCTTGTAGCCGCTGACCTCGCGCCTGCCGGTGGTCAGCGCGATGCGGTCGACGGCCGTCACGAGGGCGGACGACGGCAGGTTGAGGACGCACTCGCCGTGCCGGCGCAGGTTGGCCGCCGTCTGGCTGGCGTCGCCCATGCCGAGCATCGCGGACTGGCCGAGCCACCACGCCGACGACATCGGGGCGAGGTTCGCGGTGCCGTCCGGGTTGAGCGTCGAGACGAGCACAACCGGCGTGCCGAAGTACAGAACCTTGAGTCCGGGTACCAGATGCATGCTTCGATCCTGGCCCGCGGGCACCCCTCGACGCTGGCGGAAAACGGACTTGGCGTCAGCCGCCGGCGAGCCGGTCGAGCCCGGCCAGCACCTGGTCGGCGGCGGCCGTGGCCTGGGACAGCTGCCCGGTCACGTCGGTCAGGACGGCGACCTGCTCCTCCACCGCGGCGGCGATCGTCATCTGCAGCTCGTGGATGTCGCCGACGGCCTGGGTCGTGGTGCCGAACGTCTGTGCCACGTCGCCGGTCTCGGCCACGATCGCGGCGATCACCTCGTTGACCTTGCCGACCGACGTCGCGGTCTCCCGGGCCAGGTCCTTCACCTCGCCGGCCACGACCGCGAAGCCCTTGCCGACCTCGCCGGCGCGGGCGGCCTCGATGGTGGCGTTGAGCGCGAGCAGGTTCGTCTGATCGGCGAGGGACGCGATGAACGCGTTGACGTCCGCGATCTCCCCGACCGAGCGCTCCAGCCGGCGTACCTTGTCGCCCGCCGACACCGCCGCCTCCTTGCCGCTCGCCGCCGTCTCCGCCGCCCGCTCCGAGCGTTCCGCGATGCCCCGCACCGACGCGGTGAGCTCGTTGAGCTTGTGGTCGACCTCGCCCACCGCGGTGATCGCCGCATGCGCTTCGGCGCTGATCGTCGCCACCGCCTCGGTGATCTGCCGGGCCTGTTCGGCCGCGTCGTCGGAGCGCCGCCGCAGGTCGGCCGCCGCCTGCTCGCGGGCCACCAGCTCGGCCGCCTCGGTCTCCCGCCGCGCCTGCTCGGCCTGCTCGGCGAGCACCTCGTTCTCCCGCTCGGCGACCTCGGCGAAGTGCCAGAACACCACGATCCCGGCGACCTCGAGCGCGGCCAGCCCGGCGTGCAGCGCGACCTGCCCGATCGCCCCGGTGGTGGTCAGATGCATGCCGAACACCCGGTGCGGCGCGATCAGGCCGAACACGCCGTGGTGCACGACGACGACCAGCACCGAGCAGATCAGCGGCGACCACTGCTGGTAGAGCGCCACGAAGATGAGGATCGCGTAGAGGTGGATGTGCGCCGACATGGCGCCGCCGGAGAGCTCGATCGCCACGAACGTGCAGGCGATCAGCCCCACCGCGGTCAGCGTCGACTGCGCGGGCGGGCTCGGCAGCATCCGGGTGCCGGCGGCGACCGCGGCGATGCCGAGCGGCAGCAGGACGCCCTCGGCGATCGGCCGCGGCCCGAGGATGCCGAGCAGGAGAAACGCCGGTACGTGCAGCCAGAGCAGCCCCAGGACGATCCGGTGCCGAGCGCGCCAAGACGCGTCGGACAGCCGCGCGCCCCGGGGCAGCTGGGCAATTGGGGACGGCATACCCCGATGATCGGGGTTGACCCCCGTCCGCCGGGTGCGGTCCGGAAAAGTCGCCGGTTACAGACCCCAGGCGTCGAGCAGCGTGGCGGCGTCGGGCGAGACCGGTTCGATGCCGGTCACCGGCACGCCGTTCCAGGTCGCCGCGCAGAGCAGCCGCAGCGCCGTGATCGGGTCGCCGGAGCCGTCCAGCCGGGCGCGGTCGCCCTCGACCGTCACCCGCCAGCCCCCGGCCGCCTCGAGCCGCAGCGGGAGCCGGGCGTCCTCGGCCGCGCGGAACAGCGCGCCCAGGTTGTCGGCCACGAAGGTCGGGCGGCGTTCCGGCGGCGCCGCCAGCAGGTCGGCCGGGCCGCTCACGCCGGTGAGCACCAGCACGCAGTCCATGCCGGCGCCGACCGCGCCCTGGATGTCGGTGTCCAGCCGGTCGCCGACGACCAGCGGCCGCTCGGCTCCGGACAGCGAGGCCGCGGTCGTGAACAGCCCCGGCTGCGGCTTGCCGACGACCACGTCGGGCTCGCGGTCGAGCGCCGTGCGCAGCACCGCGACCAGCGAGCCGTTGCCGGGCAGCGGGCCGCGCGGGCTGGGCAGCGTGCGGTCGGTGTTGGTGGCGACCCAGGTGGCGCCCGCCCGCACCGCCAGCACGGCCTCGGCGAGCACCTTCCAGCCGACCTCGGGGCCGAAGCCCTGCACGACCGCCTCCGGCTTCTCCTCGGCGGTGGAGACCGGGGTGAGCCCGGCGTCGGTCACCTCGGCGCGCAGCGCGTCGGCGCCGACCACCAGCACCGGGGCGCCGGCCGGGAGCCGCTGGGCGAGCACGGCGGCGGCCGCGCCGGCCGAGGTGAGAACCTCGTCCGGCTCGGCCGGAACACCCATGCCGGTGAGCAGCGAGGCGACGTCGGCCGCGCGGCGGGAGGCGTTATTGGTCGCGTACGCCACCGAGGTCCCCGACGCGCGCAGCCGGCCGACGGCCTCGGCGGCGCCCGGGATCGGCTTGTCGATCAGGTAGACGACCCCGTCCAGATCGAAGATGACCAGGTCATAGCCGCCCGCCAGCCCGTCGCCCACGGTCACTCCTCGGACTTTTTGGCGATCGCCGCGTCCTCGTCCACGATCTCGTCGTCGTCCTCGTCGTCGTCGCTGTCCGCGGGCAGCCCGGTGGCCGACGACTCGATCTCGTCTTCCTCGTCCGCGTCCTCGTCGTCCTCGAACTCGTCGAAGTCGTCGTCGTCCTCGTCGCGGGCATCGTCGTCGTCAGCATCGTCGTCGTCAGCATCGTCGTCGTCAGCATCGTCGTCGTCAGCATCGTCGTCGTCAGCATCGTCGTCGTCAGCATCGTCATCGTCATCGGACGCGTGCCCGTCGTCGCCGGCCGAGTCCTCGTCGTCCTCGTCGCCGGGTGCGCCGGCCTCGTCGGCGAGGGCGTCGGCCTCGTCCTCGTCCTCGCCCTCGATCGTGATGCCGTCGAGCTCGAGCAGGCGCTCGGTGGCGTCGGTCAGCTGGTCGTCGTCGACCGCGGCGGCACGCGAGAACCACTCGCGGGCCTCCTCGCGCCGGCCGGCGGCGAGCAGGGCATCGGCGTACGCGTACCGCAGCCGTGCCGCCCACTCGGCGTCGTCGTCCGTGGTCAGCTCCCGCACCTGCAGCATCGCCACCGCGGCGTCGTGCTGACCGAGGTCGCCACGGGCGCCGGCGGCCACGATCAGCAGCTCGATCGCGCCCGACTTGTCGAGGGTCTCCATGTCGGCGCCCCGGAAGAGATCGATCGCCCGCTCCGGGCGGCCAAGTGCCCGCTCGCTGTCGGCGATCTCGGCCAGGTGCGTCTGGCGTCCGGTCATCCGGTGGTACGTGCGAAGCTCGGCGATGGCGGTGGTCCAGTCCCCCGCCGCGTACGCCGCCAGCCCGACCGCCTCGCGCACCACGGCGATCCGCGACGCGAGCCGCCGGGCCGCGATCGCGTGCTGAAGCGCGAGCTCGGAGTCCTCGTCGATGATCTGCCCGGCCGCTACGAGGTGCCGCGCGACCTTGTCCGAGACGTCCCGCGCGAGCGAGACCAGCTCGGCGCGCACCTCCTGGTCGAGGTCGGTGGCCACGACCTCGTCCGGGATGTCCGGCGCCTGGAACGCGGCCGGCTGCTCGCCGCCCTGCGCCTCGTCGCCCCGGTTGTCCCGGTCGCGGTCCTGGTCGCCACGGAATCCACCACGCTCGCGGTCCTGGTCACTGCGGAACCCGCCGCGCTCGCGGTCCTGGTCGCCACGGAACCCACCGCGCTCCCGGTCCCCGCGGAACCCACCGCGGTCGTCCCGGTCGCGGTCCCCGCCACGGAAGCCGCCGCGGTCGTCCCGGTCGCGATAGCCGCCACCCTGCGGCCGGTCGCCCTGCGGCCGGTATCCACCCCGGTCGCCGCCACTCTGCGGACGGTCCGAGCGGAAGCCACCCCGGTCGCCGCCACCTTGCGGACGGTCCGAGCGGAAGCCACCCCGGTCGCCGCCACCTTGCGGACGGTCCGAGCGGAAGCCACCCCGGTCGCCGCCACCCTGGTATCCACCACGGTCCCGGTCGCCACCACGGAACCCGCCGCGGTCGTCCCGGTCACGGTAGCCGCCACCCTGAGGCCGGTCGCGGTAGCCGCCACCCTGCGGCCGGTCGCCCTGCGGGCGGTATCCGCCGCGGTCGCCGCCACCCTGGTAACCGCCACGGTCCCGGTCGCCGCCACCCCGGTAGCCGCCACCCTGGGGCCGATCGCCACCGCGATATCCACCCCGGTCGCCGCCACCCTGATAGCCGCCGCGGTCCCGGTCGCCGCCGCCCCGGTAGCCGCCACCCTGCGGACGGTCGCCCTGGGGCCGATCGCCCTGCGGACGGTATCCACCCCGGTCCCGGTCGCCGCCACCTCGATAGCCGCCACCCTGGGGCCGGTCGCCACCGCGATATCCACCCCGGTCGCCACCACCCTGATAGCCGCCACGGTCCCGGTCGCCGCCGCCCCGGTGGCCGCCACCCTGAGGCCGGTCACCCTGGGGCCGATCGCCCTGCGGACGGTAGCCACCCCGGTCGCCGCCACCCTGATAGCCGCCGCGGTCACGGTCGCCGCCACCCCGGTAGCCGCCACCCTGAGGCCGGTCGCCCTGGGGCCGATCGCCCTGCGGACGGTAGCCACCCCGGTCGCCGCCACCCTGATAGCCGCCGCGGTCACGGTCGCCACCACCCCGGTAGCCGCCACCCTGCGGACGGTCGCCACCGCGATATCCACCGCGATCGCCGCCACCCTGGTAACCGCCACGGTCCCGATCGCCGCCACCTCGATAGCCGCCACCCTGCGGACGGTCGCCACCGCGATATCCACCCCGGTCGCCGCCACCCTGATAGCCGCCACCCTGCGGACGGTCGCCACCGCGATATCCACCCCGGTCGCCGCCACCCTGGTAACCACCACGGTCGCCGCCACGGTCACGGTCGCCACCGCGGTCGCCGCCACCCTGGTAACCACCACGGTCGCCGCCGCGGTCACGGTCGCCGCCACGGAAGCCGCCGCGATCGCCGCCACGGTCCCGGTCGCCGCCGCGGTAGCCACCGCGGTCGTCCCGGTTGCCGCCCCGATCGCCGGATGACCGCGCGCCACGGTGGGACGAGTCTCCGTCCCGACCGCGGCCGGCCCGGCGCTCGTCGTCGCGGTTGCTGGAGCCGCCGTCGTGCGGTCCTGTAGTCACGGTCATTCCTTCCGACACGGCGGCCCAACCTCACGTGGGCGTGCCTCAACACTCAAAGTTACCGGGGCGCAAACGCGCAAACGCAGACGAGGGCCGACCCCAACCGGGGTGGCCCTCGTCTGTCACGTTGAGTCCGGCGGCGTCCTACTCTCCCACACCCTCCCGAGTGCAGTACCATCGGCGCTGGAGGGCTTAGCTTCCGGGTTCGGAATGAGACCG
>NZ_JBVJIU010000032.1:0-68506 GCF_055586105.1 Actinoplanes sp. NPDC051537
GGATCAAACTCTCCAACAAAATCTGTGGAAAAAATGTCCCGACAACAAAAAGTTGCCAAAGGAATCCAAGCCGGATCAAACCGGCCAGGGAAAAACATAATTGGCACTGGCTTTACAAGCACCCTGTTGAGTTCTCAAAGAACAACCACACCCGAAGCAAACCCGCCCTCGGGGCACTCGTTCAACCTTACTCGGCCTTCCGGAGTTCGTCAACCGGTTTCTCCCGGTTCAAACCCATCTGCCCTAGTAAGTCCCCCGCACCAGGCGCGCAGCATCACTGCGATCCGTAGTTCGAAGGATTTGGCAGGACGGCCGCTGCGGATCTCTCCGCTTGCTCGTCCGCATCCCTGCCGGCCCGGAAAACATTACAGCGTCGTTCCCCGGGCTCCAAATCGGGTCCCAGTGTTCCGCATCTGCCCAGGTCAGCGCAGGGTAATCGGCGAACTCGGGCCGCCGGCGACTACCGTGCGCCACATGGACGGCGTGATCGCACCAGGTTTCGAGGCGGTGGGCGAGGCGTTCGCGGCGGATCCGCGCGGCGGTTCGGCACTCACCGTATTGCGTAATGGCCAGACCGTGGTGGACGTTCGCGAGGGCTGGCGTGACGCAGGTCACACCGTTCCCTGGGACGCGGACACTCTGGTCAACATCTACTCGGTCGGCAAACCGATCATGGCGGCCGCGGTGCTGATCCTCGAGCAACGCGGCCTGATCGCACTGCCGGCGACGACGGCGACCTACTGGCCGTCTTTCACGGCGCAGGCCTCCGTACGGGATCTGCTTGCTCATCTTGCGGGTCTGCCGGCCTTTCCCCGAGCCCGTACGGTCGAGGCGTGGTCCGATTGGGACCTTCTCTGTGGTGATCTGGCCGAGGCCGAGCCGGAATGGGCGCCCGGAACAGTGGCGGCCGAGCATGCGCTGACCTACGGACACCTGCTGGGCGAGCTCGTCCGTCGCGTGGATGGCCGGGAGCCCGCCCGCTTCGTGGCCGAGGAGATTGCCGGCCCGCTCGGTCTGGACCTCGGCTTCGCACTGTCCGATGCGGACGTCGCGCGCTGCGCCGAGCTCGAGTTCGACGCACCCGACTGGCCGGAACGCATGATCGGCGAGCCCGGCTCGGTGCACGCCCGGGCCGTCACGAACCCACCCGGCACCCGTGACCTGGCCGTGGTCAACAGCCCGCTCTGGCGCAAGGCCGCCGTCCCCGCCGTCAACGTGCACGCCACGTCGATGGCCATCGCCCGCTTCTACGCCGCCGTTCTCGACGGCCGCCTGCCCGCTCTCGCGATACCGCAGTTCACCGGGACCGACCTGTTCATCGAGCAGGAGGTGACCTGGGGTCTCGGCGTCCAGATCGAGCCCGACGGCACGTGGGGACAGGGCGGGCTGGGCGGCAACGCCGGCTGGGCCGATCCGGCGCGGGGGCTTTCCATCGCGTACGTGACCAGGCGTCTCGGAGATTTCGCCGCCGTCGACCGCATCGAGGCCGCCCTGCCGGTGTGATCGCCTTGAAGGTCCGTCGCGAAAACCTCATGTGCTCGGCCCGGCCGCCGATTCTCACCGTCGCGGAAGAGGGATCAAAGAGGCGTTCGTGAGGGGGCGATGGCGGACCCGGGCTGGTGTCCGCCATCCTCACGATCGCCACGACGGCGCCGCCCACGGTCAAGGCCGCGGGCGGCGCCGGTCTTTGTGGCGGTCCACTTCGGAGCCGGGATCAAGCGCCGTGCGGACCGGCCGCGCGAGGACCCACCGCGCGAGATCGAGCGCCATGCGGAGCAAGTCACCCCACCGCGCGGGACCAACCGCATGCCAGCCGACTGCGGGGCGTAGCGACGCAAGCGTTGCGCGCGGTGAGCGACCTGCCGGCTGGCCGCCGGGGTGTAGCGAGGCCGGCGTTGCGCGGGGTGAGCGACCTGCGCAGCCGGCCGCGGAAAAGGCCAGGCGAAGGAAGCGCGCCGGCCCAGAAAGGCGGAGCGGCGGCCCGGAAAGGCGGAGCGGCTCGGGAGTGCAGAGCGGCCCGGGGAGTGCAGAGCAGCCCTGGAGTGCAGAGCGGCCCCGGAAACGCGACCCGGCCCGAAAGGCGCGCCGGCCCGGAAGGGCGAAGCGGCCCGGGAAAGCGAAAGCGCCGACCAGCATTAAGCCGTCGGCGCTTGCTTCGCTTTGGTGGCCAGGGGCGGGGTCGAACCGCCGACCTTCCGATTTTCAGTCGGACGCTCGTACCAACTGAGCTACCTGGCCAGGGGTGTTACTTGCGGTCCTGACGGGACTTGAACCCGCGACCTCCGCCTTGACAGGGCGGCGAGCACTCCGACTGCTCCACAGGACCTTGCTCTGTACTTCTGACTGGCTCATCAGCAGCTTACGCTGCCAACCTACCAGTGCCCCCAACGGGATTCGAACCCGTGCTACCGCCTTGAAAGGGCGGCGTCCTGGGCCACTAGACGATGAGGGCAACTCCGCCAGTATTGCATGTCTGCAACCCTGTGCGGCGTAGACCCCAACCGGGCCCCGCTTGAGGCTTGGAAAGCATACGTGATCGACCGCCCCGCCTCCAAACCGGTATCCCCAACGGCTCTGACCAGGGGAAACGTCATGCCAGCGCGGCTTTGACGACGTCTACGGCGGAAAACAGCGAGGTGAGCTGGGCCACGCCGGGAGGTAGATCGTGGGGCCAACCGGGGCCGGCGGCGGCGATCACGGGGACGCCGGCGATGCGGGTCAGCTGGTCGGGATCGCCGGTGGTGGACATCTGGGACCAGAGCACCAGCACGTCGGGGCCGGTGCGGGCGATGGCGTCGGCCAGCGCGAACGGGGGAACGCGCCCGCCCAGTAAGCGGGACGGGATGCCGGCGTCGGCCAGCGCGGCGTCGAGGGCCTCGAGCGGGAGGGTGTGCTGCTCCTCGTCGGCGGCGGCGAGCAGCACCCGCGGGGCCGTGCGGGTGCGGGGGCGGGGCACCGCGCCGAGGACCTCGCTGACGCAGCGCGAGATCAGGTGCTCGACCTCGACGAACTTCTTGGTGGCCGCGTAGCGCTCACCGATGCCGACCAGCACCGGCAGGGCCACCTCCTCCCAGGCGCCGATCACCCCGCGGTCGGCCACGGCCTCCTGGATGATCTCGCGCATGGCGGGGGCGTCGAGGCGCATGGCGGCGCGGGCCAGGCCGCGGGCGGCCGGGACGACCGAGCCGAGCGGGATGGCCTGCCCACCACCATCACGGCCGTGAGAGGAGCCGTCACGGCCGGGAAAGTCGCGGCCGAGAGAATCGCCGCCGAGAGAATCGCCGCCGGGAGCGTCGGGGATGGAAGCGTCGCCAGCGGAAGCCGAGCCCTCGCGGGCGCGAAAAGAAAAATCCGGGCGCAAAGGCGAAGCAGCGGGCGTACGCCGAGCCCAGGCCGCCGCCTCGGCCGGCGCCACGCCCTGGGTCGTCAGCCGCAGCATCACCTCGAGCCGGCTCAGGTCCTGCGCCGTGTAGCGCCGGTGCTGGCCGGGGACGTGCCGGCTCGGTCCGAGCCCGTATCTCTGATGCCAGGTGCGCAGCGTGGTGACCGCCACCCCGAGGCGGCGGGCAACGGCACCGGCGCTCAGCGCCTCATCGGCCACCCGACCGCTCCGGTGCATCGTCGAGGAGAGCGGCAGGCCGGGGAGTCGGCGGCCGAACGAGGTGGTCGGCGAGACAGGTGGTGACGCCGGACAGCCATGGCGCGTACGGCGAGGGATCCGCCGTGAGATCGTCCAGCAGCTCGGACACGGAGACCCACCGCAGATCGGCGACCTCCGACGGATCCGGCGACGGGCGCGCGCCCACCGGCAGATCGCCGAGCAGGACATGGTCGTACTCGTGCTCGACCCGCCCGGTCTCCGGATCGGCCGCCCGATAGGTGTAGACGCCGACCGGGGTCAGCGACACCCCGTCGATGCCCAGCTCCTCGCCGAGTCGCCGGGCCGCGCCGGCCTCGACGTCCTCGCCCGGCGACGGGTGCCCGCAGCACGTGTTCGCCCAGCGCAGCGGGAACCTGGTCTTGATCGCCGCCCGCTGCTGCAACAACACTCGCCCGTCGGCGGGATCGCGCAGGAACACCGAGAACGCCCGGTGCAGCGTGCCGGGCGCCCGGTGGGCCTCCTCGACCGTCGCCACGCCGATCGACCGGCCGGATGCGTCGACGAGGTCGACGTCGTGCGCCTCGCGCAGGGTCATGAGAGCGCACCCGTGATCCGGCCGGCCGCGAGCTTTCCGGAGATCAGGACCATCGGCACGCCGACGCCGGGTTGCGTCCCGGAGCCGGTGAACACCACGTTCGGGAAGACGGGATGCAGGTTGGACGGGCGGAACGGCCCGGTCTGGCCGAACGTGTGCGCGGCCGCGAACGGTGTCCCCGCCGCCATGCCCTGCTCCTCCCAGTCGGCCGGCGTCACGACCCGCATGACCTCGATGCCGTCGCCGAACCCGACGTATCCCCGCCGCTCCAGCGTCCGGACGAGCGAGTCCGCATAACGGTCGCCCATCGCTCGCCAGTTCATCGGCCCCACCGAAAGGTTCGGGGTCGGGGCGAGCACGTAATACGTCTGCCGTCCCTCGGGCGCGGCCGACGGATCGGTGCCGGTCGGGTTCGTCACCAGCAACGACGGGTCACTCATGAGCAGCCCGTCGCGGATCACCTCGTCGAACGTGCGCTTCCAATGCGTACCGAAATGAATGTTGTGATGGGCAATTTTCCCGTACGTCTGCGTGGAGCCCACATGCAGGACCACGCACGAGGGTGAGAAGCGCAGCGCGCGCTGCCGCCGGGGAGGCAGGAGATCGCGATCGGCGATCGGAAGATCGGGGTTGAGCACCACGACGTCGGCCGGGATCCGGTCGCCCTCGGCCGTGATCACCCCGGTCGCGCGCCCGCCGGACGTCTCCACCCGGGTGACCGTCGTGTCGTAGCGGAAGACCACCCCGTGCTTCTCGGCCGCCGCGGCCAGCGCGCGCGGCACCGCATGCATGCCGCCCTTGGGGTAGTAGACGCCCGCCACCGAGTCCAGGTACGCGATCACCGCGTAGATCGCCAGCGCGTCGTGCGGGGCGAGACCCGCGTACATCGCCTGGAACGAGAAGATCCGCTGAGTGCGCGGATCGTGGAGGAACGACGCCACCTTGCCGTGCAACCGCCGGAAGCCGCCCATCCCGAGCAGCTTCAGCAGGTTGAGGTTGACCAGGTCGAGCGGGGTGTCGAGGTTGCGGCCGATGAAGTGGTCGCGCTCGAGCAGCCACAGCTTGCGGGCGAAGTCGACGAAGCGCAGGTAGCCGTCGGCCTCGCGGGGACCGCACACCCGGGAGATCTCGGCCGCCATCCGCACCGTGTCGGTGCGCACGTCGAGCGTGGAACCGTCCGGGTAGTAGGCCCGATAGGCCGGGTCGAGCGGCTCCAGCTCGAGCCAGTCGGAGAGCCGCTCCCCGACGGCGGCGAGGGGCTCCTCGATCAGCGACGGCATGGTCAGCACGGTCGGGCCGGTGTCGAACTCGTACCCCTGGAGGCTGAGCCGCCCGGCCCGGCCGCCCGGCACCGGCTCGCGCTCGACCACGGTGACCTGCCGGCCGGCCGCGGCCAGGTGCAGCGCGCAGGCCAGGCCGCCCAGGCCGGCGCCGACCACGACGACCCGATCGGTGGGGCCGGTTACGACTCGCATGCGTGCCATCATGCCGGGCGCTGCGTCGCGCGGACGGCCAGCTCGGTCAGCGCGGCGCGGGCGTCGGCCCCGATCGGGGCGTCGGCCAGCACGGCGACCGCCGAGGCGACGCGCTCGGAGATCATCGTCTCGACCCGGGCGGGTGCGCCGGAATCGGCGATGAGCCGGGTGAGCCGCTCGATCTGGGCGGGGTTGAACCCGCCGGAGCCGTCGGCGGGGTTGATGGCTCCGGCGGGCGTAACGAGCGCGCCCAACTGGCGCGCCAGCAAAACAAGGGTGGTCGGCTTTCCCGTACGCAGGTCGTCGCCCGCGGGCTTGCCGGTGACGGCCGGGTCGCCGAACACCCCGAGCAGGTCGTCGCGCAGCTGGAACGCCTCGCCGACCAGCTCGCCGTACCGCGCGTAGGCGTCGTCGAGCGCCGGGTCGGCCGGGCCGGCCAGCGCCAGCCCGAACTGCAACGGCCGCTGCACGGTGTAGCTCGCGGTCTTGAGCCGGGCGACGAGCAGCGCCCGGTCGACGTCGAAGGACGCCGGGTCGGTCTCGCCGAGGACGTCGAGGTACTGCCCGGCGACGGCCTCGACCCGCATCCGGTCGTACCGCGCCCGCGCCGCGAAGAGCGTGGCGGTCGGCAGCGGCGTGCGGGCGAGCAGCTGGTCGGCCCAGACCAGGCACAGGTCACCGACCAGGATCGCGGCGCTGGCGCCGAAGCGCTCCGGGTCGTCGGCCCGGGCATGCTGACCGGCGAAGATGCGCTGGGCGGTGGGCCGGCCGCGACGGGTGGCCGAGTCGTCCATCACATCGTCGTGCACCAGCGCGAAGGTGTGCATGAGCTCGAGCGCGGCGAGCGCCGGCAGCAGCGGCTCGACCGGCTCGCCGGCGACGGCGGCCCCACGCCAGCCCCAGTAGGCGAACGTGGGGCGCAGCCGCTTCCCGCCGGCCAGCACCAGGTCCCGCGTGGTGCGGGCGAGACCGCCGAGCGCCGGATCGACCGTATCGAGCGCGGCGATCTGAGCGGCGAGGAAGTCGGCAAGGGTGCCCTCGACCGCGTCGAGCAGGGTGGTGGAACGGCCGGCCTGGCGGGGTATCCCGCGGTGCCGGTTTCCCTCGAGCGTGTCATTGGCCACGAGATGCACCGTACCCTAGGTTGGTGGTTGCGTCGATTCGTGCGTCGATTCTAAGGACGGAAATGTGGAAGCGGATCTAGCGAGCGCCTACGAGCGCTGCAAAACCCTGCACAAGCAGCACGGCCGCACCTACTACCTGGCGACCCGCCTGCTGCCCGCCTGGAAGCGTCGCCATGTGCACGCGCTCTACGGATTCACCCGGTACGCCGATGAGATCGTCGATCAAACCGAGGCGCTGCCCCCTCGGGAGCGGGCGGCTCGGCTCGGCGAGTGGTCGGATCGGTTCGTGGCGGGTCTGCGGGGCGAGCCCGTCGACGATCCGTTGCTGCCGGCGGTGCTGCACACGATCGCCGTCTTCGACCTCGACGTGGAGGACTTCGCGACGTTCCTGCGCTGCATGGCGATGGACCTGACGATCACGACCTATCGCACGTACGACGATCTGCTCGACTACATGGAGGGCTCGGCCGCGGTGATCGGCACGATGATGCTGCCGATCCTCGGGTCGAGTGATCCGGTCGCGGCGCGCGAGCCCGCCCGTCAGCTCGGCCTCGCGTTCCAGCTCACCAACTTCATCCGGGACGTCGCCGAGGACCTCGAGCGCGGCCGCGTCTACCTCCCCCTCGACGATCTCGCCCGCTTCGAGCTCACGCCGGAGGACCTGCGCCCCGGCAACCCCAAGGTCAAGGGCCTGATCGCGTACGAGGTGAGCCGCGCCCGCCGCCACTACGGTTTCGCGGCGCCGGGCATCCCCCTTCTCGAGCCCGCGTCCCAGGCCTGCATGCGCACCGCGTTCCAGCTCTACGGCGGCATCCTCGACGAGGTGGAGGCGGCCGACTACGACGTCTTCGCCCGGCGGGCCACGGTGCCCAACTCGCGACGCGCCTCGGTTGCGGTGCGCAGCCTGCTGACCCGGCCCGGCACCCCGATGGAGGCCCGGTGAGGACGGCCGTCGTCCTGCTCACCCGGGACCTGCGTCTGCACGACAACCCGGCGCTCGCGGCGGCCTGCGCCAACGCCGACCGGGTCGTGCCGCTGTTCGTGCTCGACCCGAAACTCGGCGACATCTCGCCCAACCGGTCGCGCTTCCTGCACCAGGCGCTCGCCGACCTGCGCTCGTCCCTGCGCGACCGCGGCGGCGACCTCGTGCTGCGCAGCGGTGACCCGGTCGCCGAGACGATCAAGCTGGCCGGCGAGACCGGGGCCACCATGCTCGGGATGGCGGCGGACGTCAGCGCGTACGCCCGCCGGAGGGAACGCCGCCTGCGGGCGGAATGCGACCGGCACCGGATCTCGCTGCGGCTGTTCCCGGGCGTGACGATCGTGGATCCGGGAACGCTGCGACCGAGCGGCGGCGGCGACTCCTACCGGGTCTTCACGCCCTACTTCCGCACCTGGTCGTCGGCCAAATGGCGGGACGAGGTGGCCACTCCTCGGAAGATCACGCTGCCCGAGGTCGCGGCCGGGCGGCTCCCGGCGTTGCCGGCCGGCGAGTCGCCCGATGCGGCCGAGGGCGGGGAGAGCGAGGGACGGCGGCGGCTCACCGCGTGGCTGAAGCAGATCGACGCGTACGACGACATGCACGACGACATGCCCGGTGATGGCACGAGCCGGCTCAGCCCGTACCTCCGCTTCGGTTGTCTCTCGCCGCTCGCCGTCGCCGAGGCCGCCCGGCAGCGGAAGGCCGACGCCTTCGTCCGTCAGCTCTGCTGGCGCGACTTCTACTACCAGGTGACCAACGACTTCCCGCGGATCTCCACCGCCGCCTACCGCAAGAACGCCGACGACGGCTGGCGGGACGACCCGGAGGCCCTGAAGCACTGGCAGGACGGGCTCACCGGGGTGCCGGTGGTCGACGCGGGGATGCGGCAGCTGCGCGCCGAGGGCTGGATGCACAACCGGGCCCGGCTCATCACCGCGGCGTTCCTGACCAAGCATCTCGGCATCGACTGGCGGCTCGGCGTGCAGTGGTTCTTCCGCTGGCTGCTCGACGGGGACGTTCCCAACAATTCCGGCAATTGGCAGTGGGTGGCCGGCACCGGCAACGACAGCCGGCCTTACCGCCGGTTCAATCCGATCCGCCAGGCCGGCCGTTTCGACCCCGAAGGCGTGTACGTTCGGCGCTACATACCCGAACTCGAGGCGATCGACGGTCCGGCCGTCCATCAGCCGTGGCGCCTCCCCGAGGAGACGCGCCGCCGGCTGGATTACCCGGGCCCGCTGGAGTCACACCGGGACGAGGCGGTGTGGCTGCGGCCATGACCCCCCGCCCGGTACGCCTGGGCGGGTCCCAGTGGGGTCCGCCGGGCAGTTGCGTCCGTCTACACGCGAAACCCGGCGGGCCCCGCGCCCGTGGTCAGACCGGCTGCCAGCGGTTCTCGTCGTTGTCCGGGGTCGCCTCGCAGATCATCAGCTTGCCGTTGGTGGTGCGGCCCTTCGAGCCGGTCGGCGCGCACGCCGCGTTCTGCTTGACGTCGCGCACGACCGGGGCGACCGGCTTGCGCGGCAGCGCCGACATCGCCCGATCGCGGTCGGCCGAGCTCGCCGGGCTGGGCACGGGCGGCTCGTGGCTGATCGAGTCGGCCTCGTCCAGCACCGGCGAGGGCGGGGTCGGCACCCGCGAGGCGATCGGGTGGACCGGTGCGGTCGTCGCGGCGTTCTTCGCGCGGCTCGGCTTGGGCGAGTCGGCGACGGCGGCCGTGTTGGACAGGACATCCTGCTGGGACATGCCGGACATGGCGAGGACGCCGAAGAAGGTCGCACCGCCGAGCAGGGCCAGCATTGCCATCATTGGAGCGAGGTACGCGCTCCGGCGGGATGTCCGCGATGAGGTCACGACTACACCCTGTCGCGCCGTTCGTGCGCCGTCGATGGTCCCTTTGTCCATGGCGGCGCGGAATTCAGGCCGCGCTTTTGCCCTTCCAGTCCCCCGGTGATCAACCACCTTGGTTCGCGGTGATCACCATGCGGAGGGCGGCCGCTCCGGTGGCGCCCGTGACGTCCGGCCGAAATGCCAGGTCCGCGGGCCAGTCGCGGTTCAGGGCGACCCATGCCGTACGCAGCCCGGCCGCCGCGCCGCCGCCCACGTCGGCCTGCGCGTTGTCCCCCACCATCCAGCCCGCCGCCGAGCCCGCCGCGCCCAGCGGAACGCCGGCCGCGGCCGCCGCGATCTCGAAGATCCGCCGATCCGGCTTGCGCACGCCGGCGCCCTCGGAGATCGTCCAGCCCGCGACCAGGCGATCCAGGCCGGTACGCCGGAGTTTGGCCTCCTGCTGCGCGACCGTCCCATTTGTCACGACAAAGGGGACGAGCCCCGCGGCGGCCGCCGCGACCAGCGCCGCGTCGATCTCGGGGTCGGGCGCCAGCTGCGCGACCATGCCGGCGCGTAGCTCGACGAGCACCTCGCGCTCGTCGCCGCCGTACCGGGCCGCGATCCGGGCCGCGAGCACCTCGCGCTTCTCGTAGCCGTCTTTGTCCGCCTCGACGAGCCACGGCGTCTCGGATTCACCGAACCGGGACTTCGCCCAGCTCTTGTAGGCCGCGCGGCGGTCGATGAGAGTGTTATCCAGATCAATGAGCAACAGCACCGAACGATTCTGTCCGACAGGCGCTTTCGAGTCTGTCCGACAGGCGCTTTCGAGGAGGAGCGGCGTGCTGACATTCACGAACGCGGCGGAACAGGCGGCGTGGACCTTGGCGGAGGCGCTGAGCGACAAGGCCTTCGCCGCGATGAAACAGGCCGAGGAGGCCGCCGAGGCGTTCCAGGCCGGCAAGATGGCGATGCGTCGCCAGTTCAAGGCTCGGGGCATGTCCCAGGTGGACGCCGACATCCGCTGGTCGGGCACGAGCCAGTCACGGAAGGCGCTCTCCGACAACGGGTGGTACATGGCGCAGGCGTCGATGTACAACGAGGCCGCGGCCACGCAGTACGCGAAGGCCCTCTACCTCAAGAAGTCTTGAACCCCTCGAAAAGACAGACCATGTACGTGCCTTGACCCCGCCGAAAGCCCCGGCGTATCAAGGGATTTTGCGGCGACCGCGCTCACCGTGAATACGATCTCTCGGCGGGGCGGCGCCCGGAGGGGACATTCATGTATTCCACGTTCCGAAGATGGACGGTGACCTTATCCACGACCCTTCTCGTCGTTACCGCCGGCGGCGCGGCCGGGGCTCATCCGCCCACGCAATCCTCAGACGGATCGGCCGTTATCGCGTGGAACGAGACGGCCGCGACGGCCGCGCTCGGCTCCTGCCTGGCTCCGACGAATAATCCACTTCACGAATCCCGCATGTACGCGATGACCCATCTCGCGATTCACGACGCATTGAATGCGATCGACCGACGGTCCCGCCCCTACGCCTATCACGGCAGCGCGCACGGTGCGTCGCCCCGGGCCGCGGTCGCCGCGGCGGCGCGGAACGTGCTCGTGCCCCTGCTGCGTGAGCTGCCACCGCCGTTCGCGGACTGCGTAGTCGGCGCGAAGGTCGTCGAGGGCGTCGACGCGAGCTACGCGGCGGCCCTCGGTGGCATTCCCGACGGTTCGGCCAAGACGCGGGGAATCGCGACGGGTCGCGCCGCCGCGGCCGCGATCCTGGCCGCCCGTACCGGTGACGGGTCGGACACGCCGCTGTTCGACACGGCGTACCCGCAGGGCACGCGGCCGGGTGAGTACCGGTTCACCCCCGGCTCCGACTTCGCGTTCGCTCCCGGCTGGGGCGGCGTGACACCGTTCGCGCTGCGGAGCGCCGTCCAGTTCCGGCCGGGTCCGCCGTACGCGGTGACCTCGCAGCGCTACGCCCGGGATCTGGCCGAGGTCAAGCGGCTAGGCGGGGACGGTGTCACCACCCCGAGCGCACGCACCGCCGACCAGACCGAGTTCGCCCAATTCTGGGTGGAGAGCTCGCCGCTGCTGTGGAACCGGGTGGCCCGGTCCGTCGCGGCGGGCAGGCACCTGGATCTGTGGGAGAGCGCGCGTCTGTTCGGCCTTCTGGACGTGGCACTCGCCGACGGCTACATAGCCACCTTCGACACCAAATACCGGGCGTACAACTTCTGGCGCCCGGTGACCGCGATCCGCAACGCGGCCGGCGATGGCAATCCCGGAACCATTGCCGACCCGACCTGGACGCCATTGGTGCAGACACCGCCGATTCCCGATTACGACTCCGGACACAGTGTGGAGGGCGGCGCGGCGGCGGAAGTGCTGAAACGCTTCTTCGGCACCGACCGGATCAGTTTTGCGACGTGCAGCTACACGCTGCCGGCCGGGCAGACCTGCGCCGACCCGGCACCCGTGATGCGGCACTACCGCTCGTTCAGTCAGGCGTCGGCCGAGAATGGCCTGTCGCGCATCATGGTCGGATTCCATTTCCGGAAAGCCGTCGACGAGGGCATCGCGCACGGCGTCCGGGTCGGCGACTGGACCGTTAACAACACCCTGCGGCGCGTGCGCTGAGTCCGGCACACCGACCGCTCACCGGCGCCCGTGGTGGGATCACGCCACCGCGGGCGCGCGGGGGTCCAGGTCTAGGCGGCGCGGTGGCCGAGCGTGTCTAGGCGGCGCGGTGGCGGAGCGTGTCTAGGCGGCGCGGTGGCGGAGCGTGGCCACGGTCGAGCCGGCCAGCGCGAGCAGGCAGTCGGGCAGCTGGCCGTCGGCGATCGCGGCGCCGAAGAGGGCCTCGCCGGTCGGGATGTCGCCGTTCATGTAGGCGCTGACGAACCGGGCCACCCAGCGCTTGTCGTATCGCGCGTCATCGATGCCCGGGAAGTCGAGGGTCCACGCGCCGCCGGACGGCACCTGGCCGACCATCGTGGCGGCGAGGCACCAGGCGACGTCATACGCCCCGACGACGCCCGAGCGGTCGACGACCGCGTCGAAGGTGCCGACCACGGCGTCGCTGTCGCCGCTGAGCGCACTCTGCAAGACCTGCGCCGCGTCGTCGAAAGCGTGCTGTGGTACCTCCGTCACGTGAAGAAAGGTACGTGGATCGGTCAAGGAACGCTCGCGTACAACTCAACAAGCACCGGAATTCACGCTCCGCGCAGAAGACAGGTGATCCGCGCCGTGCACACCCGCTCCCCGGCGTCGTCGGTGATGACCACCTCGTAAGTGGTCACCGTCCGCCCCCGGTGCACCGGCGTCGCCACCCCGGTGACCAGGCCGGATCGGGCGCCCTTGTGGTGCGTGGCATTGATGTCGACGCCCACCGCGAACGGCCGGTCGACGGTCTGGCCGTGCATCACGGCGCCGACCGAGCCGAGCGTCTCGGCCAGCACGCACGACGCGCCACCGTGCAGAAGCCCGTACGGCTGGGTATTGCCCTCGACGGGCATGGTGCCGACGACCCGCTCGGGCGAGGCCTCGGTGAGCCGGATGCCCATGCGCTTCCCGAGCTCGCCACCGCCCCCGGAGGCGAGCAGCTGCTGAATAGCGTCGTCGGCGATGTCCATGAGGCGGAACGTTACCCGTCGTTCAGTTCCTTTCCAGCGACATCGATCACAGAGCCCGGGTCGCACGTATAGCTCGGTGGCCCTACTGTTCCCATGACCCGAAGCGCCGAAGGAGATCTCATATGAGCGAGCCGCAGGAGACCGTGGAGACGCGCGGCGACGACCGCGTCGACCTGATCGCCAACGACACGACCGGCGACGGCAAGCCGGACGTCTGGGTGTCCGACACCGACGGGGACGGCAAGCCCGACCTGTTCCAGTTCGACACCGACGGTGACGGCAAGGTCGACATCACCATGGTCGACCTCGACCAGGACGGCAATCCGGACATGATCGTGGACGGCGACGGCGGCCTGCCGCCCTCGGTTTAACCGTCAGGCTCCGCCCAGTGCGGAGAGCGCGACCCAGAGAACGGCGATCGCCACCACCGTCGTGACGATCGTGGAGGCCGTGTGCCGCCACGACCGGGGACCGGCGATCGCCTCCGGGTGGCCCAGGCCGCGCAGCACCTTCCGCTGCACCCGGACCTCCTCGGCCGTGCCGTCGACCTCCTCGGCCGCGCCGTCGACGTCCTCGGCCGCGACCCGGCTCAGATCCACGGCGAGCCGGGCCTGGGCGCGCTGCAAACGGCGTACGGCCTGATGGGCCGCGCGCCCGGCGGTCGCGCCCGCGTGCCGCCGGGCCGCCGCCCGCGCCGAGCTGGAGCCCAGCGCCGCCAGCTCGCCCTCGGTGATCAGCTCGGGATCGCGCAGCGTCGCGAGATGCCCCACGTAGTAGTCCGCCTCCCGGTCGTGGGCGCGGCGGACCAGCCACAGGATCAGCAGCAGCGGCGGCAGCCCCTTGAGCACCAGCACGGCGAGCAGCGCCAGCGGCCCGTTGCCGAGACCGTCGCCGAGCAGCGGCGAGTTCCACAGCACGTGCGAGGCCCAGGCGCCGAGGCAGGCGAGCGCGGCCACGCCGATCCGCATCGCCGGCGGGCGATCCCGGCGCACCACGAGGTAGCCGATGCCGGCGCCGGCCAGCGCGCCGAAGAGCGTGTGACTCCACACCCCGGAGAGAAAGCCGCGCAGCAGGAACGTGGCGATCACCGGCTGCACGTGGTCGCCCCGCCCGGCCAGCGCCACCGCCCCGACCGCGAAGACCACGTCCTCGGCGATCTGGAAGCCGAGGCCGACCATCGCGCCGTAGACGACACCGTCCAGCACGCTGTTGATCTGCGAGCGGGCGATCAGCACGATCGCGGCCACCCCGAGCGTCTTGGCCGTCTCCTCGACCGTGGGCGCGGCCAGCACGGCGCCGTAGTCGGCGGCCAGGTGCGGCGAGCCGAGCTTGGCCACCAGATCCTCCAGCGCCACGCTCGCCGGGATCGACGCGCTGGTCGCCACCAGCCCACCCCAGGCGAACGCGAGAGCCAGCAGCTCGGTCGGCTCCCGCTCGAGGAAGTCGAGCTCGGAGACGAAGAGCCAGAACGGCACGGCGAGCAGGGCGAACAGCACGACGGCGGTCACGGTGGCGAGCGGGTACGCGGAGAAGAGCCGTCCCGCGATCTGCGACATCCGCACGGCGCCGGCCACCACCAGGGCCGCCACCACCCAGAACGCGGGCACCCGGGCCAGCGCCGAGGCCCGGCCACCGCCCCGAGCGGGGCGAACGGGGGTTCCGGTCACCGGGCGCTCCCGTCGTGCCGCAGCGTGCGCGTGCTCGCCTCGATCTGCGGCAGGGTGCGGCCCAGGTCAAGGTCGACACCACCGATCGTGACCTCGATGGTGAGACCGTCCGTGACGAAGACCGCGTACCGGCCGCCCCGCCCGGGCGCCGTGTAGCCGCCCTGGAGACCGCTCAGGCCGCCTGCCGTGTCGACCTCGAGCTGCGCGCCGGTGACCTGGTAGCCGGGGTTGCCGGTGATCCGCTGCCGGAGCCCGGAGGCGGCCGCCTCGAGAGTGCCCGTGAAGGGCCGCGCCGTGATCTTGTATTGCACCGCCCCGAGCCGGAACAGGACGGTGCCGGACGCGCCGCCGGGGCGGGTGCCGGTGACGTCGAGGGTGGCGCCGGCGGGCGGGACGACGGTGACGCCGGCGCCCACCGCATAGGGCTCGTCGGCGCTGACCGGCCGCTCGGCCGGGAGCGCCCGGTCGATCGCGGGAAGCCCGAAGGCCAGCCCGGCGAGCGTGGCGACGACACCGAACGCACCGAGGAGATTCATCAGCTCACGCCGGGTGATCCTCGCCATGCGCCCACGCTAATCGAGCGCGAGCCGTGACCGAGGGCTTCGGCCACTGTGGAGACCAGATCAACCAGGAGATACTAGTGATTTGTCGGTTTTAGCGAGAGGTACGCGGGCGCCACCTCCGAGGTCAGCCAGACCCCGTTCTCGCTGCGGTGGAAGACGTGCCCGGCGGCGGCCATGGCGGCGGCATCCACCTCGAACACGACCACGTCGCCCGAGCGGCGCCGGCCCACGATCAGCGCGGTCGGCACGTCCTTGGACAGGTGCACGTGGTGCCGGCTGCGCGGCCGCAGCCCGTCTCGCATGATCGAGTCGAGGTTCTCGCGCGGGGTGCCGTGGTAGAGCACGGCGGGCGGCTCGGCCGGCGGCAGGTCGAGGTCGATCTCGACCCGGCTGGAGTGGCCCTGGCTGGCCCGGATCCAGTCGGCACCGTCGTCGCGACGGGCGATGGCGAACCGGGACTTGTCGTTGTTCTCGACGATCACGTCGAGTTCGGCGCGGGTGAGACCCAGCGCGGTCAGCAGATCGGCGACCGGCACCCAGCCGTTCGCGTCGAGCGTGAGGCCGGCCGACTCCGGCCGGTGCCGCAGGACCATCGAGATCCGCCGGCTGACCCGCACCTGGTCGCGGGTTAGTTCCATCATTCAGTCAACTCCATGACGGCAAGGTAGTAAGGCCGGTCCGCGTCGTCGACCGATTTCAGCCGCCACCCGGTCCCGGCCAGCAGCTTCTCCAGCTCCTCGGCCGAGCAGTTCAGGTAGTCGAACCACTCGGTCGCCAGCAGCCGGTAGCGCAGCCGCAGCCGCAGCTGGCCCCCGATCCGGCCGCGCTCACGGTTGCGCCGGTGATAGGCCACGTGCACGGGATCGGTCGTGTTGTAGGGATCGGTGCCCTGGGCCACGATCCGGGCGCCGGGCTTGGCCAGCCGGGCCAGCGCGGCGAGGAAGACCGGCGCGCGCTCGGGGCTCTCGAGCAGCCCGAGGTTGTTGCCGAGCAGCAGGAATGTGTCGTACCGGGTGGCGGCGCGGGACGCGTACTCGTCGATGGTCGTCGCCACCGTGTCGCGCAGGCCGCGTTTCCGCGCGATCGCGATCGCTCCCGGCGAGGTGTCGAGGCCGGTCACCGCCATGCCGCGCCGCTGGAGCTCGAGGGCCGTCCGCCCGGCGCCGGCGCCGACGTCGAGCACCTGACCGCGGCAGAGGCGCAGCGCCCGGTGGTCGTGCGGCTGCCAGTCCGCCGGCTCGTCCAGGTAGTGATCGGCCGGCGCGCCGTTGATCAGGCCGTCGTCCCGCTCGATCACCTCGATGACCGGTCGCGGCACCCGGCCGCCGGCGAGCGGGCGAGGCCCCTTGCCGGTGCGGACGGCGTACGCGTCCGTGATCATCTCGCCCCAGACGTCGCCGATCGGTGGCTCATCCATGGCTGAAGAAATTACCCGGACACGAAGAAGGGGCGGTCGCCTTCCCCAGCGCTCGCCCCTTGCATCGATGCTTCGACTAAACGACTCCGTCGGTCAGTCGCCCTGACGCTGCGTGGGAATCTGCCCCTGCAGCAGGGCGCGAACCTCCGACTCCCGGTAGCGGCGGTGGCCGCCCAGCGTGCGGATTGCACTGAGCTTGCCGGCTTTCGCCCACCGGGTGACGGTCTTCGGGTCGACGCGGAACATCGAAGCCACCTCGGCCGGCGTCAGTAGCGGCTCAGGATCATGCGTACGCGATGCCATCGGTCACTCCTCCACAGGTACCTATAGACATCGGCCGGGGTCCCGCCGGCCGGTGCGTCTCTCATGGTCCGGCTAGTCCCCGATGTCCGACATGGGCCGAACGGACGAACGTCCCCAGATAGACGGATGAAGCATGCCCGATTTTTCCGCGTTTTCTACGCCAGATAGTGCCGCGTTTAGTCCGATTATCACGCTTCGACGAGCCATGATTACGAAGAGTGTTCGCTTCGGGAGCGTTCCCACGGCCCGCGAATTCCGCCCGTCTGTCCCGTTTTCGCAGGTCAGTTGCAGCGCTCGAGAAGCTGCACGCTGCGCCACCGCTCGACGAGCTTCTCGTACGCCTCGGAGGCCGCGTCCGCGTCGCCGCGGGACAGCGCGGAAAGGCCGGCCGCCACCAGTCCGGGTGAATCGTCCTCGCTGAGGACGTCATCCGGGAGGAGGTTGACGAGACCGCCGTAGTCGAGCTCGACGATCGACCGCGGGTGGAACTCCTCCAGCCACCGGGTGCCCTCCTCGACCGCCTCGGTGATCGGCGCGTCGCCGAGCGACTTGCGCAGCACCGAGACGCCCCGGTGCGCGCGGCGCCGGGCCTTGGAGATCTCCGTGCGGTAGCGCAGCGTGCGCCGCCCGGGCACGAGCTCGAACTCCCGCTCGTCGAGGTCGATGAAGACGAACCAGCGCAGCGGCACGCCCCAGGTCGCGATCTGCTCGTGCACCCGCGGCACGCCGTGCTCGAGCACCTTGGCCCCGCTGCGCCAGTCCTCGACGATCGCGCGGGCCTGGCCGGCCAGCACCGGCGGGACGAACGCGTCGGCCAGCACGCTGGGCACGCCGTCGCGGGCGTTCAGCGCGGCCTCGGCGACCCGCAGGCGCAGGTTCCACGGGCAGACCAGCAGCGTGTCGCCCCACTCCAGCACGTACGCCTCGTCGGGCAGATCGGGCAGCCTGGTCCAGCCGGCGCCCAGCGCCTCGAGCACGGCGGAGCGCTGCTTGACCGGTCCGTCGACGGGGCCGAGAGCCCGGCCCTCGCGGGCGTACTTCCGCCAGAAAACCTGGCGGTCGCGGTCGAAGGCGGTCAGCGGCTCGTAAACCCGAAGGTACGACGCGAACAGTGACGGCACGACGCGATCCTTCCATGAATTCGGCCGCATGGAACTTCCCGCGCGGACGTAATCAGTCCCGGGTCCGCCCGACTAGGCTCGCTATGTCCGGCACACCCCGCCGGGACAGCGGCCTCACAAGGGCCTCGACAATCAGATCAGGAGAGCAGCGATGGGCGTGTTCGACACCGACGGCACCGACGCCAGCGGGCACGAACAGGTCGTTTTCTGCCAGGACCGGCAGACCGGCCTCAGGGCGATCATCGGCATCTATTCCACGGCCCTCGGGCCCGCGCTCGGCGGCACCCGCTTCTATCCGTACGAGAGCGAGGCGGACGCGCTCGCCGACGTGCTCAAGCTGTCCCGCGGCATGGCCTACAAGAACGCGCTGGCCGGCCTCGACCTCGGTGGCGGCAAGGCGGTCATCTGGGGCGACCCGGCGCGCGCCAAGTCCGAGGGGCTGCTTCGCGCGTACGGCCGCTTCGTCGAGTCCCTGCACGGCCGCTACTACACCGCGTGCGACGTCGGCACCTACGTGCCGGACATGGACGTCATCGCCCGTGAGACCCGCTACGTGACCGGCCGCAGCCTCGAGCACGGCGGCGCCGGCGACTCCTCCATCCTCACCGCCTGGGGCGTCTTCCAGGGCATGCGGGCCGCGGCCGAGCACACCTGGGGCGCGCCCACGCTGGCCGGCCGCACGGTCGGCATCGCCGGGCTCGGGAAGGTCGGCAAGTACCTGGCCGGCCACCTCCTCGAGGACGGCGCCACGGTGGTCGCCACCGACGTGAACGAGGCGGCCCGGGCCTGGGCCCGCACCACCCACCCGCAGATCGAGCTGGTGGCCGACACGCACGCGCTGATCACCTCCGACATCGACGTGTACGCGCCCTGCGCCCTCGGCGGCGCCCTGGACGACGACGTCGTGCCGGTGCTGCGGGCCAAGGTCGTCACCGGCGGCGCCAACAACCAGCTCGCCCACCCCGGAATCGAGAAGACGCTCGCCGAGCGCGGCATCCTCTACACGCCCGACTATCTGGTGAACGCCGGCGGCGTGATCCAGGTGGCCGACGAGATCGAGGGCTTCAACTTCGAGCGGGCCAAGCTGCGCGCCACCGGGATCTTCGAGACCACCCGGAAGATCCTGGCGCTGGCCGACGAGGAAAGCGTCGCGCCGGCCGTGGCGGCCGACCGGCTGGCCGAGCAGCGGATGGCCGAGGTCGGCCGGCTGCGCTCCATCTACCTGGGCTGAGCGAGCCCCCTCGCTCCTCGTTTCGCCGCTCGTTTTGCCGCGGCCGTGGCCGGTTTGCGACCTGCCGTGCGTTCCGGGATGTAAAACCCGCGACGCGCGGCAGTGTCACACGCAACCCGAGGTGCCGAAGGCGGCATCGTCCATGTACCGTAAGACCCACGAGAGATGCCTGACGTCATCGGGGCCCGCCTTCGGGCTGCCCCGAATTCTGTGCGAGGGGGTCGAGCCATGGGGCGCGGCCGTGCTAAGGCCAAGCAGACGAAGGTGGCCCGGGAGCTGAAGTACCACTCCCCGAACACCGACCTCACCGCCTTGCAGCGCGAACTGGCGGGTGCCAGTGGTAAGTCCGACCGTCATTTCAACGACGACAACGATGAGTTCGTCGACGACGACGAGGACGACGCGGACGACGACCAGGACTCCTGGTCGCCAACAAGGCGCTGACCCGTATTGCACAGAGCACGCGGCTGACCGCGTGCTTCCGTGTGTCGCGGTCACACTTCCCACGGTTCAGCAACGACATTGAAGCCCACGCGGGCGCAATCCCGCGTGGGCTTCGAGCCTGACCGCTGAGCCGCCTCGCCCGGTAGACGGACGCCTTCTTCATTCGGATGCGCTCCGCCGAGCCCGCTCGCGCTCACCGCTGCGCCGGCCGCGGTCGTTGCTGAGTCCGGTCGCTCTTGCCGCTGAGCCGATTCGCTTGCCGTCTCCGACCCGCCGATTTTCCGGGGACTTCAACTCACGCAACGGCCCGCGATCGCCTCGCTGTTGAGGCGATCGCCCGCGGCGCCGCAGGCGACGCCATTAAGCTCTGGGCCGGTTGTTCCAGTTGTAGAACGTCGGGATGTTCTCGAAGTGGTTCCAGGCGCACACCGCCGAACCATCCTCCGACGTGCTCTCCGCACGCCGTTCGCGGGCGGCCTCGGCCTCCGCGATGAGCGCGGCCAGCCCGGCGCGGGTGTCGCGCACCCGTGCCGTCACCGGATCGACTCCCACGATTTCTGGCTGCACAGCCTCAGACTGCCGTGGGTTGGTGATCTCGGGCATGGTCCAGCACTCCCTCCAGTAGGCGAATCTTGCTGTTGCGGCAGTGGTCGGTCTCGGTCGTGTCGAACCGGCCACGCTCGAAGTAGCGGTTGGCCGCATGGGCGCCGCCGCAGAAACCGAAGTACGGGCACGTCGCCCGGCACGCCTCCACCCCGCGCAGGAACTCGGCGACCCACGGAGTCTCCGCGGCCGCCGCGAGAATCGAACCGAGCGGGGTGGTCAGCACGTTGCCGCTGGTGAAGTCGCCGTACCGGGGGTCGTGGAAGCCGGCCAGCTCGGGCGAGAGCAGCACCACCGAGCCGTCGTATGCCACGGTGGGTATCGGGTCGAGCCGGCGCGGCAGCAGGTCGTCGGCGGAGCCGTCGAGCACCGCGGCCACGTAGCGCAGCGACCACTCGATCTCGCGCAGGTGGATCCGCGGGTCACGACGCCAGGCGCCGACCAGCTCGGCCCAGAAGGCGGTCACGTCGGCCGGGTCGTGGCGGTTGGCCCGCTTGTTGACGCCTTCGAGCTCCTCGACGTTGATGCCGAGCACCTCGCAGCCCAGCTCGAGGAAGTAGGCGTACAGCGAGGCGGCGACTCCGGGGCGGGGATCGCCCACCACGCAGAGCGCCGAGAAGGGGATGTCGTGGCGGCGCAGCGCGTCGATGCCGCGCATGATGCGGTCGTACGCCGGTTTGCCGCCCCGGGTTACTCGGTCCCCGTTCCGGTCCGCCGGGCCGTCCACGCTCACGCTGACCCGCATGTCGTGCTCGGCGAAGAACTCGCACCAGGCGTCGTCGATCAGGGTCGCGTTGGTCTGCACGTGGTGCTCGACGCCGGCGCCGAACGGGGCGAGCAGCGCGGCCAGGTGGTCACGCCCGGTAGCCAGCGGCTCGCCGCCGTGCCAGACCACCGAGAACCGGCCGGCCCGGGCGAAGACCTCCACCGACGAAGCCACGGCGGCGGCCACCTCGACCGGCATGCGCTTGTCGGCGGCGCGGAACGGAAGGTAACAGTAAGAGCAGTCGAGGTTGCAGAGAGTGGTGGGCTGCATCACGACGTAGGTCGGGACGGCCGCGATCCCGCGCATGCCGCTCCACTGTTCGCTCATGTGCACCCCCGTCCGGCGTACGCCTCAAGGTAGGCCGCGCGAGCCACCCCGTACATGAAAGATCCGCATGTGCCATAGATCGACACACGCGGATTCTTCCACCGAATTCTTCAGCCGCGGGTGTACTGGCCCATCATCTGCACCTCGCCGGTGCCGTCGATGACCTCACCGACCTGCCACGCCTCGACGCCGCGGCCGGTCAGGTAGGCCATCGCCCGGTCGGCGTCGTCGGAGGAGACGATCGCGAACATGCCCACGCCCATGTTGAACGTGGCTTCCATCTCGTTGTCCTCGATCCGGCCCTTGGCCTGGATCAGATCAAAGATCGGCTGCGGCCGCCAGGTGGAGCGGTCGACCACCGCGTCCACGTGGTCGGGCAGGATGCGCACCAGGTTGCCGGGGATGCCGCCGCCGGTCACGTGCGAGAACGCGCGGACCTCGGTCTCCTCGATCAGGCCGAGGCAGTCCTTGGCGTAAATCTTGGTGGGGGTCAGCAGCTCCTCGCCGAGCGTGCGCTGGGTGCCGAAGTCGTCGACCACCGAGTCGAGCCGCATCCGGCCGGCGCCGAGCAGCACGTGCCGGACCAGGGAGTAGCCGTTCGAGTGCAGGCCGGACGAGCGCATCGCGATTACCGCGTCGCCCACCTCGACCCGGTCGCGCCCGAGGATCTCGCTCTCCTCGACCACGCCGACGCCGGTCGCCGACACGTCGTACTCGTCGGGGCGCAGGACGCCGGGGTGCTCCGCGGTCTCGCCGCCCAGCAGCGCGCAGCCCGCGTAGCGGCAGCCGTCCGCGATACCGGCGCCGATCTCGGCCACCTTGTCCGGCACGACCTCGCCGCAGGCGATGTAGTCGAGCAGGAAGAGCGGCTCGGCGCCGCAGGCCACCAGGTCGTCGACGACCATCGCGACCAGATCGATGCCGATCGTGTCGTGGATGTCGAGCTGCTGCGCGATCACCAGCTTGGTGCCGACGCCGTCGGTCGACGAGGCCAGGATCGGGCTCTTGTACTTCTGCGTGTTCAGCCGGAACAGGCCGGAGAAGCCGCCCAGGTCGCCCATGACCTCGGGCCGGGTGGTCTTCTTGACCTTCGACTTGAGCAGCTCCACGGCGCGGTCACCGGCCTCGATCGAGACCCCCGCCTCCGCGTAGGTGACCGAGCGCTTCCGCGCGGCGCGGCCCGACCCGGCCGTCCAAGGCCTGCGGTCGCCCTCGGCGCCGTTGGCACTGTTGCGCTCGGACACGTGGGTCACGGTATTCCCCTTAGAAGTCTCTCGAAGATCACGGGTGCTGCAGGGCGTTGCCGCCGCCGGGACTGGCGACCAGCCGGGTCTCGCCCCGGTCGTCGTACTCCGTCTCGAGCTCGGCGACCGCCGCCGTGGCGGCCTCGTCGCTGGCGGCCGGCATCGAGGCGCGTTTGCCGACCCCCTCCAGCAGGTGCTTGCCGATCAGGTTGCCGGCGGGCAACTCGATCGGGTACTGCCCGTCGAAGCAGGCCATGCAGAGCCGTGACTTGGGCTGCTCGGTCGCCTGGACCAGGCCGTCGAGGGAAACATAACCCAGGCTGTCGGCGCCGATCGAGCGCCGGATCCCGTCGATCTCCAAACCGTTCGCGATCAGCTCGGCGCGGGTCGCGAAGTCGATGCCGTAGAAACACGGCCACTGCACCGGCGGCGACGAGATGCGCACGTGCACCTCGAGCGCGCCGGCCTCGCGCAGCATGCGCACGAGGGCGCGCTGCGTGTTGCCGCGGACGATCGAGTCGTCGACCACGACCAGGCGCTTGCCCCGCACGACCTCGCGCAGGGGGTTGAGCTTGAGCCGGATGCCCAGCTGACGGATCGTCTGCGAGGGCTGGATGAAGGTGCGGCCGACGTACGCGTTCTTGGTCAGGCCCGCGCTGTACGGGATGCCGGACGCCTCCGCGTACCCGATGGCGGCCGGGGTGCCGGACTCGGGCACCGGGATGACCAGGTCGGCCTCGACCGGGTGCTCCTTGGCGAGCCGGCGGCCGATCTCGACGCGGGCCGAGTACATGTTGCGGCCGGCGATCGTCGTGTCGGGGCGGGCCAGGTAGACGTACTCGAAAAGGCAGCCCTTGGGCTCGGGCGCGGCGAACCGGGTCGACCGCAGCCCGTGCTCGTCGACCGCGAGCATCTCGCCCGGCTCGACCTCGCGCACGAAGCTGGCGCCGACGATGTCCAGCGCCGCGGTCTCGCTGGCGATGACCCAGCCCCGCTCCATCCGGCCGAGCACCAGCGGCCGTACACCCTGGGCGTCGCGCGCCGCATAGAGCGTGTTCTCGTCCATGAACACGAAGCTGAACGCGCCCCGCAGACGCGGAAGCACCTCGAGCGCCGCGGCCTCGACGGACAGGTCGGGGCGGCTGGCCAGCAGCGTCGTCACCAAGGCGGTGTCGGAGGTCGCGGCGATGTCCGATGATCCGGGGGCCTCGAGACCGCGCTCGGCGACCTCGCGGGCCAGCTCGGCCGTGTTGACCAAGTTGCCGTTGTGGGCCAGGGCGATCGTCGTGCCGGCCGTGGTGGCGCGGATCGTGGGCTGCGCGTTCTCCCAGTTCGACCCGCCGGTCGTGGAGTAGCGCGTGTGCCCGATCGCGAGGTGGCCGCGCAGGCTGGCCAGGGTCGGCTCGTCGAAGACCTGGGAGACCAGGCCGAGGTCCTTGTAGACCACCACGCCCGAGCCGTCGCTCACGGCGATGCCGGCGGCTTCCTGGCCGCGGTGCTGAAGAGCGAAGAGCCCGAAATACGTGAGTTTCGCGACCTCTTCCTCCGGGGCCCAGACACCGAAGACGCCGCAGGCATCCTGGGGGCCGCGCTCCTGGGGGTCGAGATCGTCGGTCAACCGGCCGTCGCCTCGGGGCACCTGTCGCTCCCTGATCTGGTCGTTTTGCTGGACGCTCCGACGGCCCAGTGTACGCGAGGCGGAGGGGGTCGGCTCGGGCTCGCGCGGCGCTTACTCACCGCTTTCGGGCCCGTACAGCGGCAGATACTCGCTGAGGTCGGTACGGATGCCGCTGGCCCGGAGACGTCCGTCACTCAGCGCATCTGCCCAGGTCACACGCTCCGTGGCGACGAGGACCCAGGTGATCGGATCCGTTTCGACCACATTGGGCGGTGTGCCACGTGTGTGCCTGGGACCTGCGACACACTGAATCGCACCGAAAGGCGGAATTCGCACCTCCACCGAACGGCCAGGTGCGCGTCGCGCCAACTCGGTCAACAGTGCTCGCACAGCGTCACGCAGGACCGCACGCTCGGGTTCTTCGCCCCGATCCAGCGCGTCCAGCGCGTGTTTGACGGACTCGGATTTATTGTGCGCAGGGGACACGCCGGGACGATACGACCCGCTCTGCCGAGATTGGTACGCGCCCCTGGGTCGCGGAACGGACCCGTGACAAGGCATAGTGGCCGACGGTGTTTTTAGTCGCGGGATGTAACCGGCACTCTAGAGGAGCCCGGAGAGACCGTGCGACCCGGAAGGCGGTGTACGTGACAACGCACCTACGAGCCCGAGCGGCCCAAGCCGGTGCGTTACTGGCGGTGGTCGTCGGCGGAATCGCCGTCGCGCCCGCGGTGGCGCTGGCGTCTCCCCCGGACGTGCAGATCACGAGCGTCCCGACCGATGTGCTGTCGGGGAACACCGTGCAGATGCAGTACCAGGTGCGCAACACCAACCAGGACGGGCAGGCGGTCCGCGCCACCATCCAGGTGACCAGCGGCATGTCCAAGTGCTCCGGTAACTGCGGCCAGGTCGACCAGGTCGACGGCCAGGGCAAGACGTACCAGGCGACCTTCACGGCGCCCAACGTCGACGCCGGCCAGTCCAAGTCGATCCCGATCAAGGTCACCGTCTCCATCCAGGGCGAGCAGCCGGCCTCCGACACGGTGAACGTCAACGTGCAGGGTCCGGACAAGCCGCAGACGGTCACGTCGATCTCCGGCAAGGTCAAGGACCAGAACGGCAAGGCCATCTCCGGCGCCGACGTCGCCATGAAGGACAGCGGCGGCCACCCGTACCAGGCGAAGACCAACGGCTCGGGCGGCTACTCGTTCAACTCGTCCGACTCGCAGCCGATCACGCCGGGCAACATCACGGTGGGCGCGCTCAAGGACGGCTACGAGACGGCCACCGTGACGATCCAGGCCTCGGCCGGTAAGAGCGCGATCGCCAACCTCACCCTCAAGCTGCTGGAGTCGACCGCGTCGGCCTCCCCGTCCGCTTCCGCGTCGGCCTCGGCCAGCGCCGAGGCGACCGACGAGGCCACCGAGGAGCCGACCCAGGACGACTCGGCGGCGGCGGCCGACCCGAATGCTCAGAAGACGTCCTCGGACCAGGGCGGCGGCTCCGGCTCGCTGCTGTTCATCGTGCTCGGCGGCCTGCTCGTGGCGGCCGGCGTCGGCGCGATCGTGCTGGTGCTGATGCGGCGCAAGAACAACCCCGAGGGCGGCGGCGGTCCCGAGGTCGACCCGACCGTCATGGGCGGCGGGCCGTCGGGCATGGTCCCGCCGAGCCAGGGCCGGTTCAACGACGCGACCCGGGTGGCTTCGCCGATGGGCGCCGGCCGGGACGCGACCATGGTGGCGCCGCGCTCGGGCTCCCCGATGGCGGACGCACCGACCATGCTGCAGCGCCCGGTCGAGGACGAGTTCCCCGACCCGTACGGCGCCCCGGTCCCGCACCAGGGCGGCCAGTACGGCGGCGGCGGCTGGGACAACCAGGCCGGCGGCAACGGCGCCCAGCAGTACGGCGGCGGCCAGTACGGCGAGCAGGCACAGTACGGCGAGCAGGCCCCATACGGCGGAGGCACGAGCACGTACGGCGCCGCGGCCGCGCCCGCACCGGGTGCCGGCACCTACGGCGGCCAGCAGTACGGCGGCGGCCAGTACGGCGCCGGTCAAGGCGCCCCGGCCGGGCAGCAGCGCTACGACGAGCCCACGGGCATGTACCGCCCCGAGGCCGGCCAGAGCGACGGTTACGACGACGGCGGGTACGACCAGCGCGGCGGCTACGGCGGCCAGCAGTACGGCGGCGGCTACCAGGCCGGCGGCGGCGGGTACGACCAGGGCGGCTACGACCAGGCCGGCTACGGCGACCAGGGCGGCCAGCAGTACGGCGGCGGGCAGTACGGCGGCGGCGGGTACGACCAGGGCGGCTACGACCAGGCCGGCTACGGCGACCAGGGCGGCCAGCAGTACGGCGGCGGCCAGTACGGCGCCGGTCAAGCCGGTCAAGGCGGTCAAGCCGGTCAAGGCGCCCCGGCCGGCCAGTACGGCGCCCGCAACGACGGCTACGACGAGAGCGGCTACGACCAGCGCGGCAACCGTCAGCCCTCGCACCCGGGTCAGCGCCGCCCGGCGGAGTGGGACAACTAGAACGGGCAAGTAAAAGCCCGGCCGGCGTGATCGCCGGCCGGGCTTTTCTGTCGGTTGTGGATCAGTCCTCGGCGGGCTCGATCGGTCCACCGGGAACGGGCTCGCTGGGCTCGGCGATCTCGAGCTCGACCGACGCCGCCGGGATGGCGTCGGCCTCGACCGACGCCGCCGGGATGCCGTCGGCCTCGACCGACGCCGCCGGAACGCCATCGGCCTCGATCGGCGCTGCCGACTCCATCGCCGCGCCGGCCGCGGCCGCCGCCAGCATCTCGTCGCCCCGGTCGCCGGGCGGAGCGGCCGGGTCGGCCGCGTGCTCCGGGTCGCCGTGCCGGCCGGCCAGCTCCGCGACGCCGCCGAACAGCCGGGGCAGCGTCGCCGACCAGGCCTCGCGCAGCTCGGGCAGCGGGATCGTGAACTGCTCACGAACCTCGAGCTCGGGCTCCCGCGTGGTGACGCCGATCGGGGTGCACGGCACGCCGTAGTCGGCGGCCAGCGCCACGAACGCCTTGTCGTGCCCACGCGGCACCGCGATCAGGGCACGCCCGGCCGACTCGCTGAACAGGTGGACGAACGGCGAGTTCTCGTCGTCGGGGAACGCGACCCGCGCGCCCACCTCGTACCGCAGGCAGCTCTCGACCAGCGCCTGGGCGAGACCGCCGTCGGAGAGGTCGTGCGCGGCGCTGACGTGACCGGCCTGCGAGGCCCGCGACATCAGCGCGCCGAGCCGCTGCTCGCGCACCAGGTCGACCTTGGGCGGCCGGCCGCCGAGGTGTCCGTGGGTGACCCACGCCCACTCCGAGCCGGACAGCTCGCAGGACGTCTCGCCGAGCAGGAAGAGCTGGTCGCCCTCGCCGGTCACCTGCGGGAAGCCCATCGGGATGCGGCGGGCCACGTCGTCGAAGACGCCGAGCACGCCGACCACCGGGGTCGGGTGGATCGCAGCGGCGCCGGTCTGGTTGTAGAAGCTGACGTTGCCGCCGGTCACCGGGGTGCCCAGCTGCTGGCAGCCGTCGGCGAGACCGCGGACGGCCTCGGCGAACTGCCACATCACGGCCGGGTCCTCGGGCGAGCCGAAGTTGAGGCAGTCGGTGACCGCCACCGGCTCGGCGCCGGTGACCGCGACGTTGCGGAACGCCTCGGCCAGGGCCAGCTTGGCGCCCTCGTACGGGTCGAGGCGCGCGAACCGCCCGTTGCCGTCGACCGACAGCGCCACCCCGAGTCCGGTGCGCTCGTCGATGCGCAGCACACCCGAGTCTTCCGGCTGGGCCAGCACGGTGTTGCCGAGCACGTACCGGTCGTACTGCTCGGTGACCCAGGTCTTGTCGCACAGGTTCGGCGAGGCGGCCATCCGCAGCACCGTCTCGCGCAGCTCGTCGCCGGTCGAGGGCCGCGGCAGGGTCTCGGCCTTGTCCGCCTGGAGCAGGATCAGGTCGGCCGGCTCGCGGATCGGCCGGGCGTAGACCGGACCGTCGTCGGCGAGCGAGCCGGGCGGCACGTCGACGACCACGAAGTCCTTCCAGCTGATCACCAGCCGGCCCGGGGAGCCGTCCGCCTCGGCCGGGGTGACCTCGCCGATCGCGGTGGCCCAGACGCCCCACTTCTCGGCGACGGCCAGCACCTGCGCGAGGTTCTCCGGCGTGACGATCAGAAGCATGCGCTCCTGCGACTCGCTGGCCAGGATCTCGGTGGGCGACATCGAGGCCTCGCGCAGCGGCACCCGCTCCAGCCAGACCCGCATGCCGGTGCCGGCCGCGGCCGCCGTCTCGGTGAGCGCGCAGGTCAGGCCCGCGCCGCCGAGGTCCTGGATGCCGGCGACGAGGCCGGCGTCGTACAGCTCGAGGCAGCTCTCGATGAGCAGCTTCTCCATGAACGGGTCGCCGACCTGCACCGACGGGCGGCGCTGCTCGGCCCCCTCGTCGAAGGTTGCCGACGCGAGCACGGAAACGCCGCCGATGCCGTCCCGGCCGGTACGCGCGCCGAGCAGCACCACGACGTTGCCGACGCCGGCCGCCTCCTTGTGCTGGAGGCGCTGCACCGGAAGCACGCCGATGCTCAGGGCGTTGACCAGCGGGTTGCCCTGGTACGTCGGGTCGAAGACGATCTCGCCGCCGATGTTGGGCAGGCCCAGGCAGTTGCCGTAGCCGCCGATTCCGGCCACCACGCCGGGCAGCACCCGGGCGGTGTCGGGGTGGTCGGCCGCGCCGAAGCGCAGCGGGTCCATCACGGCGATCGGGCGGGCGCCCATGGCGAGGATGTCGCGCACGATGCCGCCGACGCCGGTCGCGGCGCCCTGGTACGGCTCGACGAAGCTCGGGTGGTTGTGCGACTCGACCTTGAACGTGACCGCGAGGTCGTCCGAGATCTGCACGACGCCCGCGTTCTCCCCGATGCCCGCCAGCATCCGGGTGTTCTGCGGGGCCTTGTCGCCGAACTGGCGCAGGTGCACCTTGCTCGACTTGTACGAGCAGTGCTCGCTCCACATGATCGAGTACATGGCGAGCTCGGAGGCGGTCGGCCGCCGTCCGAGGATCTGCCGGATCCGCTCGTACTCGTCGTCCTTGAGGCCGAGCTCGGTGTGGGGCTGAAGCTCGTCCGGCGTGTCGAGTGCGCGGTGCACCGTGTCCGGCTCGCCGCCGAACTCGTTGACCAGCACATCGGTCGCGGCGAACCCGGTCGGTTTGGCGCCCGCCGTCTCCGGCTGCGTCGTCATTTACTGTCCCCCTGCGTGCTGTCCGCCCGCGGACGCCCCGGCCAGGGCACGCAGGACGGAGGTGAAGAAGCCGAGGCCGTCCAGCGACGGGCCGGTCAGCGCCTCCACCGCGTGTTCCGGGTGCGGCATGATGCCGACGACGTTGCCGGCCTCATTGGTGATCGCGGCGATGTCGCGCTGCGAACCGTTCGGGTTTCCGCGGATGTAGCGCGCGACGATGCGGCCCTCGGCCTCGAGCGCGTCGAGCGTCCGGTCGTCCGCGACGTAGCAGCCCTCGCCGTTCTTCACCGGGATGAGGATCTCCTGGCCCGGCGTGTAGCCGTTGGTCCAGGCGGTGTCGGTGGACTCGACGCGCAGGAACTGGTCGCGGTTGCGGAAGTGCAGGTGCTGGTTGCGGGTGAGCGCGCCGGGAAGAAGGTGCGCCTCGCAGAGAATCTGGAAGCCGTTGCAGATGCCCAGCACCGGCAGGCCGCCACGGGCCGCGTCGATGATCGTCTCCATCACCGGGGCGAACCGGGCGATGGCGCCGCAGCGCAGGGCGTCGCCGTACGAGAAGCCGCCGGGCAGCACCACGGCGTCGACGCCGTGCAGGTCGGGATCGCCGTGCCAGAGGCGGACCGCCTCGCCGCCGGCGATGTGCGCGGCGCGGGCCGCGTCCCCGTCGTCGAGCGAGCCCGGGAAGGTGACCACACCGATGCGCATGGTCAGGCGACCTCCGCCGTCGCGCCATCCAGGTGGATGGTGAAGTCCTCGATCACGGGGTTGGCGAGCAGCTTGTCCGCGATCTCGCGGGCGCGCTCGACATCGGCCTCGCCGGCGAACTCGATCTCGATCCGGCGACCGATGCGGACGGAGGAGACGTCGTTGACGCCGAGCCGGGGCAGCGCGTTCGCAACCGCCTGGCCCTGCGGGTCGAGGATCTCCGGCTTGAGCATGACGTCGACCACGACGCGAGCCACGGGCACTCCTGACTGATAGGTGTGAGCATCGCGAGCCTACCTTGCGATGCTCGCGAGAAAGCCATCGGCCGGTGTCGGCCGCGCGACGCAAGCGCCCCTGAGCAGGGGATGTCGGCCCACTCTTGTGATCTTGCAGGCGGGCCATCACACGGTGATATGGCCGAGCTGGGTTGTTGGCGGCGAGGTCCGGCCCGCATACGGTCGGGTCATCGATCTCCGGAAGAACCGGCGGCGGCGCCCCCACCGCCGCCGGTCGGGGCAATCGAGCGGATTCCGCCGAGGTGCGGCGCGAGGGTCGAGCTCCGCCGCGCCTCGACGGCGTGTCTCAGAGGATGGGCGCCGGGGCGTAGTGCGCGGCCGCCGGATGCCCCGCCACGATCGTCGCCACCCGGTCGGCGATCGCGCGCACCTGCGAGGGGGCGGCCCCCACGAAGGCGGCCCGGTCCGCGACCAGGATGTCGATCTCGCTCCGGGTCAGCCGGAGCCGCTCGTCGCCGGCGAACCGGTCGAAGAGATCGTTCACGACCGCGCCCTTCTCGCGCATGGCCAGCGCCACCGCGACGGCGTGCTCCTTGATCACCTCGTGCGCGACCTCCCGGCCGACGCCCTTGCGCACGGCCGCTACCAGGATCTTGGTGGTGGCCAGGAACGGCAGGAACCGGTCGAGCTCGCGGGCGATCACCGCGGGGTACGCCCCGAACTCGTCGAGCACGGTCAGGAACGTCTGGAACAGCCCGTCGGTGGCGAAGAACGCGTCCGGCAGGGCGACCCGGCGGACCACCGAGCAGGAGACGTCGCCCTCGTTCCACTGGTCGCCGGCCAGCTCGCCGACCATCGACAGGTAGCCCCGGACGATCACGGCGAGGCCGTTGACCCGCTCGGACGAGCGCGTGTTCATCTTGTGCGGCATCGCCGACGAGCCGACCTGGCCCGGCTTGAAGCCCTCGGTGACCAGTTCCTGGCCGACCATCAGGCGGATCGTGGTGGCCAGCGAGGACGGGCCGGCGATGACCTGGGCCAGGGCCGAGACCACGTCGAAGTCGAGCGACCGCGGGTAGACCTGGCCGACGCTCGTGAGCACCCGGTTGAAGCCGAGGTGCCCGGCGACCCGCTGCTCGAGCGTGGCGAGCGCCTCGAAGTCCCCGTCGAGCAGGTCGAGCTGGTCGGCCGCGGTGCCGACCGGACCCTTGATGCCACGCAGGGGATAGCGCCCGATCAGGTCGTCCAGTCGCTCGTACGCGATGAGCAGCTCTTCCGCGGCCGAGGCGAAACGCTTGCCGAGGGTGGTCGCCTGCGCCGCCACGTTGTGCGAGCGGCCGGTGATGACCAGGTCGGAGTATTCGACGGCGCGCTCGGTGAGCCGGGCCAGGGTGCTCACGACGCGCTCGCGTACGAGCTCGAGGGAAGCCCGGATCTGCAGCTGCTCGACGTTCTCGGTGAGATCGCGCGAGGTCATGCCCTTGTGGATCTGCTCGAAGCCGGCGAGCGCGCTGAACTCCTCGATCCGCGCCTTCACGTCGTGCCGGGTGACCCGCTCGCGCGCGGCGATCGACGCCAGGTCGACCCGGTCGAGCACCGCCTCGTAGGCCTCGACCGCGCCCTCGGGCACCGACACCCCGAGATCACGCTGGGCGCGCAGCACGGCGAGCCAGAGCCGGCGCTCCATCCGGATCTTCTCCTCCGGGGACCAGAGGGCCGTGAGGTCGGCGGAGGCGTATCGGGCGGCCAGCACGTTCGGGATCGTCACGCGATCGATTCTTTCACGGGCTCCCCGGCCGGCTCGGGCAGCTTGTGCGCCAAGGTGCGTACGTCACGGCTGCTCAGCATGAAGGCGACGGCGGCGACCATGAGCAGGCCCGCGCCGATCAGGGTGGCCTGGCGGCCGGCGACCTGCGAGATCGGGCCGACGGTCATCTCACCGATGGGGATCGCGACGAAGGAGCCGACCATGTCGTACGAGTAGACGCGCGCCAGTTTGTCGGCCGGCACATGTTCCTGCATCGACGTCTCCCAGGCCACGCCGAACTGCTCGAGCGTCAGCCCGCCGAGCAGGGCGCCGGCGATCAGCGCCCACAGCTGCGGATAGGTGCCGAGCAGGAAGACCGGGATGGCGAGCGGCAGGCAGCAGGCCACGCCGAGGAAGAGCAGTCGCCGCACCCGCAGCCGCATCGCGATCAGCCCACCGATGATCATGCCGGCGGTCTGCGCGGCCAGCACGAAGCCCCAGGCTCGGCGCCCGATGGTGTCGTCGGCGACGACCGGCCCGAGCACGAAGAGCCCGCCGCCCCAGGCCATGTTGAACACGCTGAACCCGGCCACGACGATCCAGAGCCAGGTGCGGGTACGGAACTCGGACCACCCGGTCCGCAGATCGGCGAAGATGTTGGGTCTCTTCACCCCGGCCTCTTCCGGTACGCCGAGAGCAGCCTCGTCCCCGGCCAGGATCGACGGCTCCTTCTCCGCCCCCTTCGCCACCGCCGCCGTCGGGTTGCCGAGCGCCGCGAACAGGACCGCCGAGACCGCGAAGCTCACCGCGTCGACCGCGATGCCCCAGCCCGGGCCGACCGCCGCGATCACGATGCCGGCCGCCGGCGCCCCGAAGATGGCCGCGCCGTTGAGGAAAACCCGGCTGATCGCGTTCGCCTGCTGGCGGATCCCCTCCGGCACCGTCTGCGGCAGGATCGAGGCGCTCGCCGGCAGCGCCAGCGCCCCGACCATGCCGTTGATCGCGGCCAGCCCGATGAGCAGCGGGATCGTCGCCGAGTGGGTCAGCACCAGCGCCGCCACCACGCCCTGGGTCGCCGCCGCGGCCAGGCTCGAGCCGACCATCAGCAGGTTCTTCGGCAGGCGGTCGGCGAGGACGCCGCCGAAGAGCAGGAACGCGACGTTGACCACGGTGCGCGCGCCGACCACGAAGCCGAGGTCGGTGGCCGAGCCGCTGATGTCGAGGACGGCGAAGGCCAGCGCGATCGGGGCGAACGCGTTGCCGAACGCGTTGATCGTGCGCCCGGCGAGCAGGACGCGGAAGGGCCGGTGCCGCAGCGGCGCGGGGACTCTCATTCCTCTTCTCCCATCTGGAACATCGCGGCCGTCGTGCTCGTGCGGATGGTGCCGGGGGTGCGCGGCGGCCGGGCCGCCGCGTGCAGCTCGCGCAGGGCGTCGCCGACCCGCTCGCGGATCTCGGCCCACTTCTCCGGCTCGACCCAGAGGTCGGCGTCGGCCAGCAGCTTGGGCCCGGGCGGGAAGTGCGCCGCGCGCGTACGCCTGATCAGCTCGTGGGCGAAGGCCGAGAACTCGAGCCGGAGCTGCTCGTCCGACTTCGGCCCCCGCTGCTGCTCCTGCTCGCGGTCGTGGGCCACGTCGTAGCGATAACGCTTGGCAACGCCCCCGCGAATCTTCTCCTCGCCCTCCACCCGGATCAGGCCGCCGGAGAGCAGGTTGCGCAGGTGATAGCTGGCGTTGGCGTGGGTGAGGCCGAGCTCCCGCGCGACCTCGGCCGCCGTCATCGGCGCGGCCGTGAGCAGCGACATCATCCGCAGGCGGATCGGATGGGCCATGGCACGTAGCGCGGCCTTCTCGCCACCGGCCGGCGGACCGCCCGCGCTTCCCGCATCTCCCAAAGACATGTTTGGGAGTTTAGGGCCCCGCGTGCCGACTGTCCAACACTTATTTGGGAGTGGCACACTGCACGGAGAAGCGGCATTGTCGCTAGGGTTACTGACGAGTAGGTACAGCGTAGATACCGAAAGGTCCACCGATGACTGATTTCAACGCCGAGTCGCTCGCCTCGATCGGCCCGAAGGAGTTCGCTCAGCTCGTCAAGACGACGCCGGATTCGCAGATCGCCGAGGTCATGGCCGGCGACGCGCGCACGAAGATCCTCGACGAGGTCTTCAACCGCATGCCGACGCTGTTCCGCGCCGAGAAGGCCGGCAATACCTCGGCCGTCATCCACTGGATCATCACCGGCGGCGCCGCCGGCGCGAGCGACACCTACGAGACCGTGATCGAGAACGGCGCCTGCACCGTCACCAACCAGCCGGCCCGCGAGCCCAAGCTCGCCATGACCATGGACCCGGTGACGTTCCTGAAGGTCGTCTCGGGCGACGGCAACCCGATGATGATGTTCATGACCGGCAAGATCAAGGCCAAGGGCGACCTCGGCCTCGCCGCCAACGTGGCCAAGCTCTTCGACATCCCCAAGGCCTGATTCTTCTCGACAAAGGCCGGCCCGCTCGGGCCGGCCTTTCGTCGTCTCAGACGCGTCGTCTCAGAGGCGGATGCGGCCCTCGACCGCGCCCAGGGCGATGTCCGTCCGGTACTGGGCGCCGTCCAGGCGGACGCCGTCGACCAGGGCATATGCGGCCTCGCGGGCCGCGGCCAGGTCGGGGCCCTGGGCGGTCACGCTCAGCACGCGGCCGCCGGCCGAGATCAGGGCGCCGTCGTCGCGGCGGGCCGTGCCGGCGTGGATCACGCCGGGGACCTCGGCGCCGGTGATGACGTCGCCGGTGCGCGGGGTGGCGGGGTAGTTCTGGCTCGCGACCACGACCGTGACGGCCGCGCCCTCGTACCAGCGCAGCGGCGGGTGCGCGGCCAGCTTGCCGGTCGCGGCCGCCTCCAGCAGGCCACCCAGCGGCGTCTCCAGGAGCGCCAGCACCACCTGGGTCTCGGGGTCGCCGAAGCGGGCGTTGAACTCGATGACCTTGGGGCCGTCGGGGGTGAGCGCGAGTCCGACGTAGAGCAACCCGGCGAACGGGATCCCCCGCGCGCGCATCTCGGCCAGCGTCGGCTCCACGACCTCGCGCATGACCTGGGGCACCAGGTCGTCCGGCGTCCAGTCGAGCGGCGCGTACGCACCCATGCCGCCCGTGTTCGGACCGGCGTCGCCGTCGGCCAGTCGCTTGAAGTCCTGGGCCGGCATCAGCGGCACCGCCGCCGTGCCGTCGGTGACCACGAAGAGCGACACCTCCGGACCCGACAAATACTGTTCAATCACGACTTTTCCGCAGTCAGCGGCGTGCTGCTCGGCGTCGGGAAGAGAGTCGGTAACCACGACACCTTTACCAGCGGCGAGACCGTCGTTCTTGACCACATAAGGCGCGCCGAGGTCGGCCAGCGCACGATCGACCTGCTCGGCCGAGGTGCAGGCGTAGGACAGCCCGGTCGGGACGCCGGCCGCCGCCATCACGTCCTTCGCGAACGCCTTCGACCCCTCGAGCTGGGCGGCCGCGGCGCTCGGTCCGAAGCAGGCGATGCCCTTGGCGCGTACGGCATCGGCCACCCCCGCCACCAGCGGCGCCTCCGGCCCGACGACGACCAGGTCGGCCGCGAGCTCGACGGCCAGCGCGGCGACCGCGGCCGGGTCGGTGGCGGTCACCGGATAGAGGTTCGCGACCTGGGCGATGCCGGGATTGCCCGGAGCGGCGGCGAGGAAGTCGACGGACGGGTCGGCGGCGAGGCCCACGGCGAGGGCGTGTTCCCGCCCGCCGGACCCGATCAGAAGTACGCGCACGACCGCCGATCCTACCGGCGGCGTCCTTCCGCACGTCGCACCGCTGGTCGGTCGCGTAAACTTCGCAGGTACCCGGGCTTTCCCGCGTACACGGGAGCGACGGAAGGCGTCGAAGAAGTGCCGGTGATCGTGTTGGTCGGCGCCCAATGGGGCGACGAGGGCAAGGGCAAGGCCACTGACCTGCTGGGCGACCGGCTGGACTACGTGGTCAAGTTCAACGGGGGCAACAACGCCGGCCACACCGTGGTGATCAACGGCGAAAAGTACGCGCTGCACCTGCTCCCGAGCGGGATCCTGACCCCGGGCGTGGTCCCGGTGATCGGCAACGGGGTGGTGGTCGACCTCGCCGTCCTGTTCCAGGAGATCGACGGTCTCGAGGCCCGCGGCATCGACACGTCCCGGCTCCGGGTCAGCGCGAACGCGCACGTCATCGCCTCGTACAACCGCACGCTCGACAAGGTCAGCGAGCGCTACCTGGGCGCGCGCCGGATCGGGACGACCGGTCGCGGCATCGGCCCGACCTACGCCGACAAGATGAACCGGATGGGCGTCCGCATCCAGGACCTCTTCGACGAGTCGATCCTGCGCCAGAAGGTCGAGGCGGCGCTCTCCTTCAAGAACCAGGTGCTGTCGAAGATCTACAACCGGCAGGCGGTCAAGCCGGAAGAGGTTGTTCGGGAGCTTCTCTCGTACGTCGATCGCCTCCGCCCCTATGTCGGCGACACCGCGCTGGAGCTGTCGAATGCCATCGACGCCGGCAAGGTCGTTCTGTGCGAGGCCGGCCAGGCCACCCTGCTCGATGTGGACCACGGCACCTACCCGTTCGTGACCAGCTCGAACGCGACGTCCGGCGGCGCCTGCACCGGCTCCGGCATCCCGCCCACCCGGATCGACCGGGTGGTGGCCGTGCTCAAGGCGTTCACCAGCCGGGTCGGCGAGGGCCCGTTCCCGACCGAGCTGCACGACAAGTTCGGCGACTACCTGCGCGAGGTCGGCCACGAGTACGGCACCACCACCGGGCGCCCGCGCCGCATCGGCTGGCTCGACCTGGTCATCGGCCGGTACGCGCAACGGATCAACGGGGTCACCGACTTCGCACTGACCAAGTTGGACAACTACGACGATCTGGACGAGATCCCGGTCTGCGTGGCCTACGACGTGAACGGCGTGCGCCACGACGAGATGCCGATCAACCAGACCGACTTCCACCACGCGATCCCGATCTACGAGACGCTGCCCGGCTGGAAACAGGACATCTCCGGCTGCCGTACGTTCGAGGACCTCCCGAAGGACGCCCAGCGCTTCGTCGAGTTCGTCGAGCAGCGCCTCGGCGCCCGCGTGTCGATCGTCGGCGTGGGCCCGGGCCGCGAGGCCGTCATCGAGCGGCACTCGGTGCTGGGCGGGGCCTGATGTACGACGTCGTCATCCTCAGCCTGGCCGAGGGTCAAGGGTCCGCCGACGCGTGCGGCGGCGCTTGTGGTTCGGCGTGCGGTTCCGCTTCGACGGATCTTGAGGCCTGCGCCGCGCCGCGCGTGCCCGTTCTTCAGCTGGCCGAGGCGCTCACCAAGGCCGGCGCCCGGGTCGGGACGGTCACGGCCGAGAGCGACGAGGAGATCGACGCGGTCCTCGAGCGCTTCGACGGCGATCCCCGGCCCGACGGCCTGACCTGGCCCGATCCGGAGAGCAAGGCCCGGCTGGTGGTGGCGACGGCGGTCGACGGCCAGTTGCGCGCCGTCTTGCGCCGGCTGGTTCGGCGGTACGCGCCGGCGCCGAGCAAACGGCCGGCCGACCTGCCCACCGACCGGACCGTCCCGGATCTGCCGCCCGTGGCGCTGCTGCCGCTCGATGTGACGAACACGACTGATCTCGCCGCCCAGCTCGGCCTGCCGCGTACCCCGGCCGGGGTCGCCGAGGTCCTGCTCGCCGGCCAGGTCCGCCGCCTCGACCTGCTGCGCAACGACGGCGGCTCGGTGACCGTGGACGGCGCCCTGGTCGGCGGCGCGGACGACGACGGCCGCGCGGTCCCCTGGCGGGGCCGGGTCGAGGTGGACGACGCGGTGCTCTCCGACGGCGAAGATCCGATCCTGGCCTGCGCGATCGGCAACGGCGCCGGGTACGCGGAGTTCGACGGGTTCCGCCTGTTGGCAGACGGTGATCCGACGGACGGCCGGGTCGAGGTGGCGGTCGCGGTCCCTAAGATCGTCAAGCAGCGGTTCCGGGGCACCAAGGTGCAGGTCGAGGTGCGCCGGGCTCGTGGCCGCGCGGTCTCGGTGCTGCCCCGCGACGGTGAGCTGCACTTTCTCGACGACGGTGTCGGCGGCTCGATGACCCGGAAGCGCTCCTGGTGGACCGAGCCCGGTGCCTGGGCGGTGTACGCGAGCTGACGGACCGTGAGACTCTGAAGTAGTACTGAAGTACGACAATTTTTCGGGGAGGACGCTTCCGTGGAGGACGAGCACGCCGACCGCGTCTACGTCCCGGGGACGAATCCCACGCCCCCCGACCGGGACGTGGAACCGTTTTGGGACGACGACGAGGCGCCTGTGCATGGGCGCCCGGTGCCGCACAAGGCGCCGCCGCCGGTCCCGGTGCCCGGCCCTGTTCCGGTTCCGCCGGGTGCGTCCGGCCCGCAGCCGGTCTACCGCCCGGATCGTCCGGTGCCCGTGCCGCCCCCGCCGGGCGTGCCGGTGCCGCCCCCCACCACGCATATCCCGCCCGCGACGCAGATCCCGGTGCCGCGCCCGCCGATGGCGACCCCGCCGCCCGCGACCCGCCCGCCCGTGACCCCGCCGCCCGCGACCCCGCCGCCCGTGACCCCGCCGGTTCACCCGCAGTCGGCAGCCCCGTCGCAGGCGTGGCCCAATCTCGAACCGCCGGCGAACGGCGCCGCTCCCGCACCCGAGTCCCCGGCCTCCCCCGCGCCCACCTCGGGCTCGGGCGTGCACACCAGCCCCGACTCGCCCTGGTCGCAGCCGCCGCAGCGCCCCGCCGAGCCCACTCCGCCGCCGGCCCGCGCCAGCGCCTCGGTCCCCGGCGCGGTCCGCCCCGAGCAGGCCCCGGTGCAGCAGCAGCCGCCGCCCGGCCCCGCCCCGCAGTCCCCGGCCGCCGAGCCCTCGAACGGCGCGATCTACCGCCCGGGGCCGTCGCCGCAGAGCGCGCCGCCCCAGACCCAGGTCCCGCCTCCGCAGCACCCGGCGCCCCCGCACCACCCGGCGCCCCCGCAGCACCCGGCGCCCCCGCAGCATCAGGTGCCGCCGCACCCCGCGCCCCCGCAGGCGACCCCGCCGCAGCCGCAACACCAGCCCCAGCACGCGACCCCGCCTCCTCCCGGCCCCTACCCGCCGACCATGGACCCACGCGCCTTCCCGCCGCAGGCCCACGCTCCGGCCCAGCCGCCACCGCCGTCGACGTCGCCGCCGCCGGCCGGCCAGCCCTCGGCCGACCCGTTCGAAGATCTCCCGTGGGTCTCCGACGGCACGCCCACGGCCGAGGAGTTCGCCCGCCGCCGCCTGGCCAGGCCGGCCGAGCCCACCGCGACCATGGGCGCCCGCGCGATGCTCAACAAGACCGCGATGGGCCTGGTCCGGCTCTCCCCGGGCAAGCGCGAGCAGGAGTTCAAGCAGGACGTCGAGATGGTCCGCCGCAACTTCGGCGGGCTGCGCCAGGTGACCGTGGTCAACCCCAAGGGCGGCGCGGGCAAGACCGTCGCGGTCCTGCTGCTGGCCATGACGTTCGGCCAGAAGCGCGGCGGCTACGTGCTGGCCTGGGACAACAACGAGACCCAGGGCACCCTCGGCATGCGGGCCCAGCAGGACTTCCACGCCCGCACCGTGCGCGACATGATGCGCGACCTGCACCTCTTCCGCGGCTCGCACGGCCGGGTCGGCGACCTGTCGCAGTACGTGCGAGCGCAGGGCGAGGGCATGTTCGACGTGCTGGCGTCGGACGAGTCGGCAACGGCCGGCGAGATGCTGACCGCGGCCGCGTTCGCCGAGATCCGCGAGATCGTCAGCCGGTTCTACAAGCTGATCTTCGTCGACACCGGCAACAACGTCCGGGCCCAGAACTGGCAGGCCGCGATCGACGCCACCGACCAGCTGGTGATCAGCATGTCGGCCCGTAACGACTCGGCCGAGACCGCCGCCCGCATGCTCGACCACCTGGAGCAGAGCGGCCGCCAGCGACTGGTCCGCCAGGCGGTCACCGTCGTCTCGCTGCCGCCCACCCGCAAGGACATCGACCTGCCGGCAATCCAGCGGCATTTCGCGGCCCGCACCCGCTCGGTCCTGATGGCGCCGTACGAGAAGCTGATCGACTCCGGCGAGCCGCTGCGCTACGGCCAGCTCTCCGCCAACACGAAGGACGCCTGGCTCAAAATCGCCGCCGCCGTAGCCGAAGGGCTGTAAAGCCCTCCGGCACCGTCCGCATTTACGCCCCGCCTGTGGACAACGCCCCGATCTTGTCGGTGGCGGCTGGTTCAGTCGCCCCCCAGAACCTTGGATTCCATGGGTCGTTGCGACACCCGATCGAAGGGTGTTGACGATGGAGTTCGAGATCCGGGACCGTTCGATCCCGCAGCGTGGCCGGCCGTTGCCGCGGGAACGGGCGGCTTATCTTGCCCTGGCGGAGCAGGGGATGAACTTTTCGCAGGCGGCCCGGGTGGTCGGGATCAACCCGCGGACCGGTAAACGGCGGCGGCACGGCCCGAACCCGATCACCACCACCCCTCGACGCAGGTATGTGAATGAGGACGAGCGGGTCCACATCGCCGACCGCAGGCGGGAGCAGGCCACGATCCGGCAGATCGCCGCCGAACTCGGCCGGGACCCGTCCACGATCAGCCGCGAGTTGCGCCGCAACGCGCATCCGAGCAACGGCTACCGGCCGCATGCGCCCGAAGCCTCGCAAGCTCACCACTGACCCGGTCCTGCGGGCACTGGTCCAAGCCGGTTTGGACCTGCGGTGGAGGCCGGAACAGATCGGGGCACGCGTACGCCGCGAGCATCCCGACCGGTCGGAGCTTCCCGTGACACCCGAAACCATCTACCACGCCCTCTACCTGCAAGGGCCGCGGCAAACTGCGCCGCGAGATCGCGGCCGCGCTGCGCACCGGCCGGGCGATGCGCCGCCCCCTCGCCCGGATGGCCCAGCCGCGCAGCCCGCGGATGGCGACGCCGATGGTGATGATCAGCGAACGACCCGCCGAGGTCGACGACCGGGCAGTGCCGGGGCATTGGAAGGGCGATCTGATCATCGGCAAGGACAATCGGTCGGCGATCGGGATAGGTGCGATCAATGCCGATGGTGGGCGGAGTCGTGCGCATCAAAAGATGAAGGCCTCCTGCCGCCGGAGCGACGGGAGGCCTTCACGGGCCGAAATCTCAGGTCAGGGCGTCGGCCGCGACCGGGTCGCTGTCGCGGAGGAACTGGGCGCAGCGGGCCGCCTCGTCGGCCTCGCCGATCTCGGCGGCGGCCTGCGACAGGCTGTGCAGGCAGCGCAGGAAGCCCTGGTTGGGCGCGTGCGTCCAGGGCACCGGGCCGTGGCCCTTCCACCCGTTGCGGCGTAGGGCGTCGAGCCCGCGGTGGTAGCCGGTGCGGGCGTAGGCGTAGGCGGTGACGGGCTCGTCGGCGGCAAGCGCGTCGGCGGCCAGGGCGGCCCAGCCACCACTGAAGGCGGGGTAGGCGGCCGCGACCGACTTGTACGCGGCCACGGTGCCCGTCTCGGCGGCCTTGGCCAGCGCGTTTTCGGCCTCGACGTCGACCGGCAACAAGGTGGCCGGCGGCTCGGGAAGCAGATTCTGCATGACTTCATTCAACCGGCCGCACCGGGATGAATTCCCGGCGGGGGATCAATCCCACGCCTGCGCGAGGCGGGCCAGACGATCTCCGTACTCAATCCGCTCCTGCCAGGCCGCAGGCCATGCTTCGAGGCCGAGTGACGCACCGGCGAAAGCACCCGCCAGACACGCGATCGAGTCGGAGTCGCCCGACGAGGCCGCCCCGCGTCCGAGCACCGCCACCGGGTCGCTCGGCGAGATCAGGTAGCAGTAGAGCGCGGTCGCCAGCGCCTCCTCGGCGATCCATCCGGCGCCGGTCGCCAGGCACGGATCTCCGGCGAATTCACCCGCCGCGAGCGCGCCGTCCACCCGGTCGATGGCGGCGAGGCACTCGTCCCAGCCGGTCGCGATGAACTCCTCGGGCGACGTCGGCTCGTCCGCCTGCCGCCAGAGATCCCCCAGCCAGTCGGCGCGGTAGACCTTCCGCTGCCCACGGCAGCGATCCCGGAGGGCATCGAGCAACTCTTCCGGCCGGAGATCATTACGAAGCCACCAGCACGCGTACGCCGTGAGCTCGCTCGCCGCCAGACCGGTCGGATGTCCATGCGTCAGGCCCGCCTGGAGTTGCGCCGCGCCCGCCCGTTCGTCGTCGCTCAGCCCCGGCATCAGCCCGACCGGCGTCACCCGCATGTTCGCACCGCAGCCCTTCGAGCCGGCCACGGTCGCCCGCTGCCAGGGCCGCCCGTCCTCGAGCAGCTCGCACGCCCGCAGGCACGTCATCCCCGGCGCCCGGTTGTTGTCCGGGCTCTTCGCCCAGTCGAGGAAGGCCCGGCGCAGCAGCGGCTCGAGCACCTCCGGCGTGACCCGCTCCGCCGCCACGAGCGACTCGCCGACCGCGAGCGCCATCTGGGTGTCGTCCGTGACCAGCGCCGGCGACCCGGTCAGATCGCGCGGCCCGCCCGGTCCGTAGGTGGCCACGATCGTCGCGTACTCCTGGAACTCGGTCGGTTTCCCGAGCGCGTCCCCGTACGCCAGCCCGTAGAGCGATCCCGCCGCGTTTCGCACGATCGCTACCCTACGGGGATGCCCGGCGATCCCCTTCACCCCGTGCTCGGCGGGGAAATCCCGTTCGACGACACCGCCTACGAGGTCGAGTCCCGGGCCGAGTTCGACTCCCACCTGGCGAAGCGTTCGCTGGCCGGCCTGGTCATGCTCGGCCTGCGCCTGGACGAGAACCCACCCGACTTCACCGGCATCGACGTGACCGGCGCCCTCTTCGTGGGCTGCCGCCTGGCCAGTCCCGAGGCCGAGATCGACCTGATCCGCCGGGGCGCGCACCTGGTGCCACCGTTCGACGCGAGGCCGTACCCCACCCACCCCGCCACCCTCTACACCCCCGAGGACCTGTCGTTCGGCTTCGCCCAGGAGGGCTTCGCCGGCATGTACGACACGGTCGTCTACCGCCACTTCGTCGAACACGGCGGCGCCGGCCCCGACATCCGCGAGGCGCTGGCCCAGCGCCTGCACGACGCCGGCATCGACAACGCCCTGGGCAAGGCCCTGTCCGCGTGGGCGCACCGGCACCAGGCCAAGGCCGCCGTCGGCATCATGGGCGGCCACGCCGCTCCCCGGGGCTCCGCCGCCTACCGCATGGCCGCAACCTTGGCCTGGCGCCTGGCGTCGGTAGGCAGACTGATCGTCACCGGCGGCGGCCCCGGCGTGATGGAGGCCGCCAACCTGGGCGCCTACTTCTCGACCCGCCCCGCCACCCAGCTGGCCCAGGCCATCGATCGGCTGTCCGCCGCCCCCCATTTCGCCGACCACGACCCCTATACGGCCGCCGCTCTCGCCGTGCGCGCCGCGTTCCCGGCCCCGCCAACGGCCGTTGCGGACGTGGAAGGCCGCCTACGCCACGGTGGCCTGGCCCTGCCAACTTGGTTGTACGGCCACGAGCCCGCCAACTTGTTCGCCGGCCAGATCGGAAAGTACTTTTCGAACGCCGTACGCGAAGATTCGATCCTGCGTCTCTCCCGGGGCGGAATAGTCTTCGCCCCCGGGTGGGCCGGCACCGTCCAGGAGATCTTCCAGGCCGCCACGAAGACCTTCTACCAGACGGACGGCCCTTCCGGAGCGTTCGTCTTCCTAGGCGCAGACCACTGGCGTGAGCTTCCGGTCGAGGCCTTGTTGAGGCCGTTGTTGGCCAAGTCCCCACATGGAGACCAGTCCAACTTGATCGTCGTGACGGATTCGCTCGATGTCGCCATGGCAGCTCTGTCGCAGTAGGCGCCGTCCCGCGCGCTTGCCCTCGGCCCAGTCCGCCTGATCTTCCACCCGGGGTGTGGATACCGGGTTATGCCGCGATCGGCTGGTTCACGGTAGTTGTTTGAAGCTGTTGTTCGTAGTCGGCGGGGCTGTGGTGGTCGAGAGCGGAGTGTCGGCGGCGGTGGTTGTAGAAGGCGATCCAGCGGAACACGTCGCGGCGGGCGTCGGCTTCGGTGGTCCAGCGCTGGTCGTTGACGTGTAGTTCGCGTTTGAGGGTGGCGAAGAACGCTTCGGCCAAGGCGTTGTCGTAGCTGGTGCCGACGCGGCCCATGGAGCGGCGGATCCGGTGCTGCTGGCAGGCGTGGGCGAACTCGGCGCTGGTGTATTGGGTGCCGCGGTCGGAGTGGAACACCACACCGGCGACCTGGCCGCCGCGTGTGTTGACGGCGGCGTTGAGGGCGTCGGTGATCAGGCTGGTGCGCAGGTGGGTGTTGATCGACCAGCCGATCAGCCGGCGGGAGGCAATGCCGATGACGGTGGCCAGATAGAGCCAGCCAGGATCTGGCACAACCGCTTCACGCCGTGTTCGGCTCGATGGGTGGAGATGAACCGGAAGCGGCTGGTCACCGATCCATCTCCTTGGCGAAATACGCGGCCGCCTTCCGCAAAATCTGCTTCTCCTGCTGCAGTTCAGCGACCTGCGCCCGCAACCGGGCGATCTCCGCATCCTTGTCCGCCGGCGACCCCGGGACCTGCCCGTCCGCGTCGGCCTCGGGCTGCCGGCGGCGTTTGTTCACCCAGTTCCGCAGAGTCTGTGAACTTCGGTGGACGCCCCAACAGGACACCCCTTCCTCTGGACATCAACGCCCAGTCTCAAGGTGTCCACACCTCCGGGGGAAGCCCAGCCCAGCCCAGGCCGCCCGGCCCGCCCGCCCCAGCCCAGCCCCGCCCCAGCCCACCCCCGTTTCGGGTGGGGCCGAGTAGAGCAGCCAGGTCCGACAGTTTCGCGCGACTATCCACAACCGCCCGCAGCACCAGCCCGTAGCACCAGCCCACCCCGTCTGGGTGGGGCCCGATTCAAGCAGCCGGGTACGACATTTCCACGCGACTGTCCACAACGGCCGAGGCTCCGCCGACCGCATCACCGATGCTGGGCGGCACCCGTCTCAGGCAATATGCACGCGACGCCAGCTGGTAGCCGGCAAATCGGCCTCGGGGACGTCCGTCAACCCGTTCTCGTCCATCGCGTTGTAGACCGCCAACCGCGCGCCCTCGAACAGGAACTCGATCGCGTGCAAGATGCGCGGCCTCCACTGTGCCACCGTGACCAGCTCGATCACGTTCACCGCCCGCAAGATCCGGCCCCGCGCCCGCCTCAAGGCCGCGTGCGGGTCCGGCCTCCAGTCGAAGTGCTCGTACCAGTCGACCGGCTGGTTGAGGTCGATCTGGTCCCACGTGATCGCGCACTCGTCGAACTTACGGTGAGTGATCTCCACGTGCGTGAAGCCGAAGTCGAGGACCACCGGCCCGTCCGCGAACCAGCCCCGCTCGGCCATGTCCCACATCAGCCAGCCCGAGCGCAACGTTCGCCCGATGAGCCGCACAAACCGGGGGCGATGAACGGCCGCGAGGGCTTCCGCGTCGTGGTGCCACGCGGGCTCATAGCCCTCGATACCGAGCACGATCATGATCCTCCGGGGTCGGGGGGACGATCGTACACATACCTGTGAGTAACCCCGCAATACGAGAACGGCCGGTCCCCGCTAACGGGGACCGGCCGTCGACGAACTATTACTTCGAGAGAGTGGTCCCGGTCGAGCGGAGGTTCTCGCACGCCTCGGCGACGCGCTTGGCCAGGCCGTTCTCGGCGAGCTTGCCCCAGGCGCGCGGGTCGTACGCCTTCTTGTTGCCGACCTCGCCGTCGATCTTCAGCACGCCGTCGTAGTTCTTCAGCATGTGGTCGGCCACCGGGCGGGTGAACGCGTACTGCGTGTCGGTGTCGATGTTCATCTTGACCACGCCGAAGTCCAGAGCGCCGTGGATCTCGGAGAGCAGCGAGCCCGAGCCGCCGTGGAAGACCAGGTCGAACGGCTTCTCCTTGCCGTACTTCGCGCCGACCGCGTCCTGGATCTCCTTGAGGATCTCGGGGCGCAGCTTGACGTTGCCGGGCTTGTAGACGCCGTGCACGTTGCCGAAGGTCAGGGCCGTCATGTAGCGGCCCTTCTCGCCCAGGCCGAGCGCGGCGGCGGTGGCCAGGCCGTCCTCGACGGTCGAGTAGAGCTTGTCGTCGATCGCGGCCGAGACGCCGTCCTCCTCGCCGCCGACCACGCCGACCTCGATCTCGAGGATGATGTGCGCCGCCGCGGCGTCGCGCAGCAGCTCCTCGGCGATCTGCAGGTTCTCGTCGACCGGCACGGCCGAGCCGTCCCACATGTGCGACTGGAACAGCGGCGCCCGGCCGTTCGCGACGCGCTCCTTGGAGATCGCGAGCAGCGGACGGACGTACTTGTCCAGCTTGTCCTTGGGGCAGTGGTCGGTGTGCAGGGCCACGTTGATCGGGTAGTTCTTGGCCACCTCGTACGCGAACTCGGCGAGCGCCACGGCGCCGGTGACCATGTTCTTCACCGTCGGGCCGGACACGTACTCGGCGCCGCCGGTGGAGATCTGGATGATGCCGTCGCTGCCAGCCTCGGTGAAGCCCTGCAGGGCGGCGTTGAGGGTCTGCGAGGACGTCACGTTGATCGCCGGGTAGGCGAACGCGCCGGCCTTGGCGCGGTCGAGCATCTCGGCGTAGACCTCGGGAGAAGCGATGGGCATCGGTGCGCTCCTTGCTCATGACGAAGCTCATGATGAAAACGAAGACAGAGGGCAGGACCGCGCTGTCCTCCACCAGGCAGTATTCCGCAGCCCCGAAGGCGAGGAGGAACCGCCCCGAAACCCAGGTTCCAGAAGCTGGCACATGCCGCATTTCCCGCATTTAGGGTCGAGGCATGCGCGCCTTCGCCGCCGTTCTTCTCGCGACCTTTTCCCTGGTTCTCCCGGCCGCCCCAGCAGCCGCTGCGACCACGACACTCACGCCCCACCTCGGCCGGGTCACACTGGCCCCGGGCGGCGCGGAGAAGGAGACCCTGCTCTGGTTGCGCATCGCCACCACGACCGAGGCCGACCGGCACTTCTCGGTGAGCGTCGACTACACCGACGCCGCCAAGTTCGCCAAGGTCGACATGGCACTCGGGTTCAGCGCGAGCGCCGCCGCGTCCCGGGCGAGCCAGGCGATCGTGGCCGGGGCGACGGACTCCACCGGGGGGACCGGCAGCGGGAGCGACTGCAGCAACACGGGCACCGTAGTCACCTGCCAATGGGACTGGTACTTCCCGGCCGCCGAGGTCGCGCTGCCGGTGGCAATCATGACGGCGAACCCGCTGTCGACCGCCACCGACCAGGACTCGGCCGCGGTCACGGTGACCGCGAAGGTCGACGACACCACGGCCACCGACGACTCGGAGATCGCGGTCGGCACGGCCGTCGACCTCGCGGCCGACGACGGCGACGAGATCCCCACCGCCCCGGGCAAGACCACCGACCTCAAGCCCACCGTCCACAACGCCGGTTCGGTCGCGGTGGAGGCGCCGACGCTGGCCCTCTCCGGCCCGTCCGCGCTGCTCGCGACGACGTCGTACAGCAACTGCCGGTACGGCGAGGACCTGGTCGTGTGCAGCTTCGACAGCGCCGCGGTCGCGGCCGGCGCCACCTACGCCCCGGCCCAGCCGTTCACTTTGAAACCACCGTCCGACTCGATTCCCGGCAGTGTCGGCGAATACGAGGCCCAGTGGATGACCAGCAGCGACTACGAGGATTTCCTGGACATCTTCCCGGGCGGCGCGGGCGACAGCGAAGGTCTGGACAAATACATCGGCCCGTACGGCACCGGCAGCGAGCTTCAGCTGACCGAGTCGACGACCGCGCAGGATCAGCCGCAGTCGGACGTCAACAACAAGAACGACTCGACGACGTACACGATGACCGTCTCCGGCACCGCGGCGCCGGACATGGCCGCGATCGGCGCCAAGCACAGCGCCAAGCTGGGCAGCACGCTCGACTTCGAGGTCGGGATGCTCAACCGCGGCCCGGGCACGCTGCACCCCGAGCTCTATGCGAACAACCAGATCAGCGCCCAGATCCGGCTGCCCGAGAACGTGACCGCCGACGAGCTCGACCCGCGCTGCGAGACGGCTAGCGACGACGGGCTCGCGTTCATCTGCACGCTCAGTCGCGCTCTCACCCCCGGCCAGCGGGACGTGTTCACCTTCTCGGTGCAGCTCGACTCGCGAAAGGGCGAGGCCGGCTCGATCGATGTGGCCGACTCGTTGGCGACCGGGACGAGCGCGACGAGCACGGTGGGCGCCCGGGCCGTGAACACCGCGAACAACACGGCCGCGATCGTCATCACCGCGACCGGCACCGAGGCGACGCTTCCGATCACGGGACAGCGGGTGGCGGGAACGGCCCTCACCGGCCTCACACTCATCGCGTTCGGGCTACTACTGACCGTACGACGTAGCCGCCGGCCGGTTGGAGCGCATGCTAGAGGGAATTGGGGTCGCGGAAGGAGAGTGCGATGACCTACCCGGAGAACCTCGATCTCGAAATCCCCGAGGCCGACGCCGCGGAGCAGGCGACCACGGCCCGCCTCGAGGAGAACGACGCCGACGACCGCGAGCCCGCCCTCGACGACGAGACACCCGAGTGGGACGCGCACGAGCAGCGCCGGGTCGTCGAGTTGGACGACGACTACCGATGACAAACCGGTCGCGGTGACAAAGATGTCGACCGATCATCAAGGGCGTGCTGCTCACCCTGACGACCACTCACGCGCCCGCGACCGACCTCGGCTACCTGCTGGTCAAGCATCCCGGCAAGGTGCATGCGTTCGACGTGCCCACCGGCACGGCGTACGTGATGTATCCGGAAGCGACCGAGCAGCGGTGCACGGCGGCGTTGCTGCTGGACGTCGACCCGCGGCGGCTGCGCGCCCAGCGTGACTCGTTCGATCTGGGCCAGTACGTCAACGATCGCCCGTACGCGGCCTCCAGCCTGCTCGCCGCCGCCCTCGCCAAGGTCTTCCGCAGCGCCCTGCGCGGCGTCTCGAAGGACCGTCCCGAGCTCGCGGCCCGCGGCATCCCGCTGGAGATCCGCGTGCCCGTGCTGCGCGGCACCACCGAGCTGGCCACCCGCCTGTTCGCGCCGCTCGGCTGGCAGGTGACGGCCGAGCCGATCCCGTTCGAGCCGGAGATCGGCGGCGACAGCCGCTACCTCGACCTGCGCCTGTCCGGCACGCTGCGGCTCGCCGAGGCGCTCAATCACCTGTACGTGCTCCTGCCCGTCCTCGACGACAACAAGCACTACTGGGTCGCGCCCGACGAGATCGAGAAGCTGCTGCGCTCGGGCGAGGGTTGGCTGGCCGAGCACCCGGACAAGGTGTTGATCGCCCGCCGCTATCTGGCCCACAAGCGCGCCTTCGCCGACTCCGCGCTGCGGCGCCTGGAGATCGACGAGGAGATCAAGGACGAAGATCAGGACCTTCCGGTCGTACGCCGGGCCTCGCTCGCCGAGCAGCGCCGGGATGCCGTCCTCGACGCTCTCCGGGACGTCGGCGCGGCTCGCGTGCTCGACCTCGGCTGCGGCCCCGGCGCGCTGCTCGCCGCCCTGATCAAGGACCGGAGCTTCACCGAGATCGTCGGCTGCGACGTCTCCTCGGCGGCGCTCGATCAGGCGGCCCGGCGGCTCCGGCTCGACCGGCTGCCCGAGCGGCAGCGCGACCGCATCCGGCTGTGGCAGTCCGCGCTCACCTACCGCGACGACCGGCTGCGCGGCTACGACGCGGCCGTGCTCATGGAGGTGATCGAGCACGTCGACCCGCCGCGGCTGCCGGCGCTGGCGGCGAGCGTCTTCGGTCACGCCAAGCCGCGCGCGGTCGTCGTGACCACGCCGAACGCCGAGTACAACGTCCACTACGAGGGACTGACCGGGATGCGCCACGCCGACCACCGCTTCGAGTGGACGCGCGCCGAGTTCCAGGACTGGGCTCACCGAGTCGCGACCGATCACGGCTACCGGGTGTCGTTCCGTCCGGTCGGTGAGGAGCACGAGGTGACCGGCGCATCAACGCAGATGGCGATCTTCCAGGAGAAGGAGGAGCAGGCATGATCGACGTACCGGAGCTCGCGCTCGTCGCGCTGGTCGGCATCTCCGGATCCGGCAAGTCGACCTTCGCCCGCGCCCACTTCAAGCCCACCCAGGTGCTGTCCTCCGACTACTTCCGGGGCCTGGTCGCCGACGACGAGAACGACCAGTCCGCGTCGGCCGACGCCTTCGACGTGCTGCACTACGTGACCGGCAAGCGGCTCGCCGCCGGACGGCTCACGGTCGTGGACGCCACCAACCTCCAGCCGCACGCCCGGGCCGGCCTGGTCAAGGTCGCCCGCGAGCACGACGTGCTGCCGGTGGCGATCGTCCTCGACGTGCCCGAGGCGCTGGCCTGGGAGCGCACGCAGTCCCGCCCGGACCGCACGTTCGGCCGTCAGGTGATCACCCGCATGCACCGCGATCTGCGGCGCTCGCTCGGGTCGCTGAGCCGCGAAGGGTTCCGCAAGGTGCACGTCCTGCGCGGCCCCGACGAGATCGCGTCGGCCGAGATCCGCTACGAGAAGCTGTTCAACGACAAGCGGGAGCTCACCGGGCCGTTCGACATCGTCGGCGACGTCCACGGGTGCCTCCCCGAGCTGCTCGCCCTGCTCGGCAAGCTGGGATATGAGGTGCTTCGGGACGCTGCCGGGCGCGCGCTGAACGCCGTACACCCTGCTGGTCGGACTTTGATCTTTGTTGGTGACCTCGTGGACCGGGGACCCGACTCGCCGGGCGTGCTGCGGCTGGTCATGGGCATGGTCGCGGCCGGGACGGCGATCTGCGTGCCGGGCAACCACGAGCAGAAGCTCGCCCGCAAGCTCAACGGCCGCGACGTGCAGCTCACCCACGGCCTGCCGGAGACGCTCGAGCAGCTGTCGCGGGAGAGCGCCGAGTTCGTCGGCGAGGTCAAGTCCTTCATCGAGGGCCTGGTCAGCCATTACGTGCTCGACGGCGGCAAGCTCGTGGTGGCGCATGCCGGCCTCAAGGAGGCCTATCAGGGGCGGGCGTCGGGCCGGGTGCGCAGCTTTGCGCTCTATGGGGAGACGACGGGCGAGACCGACGAGTACGGGCTGCCGGTGCGCTATCCGTGGGCCCGGGACTACCGGGGCGCGGCCGCGGTCGTCTACGGCCACACGCCGACCCCGAAGCCGGAGTGGGTCAACAACACGATCTGCCTCGACACCGGTTGCGTCTTCGGCGGCGAGCTGACCGCCCTGCGCTGGCCGTCGCGCGAGCTGGTCGCGGTGGCGGCCGCCCGGGAGTACTACGCGCCGGTGCGACCCCTGGTTGTGGCGGACAAACCGGACGAGGGCCTCGACATCGCGGACGTGACGGGCCGTCGGCACATCGATTACGGGTACGGGCGGACGACCGTCGCCGCCGAGAACGCGGCGGCCGCCCTCGAGGTGATGAGCCGGTTCGCGCTCGACCCGGCGACGCTCGTCTGGCTGCCGCCGACGATGGCGCCGTGCTCGACTCCCCATCCAACCGCCCCGCCCACCACCCACGACCGGACTGAAGACGACTTGAATGGCTACCTCGAGCACCCGTCCTCGGCGCTGGCGGACCTGCGCGCGGCCGGGGTGGGGAAGGTCGTGTGCGAGGAGAAGCACATGGGCTCCCGGGCCGTGGTCCGGGTGTCGCGGTCCGGCGCGGGCGACGCGATCTGGACCCGCACCGGCCGGCCGTTCTTCGGTCCCGCGCTCGATGAGCCGCTGCTCGCCCGCGTCCGGGCCGCCGCCGCGCCGATCTTCGCCGAGCTGGCGACCGACTGGCTGCTCATCGACGCCGAGCTCCTGCCGTGGTCGGCCAAGGCGGGCGGGCTGATCCGGGAGCAGTACGCCGGGGTGGGCGCGGCCGGCCGGCATGCGCTGCCGGCGGCGCTGGCCGTTCTCGACCAGGTCGCGGCCCGCGGGCTGGACGTGGCCGGCCTACGCGACCGGATCGAGCTGCGGTCCTCGGAGATCGACGGCTACTCGGCGGCCTATCGCGCCTACGTCAAGCCGACCGACGGCCTGAGCGGGGTCACCCTCGCGCCGTTCGCCGTCCTGGCCGGGGCCGGCGTCACGTACACGTCGAAGGATCATGGTTGGCACCTGGCGCTCGCGGACCGCCTGGTCGCGGCCGACCCGGAGATCTTCACGCCCACCCGGCGGCTGGTCGTCGACCTCGGTGACCCGGCGGCGGAGGCGGCGGCGATCGACTGGTGGCTCGCGCTCACGGCGGCCGGCGGGGAGGGGATGGTGGTCAAGCCGTACGCGGGACCGGCCGTCACCGACGCGAAGGGGCGCCTGGTGCAGCCCGGCGTGAAGTGCCGCGGCCGGGAGTACCTGCGGATCATCTACGGTCCCGAGTACACCCGCCCGGAGCAGCTCGCCGGTCTGCGCGGACGCAACCTGGGCCGCAAGCGCAATCTGGCCCTGCGCGAGCACGGGCTGGGACTGGCCGCGCTCGACCGCCTGGCCGAGGGCGCGCCGGCCTGGCGCGTACACGAGCTGGTGTTCGCGATCCTCGCCGCCGAGTCGGAGCCGGTCGACCCGAGACTGTGAAAGGTTTTCCACAGGATCTGTACAGCTTCCGGCAACCCGATGGCCGGTACCCTGGCTCTTCGTGGACATCCGTGCGCTCACCGAGCAGCTCGCCCTCAACCCGTTGAAGCCCGAAGACCTCATTCACACCTTCGGGCTCATCGGTGTTGTCGCCATCATGTTCGCCGAGACGGGCCTGCTCGTCGGGTTCTTCTTCCCCGGCGACTCGCTGCTGTTCCTGGCCGGCGTGGCGTCCTCCGCGGTGGCCGACTCGATCTTCGGACCGGGCACCCAGATCTCGTTCGCCGGCCTGCTCATCGGCGCGCCGATCGCGGCGATCGCGGGCGCCCAGCTGGGGCACTGGCTCGGTGCGCGCTACGGGCGGCGCATGTTCGACAAGCCCGACTCCAAGCTCTTCAAGCGGGAGTACGTGGAGAAGGCCGAGTACTACTTCGAGAAGTTCGGCCCGGCCAAGGCCGTCGTGCTCGCGCGGTTCATCCCGATCGTCCGCACGTTCCTCAACCCGGTGGCGGGCACGCTCGGCATGCCGGCGCGGAAGTTCTTCGTGTGGAACGTGGTGGGCGCGGTCCTGTGGACGGACGGCATCCTGATCCTCGGCCATGCGCTGGCCCAGCAGATCTACGACGCCATCGGCGACCAGATCGACCACTACATCCTGCCGGTCGTCGCCGTGATCATCCTGATCTCGTTGCTGCCGATCCTCATCGAGATCCTCCGCGAGCGGAAGCACAAGAAGAACGGCGGCGCGGCGGGCGGCCCCGAGGCGTCGGCCGCGGTCGGCGTGGTGGCGGCGGCCAGCATCGCGGGCATCGTCGATTCGATCCGCGATGAGAACGATGACGAGCAGCCGCGTACGCCTCGGTCGCATCGCCGGCATTGATCTCTTACGCAAACTGACACGCCGGCGGGTTCGTCCCGCCGGCGTGCTTCGTCTCTGGTGCCGTGCTTCGTCTCTGGCGCCGTGTTTCGTCTCTGGCGCGCCTACACGGATACCGCGGTGGACCCGGACAGGCGGTCCAGGAACTCCTCGGGACAGTCGCGCAGGTTTTCCAGTCGACCGGCCGCGAGGGCGCGGTAGGTCAGCTGGGCGGCCTCTTCGAGGTTGCGAGCCCGCTTGTGGGCGAGCTCGACCGTGTCGCCCATGACCACGCAACCGTGATGACTGAGCACCAGGCAGTCGGTGCCGTCGGCGGCCATGGCCGCGGTGAGAGCCGCGACCTCGGGACCGCCCGGCAGACGGAACGGCACCGTCGACACCCGCCGCAGATAGTAGGCGTGGTCGGTGGTGACGATCCGGATGTGCTCGCCGAGGGCGTCGAGCAGCAGTGCGGTTTGGGGATGAAGGTGTACGACGGCGTTGACGTCCGGGCGAGCCCGGTACAACGCCAGGTGCAGTGCCAACTCGCTGGTCGGCTCGATACGCGGCGGCGGCCAGGCGCCGACCGTCGCGGGCGAGCCGTCGGTGATTCGCACGGGTGCGAAGGTTGTCCGGCTGAGCCGGTCGAGCCAGGAGCCGCTCGCGGTCACCCAGATCGCGTCCTCGTCGGGGATCCGTGCGGACAGATTGCCGCCCGATCCGACGACGAGGCCGGACTGGACCACGTCGTAGCCCACGTGCGCGAGCTGGTCGCGCAGGTCGCCCGGAACGTAGTTCACCCGTTTACTCCTCGGGTCCGGGGGGTGGACTTGAGGGGCATTCGGCCTGGCGCCACGCCCCCATAAGCTATGACGCCAGGCTTTCCGCTCTTTCGGCTGTCGCTTCCCGACCCGGCGTCAGCGCGCCTTCTTGGTAGCCCGCTTCCGCGGCGGCGTCAGCAGGTCGGCGATCGTCGCGATCGCAGTCGGCACCAGGCGGTAGTACGCCCACACACCGCGCTTCTCACGCTCGAGGAGGCCGGCCTCCGTGAGGATCCGCAGGTGGTGGCTCACCGTCGGCTGCGAGAGGCCCAGGGGGGCCGTCAGGTCGCAGACGCACGCCTCGCCGTCCGTTGCGGACTGGATGAGGCTGAGCAGCCGCAGCCGGGCCGGGTCGGCCAGTGCCTTGAGCACTCCGGCCAGCCGTTCGGCGTCGGCACGTTCAATAGGCTCGCCGGCAAGCGGCGAGATCTGAGGCATTGTCATTTCCGCCAACGCAGTTCCCACGATCTCCATCCTTCCACCACGTGCATCGATTCTCCTGCATGTGCGCAGGAACGAACCGGTTAACTTTCGGGCCGTAAGGCCGATATCGATCACCTTGTTGGTCGATCGAGGCCGGGCCGGCTACCCGAACTCCCCAACGACCTTTACCGCGGTACCGACTTCGGTCTCTGCCTCCTGCAACGCCTCAGCCGCCGTCTGGTCGCTGCCGGTGCGCGTCGGGCTCTCGATCCCCGCCCCCAGGGTGAGGAGCCCCACATTGTCAATTCGTCGATCCGTTTCGGGTCCTGATCCGTTTCCAGTGAGGTGCGCACCAACCTCGCCGTCCGGTCTCGCCACACTGCGCGATCTTTGCGATCTCTCGGCCGAGGCGGCTCGGCGCGAGATGTTCACGACCCGATGAAAGCACGGCGCCACTCTCCGCGACGGCAAATTCAGTGATGAATTTACGCAGGTCGTGGCGTGCTTCCATGCATCGAGCGTACTGGCTGGAAGGAAACAGGTACCTTTCGCCCCGCCGGGGCGGAACGAGACTATTGACGCACAGCATTGCGTAGATCTGAAAATAAACCTAACTGTTTCGCCGGTCCCTTTCGCCCGATCCGGCAAGCATCGACGCAGCTCAAAGCACCTATGTCCGGCGTCACATCTCTCCGGGCCGACAAGTCACCCGGTCGTGGCGCTGAGAAGGTCCTGTGAATCGCGCGTTCGGACGTTTACCCATCCAGCAAAAAAGACCCTCCGACCGGCTGGGTAAGAACTACCCGGACAGCCGATAGGGGTACCACCCCCGTGGCCAAAGCTACCCGTTCGAGTGACCCACGGCGGTCGATACGAGACACCCCGTGACCAGTTACTCCGCCGGCCGAGCCCAGAACTGGTCCCCCGAACGGGACCCCGCCCGGCCTTCCGAAGACCCTTCACTCTGCGAAGCAGAAGATGACTCACCAGTAACTTTTTCAGACTCCGCAAGCGCCTCGGCGCCGCCCTCGGGGCCGGCCTTTCCGCGGTCCGTTTCCTCTTCCGCACCGCTCGTCCCGGGCGCACCTTCACCCGGCGGGGTGCTCGCCGTTTCGGCCGCGCCCACCGATTCGGAGGCCGCAGAAGTCCCGTCCGCACCCAATCCACCACCGTGCGCGACAGCCGAGGCACGCTCGCCGGGCGCTTGATCGGCAGGCGCAGGCGCGGCGGGCGCCGGCGCGGCAGGCGCAGGCGCGGCAGGCGCAGGCGCGGCAGGCGCTTGACCAGCCGGTGCGTCAGCCGCCTGACCAGCAGGCGCGGCAGGCGCTGCCACGGCCGCCTGACCAGCGGGCACGGCCGCCTGACCAGCAGGCGCGGCAGGCGCTTCACCGGCGGCGGTGGGGGTCCCCGGCACGACGGAGGCCGCACGCTCGGTGGGCCCGGCCGCGGGCGAGGGAGCGGCAGGCGCTTGGCCGACGGCCACGGGTGCCCCGGGCGCGACGGAAGCAGCACGCTCAGCGGGTGCGGCAGGCACTGGATCAACCGGCGCGGGTTCGGCCTCGGGCGCGGCCGTCCCCGGCGCGGTGGATGCCGCACGCTCGGCGGGCGCGGCATCCCCTTCGGCGGCGGTCACGGACGAGGCCTGCTCGGCGGGCGATGCCGGGCTCGGATCCTGCGGGCGGGCCCAGGCGGATTCCGGGTCGGCGCCCGGCTGGACCACCGGGTAGCCCGGCCCGGAGGGCGGCAGTGCGTCGGCCGCCTGAGACGGTTGAGCGGGAGCGACCGGGCCGGTCGGCGGGACGTAAGCGCCGGACGCGGGCGGAGCACCCTGGGCGCCGGGCGCGGCCGGTGCGCTGTAGGCGCCCTGGGCGGGCGGCGTTGCCCATGGACCCTGCGGGCGGGCGCCGGGAGCGGGCGGGGTGCCCCACATGCCCGGAGCGGGCGGCGCGCCATACGGACCCGCGGCCGGCGGCGGGCCGTACTGACCGGCCGCGGGCGGACCATACGGACCAGCGGGCGCGCCGTAGGGACCTGACCCGGGCGGGCCATACGGGCCCGGCGCGGGCGCGCCATAGGGACCCGGCACAGGCGGCCCATAGGGACCCGGCGCAGCCGGCCCATAAGGACCCGGCGCAGGCGGCCCATAAGGACCCGGCGCGGGCGCGCCGTACTGGCCCGCGACCGGCGCCGGGCCGTACGGACTCCCAGGACCGAAGGGATCCGCGGCCTGCGGGCCATAAGGACCCGCCGCGGGTGGCGCGCCGTAAGCCCCGGCGGCGGGCGGCGCGGAAGCCGGACCATAAGCACCCGCGGGGGGAGGCGCAAAAGGGCCGGCCGGCGGCGCGGAAGCCGGACCGTATGCCCCCGCAGCCGGCGGCGCGGAAGCCGGACCATAGGCCCCGGCGGCGGGCGGCGCCGACCCCGGGCCGTAAGCCGCAGGCGGCGCCGAAGCGGGACCGTAAGCGTCATACCCCGCCGTCGCGTACCCGGCCGGATAGGGCGCGCCGTACTGCGGGAGCGACGCCGGGTAAGCGGCGGCCTCGGGCTCGGCGGTGCGGCGGAAGAAGACCTTGGGGGCCGTCAGGATCAGGAACGCCACCAGGGCGTACGCGAGGATCTGCAGTGCGGCCAGGGTGACGTTCGCGCCCAGCCAGCCGCTCGGGTAAGCCCGGGTTAGCTGCTCGCCCACCGACCAGGGGGCCGAGTCGCCGCCTCGCTCCACGCCCAGGGTGACCAGCGCGCCCGCCCCGGCCACCGCGCCCAGGCCGCAGACCGCCAGCGTGGCGATGCGGCCGGTGTTGCTGCCGCGCCGCAGCGCGATGCCGAGCACGACGTAGAGCGCGAAGAGGATCACGGCGACGGCCATCGCCACCGCGGCGCCGAGCCAGACCACGCCTACGTACGTGTCCGGGTCCGTGTCGCCGTAGAGCTGCTCGAAGCCGGTGGTCGTCCCGCCGACCGCGGCGCGGAAGCGGTCGATCGTGCCGGGCACCACGGCCAGCGTCACGATCGCGTAGACCAGCCCGACCCCCGCCATGACCCAGAGCAGGACGGCCGCGATCGACACGACCGGCGGGCGCCCGGCGGGTGAGGCCGGCACGACGGCCGGCGGCGGCAGAGTTGGGTACGACATCGACGACCCCCAAGGTGATCCGTTGCGCCCGAACCTACCCGGGACCGCCCCTGCGCGCGGGGGAACCCGTCCCCGGTCGCCGGACACGACGACGCCCCGCCGTCGGCAGACGGCGGGGCGTCGGAAGGTCAGGCCGGGTCGGTCGGCGGCCGCGGCGGCTGCTCGTCCGGCTGCGGCGGCGAGGGCGGCGAGGGCGGCGGGAACGCCGTGGTCGGCGGCTCGGCCTGGCTCGGGTACGAGGGCAGGCCCGACGGCGGCTGCGGCGGGAAAACCGTGGTCGGCGGCTCGGGCTGCGGCGGCAACGCGGTCGTCGGCGGCTCGGGCTGCTGCGGCGGAATCGCGGTCGTCGGCGGCTCGGCCGGCGGCTGCCCCGGATACTGCGGCGCACCCGAGGAAGGCGCCTGCCCGGGATAGGACGGCTGCCCGGGATAGGGAGGCAGGCCGGGCGCCGGCTGGCCGGGCTGACCCTGCGGCCCGTACGGCGACTGGCTACCCGGCTGCGGCGGGTACCCGGGCGGCGGCGGGTACCCAGGCTGATAGCCGGACGCGGCCGCCGGGTAGCCGGGCTGCCCCGGCGACGGATAGCTCGGGTACGGCAGCGACGGGTCGAACCCGCCCGCGGCCGGCCTCTTGCGGAAGAACTCGTTCGACGCCGGCAGCGCCAGCAGGATGATCGTCGCCAGGATCGCCAGCAGGATGATCACGGTGAACGTCGTGCTGACCGGGGTGTACCAGGACGGCAGGGCCGCGTCGAGGCGCGCCTGCACCTCAGACTGCGTCGGCCCGCCATTGCTGTTGGTCTCGAACGACCGGGTGAACGCGCCACCGCCGAGCCCGGCGCCGACGCAGCAGAGCGAGATGCCGCCGACCACCCAGGTGATGATGCGGGCCGCGTTCTTGCCGCGCCCGTTGAGCAGGCCGAGGATCACGAAACCGGCCGCGAGCAGCAGGTTGATCACCGCGCCGATCGAGTAGGCCGCCGTGATGACGCCCTCGGCGCTGTCGTTGATCGACGAGTCGGCGTAGACGTCCTTGATGGCGTTCGTGACATCGCTCAGGGTGGCGAACGTGAGGATCGCGTTGATCACCTGGAACGCGGCCACGAGGAAGAGGAGGTACGTCGCGACCGTCACGATGGTCGGCCGCGACCGCGGAGCGGGTGCGGGATAGCCGGGTGCCGAATAGCTCGGAACGGTCACGATTCCCCCTATGTTGATCCACTCACGGTATCGGTCTTCTGCCACATCCGCGACCACGCTGCGGCCGTCGCCCGGCTGTGGCAACATCGGGCGAAGATGACCGAAATATCCGGAAATAGATCGCCCGGGAGAGGGGCGACGCGGGCCCATCGAGAGCCCTACACTTCCCCTCGTGGCGCCCGAGCAGCTGAGACCTCCAGCGGCGCCGCCTGCCCGCGAGAGTCGCCCGCCCCGCCAGAACAGCGCCTGGGCCGAGGCAGACCGCACGCGGGCCACGATTCCCATACGCGGGCCGCGTGACCACACCGCGGCCGCCCCAGACCTGTTAAGGACCGGTGAGTCCCATGCCGCAAGCAGACACCCTGACCGTCGTTCACCATGACGACACCCGCACCTGGTTCAAGGACGTGCGGTACCAGCTACACCGCGACGGCATCAAGATCTGGTCGGATCAGGGCGAGCACATCGTCACCGACGTACTGATGACGGAGGCCTACCGACAGCGGGAGGCCAAGTAAGAAGAAGGGCCCCGGGAGCGAATCCCGGGGCCCTTCTCTATGCGAAACGTCACGAGGCCAGCGCGGCCACCGTCAACCCGTCCCGGCCGGCGGCGAGATCGACGACCACGGTGTCGCCGTCCCGGATCTCGCCCGCGAGCAGCGCCTTGGCCAGCGAGTCGCCGATCGCCGACTGCACGAGCCGGCGCAGCGGCCGCGCTCCGTAGATCGGGTCGTACCCGTGCTCCCCCAGCCACTCGACCGCGCCGGGCAGGACCTCGAGCCGCAGCCGCCGGTCGGCCAGCCGGGTGCGCAGCCGCCCGAGCTGGATGTCCACGATCGCGACCAGGTCTTGTTTGGTCAGCGCGTGGAACACCACGATGTCGTCGAGCCGGTTGAGGAACTCGGGCTTGAAGTGCGCCCGCACCACGGCGAGCACCTCGTCGCGCCGCTCCTCGTCACCCATCGTGAAGTCGGCCGCCTGCGAGCCGAGGTTCGAGGTCAGCACCAGGATCGCGTTGCGGAAGTCGACCGTACGACCCTGACCGTCGGTGAGCCGGCCGTCGTCGAGCACCTGGAGAAGCACGTCGAAGACGTCCGGGTGGGCCTTCTCCACCTCGTCGAGCAACACGACGCTGTACGGCCGGCGCCGCACCGCCTCGGTCAGCTGCCCGCCCTCCTCGTAGCCGACGTACCCGGGCGGCGCGCCGACGAGCCGGGCGACCGAGTGCTTCTCGCCGTACTCGCTCATGTCGATGCGGACCATGGCCCGCTCGTCGTCGAAGAGGAACCCGGCCAGCGCCTTGGCCAGCTCGGTCTTGCCGACGCCGGTCGGGCCGAGGAACAGGAAGCTGCCGGTCGGCCGGTCGGGGTCGGCGATGCCGGCCCGCGCCCGCCGGACGGCGCCGGCCACCGCGGCCACCGCCTCCCGCTGGCCGATGACCTTGGACTGGAGCGACTCCTCCATGCGCAGCAGCTTGGTGGTCTCGCCCTCCATCATCCGGCCGGCCGGGATGCCGGTCCACGAGGAGATGACCTCGGCGATGTCGTCGGCGCCGACCTCCTCCTTGACCATCGGCGGCTCGGTCTTCTCCTCCTCGTCGGCGGCCGAGGCGCTGACGATCTCCTGCTCGAGCGCCGGGATCTCCTGGTACTGCAGGCGGGAGGCCTTCTCCCACTCGGCGTCGCGCTGCGCCCGCTCGAGCGCGTCGCGAGCCGAGTCGAGCCGCTTCTTCAGCTCGCCGACCCGGTTGAGGCCGCCCCGCTCGCGATCCCACCGGGCGTTCAGCGCGGTGAGCTCCTCCTCGCGGTCGGCGAGGTCGCGCTCGAGCCGGGCCAACCGGTCGCGGGAGGCCGGGTCGGTCTCCTTCTCCAGCGCGAGCTTCTCGACCCGCATCCGGTCGACCTGGCGCTGCAACTGGTCGAGCTCGACCGGCCGGGAGTCGATCTCCATGCGGAGCCGGGACGCGGCCTCGTCGATCAGGTCGATCGCCTTGTCCGGCAGGAAGCGGTCGCTGATGTACCGGTCGGACAGCGAGGCGGCGGCGACCAGGGCGGCGTCGGTGATCTGCACCCGGTGGTGCGCCTCGTAGCGGCCCTTGAGCCCGCGCAGGATGCCGATCGTGTCCTCGACCGTCGGCTCGCCGACCACGACCGGCTGGAAGCGCCGCTCGAGGGCCGGGTCCTTCTCGATGTGCTCGCGGTACTCGTCGAGCGTCGTGGCGCCGACCATGCGCAGCTCGCCGCGGGCCAGCATCGGCTTGAGCATGTTGCCGGCGTCCATCGAGCCCTCGCCCTTGCCGGCGCCGACGACCGTGTGCAGCTCGTCGAGGAACGTGACGACCTGCCCGTTCGAGCCGCGGATCTCCTCGAGGACGCTCTTGAGCCGCTCCTCGAACTGGCCGCGGTACTGCGCGCCGGCGACCATCGCGCCGAGGTCGAGCGAGACCAGCTTCTTGTCGCGCAGGGTCTCGGGCACGTCGCCGGCCACGATCCGCTGGGCCAGGCCCTCGACGATCGCGGTCTTGCCGACGCCCGGCTCGCCGATCAGCACCGGGTTGTTCTTGGTGCGGCGGGAGAGCACCTGCACGACCCGGCGGATCTCGGCGTCCCGGCCGACGACCGGGTCGATCTTGCCGTCGCGGGCCAGGGCGGTCAGGTCGACGCTGTATTTCTCCAGCGCCTGGTACGTCTGCTCGCCGTCGGCGGTGGTCACCCGGCGCTCGCCGCCGCGCACCTGGGGGAACGCCGCGACCAGCGCTTCCTCGGTGGCGCCGACGCCCTTCAGCGCGCGGCCGACCGCCCCGCCGACCCGGGCCAGGCCGGCCAGCAGGTGCTCGGTCGACACGTACTCGTCGCCCAGCGGCTGCGCGATGAGCTCGGCCTCGCCGATCGCGTTCACAAACTCACGGGAGAGGCTCGGCTCGGCGGTGCTGGCGCCCCGGGCCGAGGGCAGCTGCTCGATCGCACGCACCGCGGCGCGGCGTACGTCGGCCGGGTTGGCCCCGACCGCCCGCAGCAGCGCCGGCGCGGTCGAGCCGCCGGTGTCGAGCAGCGAGAGCAGCAGGTGCCACGGCTCGACCGTGGCGTGCCCCCGGCGGCCCGCGTCGGCGACGGCGCCGGTGATGACGTCGCGGCTCTTGGTGGTCAAACGTTCGGCGTTCATCCAGCTCCCCTGATCGGAAGACTTGAGCGAGTTCCACTCAACTCTAAGAGCCTAGAACCACCTCGACAACGTCAAAGCACGAACTACCGTGACGGTGGACACCAACGCTTCCGGACCGCCCCCCATCCGGCCGTAACGTAAGGCATCGTGCCCGTACCACCCCTGACTCGCCGGCTTGTGCCCTTGTCCCTCGTCTTCATCGTGGTCGGCCTCGGAACCTCGTTCGTCGGGCCCTATCTCGCGCTCTTCCTCGCCGAGGGCGTCCACGCCGGCCCGCTGCGCACGACGGCATTCCTGATCATCGCGCCGATCTCCGGCGTCGCCGTCTCCTGGCTGATCGGCCGCGTCTCCGACCGGCGCCCGATCCGCCGCCAGCTGCTGATCACCGCGGCGCTCGCGGGCTCGCTCGGCGCCTTCCTCACCGCTTTCCTGCGCGATTACTGGGCGGTGCTCGCGGTCACCGTGACCCTCACGGCGGTCGCCGGGTCGCTCTTCCCACAATGCTTCGCGTACGCCCGGCAGATCCTCCAGCAGCGAGACCCGGCCCGGGCGGCGTTCGGCATCAGCGCGCTCCGCACCCTCTTCTCGGCGGCCTGGGTGGGCGGGCCGCCGCTGGCCGCCGTGATCCTCGCGTCGCACGGCTTCGGCTGGACGTACGCGCTGGCCGGCGCCCTCTACCTGGTCGGCGCCCTGATGATCGTGGCGATGCTGCCCAAGGTGCCGGCCCCGGCGGGCGCCACCGCCGAGGTCGAGGGCCACGGCCACGACGCGCGCCCGGTCGCCCTCTTCCTGATCATCGCGAGCTTCACCGCGGTGTCCACCGCGTCGACCCTGAACGTGCAGGCCATGTCCCTGTTCGTGGCGGACGACCTGGGCGGCACGATCGGCCAGGCCGGGCTCATCCTCGGCATCTGCGCGGCGCTCGAGATCCCGATGATGCTGATCCTGGGCGCGCTGACCACCCGCATCCCGGTCCGCCGGCTGATCTTCGTGGGCATCGTCTGCGCCGTGGCCTACCACGCGATCGCGGCGTCGGCCACGCACGTCTGGATGCTCGCCGCGGCGCAACTGCTCCAAGCCATGGTCATCTCCACGGTGGGCGCGCTGAGCATCTCGTACGTGCAGGACCTGCTCCCGGCGCACCCCGGGCGCGCCACCACGATGGTGACCAACACGTTCCCGCTCGGCCAGATCCTGGCGGCGCCCCTGTTCGGCCTGGCGCAGCACTTCGGCTTCCGGCTCGCGTACGGCTTCAATCTGGGTCTCTGCGTCATCGGCCTCGCGCTGCTGATCGCCAGCGGTCGCGTGCGCACCGCCCCCACCAGGCCGGCCTTCAGGCCGGAGCCCGCGTTGAGCGGGAGTTATTAGACAAACGTCAAGTAACGTTGCGGACGTGCGCGTACGGGTTGAACAGACTCCGCTGCCGGGGATCGGTGTCCGGCATGACCTGATCACTTCCTCGGGTCGTACGGTCGGGGTGGTCTCGCATCGCAACGGCCGGCGTGACCTGGTCCTGTACGACGTGGACGACCCCGACTCGTGCCTGGCCTCGATCCCGCTCACCGACGACGAGGCCGAGGCGCTGGCCGACGTGCTCGGCGCGTCCCTGATGCTGGGCCAGCTCGCCGGCCTCCGGCAGCAGGCGGCGGGGCTGCTCACCGAGCAGATCGCGCTGCCGGCCGGCTCGCCGTTCGTGGGCCGCCGTCTGGGCGACACGCGCGCCCGCACCCGTACGAGCGCATCGATCGTGGCGGTGTTGCGCGACCGTGAGGTGATCGCCTCGCCCGGCCCCTCCTTCGCCTTCGAGGCGAACGACGTGGTCGTCGCCGTCGGCACCCGCGACGGCCTGGACGGCGTCACCGCCATCCTCGCCGGCGAGCGCGAAGAATAAGCCGGACTGTGCTTACCCGCGGCGGAAAACCCCAGAAGTAAGGGCGAGAATGCACAGTACGACGACTCTCCTCATCGAGGTCGGCGCGCTGCTTTTCGCGCTCGGCATGCTCGGCCGCCTGGGCCGGCGGGTCGGCCTCTCGCCCATCCCGCTCTACCTGCTGGCCGGTCTCGCCTTCGGCCATGGCGGCCTGGTGCCGCTCTCGGCCAGCGAGGAGTTCATCCAGATCGGCGCCGAGATCGGCGTGATCCTGCTGCTGGTCATGCTCGGCCTCGAATACTCGGCGGCCGAGCTGGTCAGCAACCTGCGCGCGGCCGCGCCCGCCGGGGTCATCGACGCCGTGCTCAACGCCCTGCCCGGCGCCGCGTTCGCGTTCCTGCTCGGCTGGGGCTGGGAGGCCGCCCTCGTGCTGGCCGGCATCACCTGGGTCTCGTCCTCCGGCGTGATCGCGAAGGTGCTCGGCGACCTGGGCCGGCTCGGCAACCGCGAGACGCCGGTCATCCTGTCGGTGCTGGTCATCGAGGACCTGGCGATGGCCTTCTACCTGCCGCTGGTCACCGCCGTGCTGGCCGGGGTCGGCTTCGCCGGCGGCCTCAAGGCGCTCGCCGTCGCCGTGGTCACCGTGATCGCGGTGCTGGTGGTGGCGATCCGCTACGGCAGCACGATCAGCAAGTTCATCTCGGTGCAGGACCCCGAGGCGCTGCTGCTCAGCGTGCTCGGCCTGACCCTGTTCGTGGCCGGGGTCGCGGCCGAGCTCAAGGTCTCGGCCGCGGTCGGCGCGTTTCTGGTCGGCATCGCGCTCTCCGGCCCGGTCGCGCACCACGCCACCGAGATGCTGTCGCCGCTGCGCGACCTGTTCGCCGCCGTGTTCTTCGTCTTCTTCGGCCTGTCCACCGACCCCGCCGACATGCCGCCGGTGCTGCTGCCCGCGCTCGGCCTGGCCGTGCTCACGATGGCGACGAAGATCCTCACCGGCTATCTGGCCGCCCGCCGCGGCGGCATCGCCCTGCCCGGCCGCCTGCGCGCCGGCCTGGCCCTCATGCCGCGCGGCGAGTTCTCGGTCGTCATCGCCGGCCTCGCCGTCGCGTCCGGCGTCGAGACCCGCCTGGCCCCGCTCGCGACCGCTTACGTATTGATCACAGTGATCTCCGGACCGCTGCTGGCCCGTCTGCCCGATTACCACTGGTTCAAGAACATTGTCAGGCGCCGGATGGCCCTGCGGCGCCGCCCCGCGAGCCCTCTTCCCGCAGGTGAGTGACGTGCCAACTGTCAAGACTGCTCAAAGCTACTGACCAGTATCCGATTGTGACGTGGTAACACTTCCGTGGGAACTTCCGGCGCGCTAGCGTTCGGCCTCGACAACTACGTGTTATTCGGACTTTCTGGTGGGCGGCGGCGTGACAGTGCGTGAGTCGACTTTCTACGGCTTCGCGAACCCGGTCGATCCTCGGCCGGAGGAGATACATGCGTGGGCCTATCACCCCGAGTCGGTGCCCCTCGACGCCATGCCTCCCGACTGGGACCTGCTCATCTCCGGCGACGTGCTCGCCCCGACGCTCTTCGAGCTGGCCATGGACCGCCAGTGCCCCGCGCGCCGCTTCGCCCAGCACTGCATGTACATCTACGCCGCCGACGGCGTCCGGCAAAATGCGAGCAACCAGCGCAAACGCCGCCTGAAGAAGTACGTGGAGCGGGCCGAAGAGGTCGGCGACGAGCCGATGTCGATCTGGGCGCACAACTGCCGAGTGCTGATGAGCCGCCCCGAGACGTTCGACTACTCCGACTGGATCGAGGGTGGTCTGGTCCGCCATCCCCGCCGTCTCGGGATGTTCCGCCGCTGACGGGTTGGCCGGTCACCCGCCGCCGCTGAACTCTGCCGCCGCTCAGCCCTGCCGCCGCTCAGCCCTGCCGCCGCTCAGCCCTGCCGCCGCTCAGCCCTGCCGCCGCTCAGCCCTGCCGCCGCTCAGCCCCGAGGCATACCCCACCCCGTTCAGTGGGTGGGGCGACTTTACGGCCGCGGTACGACAGTTTTCGCGCGCTGTCCACACCCGGCGGCTACGGCTTGACCGGCGTTGCGGAGGGGTCGGCGATGATCGCAGTGGCCGGCTCGGCGCCGGGCGGGCGGGGGGCAAGAAAAAACGACCCTCCCATCACGGGAGGGCCGCCTCGAAAGTGCTACTTGTCCGCGGACCGCCGCGGGCGCCAGACCACCAGGGCCGTCGAGGGGCGCTCCTGGCGGACCAGGTCGCGGCCGCCGTAGGGGCTCTCCATCTGGGCTATGCGGGTGTACGCGTCGTCGAGCTGGTGCTCCATCTCGTGTATGCGCTGCTGGAGGTCGGCCACCAGCTGCTCGAGCCCGATGATGCGCTTGATGCCGGCCAGGTTGACGCCGTCCTCCTGGCTCAACCGCTGCACCTCGCGCAGCAGGGCCACGTCGCGCTCGCTGTATCGCCGGCCGCCGCCGCCTGCCCGGCCGGGCTGCACCAGCCCGAGCCGGTCGTACTGGCGCAACGTCTGCGGGTGCATCCCGGCCAGCCGCGCGGCCACCGAGATGATCAAGACCTTCGCGTCGGAGGCCTGCTCCACCGAGATCTCGATCTCCTCATACATGTGCCACCTCCCGATCAGGTCTAACTGCCCCGGCGCACGCGCGCCTCGAGCCGCTCCCGCCCGGCCGGCGGGGTCAGTTTCGCGAAACGCTCCAGCGCGTCCCGTGCTTCCCCCGTGACACCGCCCGGCACCTGCACGTCGACCGTGACGATCAGGTCGCCGGGTGGTCCTTCCTTGCGGGCCACGCCCTTGCCCCGGGCCCGCAGCTTGCGCCCGCTCGGCGTGCCGGGCGGAACCCGCATCGTGACCGGGCCGTCCAGCGTGGGCACCCGCAGGTCGGCGCCGAGCACCGCCTCGGCGATGCTGATCGGCAGGGTCAGCGTCAAGTCGTCGCCGCTGCGGCCGAACAGCTCGTCCGGCCGGACCCCGACCTGCACGTACAGGTCGCCGGCCGGGCCGCCGCGGTCGCCGGGCTCACCCCGGCCGCTGAGCCGAATCCGCTGCCCGTCGGCCACGCCGGCCGGGAAGCGGACGTTGATCGTGCGGGCCTTGGTGACGCCGCCCGTGCCGCGGCACTCGGGGCACTTCTCGTCGACGATCGATCCCGAGCCCTGGCACTCGCGGCACGGCTCGGAGAAGCTGAACGACCCCTGGTTGCGCGAGATGAGGCCGCTGCCGTGGCATTGCGGGCAGGTCCGCGGCGAGGTGCCGGGCTTGGCGCCGTTGCCGTGGCAGGTGTCGCACTCCCCGGCCGACCGGAGGGTCAGCGGGAGCGTCGTTCCGCGTACGGCCTGGCCGAAGTCGAGGGTCACCTCGGTCTCGACGTCGCGTCCGCGCCGCGGGCCGCGCCGGGCCGCGCCACCGCCCGGGCCGCCGCCCGAGAAGATCGAGCTGAAGATGTCGGAGAAGCCGGCGCCGCCGAATCGACGGTCACCGGCGCCGCCCTGCGCGCCCGCCCCGGAGAACCCGCCGAACAGGTCGGACGGGTCGAACTGGGTGCCGCCACCCGAGCGCGCGCCGCGCCGGAACGCGCCCGAGCCGAACAGGGAGCGCATCTCGTCGTACTCTTTGCGCTTCTTGTCGTCGGAGAGCACGTCGTAGGCCTCGGACGCCGCCTTGAACTTCTCCTCGGCCTCCTGGTTGCCCGGGTTCCGGTCGGGGTGCAGATCGCGGGCGAGCTTGCGGTACGCCTTTTTGATCTCGTCGGTTGAGGCGGATTTGTTCACGCCGAGCACGGCGTAGAAGTCCTTCTCGAGCCAGTCCTTCGAGCTCATCGCGTCCACCTCCTCCTAGCGGTAGTCCCGGCCCCCCCCAGGCGGGGGGGGGGGGGAGGCCGTGGGGGTCCCCCCGGTTGGGCCCCCCCCCCACGGACGGGCGCCAACACCCCCCTCCCAACCTGTCGCCCCCACGCCCGGCCCTCACCCCAGGCTCTTTC
>NZ_JBVJIU010000033.1:0-60943 GCF_055586105.1 Actinoplanes sp. NPDC051537
GGCCAGGGAAAAAACATAATTGGCACTGGCTTTACAAGCACCCTGTTGAGTTCTCAAAGAACAACCACACCCGAAGCAAACCCGCCCTCGGGGCAACCGCTCAAACTTACCCGGTCGGCCTCGCCTGCACAAGATCCAAGATCTTGCCGGCACCGCCCAAATGTTTTCCCCACAAAACGCGCCCGCTCGAAAGCGGGTGAGTCGTAGAGGTGGCCTCGCAAGACCGGCCGACGATCGCTGAACGATCAGTCCGCCCGGTTCCCTGCGGGCTTTGTAACTCTACCCGGTCGACCTCGTTGGCGCAAATCCCCGGTCACCCGGATCTCCGTGCCACCATCGCCCGGCGCTTCGGCAAGCTTAACGCGTACCTCCGCTGCCTGCCTTAGACCTGGTGGTTCGTCACCTTCGTGGCGTTCCGTCCGGGTTTCCCGCGGGCAGAGAGAAAGTTACGTGATCACCCGCGCCCGATGCAAATCGACCCCCGTGTGTATCGCTCCGGCGAGGCCCCCCGCCCACCGCGCCGGCCGTGACAGAGTGGGCGCATGGGTTCCTCCCCGACGCTGGCCGCCGACGCGCTCCTCGACCTTCTGGTCCCCCTGTGGCAGCTGGTCATCGGGGCGCTCGTGCTGGTCACGATCGTCGTGTCGGTATCGAGGATCATTCGCCGCGGCCCCACTCGCATGGGCGGCGCTCTATTGCTCACCGGGTCCGCCGTGATCGGCCTGGCCGTGGTCAGCTACTTGATCCAGCTTTTGTGACCCCGGACACCCACCCCGCGACTGTGGACAACGGCCGGAAATTGTCGGTCCTACCCGCTTAACTCATGCCCACCCAGAACAGGGGTGGGGGAGGTGGCGGCCACGGCGAAACAAAACTGCGGGACGAACGAGGCGCCACCCCGGGCGAGAGGCGCGAAGCGGGACTCCAACCGAGACAGAGCGACGCTGGGGACGCGGGGCAAGACGAGAGCGACGCGAGACGCAGGCGAACGACGCAAGGTCCCGGGGGCGAGACAAGCGACCCCGGACGAGACCCAGCGGTGCGCGACCACGAGGCGAGACCCAACGGCGCGCAACCGCGAGGCGAGACCCAACAGCGCGCGGCCAAGCGACGTCGGCCCGGCCCGGCCCGACAATGCAAGACCAGCGGGAAGGAACCCCAGGCGAAACCCGCGAGGCCGCACACCGCAACGGCCCCGCAGAGAAAAGAACCAGCGCTCAGTCGAGCAACCGGCGATTCGCGAGGCTCGGCAGCTCGGTCCTGATCTGCTCCAACCGCGCGAGGTCCAAATCGGCCGTAACCACGCCCACCGTGTCGGGGGCCTGGGCCAGCACCGTCCCCCAGGGGTCGACGATCATGCTGCGGCCGAAACAGGTGCGACTGGGCTCGTGGTCGCCGATCTGGGCGGCCGCGACCACGTAGCACTGGTTCTCGATCGCGCGGGCTCGGAGCAGGACCTCCCAGTGGTCTCGGCCCGTGTGCATCATGAAGGCGGCCGGCACCACGAGGATGCGCGCCTGGCCCTGGACGGCCAGGCGGCGGTACAGCTCCGGGAAGCGCAGGTCGTAGCAGATCGACAAGCCGGTGCGGACGCCGGCCACGTCGGCCACCACGGTCTCGGCGCCGGGGGCTACGCCGCGGGATTCCTGATAGGAGACGCGGCCGGCTATCTCCACGTCGTACAGGTGGATCTTGCGGTAGAGGGTGACCAGCTCGCCGTGCGGGTTGAAGACCAGCGACGTGTTGTACGTGCGGCGGTCGTCGGGGCCGATCTCGTGGAAGGAGCCGGCGTGCACCCAGATGCCGAGCTCGCGCGCGGCGGTCGCGAAGAACGTCGCGTACTCGCCGTCGGGGCCCTCGGGCTTGGGCGCGCCGTCGCCGGGGCCCAGGTAGTCCGTGTACTCGGGGAGGACGGCGAGCTGCGCGCCGGCGGTGGCCGCCCGCTCGAGCAGCCCACGGGCGGCGGCGAGGTTCTGGTCGCGCTGGTCACGGGAGTTGAGCTGGCACACGGCTACGCGCATGACGCCAGACTAGCCGCGCGGGATAGACGAACGCCGCCGAGCGAAGGCTCGGCGGCGCACGTAGAGAGAATCAGGCGGACTTTTCCTCGCGGTCGGGGCGACGCCGGCGACCCACGAACTCCCGGGGAACGATCGTCGGGTTGACGTTCTCCAGGACTACCTCGCCGGTGATGACCACGCGTGCGGCGTCGGGGTTGCTCGGCACCTCGTACATCACGGAGAGGAGGACCTCTTCCATGATCGCGCGGAGGCCGCGGGCGCCCGTGCCGCGAAGCATGGCCTGGTCGGCGATGGCCTCGAGGGCGTCGTAGTCGAACTCCAGCTCCACACCGTCGAGCTCGAAAAGACGCTGATATTGCTTCACGTACGCGTTCCGCGGCTCCGTGAGGATCTTGATGAGCGCCTCGCGGTCGAGGTTGCGGACCGTCGTGATGACGGGAAGGCGGCCGATGAACTCGGGGATCAGGCCGAACTTCAGCATGTCCTCCGGCATCACCTTGCTGAAGATGTCGTCGGTGTTGCGCTCCGAGATCGAGCGGAGGTGGGCGCCGAAGCCGACCCCGCCGTGACCGACCCGCGACTCGATGATGCGGTCGAGGCCGGCGAACGCGCCGCCCACGATGAACAGCACGTTCGTCGTGTCGATCTGGATGAACTCCTGGTGGGGGTGCTTACGGCCGCCCTGGGGCGGAACGTTCGCCACCGTGCCCTCGAGGATCTTCAGCAGGGCCTGCTGGACGCCCTCACCGGAGACGTCGCGGGTGATCGACGGGTTCTCGCTCTTGCGAGCGATCTTGTCGACCTCGTCGATGTAGATGATGCCCTGCTCGGCCCGCTTGACGTCGTAGTCGGCGGCCTGGATGAGCTTGAGCAGGATGTTTTCGACGTCCTCGCCGACGTAGCCGGCCTCGGTCAGCGCCGTGGCGTCCGCGATCGCGAACGGGACGTTGAGCATGCGGGCCAGCGTCTGCGCCAGGTGCGTCTTACCGCAGCCGGTGGGGCCGATGAGCATGATGTTGGACTTGGCCACCTCGACGTCGCTACCGCTGCCCGGCGCGCCGCTCGATTCGGCCTGGATCCGCTTGTAGTGGTTGTAGACCGCTACCGAGAGTGCCTTCTTGGCCTGTTCCTGCCCCACCACGTAGTTATCGAGGAAGGCGCAGATCTCCATCGGCTTGGGAAGTTCTTCCCACTTGACTTCGCCGGTTTCGGCCAACTCTTCTTCGATGATCTCGTTGCAGAGGTCAATGCACTCGTCGCAGATATAAACGCCAGGGCCCGCGATGAGCTTCTTGACCTGCTTCTGGGACTTCCCACAGAAGGAGCACTTCAGTAGGTCGCCGCCGTCGCCGATCCGTGCCACCTACGTTCTCCTTGGGCTCATCGGCCGGCTGATGCCGACCCCTGACGCGAGGACCTAATTGCCTCGTTGCCATCTCATCGTCTGCCGAACCGCGTAACTGAGGCTGCTGCCTCGACGTTACCCGCAAAGGGGCAGTTCTCCGACCCCCCAAAACGGGCGTGTCAGGGGTCGGCCAGTCTAACTCGCACCGGCCGGCCCCCGACAACGCGGCGTCAGCTGCCGGAGCCGACCGACTGCAGGCTCTTCTTACGAGTCGCCAGGACCACGTCGACCAGGCCGTACTCCTTGGCCTCGTCGGCGGTCATGATCTTGTCGCGGTCGATGTCCTTGCGGACCTTGTCGACCGGCTGGCCGGAGTGGCGAGCGATCATCTCCTCCAGCTGCGTGCGCATGCGGAGAATCTCGCGAGCCTGGATCTCGATGTCCGAGCCCTGGCCGTACCCGCCCTCGGTGGCCGGCTGGTGGATGAGCACCCGGGAGTGCGGCAGCGCCATGCGCTTGCCGGCCGAGCCGCCGGCCAGCAGGACCGCGGCGGCCGAGGCCGCCTGGCCGAGGCAGACCGTGGAGATGTCGGGCCGCACGTACTGCATGGTGTCGTAGATCGCCGTCATGGCGGTGAACGAGCCACCGGGCGAGTTGATGTACATCAGGATGTCGCGGTCCGGGTCGGAGCTCTCCAGCGTCAGCAGCTGGGCCATCACGTCGTTGGCCGACGCGTCGTCCACCTGGACGCCGAGGAAGATGATCCGGTCCTCGAACATCTTGTTGTACGGGTTTGTCTCCTTCATCATTCCGTTCGAGGAGCGCTCGACGAACGACGGGAGAACGTAGCGGTTGTGCACCGGAGCGAACCCGGGAGGCATGGTCAGGTCGGTCATAGTTCTGCTCCTCAGTTCAGCGTTCCGGCGCCCTCGGAGACCTCAGTGGCCCCGGTGATCACCTTGTCGATGAAGCCGTACTCCTTCGCCTCCTGCGCCGTGAACCAGCGGTCCCGGTCGAAGTCGGCCTCGATCTGCTCCTGAGTCTGACCGGTGTGAAACGAGATCCGCTCCTGGAACATGCGCTTGGTGTAGAGCATCTGCTCGGCCTGGATGGCGATGTCGGCGGCGGTGCCGCCCATGCCGCCCGACGGCTGATGCATCATGATGCGCGCGTGCGGCAGGGCGAAGCGCTTGCCGGCGGCGCCGGAGCACAGCAGGAACTGCCCCATCGAGGCGGCCATGCCCATCGCGACGGTCTGAACGTCGTTGTCGATGAACTGCATGGTGTCGTAGATCGCCATGCCCGAGTAGACCGAACCACCGGGAGAGTTGATCCACAGGTGGATGTCGCGCTCGGGGTCCTCGGCGGAAAGCAGCAGCAGCTGCGCGCAGATGCGGTTGGCAACCGAGTCGGTCACCTCGCTGCCGAGGAAGATGATGCGCTCGCGCAGCAGGCGGTTGAAGACCGAGTCGTCGAGGTTGCCACTGAGGGTGTCGCCCCCGCGCAGCACAGGGCTCGCGGGGATGTGGAGATCGGTCATGGCAGCCCTTCACAGCTGACTGTGTCGGCCGAGCTTCCGGCCGGCAGGTTGTCCGTCGTACGACCAACCTAACCGGTCGAATGAGCATCAGCTTCCCGCTCGGGCAGGTGTTCGCTGACAGCGCACGGGCCCGGCCGGAATGCCGGCCGGGCCCGTGGCTGCAGCGTCATTTCAGTGGTTGTGACCCTCGTGCTCGGCCTCGGAGGCCTCGCGCAGGTCGTCGAGCGTGAGCACGGTGCCCTCGGAGTCCTTCATCTCGACCTGCTCCATCACCGAGGCGAGCGCCTTGCCCCGGCGCACGTCGCCGAAGACCGCGGCCGCCGCGCCCGACTGGACGAGCTGGTCGTAGTACTGCTGGGGCTGCATCTGGGCGCGCTGGGCCCGGTGCACGATCTCGTGGCCGAACTCGTCGTCGGAGACCTGGACGTCCTCGGCGTCGGCGACCGTGTCGAGCAGCAGCTGGATCCGGACGCCCTCCTCGGCCGCCTCGGTCAGCTCCTGGTCGATCTGCTCCTCGGTCTTGTCCTCGGAGGTGAGGTAGTCCTGGAGGGTGGCGCCGATCCGCTCGAGCTGGTCGGTCATGGCCTGCTTGCGGCCCTCGACCTCGTCCTTGACGACGCCCTCGGGCGCCGGGATGTCGGCGGCCTGGACGAGCTGCTTGAGGGCCTCGTCGCGGGCGGCGTAGATCTGCTCGACCTTCTTCACCCGGCTCAGCCGCTCGCGCAGATCGCCGCGCAGCTCCTCGAGCGTGTCGAACTCGCTCGCCAGCTGGGCGAACTCGTCGTCGATCTCGGGCAGCTGCTTGTCCTTGACACTGCGGACGGTCACCTTCACCTCGGCGTCGCGGCCGGCGAAGTCGCCGCCCACGAGCTGGGTGGTGAACTCGGCGTCGGCGCCGGCCACCAGGCCGACGAGGACCTCGTCGAGACCCGGGAGCAGCTGCTTGCTGCCGACCTCGTGGGAGATGTTGGTGGCCGAGCCGCCCGGCACCTCTTCCCCGTCGACGGTCGCGTTGAGGTCGAGCTGCACGTAGTCGCCCTCGGCCGCGGGCCGGTCGACGGTCTTCAGCGTGGCGAAGCGCTCGCGCAGGCCGTTGATCTGCTCGTCGATCTCGTTGTCGCCGATCTCGACGGCCGGGACCGTGACCGAGATGGTCTTGAGGTCCGGCACGGTGATCTCGGGACGGACGTCGACCTCGGCGGTGAACTTGAGCGGCGCGTTGTCGGCGAACTCGGTGATCTCCACCTCGGGGCGGCCGAGGGTCTTCACGTCGTGCTCACGGACCGCGGCGAGGATCTGCTGCGGGATCGCCTCCTGCACGGCCTCGTTGAGGACCGCGCCACGGCCGACCCGCTGGTCGATCACGGCGGCCGGGATCTTGCCACGACGGAAGCCCGGCACCTGCACCTGCGCGCCGATCTCCCGGTACGCCTTCTGCAGGCTCGGCTTGAGCTCGTCGAACGGCACCTCGATGGCGAGCTTCACCCTGGTCGGGCTCAGAGTCTCGACGGTGCTCTTCACAGGCGTACTCCTTGTTGCTGCGGGTAGTTGTCGTCAGTCGGGGTGGCGGGATTTGAACCCACGGCCCCTCGCTCCCAAAGCGAGTGCGCTACCAAGCTGCGCCACACCCCGTGGCGCTGGCCAGTGTATGCGGTCCGCTTTCGCCGACGTGCGCTGGAGTCACCTAGTGGGCCAGTGCTATTCGGGCGGCCCGTTCGCAGAGGCGTAGAGCGATTCAGTAAGCTGACGGGCGTGCTCCGGGCAACCGGGGCCACGCGGGCGTAGCTCAATGGTAGAGCCTCAGTCTTCCAAACTGATTACGCGAGTTCGATTCTCGTCGCCCGCTCCACGCATCACCCCTGGTCACGACCCATCTCGAGAGCGCGGCGCAGAGCCGCCGGGGTGTGGCCGGTCTCCGCCCGGACGGCCCGCGTCATATGCGCCTGGTCGGCGAAACCCATCCGGACCGCCAAGGTCGCGAGGTCGGGCGAGGCCGGGAGCTCATCGAGCGCCGCGCGGACACGCAGGCGGCGGCGGTACGCGTGGAGCGTGCACCCGACGACACGGTGGAACACGCGGGACAGATACCAGGGTGACCAGCCGACGGCACGGCCGAGTTCGGTGAGGCCGAGATCCGGGTCGGTATGCAGGAGCACGCGTACGTCGTCGACCGCGCCGTGCGATGCGGGCGCCGCCGGCTCGGGCAGCAGGGCCGCGATCAGGTCGGCCACCAGGTCGGCCCGGTCGTCGGGGGCGGCGGCGAGCAGGCGGCGATGGGCGAGGTCGGCGGCGGGGGACACCGGCACGCGGCTCTCGAAGCGGTCGGCCAGCTCGTCCGGGACGGCTATCGACGTACAGACATCTCCGCCCGCCGGATGAGCGATCTGCTGGGCCTCACCGCGGCGTTGCCGGTAGCCGGCGGTGACGTCGGCGAGTGCCGCGCGCCCGTCGGCGCGCCGGAGGAAGACGCCGCGCCGGATCAGCACGATCCCGTCCCCCGACACCGGCTCCTCGGGACTCCACGCGTGGCCACCGGGACAGCGCACCGCCGCCACCCGCGCGACGGGCGACTCCAGCAGGACCCGGTGCTCCAGCACACCTCCAACCTAACGACAAATTCGTTCAAGACGCGTACGCGGTGAGCACCGCACCCTGGCGGCATGGGCATGACTGAAGAGCTCGCCGCGGCCGGGCCGTGGCCGGGGCACGAGCAGGAGATGGACCTCTACGGCCGGCTGGTCGGCGCCTGGGACGTGACCAACCGCTACTACCTCGAGGACCGCGACGAGTGGGTCCGCGGCACCGTCGTGTGGACGTTCGGGTGGGCCCTGGCCGGCCACACCGTGCAGGACGTCATGTGGTTCACGGCGCCGGGGCCGGACGGCTACCCGGTGCGGGTCACCGGCAGCACCGTCCGCCACTACGACGCGGCGAGCAAGACCTGGGCGATCGTCTGGTTCTCCCCCACCGGCTCGACCACCGCGCTCACCGGGCGGGCCGGCGACGACGGCGGCATCGCGCAGGAGGGCGCGGGCCCGGACGGGCGGCCGATCCGATGGCTGTTCACCGACGTCACCGGCGAGAGCTTCCGCTGGCTGGGCTACATCTCCGACGACGGCGGCGAGAGCTGGCGGCTCGAGCAGGAGATGCTGGCGCGCCGACGATGAAGGAAGCCTTAAGGGGGCACAGCGCCGGGCCGCCACCCGGCGCTGTGCCGTCTCAACTCCGACGGAGAGGAAGAACTCCGCCGCCGGGGCGAGGTGATGCACCCCCTGACGGGAGCGTGCCGGCGGAACTGGGAGCACTTCCAAACTTGAAGGTTTCCAGTGATTCCGGCCGTCAACGTAACGCCCACCTTCGATGCGGGTCTATTAGGAGGTCCTTAAATCTGACCGGGGATTAGCAAGTTGTCACACAGGGCAATCTCCGCCCATGACGCTGCCGCCCGAACCGCCGGCGCTGCCGGAGCCCGAAACGGGACGTGAGCCGGGACCCGGCACCGGACCCGAGCCGACGCCGGGCCGGCACGTGGGGGCGCCCGCGCCCTTCACCCGCATCCGGGCCGCCTGGGTCGGCGTCTGGGCCGGCATCGTGGTGGTCATCCTGCTGATCGTCTTCATCGGTCAGAACACGGCGCCGATCGACGTCCATTTCCTGTGGATGGACGGCCGCATCCCGACCGCCCTGGCCCTGCTCATCGCGGGTGTCGCCGGCGCGGTCGTGGCGCTGGCCGCGGGCGCGGCCCGGATCCTCCAGCTGCGACGGACGATGCGCCGCACCACCCGATAACCGGGCCCGGATCCCGGCGGCGGGAGCAGTCTCGGTGTTGACAGGTGACCAAAAGGTCACATAACTTAGCGTCATGGAAGACGACGACCGGGTGTTCAAGGCGCTCGCCGATCCGAGCCGTCGTTTCCTGCTCGATCTGCTCTTCGAGAGGGACGGCCGCTCGCTGGGAGAGCTCGAGTCGGAGCTGGAGATGACGCGTTTCGGTGTGGCCAAGCACCTCAAGGTTCTCGAGGAGGCGGGTCTCGTCGTCACGCGCCGGTCCGGGCGGGAGAAGCTGCACTTTCTCAACCCCGTGCCGATCCGGCTGATCCATGACCGGTGGATCGACAAGTACACCGAGCACCACGTCACGTCCCTCGTCGATCTCAAGAACGCATTGGAGCAAGAGCCATGACCGACACGACCACCGCCCTGACGACCCAGGTGTACCGGGTCTGGATCAAGGCGTCGCCGGAGCGGATCTGGGCCGCGATCACCGATCCGGAGTGGAACTCCCGGTACGCGTACCAGGCGCCCAGTTACTACGAGTTGTCGAAGGGCGGCTCGTTCCACGCGAACGCCTCGCCGGAGATGAAGGACTTCGGGGCCGCCAACGGCTTCCCGGTCCCGGACACGATCATCGACGGCGAGGTGCTCGAGGCCGACCCGCCGCGGCGGCTGGTGCAGACCTGGCGGATGCTGATGGACCCGACCACGGCGGCCGAGCCGTTCACGACGCTGACCTACGAGATCGAGGACGCCAAGACCCAGCCCGGCGTCTGCAAGCTGACCGTCACCCACGAGCTGGTCGGCGCGCCGGCCACGGCCGCGATGGTGGCCGGCACCGACGACGGCGGGGCCGGCGGCGGCTGGGCCTGGATCCTCAGCGATCTCAAGACGCTGGTGGAGACCGGCAAGAACTTCACGAGCTGACGGATTCCACCGTTCCGGCCCTGGGGTGACCGGGGCCGGAACGGTAGTGTCCGCCGGGTGACGTGGGTCTGGGCATTACTCATCGTGATCGGCATCGCCATGATCGTGGTGGCCGTGTGGCCGAGCGCCCGCAAGTCGGAGAGCAAGTCCGACAGCAACGCGGAGAGCCGGTCCGACGACCCCGATCGGGACGGCCGATAGGGGCTGGCACACTACCAAGGGTGAGCGACGGAGAGCTGGAGACGTACAGTCTCGTCGAGCTCGCCGTCGATCGTCTGCGGCGGGACATCCTGAGCGGACGGACCGACCCGGGCGAGCGCCTGGTCGAGGAGCAGCTGACCCGCCGGCTGGGCATCAGCCGGGCGCCGCTGCGCGAGGCCATGCGGCTTCTCGCCCAGCAGGGGCTGGTCGAGCACATCCCCCGGCGCGGCGTGCGGGTGGCCACCCTTTCCGACGACGACGTGCGCGAGCTGTACGAGGTGCGCGACGTCCTCGAGCGGCACGCGGTGGCGGCGATGCCGGAGAGCCCCGACCTGACCGGCCTGCGGGCGGCGCTCGACGTCATGCGCCGCGCGACCGGGACCGGCGACCGGCTCGAGCTCGCGAACGCGCACCGGCAGTTCCACGTCGAGGTGGTACGCCTCGGCGGCAACCGGCAGCTGGCCGGCCTCTACGAGTCGGTCCTGGTGCGCATCCAGCTCTACATGGCGGTCAACATGCGGCGCGAGGCCGAGGCCGCCCGGGCCGAGGACGGGGTGCACCGCCACGAGCGCCTGTTCGCCGCCGTCGAGACCGGCGATGCCGCGGCCGTGGCGCGAGCCCTGGGCGAGCACGGCGCCCGCGCCTATCTGACGTAGCGAAACGACCGCGTTACACAACGAGGCTTGTTCCGAAACAGGATTGTCGACAATCGACGGTGTGGAGATTGATGAGGTCGTCGCCCGGCTGACCGGCGCCGAGGGTGTCTGGATCAGCACCTTCACGGCCGCTCAGCTGCGCGAACGTGCCGGCGAGATCGACCCGTCGCTCCCCCTGGCCGGGATCCCGTTCGCGGTCAAGGACAACATCGACGTCGCCGGCCTGCCCACCACGGCCGGCTGCCCGGACTTCGCCTACCGGCCGGCCCGGAACGCGGCCGTCGTCCAGCGCCTGGTCGACGCCGGCGCGATCGTCATCGGCAAGACCAACCTCGACCAGTTCGCCACCGGCCTCACCGGGACGCGCTCGCCGTACGGGATCCCGGAAAGCGTCTTCGGCGGTGGGCTGATCTCCGGCGGCTCCAGCTCGGGATCGGCCGTCGCCGTCGCGGACGGCACGGTCGCCTTCGCGCTCGGCACCGACACCGCCGGGTCGGGCCGCGTTCCGGCCGCGCTCAACGGCATCGTCGGGATCAAGCCCACCCGCGGCCTGCTCAGCACGCGCGGCGTCGTGCCGGCCTGCCGATCGCTGGACTGCGTCTCGGTCTTCGCCCCCGACGTCGCGCTGGCCGACCGGGTCACGCGGGTGGCGAGCGGCTTCGAGCGGGACGACCCCTGGTCCCGGCGCGGCGAGCGCCCGCTGAGAACGGCGCCGCGGGTCGGCGTACCGGAAAAGCTGGATTTCTTCGGTGACGCCGGGCAGGAGAAGGCGTTCGCCCGGTTCACCGGCGACGAGACCGTCGACGTCGGGCCGCTGCTGGAGGCCGGTGACCTGCTGTATCGCGGTCCGTGGGTGGCCGAGCGCCTGGCCGATCTCGGCGACTTCCTGACCGCGAACCCCGGGTCGGTGCTGCCGGTGACGCGGCGGGTCCTCGAGGGCGGGTACGCGTTCACCGCCGCCGACGCCTTCCGGGCCCAGCACCGCCTCCGGGAGCTCAAGCGCGCGACCGACCGCCTGTGGGAGCGAATCGACGTGCTCGCGCTGCCCACGATCGGCACCACCTTCACGCGGGCCGAGATCGCCGAGGACCCGATCGGCCGCAACCTCGTGCTGGGCCGCTACACGCAGTTCGCGAACCTGCTCGACCTGGCCGCGGTGACGGTCCCGAACGGGTTCACCGCCGACGGCCGGCCCGCCTCGATCACGCTGTTCGGCCCGGCCTTCAGCGACGAGACGCTGACGTTGCTCGCCCGCTCGCTACCGCCGGCCGACGACCGCATGACGATCGCCGTGGCCGGGCTCCACCTCTCGGGCGAGCCCCGCAACGGCGAGTTGCTCGAGCGGGGCGCGACGCTGCTCGGCGCCGCCCGTACCGCGCCCTGTTATCGCCTCTACCGCCTGCCCTCGGGCGTGCCCGGGCTGGTCCGGGCGGACGAGGGCGGCGCCGCCATCGAGGTCGAGCTCTGGCGGTTGCCGGCCGCGAAGGTGGGCGGGTTCCTGGCCGGGATCCGGGCGCCGCTCGGCCTCGGCCGGGTCGCGCTCGAAGACGGCGCCGAGGTCACCGGCTTCCTCTGCGAGGGATACGCGACGGCCGGCGCCCTGGACATCACCGCCGGCGGCGGCTGGCGGAACTACCGGATGAGAGGAGCGAACCGATGACCGCGACGATCGGGCCGGTCAAGGCCGACCCGTACCTGTGGCCGTACGACGGGTCGGTGCCCGTCGGCAGGACGGCGCTGATCTGCATCGACTGGCAGACCGACTTCTGCGGCAAGGGCGGCTACGTCGACTCGATGGGGTACGACATCGAGCTGACCCGGGCCGGGTTGCCGGCCACCGCCCGGCTGCTGGCGCACGCGCGCGAGCTCGGCATGCTGGTCGTCCACACCCGGGAGGGCCACGACCCGGACCTGTCCGACCTGCCGGCCAACAAGCGGTGGCGGTCGGCGCGGATCGGCGCCGAGATCGGCGGCGCCGGACCGTGCGGCCGGATCCTGGTCCGGGGCGAGCCGGGCTGGGAGATCGTCCCCGAGGTGGCGCCGATCGCCGGCGAGGTCGTCATCGACAAGCCCGGCAAGGGCGCCTTCTATGCCACGAATCTCGACCTGGTACTCCGTACGCGCGGCATCTCGCATTTGATCCTGACCGGCATCACGACCGACGTCTGCGTCCACACGACCATGCGCGAGGCCAACGACCGCGGATTCGAGTGCCTGATCCTCAGCGACTGCACGGGCGCGACCGATCCGGCCAACCACGAGGCCGCCCTGCACATGGTCACCATGCAGGGCGGGGTCTTCGGCTGCGTCGCCACCGCGGACGACGTCATCGCCGGGACGGAGGCCTGAGATGCCGGTCGTCGACGCCGAGCCCGGGCCGTTCACCTTCGACCCGGACAGCACCGCGCTGATCGTGATCGACATGCAGCGCGACTTCCTCATGCCGGGCGGGTTCGGGGAGTCGCTCGGCAACGACGTCTCCCGGCTGCGGCGGACGATCGCACCGCTCGCGGCATTGCTCGAAACCTGGCGCGCCGCCGGCCTGCCGGTCATCCACACGCGGGAGGGCCACCTGCCCGATCTGTCGGATTGCCCGCCGGCCAAACTCTCGCGCGGCGCACCCAGCATGCGCATCGGCGATCCGGGCGCGTTCGGCCGCATCCTGATCCGCGGCGAGTACGGCCACGACATCATCGACGAGCTCGCGCCGCGCGAGGGCGAGCCCGTGATCGACAAGCCCGGCAAGGGCGCCTTCTTCGCGACGGATCTGGCCGAAGTCCTCGACAAGTTCGGCGTCAAGACCCTCGTCGTCACGGGCGTGACGACCGAGGTCTGCGTCCACACGACCGTCCGGGAAGCGAACGACCGCGGCTACGAGTGCCTGGTCCTGGCCGATTGCGTCGGCTCCTACTTCCCCGAGTTCCACGAGACCGGCCTCCAGATGATCGCCGCGCAGGGCGGCATCTTCGGCTGGGTCGCCTCCTCCCCCGCGCTCATCTCCGCCATCCAGGAGTAGACATGTCGGTAGAAACCGCCAAACTTCCGTATTGGGTCCGCGGCGACACGAACGCCTTCTTCGGCTTCGGCGTCAACGTGCTGGTCAACGTGCTCACCCTCACCGGCCTCTGCATCGGCGTGATCAAGATGCCGGCCGGCGACGTCTTCGGCGTGATCCTGCCGGCGCTGGGCATCGCGCTGGTCGCCGGCAACATCTACTACACGTACCTGGCCCGGCGGCTCGCGGCGCGGGAGAACCGCGCCGACGTCACCGCGATGCCGTACGGCCCGAGCGTCCCGCACATGTTCATCGTGATCTTCGTGATCATGCTGCCGATCTACCTGAACACGAAGAATCCGGTGGCCGCCTGGACCGCGGGCATCGCGTGGGCCTTCATCATCGGCGTCATCGTCCTGATCGGGGCGTTCGTAGGCCCCTACATCCGGAAATATGCCCCGCGGGCCGCGCTCCTCGGCACCCTGGCCGGCATCTCGATCACGTTCATCTCGATGAACCCGGCCGGCAACATGTGGCGGGCCGCGTGGATCGCCCTGCCGGTCTTCGGCCTGCTGCTGATCGGCCTGCTCACCGACATCCGGCTGCCCTACAACATCCCGATCGGCCTGGCCGCGCTGCTGGTCGGCACCGCGATCGGCTGGATCGGCGGCTACATGAGCGCGCCCGACGTCACCGCCGCGGCCAAGGACATCGCGTTCGCGTTCCCGCACCTCAAGATCGGCCTGCTGATCGACGGGCTCAAGGACATGGCGCCGCTGCTCGCCACGGCGATCCCGCTCGGCGTCTACAACTTCACCGAGGCGATGACCAACGTGGAGAGCGCGGCGACCGCCGGCGACCGGTACAACCTGCGCAGCGTGCTGCTGGCCGACGGCGCCGGCGCGGTGATCGGCTCCTGCCTCGGCTCGCCGTTCCCGCCCGCCGTCTACGTCGGCCACCCCGGCTGGAAGGCGGCCGGCGGCCGTACCGGCTACTCGATGGCGACCGGCGTGGTCATCGCGCTGCTCTGCTTCTTCGGGCTGTTCGGCCTGCTCGGTGCGATCTTCCCGACGCCGGCGATCGTGCCGATCCTGCTCTACATCGGCCTGCTGATCGGCGCGCAGGCGTTCCAGGCCTCGCCGCGGGCCCACGCCGCCGCCGTGGTCGCCGCGCTCATCCCGAACATCGCGCAGTGGGCCACCGGGATGATGGACAACGCGCTGGCGGCGGCGGGCACGTCGGCGGCGCAGGTCGGCACGGAGGCGCTGGCCGGGGCGGGCGTCGTCTACGACGGGCTGAAGACGCTCGGCGAGGGCGCGATCCTGGCCGGCCTGGTGCTCGGCGCGATCGTCGCGTTCATCATCGACAAACGGTTCTGGCACGCCGCGATCTTCTCCGGGGCGGGCGCGGTGCTCACCTTCGTCGGCCTGATCCACGCCGAGAAGGTGCGGTGGAACGCCGACGGGCAGGTCACGCTCGGCTATCTGTTCCTGGCGGCGGTGTGCGTGCTGTTCGCGCTGACCCGGCCGGCGCCGCGGGTGCCCGACGCCGACGAGAAACCGCTCGACGAGGAGGCACCGGCCGATGGCGTACCCGCGCTCGCTTCCTCCTGATCCGATCGCCGAGGTCACCGCGGCGTTCGAGGCCTACGAGAGCGCCCTGGTGGCGAACGATGTCGAGGCGATCCTGAGCTTCTTCGCCGGGTACGCGATCCGGTTCGGCATCGCCGACCAGCAGGACGGGATCGAGGAACAGGCTCGGTGGCGACTCGCTCAGGGACCCCTGCCGCCGGGCCGTCGTCTCAAGGACACGACCATTCGCGCGTACGGGATGAGCACCGTCGTCGTGACGACGTTGTTCTCCTATCCGGGCAGCGACGTGCTCGGCCGCCAGTCGCAGAGCTGGGTCCTGTTCCCGGAAGGGTGGCGGATCGTCCACGCGCACGTCTCGGAGCCGCGCACGGTCAGCTGTTGAGGTGGTTCATCACCCAGTGATAGGCGGTCATGACCCACTCGGTCTGCTGGAGGTCGGCGATCGCGACGCCGGCCAGGAACAGGGCGGTCACCAGGTGCGAGCCGCGGGCGCTGCGGCGCCGGCGGCCGAGCTGGCGCTCGATCACCAGGTAGCCCACGACGCGGGCCAGGCAGAAGACGCCGACGGCGACGATCAGCGTGACCAGGAAAACGATCACGGGGGTGAGCAGCGGTCCGCCGCCGGAGAGCGCCCAGATGCCCCAGCAGACGAACGCGAACAGCACCGCCGCCGTGGTCCACTCGCTGCCACCGCGCAGGTCGCTCCAGCGCCAGCTCATGCCCTGCGGCGTCGCGGGCGCCCCGGCGCCGGGCCAGCCCACCCCGGTCGGCTCGTGCTCGGCGTACCGCTGCGGCTTGTGCGCTTGCGGGTCGACCCGGGCACGGCCCTGCGTGAACGGGTTGTATGTCGGCGGCGTCTCCCCCGCCACCGCAGTCTTCTCCTCCGCGGCCTGCTCGGCCCACGGGTCCTGCGGCGGCATGTCGAGCGTCCGCTCATGCCACTGCGGTTGCTCCGGCATTGCTCCCCCTCGGTTGATGACTCGCGCCCCCGCATCGAGAGTAGCGAGCCCGCAAATCGTTCGCTCTTACGCGACGAGTCCGTTACACAGAAGGCCATGGACGAGTCCGTACGTCTGCGACAGGCCACCGGTGAGGACCACGACGCGATCGTGGACCTGCTGAACTACGTGTTCCATCACGATTTCGACGACGAAGACCGGGCCCGCGAGCTGCTGACCTTCGAGCCCGAGCGGTCGCTCGTGGCCGATGACGCCGGCACGGTCGTCGGCCATACCACCGCGCTCACCCGCGACCTCAGCGTGCCCGGTGGGACCGTGCCGGCCGCGCATGTCACGGGCGTCGGCGTGGCGCCCACCCACCGCCGGCGCGGCCTGCTCACCGCGCTGATGCACCGCCAGCTGGCCGAGCTCGCCGAGGCCGGGCGCGAGCCGATCGCGGTGCTCTGGGCCAGCGAGACCACGATCTATCCGCGCTTCGGCTACGGTGCGGCCTGCGCCGTCCTGTCGTTCCAGGCGATGACCCGCGAGCTGCGGGTCCGCCCCGAGGCGCCGGGCGCCGGCCGGCGGCTGCGACTGGTCGACCCCAAGAGGGCGAGCGCCGAGATCGCCGAGGTGTTCGACCGGGTCCGCGCCACCCGGGTCGGCTGGTCGAGCCGCCCCGGCAAGTGGTGGGAGTACCGCCTGGCCGACCCGAAGGACCACCGCGGCGGCGGGACGGCCCTGCGCGCCGTGCTCTGCGACGACGCGTCGGGCAGGCCCGCCGGCTACGCCCTGTGGCGCACGAAGGGCCGCTGGGACGAGTTCGGCCCCGACGCCGAGGTGCGGGTCAGCGAGGTGGCGGCCGACGACCCCGAGGTCTACGCGGCCCTCTGGCGGTTCCTGCTGGGCATCGACCTGGCGCGCACCCTGACGTATGACTTCGGCGCGCTCGACGAGCCGTTGCAGTACCTGCTCGACGAGCCGCGGCGGCTGGGCCGGAAGTACGAGGAGGCCCTCTGGGTGCGCATCCTCGACCTGCCGGCCGCCCTCGAGGCCCGCCGCTACCTGACGCCGGTCGACGCCGTCCTCGAGGTGACCGACCCGCTGCTCGCCTCGAACACGGGCCGCTGGCGCCTGACCGCGCCGGCCACCGCCGACAAGGCCCGTTGCGTGCGCACCGAGGAGCCGGCCGACGTGGCCCTCTCGGTGACCGACCTGGGCGCCCTCTACCTGGGCGGCACGTCCCTGGGCGCGCTGATCGCGGCGGGCCGTGCCCGCGCGCTGACCGCCAACGTGCCCGACGCCGCCTTCGGCTGGCACCGCCAGCCAAATCCCATCGAGGTGTTCTGAGTGACCCCCGCGGCGGTACCGTCGGCGACATGGCCGAGCCCGAACGCCGACGCCGCCGCGTGCGTCCCTCCTCCTCGTCCGCCGCGGCGGCCCCGCCCCCGGACGACCCGGCCACCAACACGCCCACCGCACTGACCGGCGAGATCGCCGACCCAGCCGCTACAGACGCGGCCGATACCGCTGCCCCGGCGGCCGGCAGCTCGGGCACCGCCGGCTCGGCTTCGGGCGGCTCGGATGCCGCCGGCTCGGTTCCGGGCGGCTCGGATGCCGCCGGCTCGGGTGTGGGCGGGTCGGGCGTGGGCTGGTCCGGTGCCGCCGGCTCGAGCGCAGGCGGCTCGGGTGTCGGCGCGGCCGCGGACAACTCCGGCGCCGGTAACTCGGCCATGGGCACCCCTGGCGCTGATGGCCCGACCGCGAGTTCCCCTGGCTCGGACGCCGGCAGCTCTATCGCGAGCCCTTCGGATCCCGGAAGCCGCAGCACCACCGAGCCGGCCACCCCAGCCGCTCGACCGGCCCCGGCGAGCGGTTTCCCGGGCGACCGGAGTCCGCGCCCGGCCCAGGGCCGCCGGCCCTACCCCGGAGCGGGTGCTCCCACCGGGAACGGCAACGGTGGAGGCCCACCCGGCGACGACCGCGAGGCCGAGCGAGGTTTGCGAGGTTTGGTGGGTTCCGGTTCATCGCAGGTCAGCGTCGGCGCGGCCATGCGAGCCCGCGACGCGGCGCGCCCGAGCGAGGAACAGCTGGCCGACGCCGACCGCAACCTGACGATCGTCCGCCGGAACTGGGTCCCCCGCGAGGATCTCCCCCGCAACCGCTGACCCACCGCCCGCGAAATCGACCTGTGGATGACCGCAGAAAAATGTCGTAGCCAGGCCGTACGGTAAGCCCCACCCAGTTAGGGGTGGGGTGGAAGCACGGCCCAGCGGCCCAGCGACGCCGGAACAGGAACACAATCCCCGACCCACTCCAGCGGGCGATGGCGCACCACCACCCGCCCGGAGGACCACACCAACCTCAGGAGGCCGGCAACTCCGGCAGCTTGCGCGTCTGCTCGTACTCGCTCAGCTGGTCGATCCGCCGGGCGTGACGCGGGTTCCCGGAGAACGGCGTCGCCAGGAAGGCCTCCACGAACGCCGTCGCCTCGTCGAGGGTGTGCTCTCGGGCGCCAATGCTGATGATGTTGGCGTCGTTGTGCTGGCGGGCCAGCTGGGCGATCTCCGTGCGCCAGACGAGGGCTGCGCGTACGCCGTCGATTTTGTTGGCTGCTATCTGCTCGCCGTTGCCGGAGCCGCCGATCACGATGCCGAGCGAACCCTCGTCGGCGACCACCTTGGCCCCCGTGTGCAGGCAGAAGGCCGGGTAGTCGTCCTCGGGGTCGTAGACGTGCGGTCCCACGTCGACGACGTCGTGGCCCTGCTTGGTCAGGTGGTTGACGAGGTGCATCTTCAGTTCGTAACCGGCGTGGTCCGAACCCAGGTAGACACGCATATCGGAAGTCTCTCAGAAGGTCAGCGCACCGCGCAGCGAGGACGCGACTTGGTCGGTCGCGGCGCGCGCGGCGTCGATCACGGCGAGCCGGCGGGCGAAGCCGTGGTTCATCCCCATGTAGCGGGTGTGCACCACCGGCACCCCGGCCGTGAGCAGCGCCTCGGCGTAGTCGGCGCCCTCGTCGCGGAGCGCGTCGTACTCGGCGGTGATGATCAGCGTGGGCGGCATGCCGGACAGATCCGGCGTGGCGAAGATGGCCACGTCGGGGGTGAGCCGCTGCATGGGGTCGGGGACGTAGGTCTCCCACGCCAGCTTCATCGAGGCCCGGTCCAGGCCGTACGACCCGAGCTCATCGAACGACGGCGACGCCATCATCGGATCAAGCGCCGGATAAATCAGTACTTGGTGGTCCAAAGGGGTACCAAAGTCCCGCTGACGACGAGCGGCAATGGTCGCCAACTGGCCCCCGGCACTGTCCCCGCCGATGGCCAGCCGCGACGGGTCCACGCCGATGTCGGACTTCCGGACGAAGGACAGGACGGTCTCGACATCGGTGAGCGCGGCGGGAAAGACGTGCTCGGGAGCGAGCCGATAGTCCACGGAGAGGACCGCGCAGCCCGAGCGAGCCGCGATCCGCCGGCAGACCCGGTCGACGGTCTCGACGCTGCCGTAGCACCACCCGCCGCCGTGCAGGTAGACGAACAGCGGCGCGTCCACCTTCGTGGCGTAGAGGCGGCACGGCACGCCGTGAGCGTCCACGTCCGCCACCACGGCCAGCGGCACGGCCGGGCCGCACTCCTCGTCGACCGCCTCCTCCATCGCCCGGCGGGTGAAGAGCAGCTTCTCGTACGGGTCGGTGAGCGAAGCCGGCGGACGGCGGCGGATCGAGGCCGCCGCCGTCACCTGGGGGTCGAGCATCAGTCGAGCTGGGCCAGCACGAGGCCGCCCCGCGCCTTCGGGGTGAACCAGGTGCTCTTGCGAGGCAGCTTCTGCCGCTCGAGGTTGACCGTCACGAAGTCGCCGACCGTCACCGGGGCGATCAGCACGGCCAGCTCGGCGCGGCCGCCGTCGACCTCGCCGCGCAGCCACTCGGCCGGGTAGTCGCCGCCGATGTAGGAGATCCGCTTGTCGCCCGGGTCGAGACCGAGGACGTCGCCGAGCAGGACCCGCTCGACGAGCGCGTGGTCGAGGTTCTCGACGGCCGGCAACTGCGGATCGGCGGGCAGCGTCACGACGATGGTGTGGCCCGCCGCGTACAACTCGATCGTGCCCTTGCCCGGAATCGCCGCCGGCCGGGGCAGCTCCTCGACCGACGCCCCCGCCGCCCGCAGCCGGGTCAGCATCTCGCCGAGCGGAAGCGAAAGCTCGCTGATCAGCCGGTTGTAGGGCTGGATCGCGACCGACGCGGGCGTGGTGACCACCGCCAGGAAGCGCGGCAGCCGCCCGGTCTGCGCGGCCAGGCTGCGGTGGTTGCCGTCGGCGACCACCAGCTCCCCGCCGCCGGCCAGCGCGGTCAGCTCGTCCTGCAGCGCCCCGGGCCCGACCGCCCAGATCGCGTGCGTGCGACCGGTCTGGTCGACGTCGGTGGCGACGGGCTCCCCCGCCGCGTCGGTGGCGGCCGCGAGCGCGGCGTGCAGCTCGTCGCCCTTGGCCGTCTGGAGCAGCAGCACCGGCGACAACAGCGTCCCCAGCGCGCTCGCGAGCGCGACCCGCTCGCGGACCTTCTCGATGAAGACTTCCTCGTTGCGGATGACCAGCCCGGCCTCGTCGGCGGTGGCGGAGATCTGGTCGGTGTCGACCATGCTCCACAAGCCGTACGCGGCGGGCTCGCCCGGCGCGGTGATCCGATAGAGCACGACGACGTGCTCGGCCGGCTCGTAGCCGCCCTCGGCGCGCTCCAGCGCGAGCCGGGCCACCGCGTCGGGAAGAGAATCGCTGAACGACTTGCCGACGGACTCGGGCGCCAGGTGCGGCATCTCGATGGCAAGCGCGCTGTGCGGGTTGGCGGAGATGATGGCGGTGATTTCGGCGTCGTCGGCGAACTCGTCGTAGTTCTGCGCGCCGGTGCTCCCCGTGGTGAGCCAGGCGCGGCGGATCGAATGCACGACCGTCATGGCGCGCAACCTACCTGGTCGGCCGACGGTGCCGGGTCACCGGCATGTTCCCGCGTGACCTGGCTAACTGTGCTTTTCGCCACGGCCCGACCGGACGGCCGACGGGGGTGGCCGAAACCGTGACCGGCGGGGCCACCATGGCGGCGATCTCCGGCGGGAAGCCGCTCCAATCGCCGCGCTGCACGGCGATCGTCGACGTCGCGACCGTCTCCGTATCGGCCATCTCTGATCCTCCGGTCGTTCATGTTTCTGCTCGTTACCCCATCCAACGACCGGTAGTCCGAAGGGGTGGTGCGTTTACCACTTCTCCCGTCAAATCACGTCCGGGTACTCCGGGTGAGGTACGCCACGCACCGGACGCATAGTCTGACGAGGAAAAGCTCGTGCGCTCTGAAGGAGAGTGGCTGTGGCCGGAGTTCGAAACTTGACACAGGTGGAGGCCGCCGATCGCGCCCGCCTGCTCGAGGTGACCGGATACGACATCGCGTTGGACCTGACCGACGGGTATGGCAATCCGGGCGACGGCACCTTCCGCTCCACGACGGTCGTCACGTTCCGGTGCGCCGAACCGGGCGCCGTGACGTTCATCGAGACCGCCGCGGCCTCGGTGCGGTCGGCCACGCTCAACGGCGCGCCGCTCGACCTGGCCGGGTTCAGCGCCGAGCGGGGCCTCACGCTCACCGGGCTCGCCGCCGTGAACGAGCTGGTGGTCGACGCCGACTTCGCCTACTCGGCGAGCGGTCAGGGCCTGCAGCGCAGCCTCGACCCGGTCGACAAGGAGATCTACCTATACAGCCAGTTCGAGACGGCCGACGCCCAGCGCGTGTTCGCCTGCTTCGACCAGCCCGACCTCAAGAGCGTGTTCACCTGGCGGGCCACGGTGCCGAAGCACTGGAAGGTCGTCTCGAACATGCCGGTCGACCGCGAGGAGCAGGCCGGCCCGGGCGCCAAGACGGTGCGCTTCGAGACGTCGCCGCGGATGAGCACCTACATCACGGCGATCTGCGCCGGGCCGTACACCGAGGTCCGCGACGAGCACGACGGCATCTCGCTCGGCGCCTACTGCCGGGCCTCGATGGCGCAGTACCTCGACCCGGAAGACCTGTTCCTGATCACCAAGCAGGGCTTCGACTTCTTCCACGAGCAATTCGGGGTGCGCTACCCGCTGGCGAAGTACGACCAGCTGTGGGTGCCCGACTTCAACGCCGGCGCGATGGAGAACTTCGGCTGCGTCACGCACGCCGAGGCGCACTACATCTTCCGGTCGCAGGTCACCGACTTCGAATACGAGCAGCGGGCGAACACGATCCTGCACGAGCTCGCCCACATGTGGTTCGGCGACCTCGTCACCATGCGCTGGTGGAACGACCTGTGGCTGAACGAGTCGTTCGCCGAGTGGGCCAGCCACTGGTGCAACTCCAAGGCCACCCGCTTCACCGACGCCTGGACGACGTTCCTCTCGGTGCGCAAGAGCTGGGGCTACCGGCAGGACCAGCTCTCCTCGACCCACCCGGTCTACTGCGAGATGCCGGACCTCGAGGCGGTAGAGGTCAACTTCGACGGCATCACGTACGCCAAGGGCGCCGGCGTGATCAAGCAGCTGGTCGCCTACGTCGGTCTCGACTCGTTCCTCACCGGCTTGCGGGCCTACTTCGCCAAGCACGCGTGGGGCAACGCGACGTTCGACGACCTGCTGGTCGAGCTGGAGGCCGCGTCCGGCCGCGAGCTGCGCAAGTTCGCCGCCCAGTGGCTCGAGACCGCCCAGGTCAACACCCTGCGCCCGCTGGTCGAGATCGGCGCCGACGGCACGTACGCGAGCGTGGTCGTCCGGCAGGAGGCCCCGGCCGACTACCCGACGCTGCGCACCCACCGCATCGGGGTCGGCCTCTACGACCTCCAGGGCGACCGGCTCGTGCGCCGCGACCTGCTGGAGCTGGACGTGACCGGCGAGAGCACCGAGATCCGGGCGCTGGCCGGCGTCCCGGCCGCGGATGTCCTGCTGCTCAATGACGACGACCTCTCGTACACGAAACTCCGCCTCGATGAGCGCTCGATGGCGACCGTGGTCAACCACATCGCCGGCATCGACTCCTCGCTGGCCCGGGCCCTGGTCTGGAACGCGGCGTGGGACATGCTGCGCGACGCCGAGCTGGCCGCCCGCGACTACGTCACGCTGGTCTGCTCGGGCCTGCCCCGGGAGACCGACATCAACCTCACCACCTGGACGGTCCGGCAGGCGTCGAGCGCGATCGCGCAGTACGCCGACCCGGCCTGGCAGCCGACCGGCTGGGCCAAGCTCGCCCAGCTGTCCCGCGACTCGCTGGCCACCGCCGAGCCGGGCAGCGGCTGGCAGCTGAGCTGGGCGCGGTCGTTCATCAGCTCGGCCCGTACCCCCGACGAGCAGGCCGTGCTGCGCGGCTGGCTCTCCGGTTCCGAGGTGCCCGAGGGCCTGGTCGTCGACACCGAGCTGCGGTGGAACCTGCTGCAGGCGCTGGCCTCGCTGGGCGCCGCCACGCTCGACGAGATCGAGGACGAGCTGGCCACCGACCGCACCGCGAGCGGCGAGCGGGAGGCGGCGGTCGCCCGGTCGCTGATCCCGACGGCGGACAACAAGGCGGCCGTCTGGGCGGAGCTGACCAGCGAGGCCGGCGTGCCGAACTGGCTCAACCGCTCGCTGCTGACCGGCTTCCAGAGCGTCAAGCAGGTGGAGCTGACCGCGCCGTACGCGGAGAAGTTCTTCGACGTGGTGGCCGACGTGTGGGCGCGCTCGGACAGCGAGCCGGCGCAGGAGTTCGTGATGCTCGGCTACCCCGTCTACCAGATCAGCGAGCAGACGATCGCGCTCACCGACGCGTGGCTGGCGCGGGACGGGCAGCCGGCGTCGCTGCGGCGGCTCGTGGCCGAGGGCCGCGACGGCGTGGTGCGGGCCCTCAAGGCGCGCGCCCGCGACTCAGCAGCGGCCTAGATCCACGCGGCCGGGGCGATCCGGACCGGGAAGGGGGCGTCGAGCTTGATCGGCTCGGCGCCCTCGACGCTTTGATCGGGGCGGTACCGCTCGCCGCTCAGGATGTACGTGCGCAGGAACGGCGTGACCCGCCCCGGCTCGACCCGCCAGAACGCGTGGATGCCCGCCTCGGCGTACAACGTCGGCTTGAGAATGCGGTCGTAGCGGCGGGTGGCCGGCGTCTCCACCTCGACCACCAGCGCCACGTCGGCCGGGTCGCTCCAGATGGCGCCGGACGAGCGCGGGCGCAGCACGACGACGTCGGGCACCAGGTTGCTCTCACCGATCTCGATCCCCAGCCGGTCGCACACCCACCAGCCGGGCGGCGCGGCCGAGCGCAACGTCGTCACGATGCCGCGGACGACCGCTTCGTGCGACTCGGGCGGCGGGGGCGCCGCGTGCAGGCAGCCGTCGACGATCTCGTACCGATGCCCGTCCTGCGGGAAGAGATGCAGGTCGGGTTCGGTCCACTCGGCCTCCGGCGCGCTCCACCGGGGCGGAGTGCCAGCCACCTGACTGGTCGCCACCAAACGGACCACCTCCATCACCGCGGAGTGCCAGCCTACTCACCGAGCGTTGCCGCTGCCGGGATTCGGTCCGTTCTTGCACATGACAAAAGGCCCTCATCCCGTACGGGCGAGAGCCTTTTGCGTGGTTCTGCTCGGTGGCGGCCGGCGTGTTTGCTCAGTGCCGGCCGGCGGGTTTGCTCAGTGGCGGCCGGCGTGCGAGGCGAGCTGGTCGATGCCGGACAGGACACCGCCCGCCAGGTCGCCGCCCGCGAAGGCCGCGGCCATCGACAGTCCGGCCAGCTTCGCGTCCCGGTCGGAGATGCGCTTGCGGGCCTCGTTGCCGGTCACGATCTCGAGCCGGCGCTGGTTCGGCGACACCGCGATGAGCACGGCGTGCGCCGAGTTCTCGATCTGCTTGTGCAGCTTCTCCGCCGACTCGCGGGTCGGGATCTCGATCTCGCCGATGTAGACGCTGAACGTCAGCCCGGTCTGCGAGTCGGCCATCCGCAGCGCCTCGTCGAGACGCAGCAGCTGGCGGATCGTGAACGGGCCGTCGGTCACCGCGTCGTGCGGCGCCGGGGTGTCGCCGCCGGGGTGGTCGAGCGCGGTCAGCGGCTGTTCGTGCCCCACGTCACCAACTGTCACTTGCGCCTCCTACAGGACCGGGGAGAACCCGCTTGCCGGCGCTGTCCTCGAGGATCGGCCCCTCGAGAGCCCGGCGCGCGGAGGTGTCGGCCGCGATGCTGACCTGCTCCGGCGACGCCAGGAACCAGATCGGCTGGAAGTCGTACGGCCGGCCCGGGCGATACCGGCGGGTCTTACGCCCGCGGTCGCTGCCCGCGAAGACGAGCGCCGCCACCACAAGGATGACACCCGCCGGGATGATCACGTAGATCAGGACGGTTTCTGATATCGACAACAACCTCAACGCCCCCAGGCGCCTGAATTCCCGTTGATCCGAACAACGTCACGGTAGCGGAGAGCAGGTCGTGCCGGGTCGTCGGGTCTCGAACCCGGGGTCTCACGCCGTAGGGATCTACGCGGAAATGGCTTGGAGGTGCGAAAATCACCCACACGCGCCGTTCGTAGCTTCGTGCCCGCGAACGGCAGGGAGGGGATTCCATGCGCCTGTCCGTCCCCGCCGCCCTGGCGGCGCTCCTCGTGGGCCTGTTCGTCCTGTTCCTCGACGCTCCGGCGGCGCGGGCCGCGTCGATCTACCTCGAGGTCAACCCGAGCACCGTGCCGGTCGGCGACGAGTTCGGCCTGCGCGCCTCCTGCGACGACAACCTCAAGGCGGCCTCGGTCACCTCGTCGCTGTTCGGCACGGTGACGGTCAACCCGCAGTACGGGCTGCTGACCGCGACCGTGCGGGTGCCGGCGGGCACGAAGCCCGGCGACTACCGCATCGACCTGCACTGCCCCGACAAGAAGACGGCCTCGGCCACGCTGCACGTGGTGGCGAAGGTGGAACCGGCCAAGGGACCGGCCACCGGCGGGGGCGGCACCGCGCCCGAGCGGTACGCGCCCATGCTCATCGGCAGCGGCCTGCTCGTCTTCGGGGCCGGCTTAGCACTCGGACTGGTGACCCTGCGACGTCGCCGCCTCGGCTGAGGCCGCCCGTGGCTCCCCAGCAGTCGCCGGCGACCGGCTCGCGAGTGCCCGACGCCGTGCGCCGCAAGCAGCCCGCCGAGATCGTCGCGCCGCCGCCCGGCACCATCACCGGCCCGCTGCCGCCGACCCCGGCCGCGCCCGGACGACCGCACTTCCGGCTGCCGCACCCGCGGTCCAAGCCCAAGTACCCGCCCCGGCCGGTCCGCGGCAAGCGACCGCGGCCGATCGGGCTGATCGTGCTGGTGCTGATCTTCCTCGGCCTGTTCCTGGTGGCCATGGGCATCGGCGCCGCGACCAGCATCGACCTGCCCGCGATGTTCGAGCGCAAGGCGGCCGACGAGCCGCCGCCGCGCTCGTTCCCGGTGCTCGACCCGAGCCGCCCCGAGCGGCTGACGATTCCGTCGATCAAGGTGGAGGCGCCGATCCTCGACGTGGGGCTGGCCACCGACGGCTCGGTCGACGTGCCGCCGCTGAAACGGCACAACGAGGCCGGCTGGTTCGACGGCGGGCCTACGCCCGGGCAGTTCGGCCCGGCGCTGATCGTCGGGCACGCCGACACCCGCACCGGCCCGTCGGTCTTCTACAACCTGCCCAAGCTCAAGCCGGGCCAGAAGATCGAGGTGCTGCGGGCCGACAACTCCGTGGCGGTCTTCGAGGTGAACTCGGTCGAGCACTTCAACAAGGGCAAACTGCCGGTCCAGCGCGTGTACGGGGATTTCAGCCGTCCCTCGCTGCGCCTGATGACCTGCGGCGGCAGTTGGGTCGGCGGCGGCACCGGCTACGCCGACAACATCGTCGTCTTCGCCTCGCTGGTCAGCACGCGCAAGACCGCCTGACCGGCTCCAGAAACAGTTAGGCCGCCTCGGCAGTCTCTGCCGGGGCGGCCGGTAGGTCGAGCCAGTCGGCCCAACGGGGGTCGGGCGTGCGGTGTCCGAGGACCCGCCAGGCCACCCCACGTGGCGCCGCTGGTATCTGGTGCAACCGCCATCCGAGCTCGGCCGGGGTCTTGTCGCCCTTGCTGTGGTTGCACTTGGCGCAGGCCGCCACCACGTTCTCCCAGGCGTGCAGCCCGCCGCGGCTGCGCGGGAACACGTGGTCGATCGTCTCGGCCGACCCGCGGCAGTAGGCGCACCGGCCGCCGTCCCGGGCGAAGATCGCGCGGCGGGAGAGGCCGACATGCGTGCGGTACGGCACCTTCACGTACCGGGTGAGGCGAACCACCGACGGAACCGGGAGGTTTTGGTGGACGCTGTGGAGAATGCCATCGCCGTCGGAGACGCACTCCGCCTTGGCGGTCAGGACGAGGATGGTCGCTCGACGCACTGATACGACGCACAGCGGCTCGTACGTGGCGTTTAGAACTAACGCGGATGAGCCCACTGTCGGTCGTATGTCAGGCATCGTGATCACCCTCCGGTAGGTGCTACCAACCGCTCCCGGTCTGTCGGTGTCCGTGGTCCGTGCGCCAATAGTCCCTGATGGATGAGCAAATTGCGAGCGCAATCCGTAGCGGGACGGTAAACGTCTGAGGTCTGTGCGCTGTGTGACACCTGAAAGGCGCCCCAGGTTCGCCCGGTACGGTGGCTCTCCGTGTTACTTCTCGACCCATCCCCCGGCCCCTCGACGTCGCCGAGCCCGAGCGTCTTCGCCTCGATCGACGTAACGAAGATCTGCGACACCGACGTGGTGTGCAGTCGCGTCTTCGAGTGGACGGGCAACCAGTGGCTGGCCAACTCGAGCTACTGGGTCATCGTCAAGCCGCTGCGGATCCTCGGGATCGTCCTGGCCGCGCTGCTGATCCGCTGGCTGCTGCACCGGGCGATCAAGCGGCTCACCAACAGCACCACCCGGGCGTCGATGCCGGCCCTGCTCAAGCCGCTCAAGGAGCGCACCGCGCAGACCGCCGAGGAGGGGCAGTTCATCCCCGAACGGCGACGGCAGCGGGCCGAGGCGATCGGCTCGGTGCTGCGCAGCTTCGTCACCGCGGTGGTCTTCACGATGGCCGCGCTGCTGGTCTTCGGTGAGCTCGGCTTCAACCTCGGCCCGCTGCTGGCCAGCGCCGGCATCGTCGGCGTGGCCCTCGGCTTCGGCGCGCAGAGCCTGGTCAAGGACCTGATAGCGGGCCTGTTCATGCTGCTGGAGGACCAGTACGGCGTCGGCGACACGGTCGACCTGGGCGAGGCCGTCGGCGTCGTCGACACGGTCGGCCTGCGGATCACCACCGTTCGCGACATGCGCGGCGTGCTCTGGTACATCCGCAACGGCGAGATCGTGCGGGTCGGCAACAAGAGCCAGGGCTGGTCGCTCGTGGTGATCGACATCCCGATCGGCTTCATCAACTCGGAGGAGGCGATCGGCGTGCTCCGCCGGGCGGCCTCCGCCGTCGCCGAGTCGCCCGAGCATCAGACCGAGTTCCTCGAGCCGCCGGACGTGATCGGCGTCGAGCAGCTCACCGTGGACGGCGCGGTGATCCGGACGATCGCGAAGACCACCGCGGACGGTCAGGTGGTGGTCCAGCGGGAGCTGCGCCGCGCGCTGACCGAGGCCATGGACCTGGCCGGACTCTCCGAACGCATCGCCGCTTCTCGATTGATTCCGCGCTCCGCGGTGCCCCCGATCGCGCCCCAGCGGTACGAACCGCAGGACGAGCCCGGCGGCGCCACCTGAGCTGGGATTAGTTCGTCCGGGGGATGGCGGCACTCATCCGAACGGCCGACAATCCGCCCGTACGCCCTAGCATCGACTCGGACGATCGGGCAGAATCCGCTTGAGCATCTGCACATGCGGCATCACGTTCCCGTCGGGTTCGCCCCCGCGGGCGTGTCCGGCGGTCGCCGCGATCCGGCGACCGACCGATCGATGGAGGACTGGTGTCCGAGGACCCCGCCCGCAAGGCCGAACCGGCCAAAACGGTGACGGAAAGCGACCGAACGGTCACATTCCGGGATGTCTTCGCCGTCGGCGAGTATCGAGCGATCTATTCGTCGCTGCTCGTCAACTGGGTCGGCGATTACCTCTCCAAGGCGGCCGTGACCCTGCTGGTCTATCAGCAGAGCCAATCGGTGCTGCTCTCGGCGGCCGCCTTCGCCGCCAGCTTCCTCCCGTGGATCCTGGGCGGAACCGTTCTTTCCGCGCTGGCCGAGCGGTACCCGTACCGTCGCGTGCTGATCTCCGCCGATCTCTTCCGGCTCGTACCCACCGCGCTGTTGATCGTGCCGCACATGCCCATCTGGGCGATGGTCCTGCTGATCTTCATCGCCAGCCTCGGCATGCCGCCCACCCAGTCGGCCCGCTCGGCCCTGCTGCCGCACCTGGTCGGCCGGGAGAAGCTGCCCACGGCGATCGCGATCAACCAGACCACCTCCCAGGCCGCCCAGGTCTTCGGCTACCTGGTCGGCGCCACGATCGCCACCGTGATCAGCCCGCGGCTCGCGCTCGGCGTCGACGTGCTGACCTTCGCCCTCTCGGCGGCGTTCATCGCGACCGGCGTACGCCCACGGCCCGCGGCCCGCAGCCGGGCCCAGCGCACCCATCTGCTCCGTGAGTCGGCAGAGGGCTTCAAGCTGGTCCTCGGCCGGCGGGTGCTGCGCTCGATCGCCGTCCTGGTCTGTCTCATGAGCCTGTTCGCGGTCGCCCCCGAGGCGCTGGCGGCGGCGTGGGCGGCCCAGGGCAGCACCGACCCGACCACCCGCGGTCTCGACCAGGGCCTGATCATGGCGGCCGGGCCGATCGGCTTCGTGATCGGCGGCCTGCTCACCACCCGCCTCGCCGCGCCGGCCACCCGCAACAAACTCATTCGGCCGTACGCGGTGCTGAGCACGCTCGTGCTGGTGCCGGTGATCGCCGGGCCACCGCCGGTCTGGGCCGCCGTCCTGGTGGCGCTCTCCGGCATCGCGCAGGGCGGCCTGTCGCCGACGCTCAACGGCAAGTTCGTGCTGATGATCCCGCACGGCTACCGGGCCCGGGCGTACGGCGTGGTCCAGATGGGCATGCAGCTCAGCCAGTTCGCCGGCGTGATCGTCAGCGGCGTGCTGGCCGACTTCTTCTGGCTGCCGCTGGTGGTGGGCGCGATCAGCATCGCCGGCACCGCCGTGATGGGCGGCCTGGTCGCGCGCTGGCCGAGCGACGGGGAGTTCGAGACCGCCATCGAGGCGGCGGCGGCCACCATGCCACCCTCTGGCACCGCGGCCGTCTCTTATAAACCGCATCACGCTGCGACGGCGCCGGGCGAGACCACGGCCGCGTCCAAGTCGTACAAGCCGCACCACGCCGCCACGACGAGCGTCACATCCGAGAGCTCCTGAGCGCCTGGCAGGATGGACCGGTGACCGCACCCGCACCGGACGAGACCACCCTCTACGACGCGATCGGCGGCGAGCCCACCTTCCGCCGGCTCGTCGACCGGTTCTACGAGGGCGTGGCGGCCGACCCGCTGCTGCGGCCGATGTATCCCGAGGCGGATCTCGGTCCGGCGGCCGACCGGCTCACGCTTTTCCTGATCCAGTACTGGGGCGGCCCGAACACGTACTCGGCGACCCGCGGCCACCCGCGCCTGCGCATGCGGCACGCCCCGTTCAAGGTCGATCCGGCCGCCCGCGACGCCTGGCTGACGCACATGCGCGACGCCGTCGACTCGCTGGAACTGCCGGAGCCGTACCGGACCGCGCTCTGGGATTACCTGGAGCGTGCGGCCTACTTCATGGTCAACCACATGGAGTGAGCGTTTCTCCGGCGCTCGATGACTCGTTGTGAGGGAAGCAACTCGCCGATCATCGACTTGGAGCCGCCCGCATGCGTCGCCTGCTCGCCGCCGCCGTACTCGTCGCAGCCGCCGTCGCCTGCGCCCATCCCGCCGAGGCCGATCCGGCCCAGGCCTCGATCGTGTCGGCCAACCCGGTCGACTGGACCCCGCACGTGCTCGACGGCACCGTCTGGAGCATGGCGGTGGTCGGCGACACCGTGGTGGTGGGCGGGGCGTTCACCAAGGTCGCCGACAGCAGCCGCAAGAACACGTACGCCCGGAAGAACATCTTTGCCTTCGGGCTCTCCGACGGCGAGATCCGCCCGTTCGCCCCCTCCCTGGACGGCGCCGTCTACTCGCTGGCGCCCGGCGCCGACGACACGGTCTACGCCGGCGGCGCGTTCAAGTCGGTGAACGGCGCCGAGCAGCGCGGCCTGGCCCGGATCACCCTCTCCGGCCAGCGAGTCTCCTCCTTCGGCGCAAAGATCAACTGGGGCGACGTACGCGCGCTCTCCACCCGCGGCAGCTTCCTCTACGCGGGCGGCACGTTCTCGGCGATCAACGGGGTGAACCGCGCCGCGCTGGCCCGGATGAACGCCGTCACCGGCGCCGTGGACACCGGCTTCGACGCCCGCCTGACCGCGCCCGGCCTGAGCCGGACCCGGGTCGAGCACTTCGACATCTCCCCCGACGGCCGGCGGCTGGTCGCGGTCGGCGCCCTGCTCAAGTCCGGCAGCTACGACCGCACGCAGATCGCGATGTTCGACGTCTCCGGCTCCACCGCGGCGCTGACCAGCTGGTACACCGACGCCTACAAGCCGGCGTGCATGAAGGGCTTCGACACGTACCTGCGTCAGGTGAAGTTCTCCCCCGACGGCGCCTACTTCGTGGTGGCCGCGACCGGCCGCGCCTCGTCGCCCGACCGCCTCTGCGACTCGGCGGCGCGCTTCGAGACGGGCGGCACCGGCCGGCACAACCCGACGTGGGTGCAGCGCACCGGCGGCGACTCGCTCTACGCGGTTGCGGTCACCGGCACCGCCGTCTACCTGGGCGGCCACCAGCGCTACTTCGACAACCCGTACGGCACCGACGCGAAGGGCCCCGGCCCCGGCGCGGTCGCCCGCCCCGGCATCGGCGCCGTCAGCCCGACGACGGGCCGCGCCCTGGCCTGGAACCCGACCCGCGCGCGCGGCGTGGGCGTGCGCGTCTTCCAGGTCGTGCCGCACGGCCTGCTGGTCGGCTCGGACACGGACCAGCTCGGCCGCGAGTACCACGGGCGTGTGGGCATGTTTCCGCTCTGAGGGTGCTTCGCTCTGAGGTTGCTTCGCTTCGCTCTGCTTACGCGGACGCGCCGCCTGGGGACAGTCCGGGAAATGTGTCGTAGCCGGGCCCTAATCTCTGCCCCACCCAGTGACGTGGGTGGGGACCGTGACGAGGGCGGGGATCGCGGGGAGGGCCCGGACCGGCGCGGCGTCGGCTTGGGGACAGCGCGGGAAAAGTGTCATACCCGGGCCCTAACCTCCGCCCCACCCAGTGACGAGGGTGGGGACCGTGACGAGGGCCGGGACCGCGACGAGAGCCGGGACCGCGACGAGAGCCGGGACCGCGACGAGAGCCGGGACCGCGACGAGAGCCGGGACCGCGACGAGAGCCGGGACCGCGACGAACGCGAAGACCGTCGCGGCGTCGGCTTGGGGGGACAACCGGGGAAAAGTGTCACACCCGGGCCCTAACCTCCGCCCCACCCAGTGACGAGGGTGGGGACCCGTGACGAGGGCGGGGGTCGATGCGCCCACCCGACCGAATGAGCACAGCAAAGAGCGCCGTCGCCCATCCGACCTGGTGGGCGGCGGCGCCGTCGTTCTCAGAGCAGGGCGCCCTCGTCGTGCAACCAGTCGACGAACGATGTCGCCACCGCTGCGCCGCAGTCGAGCATCTCCACGAGCAAGGCGTCGTGGCAGCCGGCGGCCAGCGGGACCTGGAGCTCGGCGTAGATGGGGAGCTGGCCTCGCTCGGTCGGGTCGCCCACATAAGCCTTGCAGAAGCGGCGGGTGTGGTTCCACTCGTTGACCACGCGGTAGGCCCGGTCGGCCCAGTCCGGCGGCACCGTCGAGTGCGGCCGGGCGCGCATCACCAGGATCTCGTCGTCGGGGCCCTCGAGGGTGAACAGCACCGCGTGCCGCTCCCACATCGCCAGCAGGCTGCCGCCGCCGTCGGCCAGGAACCGGATGTCGAGCATGTCGAGCGCCTTGCCGATGCGCGCCAGCGTCACCGCCGCGATCTGCTGCTCGGTCTCCTCCGGCTTCACCTCGGAGGGAACCACCATCCGGCTCGGCTCGCGCTGCGCCGGAACCCCTACCCGAACGGTGCTGCGCACCGCTGAATCCCCGTCGGTGTCCGGCGGGTTACCCGCGGCCGAACCCGGACGCCATGACCACCACGGCATCGTTGCGCACCTCACTCCCCAGCAGACCCACCGCCGGACGTAGCGAGTGGATCCGAGGGCCGACGGTACCCGTACAGGTCGCGGAGGTCATCCCCCCAACGGGAGGGCGCAACCGGTTGTCCGATGCGGCATCACCCGTTCGGGTGACTACCTATAGGCATAACGGTCAATTTTGTGACTGCCTGTAGCCAGGCGACTCCATATGGTGCCGAAAGACCCACCCAGCGCCCGGCTACTCGCACCCTAGTGTCCGGCACATCGGCGCCTTCGGGACCCAGGAAACCCATTCGGGAGATCGCCTGAACGAGTCGCTGCGAGACCTCCACGGGCTCGCCGCCGGTCGGCGTGACGACCAGCGCGACATGGTCGAGCAGCGCGTCGCGCACCGCCCGCTGCCCGACCGACCGGCCCGAGAGCCCACCGGCGGAAACCTCGCGCAACGTTCCGGCCGCCGCGGCGGCGAGGCGAGCGAGCTCGGCCGCCGACACGGTCTCGACAGTCTCCCCCGCGGCCGGCGGCAGCGGCCAGCGCCACGCCGCATCGCGCCGGGTGGGCAGCCGATCACCGCCCTCGGCCAGCACCCCCAGCAGCTCGGCGGCCGAGACCGTGGCGTCGTCCGGCCCGCGCCCGGCGACCTCGCGGGTGACCAGCACGTCCCACGGCAGGCGTGCCCACAACGCCGTACGCCCGCCCGATGCCCGAAGCCGCACCGGAGCGGAAGGATCGAGGCGGGTCAGCCGGGCGAGGAAGGCGCCGGCGTCGGGCACACCGGTGAGGCCGTGGGAGGTCATGCGGCCAGGTAGGGACGCAGGAACTCGCGCTCCTCCGGGCTGAGCCGGCGCGGGTGCCCGTTCGACAGGTTGTACGGCACGCAGACCGACCGGGCCCGGCTGGCCAGCACCCCGTCGTCGAACAGCTCGTAGGCGACGGTGAACGACGCCGCCCGCTGCTCGGAGATCCACATCTCGATGCGCACCGGCTCGCCGTAGTCGACGGGACGCAGGTAGTCGATCTCGTGGCGGGCGATCACGATGCCCTCCTCGAACGACCCGAGGCCGTGCTCGCGAGCGCCCACGAAGAACATGGCAACGCGCGCCTCCTCGTACAGCGTGAGGAAGCGCGCGTTGTTGACGTGCCCGTACGCGTCCATGTCGGACCAGCGCACGGACGCGTCGTAGAGGAACTTCTCAGTCACGGGTGAGCTTGCGGTAGGTGACCCGGTGCGGCCGGGCGGCATCCGCGCCGAGGCGGTCGATCTTGTTCTTCTCGTACGCCTCGAAGTTGCCCTCGAACCAGAACCACTTGTCGGGCTCCTCGTCCGTCCCCTCCCACGCGAGCATGTGGGTGGCGACCCGGTCGAGGAACATCCGGTCGTGGGAGATGACCACGGCGCAGCCCGGGAACTCGAGCAGCGCGTTCTCCAGGCTCGACAGCGTATCGACGTCGAGGTCGTTGGTCGGCTCGTCGAGCAGGATCACGTTGCCGCCGATCTTCAGCGTCATCGCGAGGTTGAGCCGGTTGCGCTCGCCGCCGGAGAGGACCTTGACCGGCTTCTGCTGGTCGGGGCCCTTGAAACCGAACGCCGCCACGTAGGCCCGGGACGGCATCTCGACCTTGCCGACCATGAGGTGGTCGAGGCCGTCCGAGACGACCTCCCACACGGTCTTGCTGCCGTCGAGGCCGGAACGGTTCTGATCGACGTACGACAACTGCACCGTCTCGCCGATCCGGACCGATCCCGCGTCGGGCTTCTCGAGCCCGACGATGGTCTTGAACAGCGTGGTCTTGCCGACGCCGTTCGGGCCGATGATGCCGACGATGCCGTTGCGCGGCAGCGAGAACGACAGGTGGCCGATCAGCGTCTGCCCGTCGAAGCCCTTGCTCAGGTCGTTGGTCTCGATCACCGTGTTGCCCAGGCGCGGGCCCGGCGGGATCTGGATCTCCTCGAAGTCCAGCTTGCGGGTCTTCTCGGCCTCGGTCGCCATCTCCTCGTACCGGTCGAGACGCGCCTTGCTCTTGGTCTGCCGGGCCTTGGCGTTGGACCGCACCCACTCGAGCTCCTCGGTGAGGCGCCGCTTGAGCTTGGCGTCCTTGCGACCCTCGACGGCCAGACGCTGGGCCTTCTTGTCCAGGTACGTCGAGTAGTTGCCCTCGTACGGGTAAGCCCGGCCACGGTCGAGCTCGAGAATCCAGTTCGCCACGTTGTCCAGGAAGTACCGGTCGTGGGTGATGGCGATGACCGTGCCCGCGTACTTCGCCAGGTGCTGCTCCAGCCAGCTCACGCTCTCGGCGTCGAGGTGGTTGGTGGGCTCGTCGAGCAGCAGCAGATCGGGCGCCTGCAGCAGCAGCTTGCACAGCGCGACCCGGCGGCGCTCACCACCGGAGAGCAGGGTGACGTCCGCGTCCGGCGGCGGGCAGCGCAGCGCGTCCATGGCCAGCTCGAGCTGCGAGTCGACGTCCCACGCGTCGGCGTGGTCGAGCTGCTCCTGGAGCTTGCCCATCTCCTCCATCAGCTCGTCGGAGTAGTCGGTCGCCATCTGCTCGGCGATCTTGTTGAATCGCTCGAGCTTCGCCTTCGTCTCGGCGACCGCCTCCTCGATGTTGCCGAGGACGGTCTTCGCGTCGTTGAGCGGCGGCTCCTGCGCCAGCATGCCGACGGTGTAGCCGGGCATGAGCCGGGCCTCGCCGTTGCTGGGCATGTCGAGCCCCGCCATGATCTTGAGAAGGCTGGACTTACCGGCGCCGTTCGGACCCACCACGCCGATCTTGGCGCCCGGCAGGAAGTTCAGCGTCACGTTGTCGAGCACGACCTTGTCGCCGTGCGCTTTGCGCGCCTTCTCCAGGACGTAAATGAACTGGGCCACGGTGCGCCCTACCTCCGCGATCGTTGATGTCAGCCTTCAGCCCGCCTATGGGTGGCGGGCGGGGCGGTTGGATGGGTGCCGGACAGGTTGCCGAATGCAACGGCTTATCTTTCCAGGTCCTCTTCCGGCCTCTGACGTCAACCCCGCGAGGGCGCTCCGGATTCCCTACTCGGACTCCACCACGGGGCTCGACTGATCGCGCTTGCCGTCCGCGCGATACAGCGCGAACTGCTTGCGGCTGATCTCGAAGCGGTTGCCCTTCTGGTCGTACACCTCGTATTCGCCGTCGCCGACGTTGCGCACGCCGGAGAGGAAGAGGCCGTTGTCGTGCTGCTTGAGCGGCTTGTCGCCGGTCTTGCCCTGGTAGTAGAGGGCGCGCGCGGCGTCCTGGCAGATCCAGACCGTGGTGTCGTCCTGCGTGACGATCTTGAGGACCTGGTACAGGGTCTGCCCCGCCGTCTCCAGCGTCGCGTCCGGGCAGAGCGGCCCGGTGACCGTCGGCGAGGCCTCGACCGGCGTGCTGTCCGACGTTTCGGCGCCGCCCTGCTGGGAACCGTTACGACCCCGGTCCCGCTCGCCGAGCACGAACCCCGCCGTGATGCCGATGATCGTCAGGAAAACCGTGGCAATGACCACAGGGAAGAAGATCGGACGCCGTGGCGGGGAAAGATCGTCGGACGGTGTCACCGGCCCAGGATGGCACCCGGCAGCCACCCCGGTCCAACGAGGCTGCACAAGAGTGGGCACGCCCGGAGTCCTTACACAACGTAGGCTCGGGGTGGGAACAGAAACGACCCGGAGGTGCACTCAGCGTGGCCGAACGAAGTTCCTTCGTCGTTGTCGCCAACCGTCTTCCCGTCGATGAGATCACCACTCCGGACGGGGAGCGTCAATGGCGCACCAGTCCGGGCGGCCTGGTCACCGCCCTGCATCCGGTCCTGACCGAGCACGGCGGCACCTGGATCGGCTGGGCCGGCGGCACCGGTGAGGCGCCGGAGCCGTTCGACCTCGAAGGCATCCACATCCACCCGGTGGCTCTGAGCGCCGAGGAGCTGGAGCGGTACTACGAGGGCCAGTCCAACGCGACTATCTGGCCGCTCTATCACGACGCCGTCGAGACGCCGGTCTACAAGCGGCGCTGGCGCGAGGCGTACCGCGTGGTGAACCAGCGTTTCGCCGAGGCCGCGGCCGAGGTGGCCGACGACGGCGCCACCGTCTGGGTGCAGGACTACCAGCTGCAACTCGTGCCGGCCCTGCTGCGCGACCTGCGCCCCGACCTGAAGATCGGGTTCTTCCTGCACATCCCGTTCCCGCCGATCGAGCTGTTCATGCAGATGCCTTTCCGCGCCGAGGTGCTGCGCGGGCTGCTCGGCGCCGACCTGGTCGGCTTCCAGCAGCGGCTCGCGGCGCAGAACTTCGTACGGCTGGCCCGGCACTTGCTCGGTTTGCGCTATGAGGGCCAGTCGATCCAGGTGGACGGCCGCAAGGTCAAGGCGGGCGCGTTCCCGATCAGCATCGACACCCGTGAGATGGAGCGGATGGCGGCCGACCCGCAGGTGCAGGCGCGGGCCAAGCAGATCCGGGCCGAGCTCGGCGACCCCGAGACCGTGATCCTGGGCGTCGACCGGCTCGACTACACCAAGGGCATCGAGCTGCGGCTCAAGGCGTTCCGCGAGCTGCTGGCCGACGGCAAGCTCAAGGTCGGCGACGCCGTGATGGTGCAGGTGGCGACCCCGAGCCGGGAGCGCGTCGAGCACTACCAGACGCTGCGGGTCAAGGTGGAGCGCGAGGTCGGCCGGATCAACGGCGAGTTCGCCCGGGTCGGCGTGCCGGCCGTGCACTACCTGCACCAGTCCTACAGCCGGCAGGAGCTCGCGGCGATGTACGTCGCGGCCGACGTCATGATGGTGACCCCGCTGCGCGACGGCATGAACCTGGTCGCGAAGGAGTACGTGGCCTGTCGCGGCGACTCGGGCGGGGCGCTGGTGCTCAGCGAGTTCGCCGGGGCGGCCACCGAGCTGCGTCAGTCGTTCCTGTGCAACCCGCACGACCCCGACGGGGTCAAGGACGCGATGCTGCGGGCGGTCGGCGCCGAGCCGGCCGAGCTCAAGCGGCGGATGCGGGTCATGCAGCGCCACCTGCGCACGCACGATGTCGCCGAGTGGGCCCGCACGTTCCTCGACGAGCTGGCCTCCGCGTCGAAGACAGAGGACGAATCGAAGGCCGAGGACGAATCGAAGGCCGAGGACGAGCCGAAGGCCGAAGAGCGCGACTCAGTCGAGGTATAGGCAGAACGGGTGCCCGTCCGGGTCGAGGTAGACCCGGACGTCCTCCTGCGGCTGGAACGAGGCGAGCGTGGCGCCGGCCTTCTCGGCGTGCGCGCCCGCCTCGTCCAGGTCCTCGACCAGGATGTCGAGATGGATGCTCATCTGCTGGTCGCCCGGTCCGGCCGGCCAGACCGGGCGCACGTAGTTCTTCTCGGTCTGGAAGGAGAGCCCCGATCCGCCGCCCGGGGCGCCGAGCATGACCCAGTCGGGCTCGTCCTTCGTCGCCGTCCAGCCCAGCAACCGGTGGTAGAACGCCGCCAGCTCCCGGGCGTCCGGGGAGTCGAGGACGATCCCCGTCAGCATCATTTGCGGCCGTGAATCCATGAATCGTTCCTACCCGCCGTGATCGGACTGTAACCCGACGTCGACGACGTCTCCGATCACGACCGTCGCCGGCGGGCGCAGGCCGGCCGCGGCCGCGTCCTCGGCGACCGCGCCGAGCGTGCTGCGCAGCGACCGCTGGTGGGCGGTCGAGCCCTCCTGCACGACGGCGACCGGGGTGGTCGCGGGGCGGCCCTCGGCGATCAGGCGGGCGGCGATGGCGGCCAGGTTCTTGAGGCCCATCATCACCACCACCGTGCCGCTCAGCCGGCCCAGCGCCGGCCAGTCGACCAGCGACTGCTCGCTGTCCGGCGCGACGTGACCGGACACCACGGTGAACTCGTGGGCGACGCCGCGGTGGGTGACCGGGATGCCGGCCAGCGCGGGCGCCGCGATCGAGCTGGTCACGCCGGGCACGACCAGCACCGGGACGCCGGCGGCGGCGCAGGCCAGGGCCTCCTCGCCGCCGCGGCCGAAGACGTACGGGTCGCCGCCCTTGAGCCGGACGACGAACTTCCCCTCGAGGGCCCGCTCGACCAGGATGCGGTTGATCTCCTCCTGCGCCTTCGAGGGCCCGTACGGGATCTTGGCCGCGTCCACGAACTCGACCTCCGGCCGCAGATCGCCGAGGAGCAGGCCGGGCACGAGCCGGTCGGCCACCACGACGTCGGCCGCGGCGAGCAGCCGCCGCCCCTTCACGGTGATCAGCTCGGGGTCGCCGGGGCCGGCGCCGACCAGGGCCACGCCCTTGTGCTCGGGGGTGGCCGGCGGCTCGGTCTCCAGGGCCTGGGCGACCAGATCGCGTACGGCCATCGCCCGCCGCCGGTCGCCCCCGTCGGTGACCGCCACCGTGACCGGCCCGTGCCGGGTCACCGCCGGGGTCCACGCGGTCGCCGCCTCCCGGTCGTCGGCCCGGACACAGAAGACGTGATGCTCCTCCGCCGCCGCGCTGACGAGAGCCGCCGCGGACCGGTCGTCGATCGCGACGTGCACCAGCCACGCGCCCTCGACGTCGGCGGGCTCGAACTTCCGCCGCTGCCAGGTGGCCCGCCCGGCGTCGACGTGACCCTGCAGCGCCGGGGTCAGCTCGGGCGCCACGATGTCGATGACCGCGCCGGCCGCGATCAGGGCCGGCACCCGCCGGGTCGCCACCGCGCCACCGCCGACGACCAGCACCCGCCGCCCGGTCAGCCGCAGCGCCAACGGATAGAGGCTCATTTCTCCGACACTCCCGCCGAGTCGAACGTCGCGACCTCGTGCAGCACCCGCACCGCGGACGCCACCACCGGCAGCGCGAGCACCGCGCCGCTGCCCTCGCCGAGCCGCATGCCCAGGTCGAGGAGCGGGGTGAGGGCGAGGTGGGCGAGCGCGACGGTGGCGCCGGGCTCGGCCGACCGGTGCCCGGCGACCATGGCGGCGACGGCGTCCGGAGCGAACGCGGCGGCGGCGAGCGCGCCGGACGCGGCGATGACGCCGTCGACGATCACCGGGATCCGGTGGGCGGCGGCGGCCAGGATGAAGCCGGCGATCGCCGCGTGCTCGAGACCGCCGACGGCGGCCAGCACGCCGAGCGGGTCGGTGGCGTCGGGGTCGTGCCTGGCCAGCGCCGACGCGACGATCTCGACCTTGTGCGCGTGGGTGGCGTCGTCGATGCCGGTGCCGCGGCCCGTGACCTCGGCGGCGGGCGCACCGGTGAAGGCGGCGATCAGGGTCGCGGCCGGGGTCGTGTTGGCGATGCCCATGTCGCCGGTGAGCAGGCACATCGCGCCCTCGGCGATCAGCCGCTCGGCGACCCGGATGCCGGTCTCGACGGCGGCGCGGGCCTCGTCGCGGGTCAGCGCCGGCTCGACGGTCATGTCCCGGGTGCCGCGCCGCACGTTGGCCGCGACCAGCCCGGCCGCGTCGGGGAGGGGGGTGGCGACGCCGACGTCGACCACGGTCACCCGGGCGCCGGCCTGGCGGGCGAACGCGTTCACGACCGCGCCGCCGGCCAGGAAGTTGGCCACCATCTGCGCGGTGACCTCCTGCGGCCAGGGACTGACGCCCTGGGCGTGCACGCCGTGGTCGCCCGCGAAGACGGCGACCGCGGCCGGCTCGGGCAGCGGCGGCGGGCAGGCGCCGAACAGGCCGGCCAGACGCACCGACAGCTCCTCGAGGTCGCCGAGCGAGCCGGCCGGCTTGGTGAGCCGGGCCTGCAGCTCGCGGGCGGCGGCCATGGCCGGCTGGTCGGCGGGCCGGATGGCCGCCACGGTCGTCTCCAGGGTCACTGTCGCTCCTCGATCACGTCGGTGAGGGCCGCCACGAATGCGTCGGTGATCGCAGTGTCGCGCACGGCGATCCGCAGCCAATCGGGGCCCAGCCCCGGAAACGTGTCGCCACGGCGCACGGCCCAGCCGCGTTCCCGCAGCTCCAGCCTAATTTTGTCGGCCGACGGCAGGCGTACGGTCACGAACGCCCCCGCCGGGGAACCGGCGACCGTGAGGTTCGGCACTCCCGCGAGCCGCCGCAGCAGGTGTTCCCGCTCGGCCGCGACGCGCGCCGCCATCTCGCGCTCGGCGGCGATCGCGGTCGGTGACGCACACGCGATCGCGGCCGCCAGAGCCGGCGTCGAGACGGCCCACAACGGCTGGCAGGCGGCCAGCCGCGGGAGCAGCTCGGCCGGGCCCAGCAGATAGCCGATGCGCAGGCCAGCCAGCCCCCAGGTCTTGGTGAGGCTGCGCAGCACGACCAGTCCCGGAAGATCGCCCCGCTCGGCCAGCGACTCGGGCTCGCCGTCGACGCCGTCACGGAACGTGGTGTCCGCGAAGGCCTCGTCGACCACCAGCACCCGCCCCGGACGGGCCAGCTTGGCGATCTCCTCGGCCGGGTGCAGCACCGAGGTCGGGTTGGTCGGATTTCCCACGAAGACCAGGTCGGCGTCGTCCGGGACCAGCCGCGCGTCGAGCCGGAAGCCGTCCTCCGCGCGCAGCAGCACCCGGTCGACCTCGTGGCCGGCGTTACGGAGGGCCGCCTCGGGCTCGGTGAACTGCGGATGCACGACGACGGCGTGTTCGGGCCGGTTGAAGCGCGCGAGAAGCACGAAAGCCTGCGCCGCGCCCGCCGTGAGCAGCACCTCGTTCTCGCCCCGGCGGTGCCGGCGGGCCACGGCGGCGACCGCCTCGCGATCGTCGGGATAGGCCCTGAGCTGGGACAACGACTCCTGGATCGGGGTCGAGAGCCACCGCGGCATCGGCTCGTGCCGCACGTTGACGGCCAGGTCGACCAGCCCGGCGCCGACCTCCGTGTCGCCGTGATGCCCCAGGTCGATCGTCATGCCATCAGCATGCCGGACGGTTTTCCCCGTCTCACTTCGGCCGTTTCGTCGGGACATGAACGGTTTTGTCATACCTTCGGAGGGTGGCAGCCGGAAAGATCGCTCCCCTCGTCCGCGCCGGCCTGATCGCGGGTCTCGTGATCGCCGGACTCGCCTACCCACTGGCGGCCCTCGCCGGCATCGGCGTCAGGGCCGGCACCGACGCCCTGGCCCGCATGCCGGAGGAGCTCACGGAGGTGCCGAGCGCCCAGACGACGTACGTGTACGCGAACGACGGCAAGACGCTGCTCACCATGTTCTACGAGGAGCATCGCAAGCCCACCAAGATCGCGGACATGTCGCCGTACATCACCGAGGCGATCGTGGCCTCCGAGGACTCGCGCTTCTACGAGCACCACGGGGTCGACGCCAAGGGCGTGGCGCGGGCCTTCGTCGCGAACCGGCAGGCGGGCGGCGTCTCCCAGGGCGCGTCGACGCTGACCATGCAGTACGTGCGGATGGCGCTGCGGGACAGCGCGAAGACGCCGAAGGACGCGCTCGAGGCCACCGAGCAGACCACGCAGCGGAAACTGCGGGAGATGCGGCTCGCGATCGAGCTCGAGAAGCGGCTGTCGAAGCAGGAGATCCTGGAGCGCTACCTCAACTCCGCCTACTTCGGGCATCGGGCGTACGGGATCTTCGCCGCGTCCCAGGTGTTCTTCTCGAAGACGCCGAAGCAGCTCGACCTGAACGAGGCGGCGCTGCTCGCGGGCCTGGTGAAGGCGCCCTCGGCCTATGACCCGGCGGCGGGCGACCAGCGCGCGGCCACGAATCGCCGCAACTACGTGATCGACCAGATGCTGAAGATGGCCGTGATCACGCCGTCCCAGGCGACGGACGCGAAGCAGGCCAAGATCGAGCTGCACCTGACCACGCCGCCCAACGACTGCGTGTCGATCGCCGAGAAGCACAACGACTGGGGCTTCTTCTGCGACTACCTCAAGTCCTGGTGGCGGGAGCAGCCGGCGTTCGGCGACAACCCCGAGGACCGCGAGGAGAACCTGCGGCGCGGCGGCTACAAGGTGATCACCTCGATCGACCCGGCGATCCAGGCATCGGCCATGAAGCACGTTCTCAACAAGGAGAAGATGCGGAGCCGGTACGCCCACGGGCAGGTGATCGTCGAGCCCGGCACCGGGCGGATCCTCTCGATGGCCGTCAACCGGCACTACTCGCTGCAGCCGAACCCGAAGAAGGGCAACTACCCGAACACGGTCAACCCACTGCTCGGCGGCGGCAGCATGGCCGGCTACCAGGCGGGGTCGACGTTCAAGATCTTCACCATGCTGGCGGCGCTGGACGACGGCATGCCGCTGGACACGTCGATCTACGCCCCCGAGCAGTACGTGTCGAAGTACATCACCGCGCCCGGGCCCGCGACCTGCGGGAAGCGCTGGTGCCCGAAGAACTCCAGCAAGGCGATGACCGGCAACCAGACCATGTGGAGCGGGTTCGGCAAGTCGGTGAACACGTACTTCGTGCAGCTCGAGCAGAAGGTGGGCGCGGACAAGGCGGTCGAGATGGCCGCTCGGCTGGGCCTGAAATGGCGCACCGACGTCGACCGGACGCTGGCCACGCCGGAGCACGCCTCCGGTTGGGGTGCGTTCACGCTCGGGGTGAGCGACGCGACGCCGATCGAGATGGCGAACGTGTTCGCGACGCTGGCGGCCGAGGGCAACTACTGCGAGCCGCTTCCGGTCCGGGTGATCCAGAACCGGGACGGGTCGAACCTGAAGTACCACGGCAAGCTGGTCGCGGGGCCGCGCTGCCACCGGGTGGTCTCGGCCGACGTGGCCCGCGCGGCGACCGATGCCGCGCGCTGCGTGACCGGTTACGGTTCGGACCGCGGCGGCTGCGGCGGGTGGTCGACTTCCCCGATGGTGTACGCGACACTGCACCGTCCCGTGGCCGGCAAGAGCGGCACGACGGACAGCAACAAGACGGCGTGGTTCTGCGGCTTCACGCCCCAGCTCGCCGGCGCGGCGTTCGTGGCCGATCCCGACGATCCGAACGACTACGTGGGCTCGGGCCGGTCGACGATCTCGAAGTACACGCTGGCCGAGACCTTGCGGGACGCGCTGAAGGGGCAGCCCAAGCTGAAGTTCACCCCGCCGTCCAAGCAGATCGCGTGGCACGGCGTCGACAAGAACGACCCGTCCACCGACGACGCGACGAGCGACGACAACGCCAGCTCGGACGAGGCCACCGGCGACTCCGGCAGTGACTTCAGCAAGACCGACACGAGTGGCGGCCAGAAGCATCGCAAGCACCACCGCAAGCACAAGAACGCCGACGACACCCGCAAGACCGGCGACGGCACCGGCAAGCCCAGCAACGACACCGGCAAGCCCAGCAAGACCGACAACGGCGGCCACAAGCCCGCGACCGGCGGTGGCAATGGCCGCGGCAACGCCGGCCAGACCAACAGCACCGGCTCGAACGGCGACTGACCCGCGACCGCGGCGGCCGGTTCAGGCGGCCCGAGTCAGGCGGCCGGTTCAGGCGGCCCGGGTTCAGGCGGCCCGGGTTCAGGCCGGCGGTTCAGGCGGCCCGGATTCAGGCCGGCGGTCAGGCCGGCGGTTCGGGCGGCCCGGGTTCAGGCCGGCGGTTCAGGCGGCCGGGGCCTCCGGGAGGCGCCGGCGGCGGGGCCGGCGCCAGGCCGGGTCGCGGCCGGCGAGGGCCAGCGCCTGGTCGAGCAGGGTGGCCTCGTCGTCGGCGGTGACGCGCGGGCAGAACATGCCGGGGGTGCCCTCGGGCGGGCCCTGCTCGAGGAAGTCGATCAGCACCTCGAGGGTGCGCGGGTCGGCGAAGTATTCCTGGCCGGTGGCGCTCGCCAGGTCCCAGCTGTGCACGATCAGCTCGTTCATCGCGGTGATGCCCAGCGCCGTCGCGGGCATCTCGAGGCCGCCCACCGTGGACGTGCCGGTCCAGGCGGCGGGGTCTTTCCAGGCCGTGGCCAGGTCTTCGAGGAGGACGGGCAGCCGGCTGCGCCAATGCCGGGAGAGGTGCTGCACGGTCGGCCGGGGCGGCGCGCTGTCGATGCCGGGGGCGTCGGTGCGTTTGCGAGCCGCCTGGGTGAAGGCGAGGGACAGCGCCATCAAATGATCGAGCAGTGCGGCGACGGTCCAGTCGGGACAAGGGGTGGGGCCCCTCAGCTCGTCGTCGTCGATCCCCAGGAGGAGCGCTCGCAGTCTATGAACCGGCGGGTCGAAATCCAGCGGCACACGATCGGCCACGGTCGTCCTCCTTCGAGTCGTCGGTGTTAAACCCACGTTACGGGTGAGGTACGACACTTTCGCGTTCAACGAAGGGCGTTTTCGCGACAAGGCTGTTTTCCGCTCCGAACGTCCTCCCGAGATCGGGCCGGACGGTGGATTGGCCCTGTTCAGGACGCGGTGATGTCCGCCGTGTCGGCGAGATCGGGCACGCTGGCGACACCCGACGCGGGGATCGGCCCGGACGCCGGCACCGGTCCGCCCGCCATCGGCCCGGAGCCGGGCGCCGGCGGAAGTCCACCCACGATCGGACCGGAACCGGGCGCCGGCGGAAGGTCACCGGCCATCGGCCCCGAGTCGGTCACGGGCGGGTAGCCACCCATCGGACCCGCGTCGGTCATCGGCGGGTAGCCACCCATCGGGCCCGAATCGGTGGCCGGTGGATAGCCGCTCATCGGTCCCGAGCCGGGCGCCGGCGGATAACCGCCCATCGGACCCGAGCCGGGCGCCGGCGGGTAGCCGCTCATCGGCCCGGAGCCGGGCGCGGGCGGCAGGCCGCCGGGCCGCGGCGGGCGCGGGCGGCGGTGCGGCGCCTGGTCGTGCGGGGGGCCGTAGGGGCGCTGGTCCGCCGGGGAGGCCGGCTGGCCGTGCGGCTCATGCTGCGGCGGCCCATAGGAGTCGTGGCCGAACGCGGGCTGGTCCTGCGGCATCGCGGGCGACGCGGCCAGCGCGGCGGCCGGCATCGACACCGTCGGCGGCTCGGCGTGCGGGTTCGCCACCGGGCTGTGCGGCTGCGGCTGCGGGCTGGGCGGCTGGGACTGCGGCTGCGGGCCGTGCGGCTGCGGCGGGGACTGCGGGCCGTGCGGCTGGGATTGCGGGCCGTGCGGCTGGAGACCGTGCTGCTGTGGACCGTGCTGCGTTGGGCCGTGCGCCTGCGAGTGCGCCATCGGCGACCCCGGACGCTCCCCCGCCGGGCCCGCGATCGCGGCCGCCACCACCCGCTTGGCGATCTCGGGCGCGGCCGCCCAGTGCAGCCCCAGCTGGGAGGCGTGCACCTGGCGCCAGACGAAGCCCTCGGGGTTGCCGCCCGACCACGTCCAGGCCGGCACGTTGCCGGCGCGCGGGGTCAGGATCGCGCGGTGCTGCTTGTAGCCGGTGATCCGGGCGCCGGCCGGGGCCAGCAACGACGTGGTCGGCGCGGTCGCCTCGCGGTAGCCGGCCACGGTCTGCTCGCCGCTGACCGCCGACGTGTCGATCACCGCGCACATCGGCCGGCCGTCGAAGTCGCGTCCGAGCCAGGGCAGCGCCACGCCTTCGGCCACCACCGGCCAGCCGTCGTGGGCGAACTTGGCGACCGCGTTGCAGAGCCGTCGGTTGGCGGAGAGCTCCTCGGCGTACCCCTCCGGCAGTCCCGCCCCGATCACGAGCGCGCGCGTGCCGGCCGGGAGCGCCTCATCACGCAAGGGGTCGACGACGGCGACGTCCGCGCCGGCCGCCGTGAGGAGCTCGGCCGTCTCGACGTACGTGAAAGGCGCACCCGGACCACCCGCAAGCGCGACAATCGGACGCTGGTCGAAATCGCCGCCCACCGCGTCGCCCGGCGACCAGATCGGGCCCGGCAGCGCCGGCGCCGCCCCGGCCAGCGCCATCAGGCGCTCGAGATCGAGCCCGGCGAGAACCGCCTCGCCCAGCCGCCGCACCGCCCGGCTCGCCTCGACCGTCCGATGCGCCACCGGCACCGGCCCGTGCGCGCGGGCCGGCAACACGTTCGGCAGGTCGCCGCGGCGCAGCGCGCCGAGCACCGGCATGCCGATGTCGTCGAGCGCCGTGCGCAGCATCTGCTCGTGCCGGGGCGAGGCGACCCGGTTGAGGATCACGCCGCCCAGGTGGACCATCTCGTCGAACATCCGGAAGCCGTGCACCAGCGCCGCCAGCGAGTGACCCATCGCGGCCACGTCGACCACCAGCACCACCGGCGCGCGCAGGGTGGCGGCGACCGCGGCGGTGCCGTCCACCTCGGGCTGACCGGTGAGCGAGTCGAACAGGCCCATGGCGCCCTCGATCACCGAGAGCTGCGCGCCCGAGGCGCCGTGCGCGAAGAGCGGCGCGATACGCTGCGCGCCCACCAGCCGGGGGTCGAGGTTGCGGCCGGGCCGGCCCGCGGCGAGACCGAGGTACGCCGCGTCGGTGTGATCGGGTCCGACCTTGAAGCCCGCCGCCGGGATGCCCCGAGCCACGCACGCCGCGAGCAGACCCACCGCGACGGCGGTCTTCCCGTGCCCCGAGGAGGGTGCGCTCACGACCAGACGGGGCTGGGCGCTCATCAAAGGTTCTCCCGACTTTCACAGGGCCGGACTTCACTGGGCGGCGCGCGCGTGAACAGGGCCGCCGTCCGGCACAGTACCTGGCTCCGACCGGTCACGCCGGGCCGCCGGGTAGCCTCGGGGGGTGTACCGGTTCCTGCTGACGCCGCGCTGGCTGGGCGCCGCCGCGCTGGCCGTTGTCGCCGCCGTGATCATGGTCATGCTCGGCAACTGGCAGCTCCACCGGTACCAGGAGCGCAGCGCGATCAACGACCGCATCGACGCCGCTGACTCGGTGCAGGCGGTGCCCATGGCTTCGGTCCTCACCGCGCCGACCGCGGCGGGGCACGCCGGCAAGGCGCCCGGCAAACGCTTGGCGTGGACAAAGATCGAGGTCAGCGGCCGGTACGACGTGACGCACGAGATCCAGGCGCGCGGGCGGACCGTGGACGGCGACGTCGGATTCGAGATCGTCACGCCGCTGGTCCTGGCCGACGGGACGGCCGTGCTGGTCGACCGCGGCTGGGTGCCGGCGCCGGCCGGGGGTGCGGTCGCCGCCCCCACGGTGCCCCCCGCGCCCACCGGCGACGTCACCGTGGTCGGCCAGGTCCACCTGTCGGAAAGCCGACCCACCTCGATCGAGCACCGGGACGGCAGGCTGGACACGAGGCGCATCACAGTCTCCCATTTGGCGGGACAGATGCCGTACCCCCTCTATGGCGCCTACGTCCTGCTCACCTCCCAGACCCCGCCGAACGACGCGTCCTTCACCCGGGTGCCGATCGATCACGAGGACGCCTGGCAGAACGCCGGTTACACGGTGCAGTGGTGGCTCTTCGCGGCGATGGCCCTTTTCGTGTACGTCTGGCAGGCCCGCAAGGAGGCGCAAGGCACCACGCCCCGGCCGGCCGCCGCGCCGTCCCCGGCCAAGCCCGGCCTGCGAGACCGGGTCGCCGAGGCCGACCGCAAGCGCGAGGCCGCCCGCCTGGCCGCGCTGAGTGCCCCGATCGACCGCGTGGAGGAGGCCGACCGCAAGCGCGCCGCCGCAGTGAGCGCGCCCGCGGACCGCGTGGAGGAGGCCGACCGCAAGCGCGCCGCCGCACTGAGCGCGCCCGCCGACCGCGTGGCCGAGGCCGACCGGCGGCGGGCGGAGGCGGAAGCGAAGCTCGCGGCCCCGAGCGGTCAAGACTAGGGTCGCGGGCATGACCTCCTCGCCGAGCGACCCGTGGGGAGCGCCGGCCCCTCAGCCGGACGATCCGTGGAGCGTCCCGTCCCCCTATCCCGCGCCGGCCCCCCGGCCCGGGTCGCCGTCCGCGGACGCGCTCGCCCCCACGTCGGTCCCGCCGGACCCGCAGCCCGGCCCGGTGATCATGCAGATCGCCGAGATAGCGGTGACCTCGACGACGGTCCACACGCCGACCGGCGACATCCCGCTGGCGGGCTCGCAGTGGCAGGTCAACGACTACTGGTTCAGCCAGCAGCGCATCCCGAAGTGGGCCGTCATCGCGGCGATCGTCGGCTTCTGCGTGCTGACTGTCTTCAGCCTGCTCTTCCTGCTGGTCAAGGAGAGCGTCATGCAGGGCACGGTGCAGGTGACGGTGACCAACGGCTCCCGGCAGTACGTCGCCCGCATCCCGGTCACCGACCAGAACGCGGTGACCGCCATCAACCAGCAGGTCAACTACGTGCGCACGCTGGCCGCCCTCTAAGGGCCAGCCGCCCACCAAGCGCCAGCCCCGCCCAAGCGCCGGCCGCCGGCCGCGGGTCAGTCGCCGGCGGGAGGCAGGTGGGCGCCCAGCGCCTTGACCGTGTCTATCGTGTCGGCCTCGGCCGCCGGCTTGTCGTCGCGATAGCGCAGCACCCGGGCGAACCGCAACGCCACGCCGCCGGGGTAGCGCGGGGACGTCTGGACGCCGTCGAAGGCGATCTCGACCACCTGCTCGGGGCGGACCGTCACGACCCAGCCGTTGTCGCCCGTGGCCAGCTCCTGGAAGCGGGCCGTCTGCCAGCGCAGCAGCTCGTCGGTCAGGCCCTTGAACGTCTTGCCCAGCATGACGAAACCGCCCGTCGCCGGGTCGAGCGCGCCCAGATGCAGGTTGGACAGCCAGCCCTTGCGGCGGCCGTGTCCCCACTCGACGGCCAGCACCACGAGGTCGAGCGTGTGCCGGGGTTTGACCTTGACCCAGGCCGAGCCGCGGCGGCCCACGTCGTAGGGGGCGTCCAGCGATTTCATGACGACGCCCTCCTGGCCGGCGGCCAGCGCGGCGGCGAAGGCGGCCGCGGCCTCCTCCTCGGTCTCGGCGATCGTGCGGCCGACCAGGAGCTCGGCCGGCAACGCGTCGGCGAGGGCGGCCCAGCGGACGCGGGCGGGCTCGTCGAGCAGGTCGGCGCCGTCCAGGTGCAGCAGGTCGAAGAAGTAGGGCACCAGCGCCGACGTGGCGGCGCCCCGGGTGGCAGCGCGGCTCGACGTCTCCTGGAACGGGCGGGGGCGGCCCGACGCGTCCAGCGTCATCGCCTCGCCGTCGAGGACGGCCTCACGCAGGGGCAGCTTGCGAACCGCCTCGACGACCTCGGGCATGCGGGCGGTGATGTCGTCGAGGCTGCGGGTGAAGACGGCCACCTCGTCGCCCGAGCGGTGCACCTGGATGCGGATGCCGTCGAGCTTCACGTCGACCGCGGCCGGGGAGCCGGTGGCGAGCAGGGCGGCGCCGACGTCGGGAGCGCTCTGCGCGAGCATCGGGGTGAGCGGGGTGCCGACCCGCAGGTGGATCTCGGCGAGGGCCGCGGCGCCGCCGGTGAGCGCGGCGACGGCCACCTGCTTGAGGTCGCCGGAGAGCAGCAGCGCGCGCCGGACCGCGGTCAGCGGCACCTCGGCGGCCTTGGCGATCGCGTCGGCCAGCAGGCCGGCCTGGGCGCCCTGGCGCAGCTCGCCGCCGAACAGGCCGATCAGCAGCCGCTGCTCGTCGGCCGTGGCCGCGCCGAACAGCGCGCCGAGCAGGTCGCGCCGGCGGGCCTGGGAGCCGGCGCCGGCGACCACCGCGATCTCGGCGATCGCGGCGTCGACCTCGCCGACGGTCAGCGTGGGCTCGGCCGCGGGCGCCGGCCGGTCACGCAGGCTCGCATAGCCCACCCCGGTCTGCCGCTGCCGCAGCTCGCCGGCCAGGTAGGCCGAGCCGGCCGCGATCTCGCCGGGGTCGAGGCGGCGCAGCGCGTCGGCCAGGAGCTCGATCTTGGCCTTGCGCCCCGGGATTGCACTCACGGCGGCCGAGGTGGCCGCCAGGTCTGAGAACCGCACGGCCCTATCCTGGCAGCCACCTACGACATTTTTCGCCGAGACGAACCGCCGCCGGCGACATCAGGCGGCGAGCGGCTCGGAAATCCGGAAGCCGCGGGCACGGACCGCGTCGGCGACGCGGCTGACCTGCGCATCGAGCGCGCAGAGCGTGGTGGAGATCTCGTCGAGGTGCTCGGTCAGGGCGGAGTCGTCCCAGCCGGCGACGTCGACGTCGTCGAGGGCGCGCACGGCGGCACGCAGGCGGACGATGGATTCGAGACGGTCGTGGGATCGGAGCCGGTCGATCGCGTCGCGCGGCCCGACGGACTTGGGCCGCACCAGGAGGGTCACTGAGTTGCCCGGCGAGCGGCTGACACCGGCCGGCTCGGCGGACGCATCGTTAGAACGCATGTTCGAATCCTAACAGGATCACCCGGTCATCAGGGGCGGGAAAATCTGGACCGCGTCGGCCGGGGTGCCCACCGCGGCAACAAACCCGTCCGGGCGTACGAGATAGAGGTGTCCCGATTTCAAGGGGGTGCCCGGCGCCTCGGGGAAGATGTGCACCGGCACGCCCAGATCCGGAATGTCGGTGGCGGTGAGGCCGCCGTAGACGTGCACCTGCCACCGCAGCGACCGCAGCGCCGCGAAGTTGTCGCCCGCCCAGGGCAGCCGCCGGCCGACCACCGGGTCCCGGTGACCGCCCGACGCGTGCTCGGACCCGGGCGTCATCCAGTAGTGGATGCGGATCTGCGAGACGTACTGGAAGATCCGCGAACCGCCGCGGGTCATGGGCAGCATGCGGACCGCGACCGGGGCCAGCAGCGGGGCGATGCTCCGGCGCATCGCCCGGGAGACCGGGGTCTGGGAGGTGACCCCGGCGAAGATGCGATCGGTGGTGGCGACCAGGCGCTTGGCCACCGGACGGCGCTCGGCCTCGTACCGGTCGAGCCAGGCGTCCCGGCGCCGCCCCTGGAGCACGTCGGCCAGCTTGAACGCCAGGTTGTGCACGTCCTGGAGCCCGGTGTTCATGCCCTGGCCGCCGACCGGCGAGTGCACGTGTGCGGCGTCGCCGGCCAGGAAGAACGGGCCGTCCCGGAAGCAGGCGGCGATGCGGTGGTGCACGCGGTACGTCGCGAACCAGCGCGCGTGGTCGTAGGTGACCGCGAAGTTCCGCAACCGCGGCCGCACGTCGTCCTCGGTGAGCGTGCCGTCGCCGTCCTCGTCGCGCACCAGGCCGATCAGCCGCCACGCGCCGCGGCCCTTCATCGGGAAGGCGAGCAGGAAGTCGTCGTTGCCGGGCCGCACGTTGATCGCGCCCTCGACCAGCCCGCCGGCCGCCACCGCGTCGAGCACGTAGAAGCGATGCGGGTTGGTCGAGCCCTCGAAGCCGATGCGGCGCTGCTTGCGGATCGCCGAGTTCGCCCCGTCGCAGCCGACGCAGAAGCGGGCCCGCACGGTGTCGTTGCCGACCTTGGCCTCGACGCCGTTCTCGGTCTGGGAGACCGCGGTGACCGCGGTCTCCCAGCGCACCTCGTGGCCGAGCTTCTGGAGATTTTCGTGGAGGATCTCCTCGTTCCGGCTCTGTTCGAGGATTTCCAGGTACGGGTAGGGCGTCACGCCCTCGCCGAGCGGCCCCAGCGGAATCCGGCCGAAGGCGCGGTCGAGGTAGCCGGGCGCCAGCGCGTTCGCCCGCTGGGCCGTCGCCAGGACCAGGTCGCCGACGCCGAGCTGGTCGTAGATCTCGAGGCTGCGGGCCTGCACCACGAGAGCTCGCGACTCCCGGGTCGGCCCGTCCTTGCCGTCCACCACGATCACGTCGACGCCGAGCTTGACCAGCCAGTTGGCCAGCATCAGCCCGGTCGGGCCGGCGCCCACCACCAGCACGTCGCACGTCAGGTCGGCCATCGGCGACCCTCCTCTTTCAGCTCGTCAGCGCCTCCGCGACGTTCTTGAACAGCAGCGCCTCGGCCACGCACACCCGCTCGAACTCACCCAGGTGCAGGCTCTCGTCGGGCCCGTGCGCCCCCGAGTAAGGGTCCTCCACTCCAGTGACCAGAATCGATGCCTGGGGGAACAATTCCTGGAAGGTGGCGATGAACGGGATGGACCCGCCGACGCCCATGTCGACCGGGGCGACGCCGTCCCACGCAGCGCTGAAGGCCGCCCGGGCCGCGTCGAAGGCCGGCCCGGTCGCGTCGATCACGCAGGGCGATCCGTCGCTCTCCAGCGTGACCTCGACCTCGGCACCCCACGGCACGTACTTCTCGAGGTGGGCGCGGACTGCCGCGTACGCCGACTTGGGGTCGTCACCGGGCGCGAGGCGCACGCCGATCTTGGCTTTGGCCCGGGGCTGGAGCGCGTTGGCCGCCTCCAGGGTCCGCGGGGCGTCGATGCCCAGCACCGAGATCGACGGCTTGGTCCAGATGCGGTCGGTGATCGTGCCGTGGCCGATCAGCTTGATCCCGTCGAGCACGCCGCCCTCGTGCCGGAACCGGTCCTCGGGATAGTCGACGCTGGCGCCCTCGCGTCCGATCAGCCCGTCGACGGCGACCTCGCCGTCCTCGTCGTGCAGGGTGGTCAGCAGCCGGGCCAGGGTCATCAGCGCATCGGGCACCGGGCCGCCGAACATGCCGCTGTGCACGGCGTTCTTCAGCACCTTGACCTCGGCGAACAGGTTGACCAGGCCGCGCAGCGAGGTGGTCAGCGCGGGCCGGCCGATGTCCCAGTTGCCGGAGTCGGCGATGACGATCACGTCGGAGCGCAGCTCCTCGAGGTGCGCCTCGATGATCGCGTCGAGCGAGTCGGAGCCGTACTCCTCCTCGCCCTCGACGAAGACGACCACGCCGACCGGGAGCTGGTCGCCCCAGGCGCGCAGCGCGGCGACGTGGGCCATCACCCCCGCCTTGTCGTCGGCGGCGCCGCGGCCGTAGAGCCGGCCGTCGCGCTCGACCGGCTCGAACGGGTCGCCGGTCCAGAGGGCGGGGTCGCCGGCCGGCTGCACGTCGTGGTGGGCGTAGAGCAGCACGGTGGGCGCACCCGCCGGCGCCGCCTTACGGCCGATCACGGCGGGCTGGCCGCCGTGCCGCACGATCTGCACCTCGAGGTCGCAGCCGCGCAGCAGCTCGGCCACGGCCTCGGCCGACCGCTCCACGTGCGAGTGGTCGAATCCCTCGAAGGCGATGCCGGGAATCCGGACCAGCCGCTCGAGGTCGGCACGGACACCGGGCATCTCCCGCGCGATCGCGGCGCGCAGATCGGTTTCGCTCAAGCTCATGAACCCGATCCTAAGGTGTTCAGTTCTCGGATTCGCCGTCCCGGCGGCCACGGCCGGACGCCCAGTCGCGGGCGCCGCGAGCGGCCGAGCCGGCCAGGTCACCGGCGCCGCCGCCGAACTTGCGGAGCAGGCCGACCAGCGGGTCCTGCGAGGTGGTGAAGGTTTCCCGGTACGACGCGGCGGCCGCCTTGACGTCGTCGGCGACCGAGGCGTCGCCGTCCGAGTCGCGGCGCGGGTAGTCGCCGCCGAGAATGCGCGCGTAGTCGCCGGAGTCGATCCATTTGCGCAGGTCGGCGGCGCGGGCCACGGGCACCGGGTGGGTGCTCCAGGCGGTGATGCCGATCTTGTGGAGGCTGTCCCGCAGGTCGCCGCCGCTCTCGTACTCGGCCGCCTGCTCGAGGAACGCGGCCGTGTCGATCTGGGAGAGGTCGCCGCCGCCCGCCAGCTTCATCAGCAGCCGCAGCGAGGCGGCCGGGTCCTGGCCGGCGAGCAGGCCGGCGCGGTCGGCCGAGAGCTCGGCCTTGCGCCACCACTCGAGCATGGCCGCGATGATCGCCCGCAGCGCGATGGCGCCGACCGGCAGCCAGGCGATGCTGGTCGTCCAGCGGGTGAGGATCATCATGATCGTCTTGTAGACGGCGTGGCCGCTGCGCACGTGGCCGATCTCGTGCCCGAGCATCGCCCGCAGCTCGTCGTCGTCGAGCTTTTCCACGGCGCCCGTGGTGACCACGATGAACGGCTTGTCGAGGCCGATGGCCGAGCCGTTGATGATCGGGTCCTGGGTGACGAACAGCTCGGGCAGCTCGGCCACGTCGAGCGTGGCGGCGGCCTCGGTGAAGCGCTGGTAGACCCGCGGGTACTGCCGGTGGTCGACGCGGATGGCGCCGGCCAGGAACTGCAGGCGGAAGCCCCGCTCGTTCCACATGCCGAAGAACGCCTTCACGACGTCGTCGAAGCCGCGCAGCTCGCGCAGCGCGGTCAGGGCGCCACGGTCGGCCGGGTGCTCCCAGGCCCGCGAGCTGATCCCGGTCAGCGTGACCCGCCGGCGTACCGGACGGTTCTCCTCATCGGTCATGTCCCCGCCTTAGTGAAAACGTCGTCGCCGGTCGCCGCGGCGCCGTCGACGATCAGGTCGGCAGCGGCGGCGGTCTCCTCCTCGGCGAAGTGCCGGTCCTCGGCAGCACGCCATCGCCCAAGGTACGCCCGGAACGCAACGCTGTCGTCGCCGTCGCGTGCCAGGGCCCGCTTCCACCGCAGCTCGGCCGGGGCGTCGACGAACACGGCGAGGGTCAGCTCGGGCCGGATCTCGCGCCGTGCGGTGCTCACTCCCTCCAGCAGTACGGCGGCCGCCGGCTCGACGGTGACCTGCGGCCCCGCGAACCGGCCGTGATGCCAGTCGTAGCGCCGGTATTCGCCGGGCTCTCCCCGCCGCAGCGGGGTCAGGATCTGGCGGTCCAGCCGTTCCCAGAAGGTGAACTGATCGTCCCAGCCATCGAGCAGATCATCGGTGTGTACGACCGGAGCGTCGAGCAGTTTGGCCAGCCGCAGCGCGAACGTGGTCTTCCCGGCGCCGCTCGGCCCGTCGACCGCGATGAGCCGGGTGCGGCCGAGCCGCGCGGGCCGCCGTTCGATCTCCGCCACCAGGTCGGCGTACCTCATGACGGCGCCCCCGGCGGGACGAACGGGAGCCCGGGCGGCGCGCCCTCCTCGATCAGGCGCCACAGGGCGGCCGTGTCGCAGTGCTCCTCGACCAGGTCGCCGAGCACGTCGAGGGCCTGCTCCCGGACCGCGGCGAACCGGGTGTCCGGCGCGACCGCGAACCCGTGCCGCCCCGCCTGCCGGGCCGCCTCGGTGAGGAACCGGCGGCGGAACTCGTCCGACTCGAAGGCGCCGTGCCAATGGGTGCCGCTGACGTTGCCCACCACCGCGCCCTCGGGCCGCCCGTCGGCGTACCGGAGAAGCGGTTCGGGGTCGCCCGTGGAGACGAAGCCGTGATGGATCTCGTAGCCGTGCACCGGTGCGCCCAGCCCCTCCCCCGCCGGCCGGGCCAGGGTCTTGCGCGGCCCGAACGTGATGCCGACCGGGAGCAGGCCGAGGCCCGCCACCTCGCCGCGGCCGCTCTCCACCTCGTCGTCGATGGTCTCGGCCAGCATCTGGAAGCCGCCGCAGATGCCGAGCAGCGGCTTCCCGGCGGCGGCGTGCCTGGTCACGGCGTCGGCCAGGCCGGTCTCGCGCACCCATGCGAGGTCGCTGACGGTCGACTTGGAGCCGGGCAGCACGACCAGGTCGGCGTCGGCGATGTCGCCCGGCTCGATCGTGAGCTGCACGCGGACGCCCGGCTCGGCCGCGAGGGCCTCGGCGTCGGTGGCGTTCGAGATGCGGGGCAGGCGGACGACGGCGATCCGGAGCCATTCGCTTCCGCTGGGCGGTCCGGGACGACCCAGGGTGCGGCCGTACGCGAGGGAGTCTTCCGCGTCGAGCCAGACATCGAGATGGAACGGCAGGACGCCGTGCACGGGACGGCCGGTGACCCGGGTGATCATGTCGAGGCCGGGCCGGAGCAGGCCCCCGTCGCCGCGAAACTTGTTGATCACGAAGCCCGCGACCAGCGCCTGGTCCTCGGGGCTCAGCAGCGCCAGCGTGCCGTGGAACGCGGCGAACACCCCGCCCCGGTCGATGTCGCCGACCACGACCGCGGGCAGTCCGGCGTGCCGGGCCAGCCCCATGTTCACGAAGTCGCCGTCGCGCAGGTTGATCTCGGTGGGGCTGCCGGCGCCCTCGCAGATCACCGCGTCGTACTCGGCGCGCAGCTCGTCGAGGGCCGCCCACGCCGTCTCGGCCAGCTGCTCGCGCACCGACCGGTAGTTGCCGCCGGTGACGCTCCCGATCGCCTGGCCGAGCAGCACGACCTGGCTCGACCGGTCGCTGCCCGGCTTGAGCAGCACCGGGTTGAACCGCAGGTCGGGCGCGATGCCGCAGGCCGCGGCCTGCATGGCCTGGGCCCGGCCGAGCTCGCCGCCCCGCCCGTCGGCCCCGACGACGACGGCCGAGTTGTTGGACATGTTCTGCGCCTTGAACGGCGCGACCTTGACCCCGCGCCGATGCAGCCACCGGCAGATCCCGGCCGTGACCACGCTCTTGCCGGCGTCGGACGTCGTCCCCGCGACCAGCAGCCCGCCACTCACCGCCGCCCCCGGCGAGCCAGCGCCAGGCCCGCGGCGATCGCGGCCGCGGCCGCGCCGACCGCGCCCGAGACGCGGGCCGCCCGCCGCAGGTGCACGGCCGAGGGCCGTGGGCCGTCGCCGATCAGGGGGCGGACCTCGCTGCGTCCGAAATAGACGTTCCGACCGCCGAGCCGCACGCCCAGCGCGCCCGCCATCGCCGACTCGCACTGGCCCGCGTTGGGCGACGGGTGGTCGTTCCGGTCGCGGCGCCAGACCCGCAGCGTCTCCCGGGGCGACCCGCCCGCGATCGGCGCCGCCGCGATCGTCAGCAGGCCGGTCAGCCGCGACGGCGCCAGGTTGAGCGCGTCGTCGAGCCTCGCCGAGGCGGTGCCGAACCGCTCGTACCGCGCCGACCGATGCCCGACCATCGCGTCCAGCGTGTTGGCCGCCCGGTAGGCCAGCAGCCCCGGCAACCCGAGCAGGCCGCCCCAGACCAGCGGCGCGACGACCGCGTCCGACGTGTTCTCCGCCACCGACTCGACCGTGGCCCGGGCCAGCTCCGGAGCGTCCAACGTCGACGGTTCACGCCCGCACAGGTGATTGAGCCGCCCCCGCGCCGCCGCCAGGTCGCCGGCGTCGAGGTGGCGGGCCATGATCCGGGACTCGCGCCGCAGCGTGCGCCCGCCCAGCACCGTCCAGGTGGCGGCCGCGACCAGCGCCGCCCGCGCGACCGGCCGGCCCCGCGTGGCCCGCGCCGCGGCCATCCCGGCCAGGGCCGGCCCGCCGACCGCCAGCACGGCGAACGCCGCCCCCGCCCGGCGGTCGGGCGCGTAGAGGCGGCGTTCGAGGGCGCCGGCCGCCGTGCCGAAGCCGGCGACCGGGTGGAACCGTCGTGGATCACCGAGCACGGCGTCGAGGAGATAGCCGGCGACCAGCCCGGCCGCGTCCGCACCCGCCATTTCTCAGTTCCCCCGTTCGACTTCGGTCATGGGCAAAGATCGCACACCCAGACCGGGCGGTCGGCCGGCTCCGCGCTGAACGGCACCGGCTCCAGCGCGCCCCAGATGATCGCGCCGGGAGCGCGGTCCTCCAGGAACTCCTTCACGATGGCGTGCAGGTCACCGCTCACCCGGTACGGGATGGCGAGCGGCAGGTCGGCCCGGCCGCACGAGCCGGTCGAGCAGCGCAGCTGCCCGGCCTCCCCGTCGTGCCAGACGTAGAACGTGGCCGGCCCCTCGTACGGCATGGCGGCGACCTGATCGCGGAGCAGCTCGGCCGTCTCCTGGAAGGCGGCCACCACCTCCTCCGCCGACAGGCCCATGCGTTCGTGCGGCGGGGCCCCGAACCAGCTCGTATTGGCGTGCTCGGCGTCCAGGTCGTGCGGCGAAAGCACCAGTGTCTCGCCCGCGATCGCGCGGATCTCCTTCAACAGCACGGGACCCAGTCTGCCCGCCCCACCCCGGGCCGGGCCAACCGGGCGGCCCGCCCCTGTTCGGACGACCTAATCCGAACAGGGGCTGTCCGTGCGTCAGGCCGCGACCGGTTCCCGCTTGCCGCGGCGGGTGCGCCGGGCGCCCGGCGGCTGCTCGGCGACCAGGCGCTCGACCTCGAGGGTGAGATCGTCCGGGTCCTCCTGCTCGCCCTCCTGCTCGCCCACCGGCTCACCGGAAGCCACGACCTCCGGCTCCGGCTCCGGCTTCTGCTTCGGCCGCGGCAGCGACGGGACGGGCTCGACGAAGGTCGGCTCCGGCTCGTCGGGCAGGCCATCGCCGTACCCGATGGTCGCCTCGCCCTCGGTGACCGCGATGGTCGGCTCGCCGCCGATCAGCGCCTCGGTCTCGCCGTCCTCGATCTGGCCGGTGCCCAGCGCGGACTTGGCGCGGTAGAAGCGGGCCCGGCCGCGAGCCAGGTCGTGGCCGATCGCGTACGCCTCCATCTCGAAGGAAATCCGGGGGTTGCCGTTCTCGTCCTTCCAGTCGCGGGTGTAGAGCCGGCCCTGGACGATGACCGGGTCGCCGACGGTGATCGAGGACGCGATGCCCTCGGCCAGCCGGCGCCAGGCGACGACCCGGACCCGCAGATTGTTGCCGTCGACCCAGCGGCTGTTCTCCCGGTCGTAGCGGCGCGAGGTCGAGGCGACCCGGAAGTTGGCCACGAGCGCGCCGGAGCTCGCGATGCGGCGCCACTCGGGAGCCGTCAGGACGTTGCCCACGACTACGAGGTTGGTGTCGAACATGGTGCCCTCCCTTGCGGAACTGATGAGGCGGCGAGCATGCGCTCATCGCGTACGGGATGCTGGTGTTGATCTCTGGGGTTGGTGACGAAGGCCGACATGGGGAAAACCGCCGCAGCGGCGACGGATCTGTTATGGCTGGGTAGCCTGGGCTCGTGGAGATCGACGTCCTGGGGCAGCCCTACGAGCGGCACACGATCGACCTGGGCAGCGACGACGAGGGCCCGGTCGTCGCCACCCTCGTGCGCCGCCGAGCCAATCAGCCGACGCGCCGTGCGGTGCTTTACGTGCACGGCTTCGTGGACTACTTCTTCCAGACCCATCTGGCCGACTTCTACGTCGAGCGCGGATGGGACTTCTACGCGCTCGACCTGCGCAAATACGGCCGCAGCCTGCTGCCGCACCAGACCCCGAACTTCGCCCGCAGCCTCACCGACTACTACCCCGAGCTCGACGAGGCGGCGCGGATCATCCGGGACGTCGACGGGCACAACCAGATGCTGGTCGCGGGGCATTCGACCGGCGGCCTGATCACCTCGCTGTGGTCGCACTCGCGGCAGGGCCAGGGCGTGATCGACGGGCTCTTCCTGAACAGCCCGTTCTTCGACTTCAACGTGCCCTGGCTGGTGAAGCGTCCGCTGATGTCGGCGGTGATCGCGGCCAGCGGCAAGGCGCCGTACCGCAAGATCCCGACGGCGTCCCTGAGCCTCTACGGCGAGAGCCTGCACACCGACCACCGTGGCGAATGGACGTACAACCTCGATTGGAAGCCGGTGACCGGCTTCCCGGTGACGGCCGGCTGGCTGAACGCCATCCGCCGCGGCCAGCAGCGCCTGCGCGCGGGCCTGGCGATCGACGCGCCGGTCCTGGTCGCCTGCTCCACGCGTACGTTCCGGGGCCGCGCCTGGCACGAGGACATCCGCTCGAGCGACGTCGTCCTGGACGTCGAGCACATCGTCCGCTGGGCCCCGCGCCTCGGCTCCCGGGTGACGATCGCCCGCTTCGACGGCGGCGTCCACGACCTGACGCTCTCCGGGCCCGAGGTGCGTACGGAGGTGTTCCGCGAGCTCGCACGCTGGGTGGACGCCTTCGTGCCGCCGCCCGGAACGCCGGAGATCGAGGTGCCGCCGGCTCCCGAGGACAAGACGGACGACAAGTCCGGGGCGACCGCTTAGTATGTGGCTGGCCAGCGCTCGTAGCTCAGCGGATAGAGCAACGGACTTCTAATCCGTCGGTCGCAGGTTCGAATCCTGCCGGGCGCGCGAGTGTGATGTCTCGAGACATCGGAAACCCCTGAACCTGCGGTCGCGGGTTCAGGGGTTTGTTGTTTTCGGGGCTGGTCCGGGTGGTTTGTTGAGGCG
>NZ_JBVJIU010000034.1:0-54401 GCF_055586105.1 Actinoplanes sp. NPDC051537
ACACGAACGCGGTCGAAATGTTCGTCGACAGGGAGCCGGCCGCCGACTGCACCTGCCGGCCCATCAGTTCGAAATAGTCGGTGGAGCCGTTCGCCGGCAGCATCGCCGTCACCTGCGCGGTCCGCGCGTTCGAGCCGGTCGCCGTGGCGGGCAGAATGTTGCGGCCACGCGGCGCCACGATGCTGCCGTTCTTGCCGATGGTGGCGATCCAGTCGATCAGGTCGGTGTCGGCACCGAACGCGACCGTCCCGTCCAGCCGATACCAGCCCGCCACCGTCGGGGTGATCCGGGACGTGTTGGTGGCGGTGTCGTGGAAGCCGTGGGTGTCGACATCCTCCGAGCCGCTGCCGAAGGTGATGCCGACGTCGACGTTGGAGGCGATCGACTGGGTGGACTGCTGCAGCAACCTGACCAAAGGCTTCCCCGCCGACGCGGCGGCGAGCGCCGCGTAGTCGTTGTAGTTGGTGACCCCGCCCGCTACCGCCGTCACCGCCGGTCACCCCCAATCGTGTTTAGATGGCCCATACGCCCGCGTCCAGCAGCACGACCTGTTCGGCGCCCGCCGTGTGGGCGGTGACAACGCCGTTGACGGAGCGGGTGACCGTGAACGTCCACGCCGAACCGGACCCCGAAATGTTGGTGATCAGGACTTGTTCGGGGCCGAGCTTCGCGCGGATCGACACCGCCCCAGTGGTCCACGGTTCGCCGTTGGAGTTCATCGACCAGCTCGTGGCGGTCGTGGTCACCCCAGACGACAGGACCGTGTTCGCCGGCGCCCACAGCGAGGTCGCCGAATCCCACACGCCGGTGTTCCACACCGACGCCGGTGATGTGTCGACCGTGACCTGCCAGCCCGGGCCGCCCGCCTGCCGCGGGGTGATCGTCTCGGTGATCCCATCAATGATCTGGTCGATCGTGCCGACCCCGGAGATCGTCGGCTGGTTGGTGCGCTGCAACCGGGAGCCGATCACACAGGTCAGCCAGTCATCCACCAAACCCGGGTTGGCGGCCAAATCCAGGACGGTCGACGGATAGTTGGCGCCCTGCCCGTCGACGTTCACATGAACACGCCACTGGGCGTGCGGGATAGTGTCCGCGTCGTACAGCACGTCCAGGGTGGCCTTGTCGGCGATCGTGCCGCGCCGCTCCCGATAGGCCGTGCCGGCGGCGTAGGTGGCTGAGGAGCCGCCGGCCCGTTCCACCGTCCACTGGTTCGGGCCGCGCGCATCCAGTTTCGGGACGAGCACGTCGGTCGGGTCGGTGCCGCGGGAATACCGGTAGGTGGACATGTCGACGGTCAGGGAGACGGGCCGGTTGTACCGGTTCGAACGCGGGTCGTGGACGTAGCCGAAGCCGCCCTCGTACAGCAGCCCACCGGATTCGGAGTCGACAGCCTGCGTGAGGAGATCCTTGAACGCGCCCGGCCGTTGCGCGTTCAGCACAGTCGGGCCGCTCGTGTACGGGGCGCCGAGCACCGTCAACGGCACCCGTTCCTCGGCGGCCAGCCGCAGCGCCCGCCGGTGGGCGGCCTCGTACGCCCATGCCCGATCCGAGCGGGGTTTCGTGCCCAGGGTCAGGTCGTCGTAGTAGGGCAGGCTGATCGCGTACACGTTGTAGACGGCCACATGCGACACCAGGAAACGGATGCCGTACGGGTCCACGCTGCCGGTGGTGTTCACCTGATCCGGGTTGATCGTGACCCGGGTGGGGGCGCCGATCGTCCCGGCGACCGAGTTGGTGGCCTGCGCGGCCGCGTTCACCGAATAGGTGACGTCGATGTTGCCGCCGTTCTGCACGGCCCGGACGGCGAAATTGGCGATGGCGCTGAACGCCGACGACGTGGTGATCACGTCGGTGGTGGTGCCCGCCGCATCGTTGTACGCGCGGATGATGTAGCCGGTGGTGGTGGCGATCAGCGCCCAGCGGGCGTGGGTCCCGGACGGGGTTTGCCACTCCATCAGCCGCATCGACGTGACCCCGCCACCCACGTTCGGGGTGAACGAGGCGTGTTCCATGCTCACGGTCCACGCCGTCGCCGCCGTCGCCGGGACCGTCGCCGACAGTTTCGCCCCGGCGGCGAGGGAGCAGAACGAGCTGGTGCCGTACAGGGGGACCAGGTTGTCGTCGTCGGTGCCGTTCACGTCGAACTCGAACACGGCCGGGCCGGTCGGCACCAGCGGCGGCTGGTCCGGGTAGGCCGACGCTGCGCCGGTGGCGCCGGCTTTGTCTTCGCACGGCCACAACGCGATCGGCGGCACATCCGCCTTTAACACGGAGCGGGTCAGCGGGGACACCGCATCGGCGGTGATCTTCTCCAGGCGGGAGCCGATCCCGCCGAGGGTGATCTGCGCCTGCGAGCGGGCGGTGCCGGACGCATCCACCCAGAAGGTGGGCTGCACGTTGGTCAAATAGCCTTCGAGGCGCTGCGTTTGGGGGGCCTGCGCAACGATGTTGTCGTAGGAGAACACCACCGGCAGGGTGTTGGACACCCCGGACTGCACCCAGCAGTAGGTGCCGAGAAAGAAACTCCCGGCCACGTTCGCCGGGACGGTCTGGTCGACGAGCCAGGTGGCCGGTTCGGTGCCGGACGCCAGCCAGGCCCGGCACCGCAGCCGGCCGTTGACCAGTACACAGCGGGCCCGGATCGCCGTTCCGGCGCTGTAGGTGAGGCCGGTCTGGATGACGTTGGAGACGACGGCGGTGGGGGTGGACGACACGTACGAGTAGACGGTCCAGGCGATCGCCCCGCCGACCTTGAAATCCACCAGGCAGAGCAGGAAGTTGGAGCCGGACGAGTTGCGGTGCAGCTGGATTCCCGCACTGTTGGTGCCGCCCGTCGACACCGCGGGAATGCTGACGTCGAAGGTGACGTCCAGGTCGCGGTGCGTTTCGCTGAGCCGGTTCCCGGCGACCGTGTTGACGGTGCCGATCGACACCAAGCCTTTGCCGCCGGACACCGACAGGCCGGAGGTCAGCCCCCACGCCTGCCCACTGTCGGCGGTACCCCAGCCGGAGCCGACGGTCCGCCCGAACGTGTCGGTCACGTACGGGGTTTGGGTGGTGCGCAGCGACAGACGGGCCGGAGTGCCCGCGTCCACATACGGCCAGTACGGGCTGGTCTCGAGGAACGGGGTCAGGGCGCCGTCGTCGTTGGTGCACACGATCCCGGACGCCTGCCCGGTCTTCGCGTTGCCGGCGCCGACGACCACACCCTGGCTGATCGTGACGGGGGAGGCGACCAGCCGGGCGGACAGATCTGTCCACACCCACGTGTCGGGGTCGGCGGTGAGGTCAGCACCCCAGGCCACCTCGAACTGAAGATCGACGTCGTCGTCCGGCCAGGCCACCAGTGCACCCCCGAACGAGTTACGCCATGTGCCCTACAGTTCGCGCGTCTCCGCACCAAGCCATAGGTCGAACCGGTCGCACACCGCGGCGAGAAGCCAGCCAGGGATCAGGTGGATGCGGTGATGCCACCGCGCCCGACCGGACCGGCGGCCCAACATCGTCGGGACGTAAGCGAGGTGGGCGAGCCAGTCGACCGCCGTGACCAGTCGCAGCACTTCTAGCTGCCCAACGCCATCGCCGGATCACCGTTGTACGACAGCTGAATGTGATCCCGCAGGACGCGGATCATCGGGTCCACGACCGGCTCGTCCTTCCAGCTCAACTGCACCGGCACCGCCCCCACGGACAGGCTGCGGGAGATCTGCGCGTCCATGCTGCCGCCCAACCCGACGTCGAACTGCTGACCGGCCACCAGGCCGGTGACGTCGGCGAGGGTGTCGGCGAGGTCGGCCTTCTTCGAGTCGATGCCGCCGATCAGACCGCCCATGATGGCCTGGCCGGCGCCGACCAGCAGCTGCCGGTCCTTCTCGATCGGCCCCTTGTGGGCTTGAATGAAAGATCCGATATCGCCGAGGTAATTACCCAATGTGCCGATCATCGACGCGATGCCGTTGATCAGGCCGATGATCACGTTCTTGCCGGCGGCGATCAGCAGCGAACCCGCGTTGGCGAACACGTTCTGGATGTACACGCGGGCGTTGCCAACGTATGTGCGCAGGGTGCCGAAGTACGAGCCCACCCCGTTGATCAGCCCGATGATGGTGTTCTTGCCTGCAGCGACCAGCCAGGTGCCGGGCGAGACGAGGGCGTTGATGACGGTGGCGCGGACGTTGCCGAGGTAGGTGCGCAGCGAGCCGAGCGCCGACCCGACGCCGTTGATCAAACCGATCACGGCGTTCTTGCCGGCGGCGACGAGCCAGCCCGCGCCCGACCCGACGGTGGCGATGATCCGCTTGCCGAGGTCGGCGGCCGTCGAGGTGAGGGAGCCGAGCAGGCTTTGCACCCCGGCGATCAGCCCGAGGACAAGGTTCTGCCCGACCTCGATCATCTTGGTGGACGGGGAGGCGATCCCCAGCCCGGCCTTGATCAGGCCCAAAATCGAGGTGGGGCCCTCCCAGAACACCGCGGCGAGGAACCCGCCGATGTTCGCCAACGCCACGCCGATCCCGGCGAGCAGGCCCTCGATCAGGGCGCGGCCGATCGACGGGCCGTTCGCGATCAGATACTGGCCGGCCGCCGTCACGCCCTGCATCAGCAACTGACCGAGCCGCTGCCCGAAATTGCCGGAGCCGCTGTCGCCGGAGAACAGGGTGGAGCCGATGTTGCGGAGCTTGTCGACAAACGAGCTGATCTTCGATGAGACCGTTTCGATGGCTTTCGCCGCGTCGATTACGAACCCGGCGACGGTGGCGAAAAAGTCGGTGATCTTCTTCTGGTTGGCGGGGTTCGACAGGAAGTCGTGAACCTTCTGCAGGCCGTCGTTGAAGCTGTCGATCGGCGACTTGCCGGACGTTTGCTGCGCCCCCGTGATGATCGAGAACAGGTCGCCGACAATCTTGAAGACGAGCTTGCCGGTGTCGAAGATTTCGTGCAGGGCGACCGCGGCCTTGTCGAAGAACGTCTGCAAGCCGCCCGACTTCTCACCCGCGAGAATCCAGTTGGAGAACTCGGTGACAATGTCGGCGAGTTCCCGGCCCAGCGCCGCCAGGAACGGGCCGGCCGCCTTACTGAGCGCCCCGAACGCGGGCACCAGCTTCGACGTGACCGCATCGCCGATCGAGGCGAGGCCCTGCCGGAAACCCTCCGCCCCCGCCTGCAGGTCGGTGATGAACTTCGGGGTGGAGATGGCGGTGCCGAGGTTGCGGAAGAACTTGTTGAACGTGTCCGCGTACGAACCCAACGTCGTCTTCAGCGCGGGAATCCACGCCCGGCCCACCTGCAGCACCGTCTGATCCAAGTTTTTGAACAGACGTTCCTGCACATCCAGGCGCAAATCCTCGAACGCCGGCTTGAGGCTCTTCACCGCGTTGACGAACGCCTGCGCCGACGGGGCCAACTTGGTCAGCTGCTTCGCGACCCCGCCGCCACCGCTGGCGACCTTCTCCTGCGCCGCGGCAAGCGAATCCTGGGCGGAGGCGAGCCCGTCGGCGGCCGACTTGACGCCGTCCATCGCCGAGGCGACACCGTCCTGCGCCGACGCCAGAGCATCGGTGGCGTCGAGCACTCCCCGCTGGGCGTCCACCACACTCTGCTGGGCGTCGGTGACCGCCTGATAGGCGTCGGCCTGGTCCGCCAGCGCCGACTGGACCTTGTCGGAGCCGTCGACACCCTTCGCGTTCGCGTCAGCCGTCTGCTCCGACAGGTCCTTGGTGGTGTCCTTCGCGTCCTCGAGCGTCAACACGGCCCGCTGGTAGGCGAGGTCGGCGCGTTGGATGTCGGGAATGTTGCCGGTCAGCTTGACCGCGTTCAGCTCACGCAGGGCGTCCTGCACGGCCAGGGCAGCCTCTTGCTCACCCAACTGGGCGCCCTTGAGGCTGCGGTTCAGGTCGTCGATGTCGTTGGCGGCTTCCCGGCGCGCCTTGGAGATCGCCTCCTGGGCTTGCTGGGCGCGTTTCTGGGCCTGCGCCACCCGGTCCTCGGCCTGCGCCACGTTCTCCTGCGCGGCGACTACACCCCGCTCCGCCGCCTCCAGGGACCGCTCGGACGCCAGCAGGGACCGGTTCGCGGAGACGATGCCCCGCTTCGCCGCCTCCACCTGCCGGGACGCTGAGGCGACCTGCCGGGCCTGCTGCGCCGCCTGATTGCCGGCCCCGCCGGCCCCGCCGCCGCCTGAGGCGGGTTTGAACGCCTCCGCGATGCCCTTGAACCCGAGGCCGAGCGTGCCGACCGCCGCGCCGAGGCCGGACAGGGCAGCCGGGATAGCTGCCGCCGCACCCGCGACCGCGGTCAGGGCGGGCACGGCGAGAGCGGCAGCCGCGGACAGGCCACCCATCGCCGCCGCCGCGCCGACGAGCAGGCTGATGACGGTGCCGATCGGGCCGGTCGCCGCCGCGATCGACCCGGCCAGCTGCGACCCGCCCTGCGCGGCCGCGCCCCCGAACTGCTGCAGGCCTGACGTCAGGCCGGACAGCGCCGACCCGGCGCCGCCGATGTCGGGGGTCAGCGACCGGAACAGGCCGGAGATCTGCGAGAACCCGGACTTGTCCACATCCAGTTTGATCTTCTGTTCGCGGGTTTTCGCCAGCATTGCCCGCACCCGCGCCTCAAACGCGGCCGTGTCCGGGTCCAGGTCGACGTTGACTTTCTGGCCGCGCAGGTGCTGCGACAGGCGTTCGCTGTCGACATCCACCTCGACCGGCACCCGGACGATGCCGACCGAGTCGCGGATCTGCCGGCCCAAGTCCAAGTCCTTGAACGCGGACTCGACCTCTTTGCGCAGCGACTTCGCCAACGCCGACGCCGAGGCGACCACTTCGACCGAGACGGTGCCCACATTCACGGGGGAGGTCATCGAACCTCCCCTCGGCGTACGTCAGGAGACGAACGGCAGCGGGTTACGCAAGCGGCTCTCGACCAGTTCCGGGTAGGTGTTCACGACAAAGTCGACGAGGTCGCTGACACGCTGGCGAATTGATTCCTCAAGCCACAGAGGCCGTTAACAAAGTGACCAATCTCGCCCGACTGCGACCTGCCCGACCACGGGTGCCGTCATTCAGCACCCCCGCCGCACATCAATCGCCGGGGGAGACCATCCCGAGGTTCCGCAGCCGCTGCGCCACATCGGCGTCGGCTGCCTTCACCGCCGCCGGTTTGTCGCCGCGGCCCTTGCCGGGCAGTTCGATCGGTTTCGGTTTGCTGCCCTTGCCGCCCGAGCGTTGCCAGTTCGCGCCGGCCAACCGCAAGTCGATCTGCCGGAGCAGCAGCTCCGTCATCCCCCACGGCGCCATCGGCCCGCGTAGCTTCCGGGACATCGCCGAGTCGGGGATGCCGCCCAACTGGTGGATCAGGTTGAGGAGTTCGCGGGCGGGGAGGCGGCCGGCTTCGGAGCCCGCCGGCCCGTAGACCGCTTCGGAGAGGCGGAGGTGGTAGAAGCGCCGGAAGTCCGCCTCGAGCTCTTTCCAGTGCTCCCGGAGGAGCCGCTCGAGGCCGAGCCTTCCCCCGACTTCGCCCCCGAATGCGCCAGCCACCGTTCGAACAGCAGGAACAGCACCGTCGTCGGGACCTGAACGTCAGCCCATGCCTTCGCCTGCTCGGCGCCGAACATCTCGTCGAACAGGGCCATGAGTTCGTTGACGTCGAGCTGCTCCGCAGTCTCAATCTTCAACTGAACGCGGTAGTCCAGGTCCGCGAGGTGCGGCAGCGTCCACTCCCGGCCGCCGAACGTGAACACATACGGCGTCTTGCGGATCTCCGCGTAGGCGGCGTCCAGATCGTCGAGCCCGGGCGGCGTCTGCGCGGTCACTGCTGGCCCGCCTCAGCGTTAGCGGCGACCTGGCCGCTGAGCTTCTCCGGCTCCCAGCCGGGGATGCCCTCCCGCGGATCCCGGGCCGGCCTGCCCCACGCCGCGATCAGCTTCGGCTTCACCGGCGCCGTGGGAGCGGCTTGGGGTGGGGTCAGCAGGTCGATCGACAGGCTGTCCAGGGCCACGGTCAACGCCAGCAGCGGGGCGCCTGTCTCCTCGTCGCATCCCACGGAGTAGTCGACGATGGGGACGGGTGCGCCGTTGACGGTCGCCACCCACCCATCCGCAAACTTGGTGATCTTCACATCGGTTGGCACGGTTTCTCCTTCGCGGGATCGCGGGATAAAGACGCAGCCGGCCTCCCGCGTGGGACCGGCTGCGTCGATCAGGGGACTAGAGGAGGAGGGTGCTGTCGTAGATGTACCGGTACGAGTAGTTGTTGCTCGAATCCGGGTACGCCTTGATCGTGAAACCGATCGTCGTCGGATCGGTCGACGCCCACGTCGTGTCGTCCTTGTCGGTCACCTGACCCAGCGGCACCACGATCCGGTACAGCCGCGCCCCGTCGATGCCGTGCAGCACCCACGTGCGGATGTCCCGGCCCGGCGCCTTCTCCGCGATCGACACACCCCACGCCTGCTGGGTCAGCGTCGACCCGCCAAAGTAGATGCCCAGCGTCTGCGCGTTCTGCTCCAGACAGACAACCTTGAACGACTTCACGTACTGGCCGGGGATCGACGCGGCGAGGCTGTTGTTCTGCCACATGAACACGTCGTTGAAGTCCTGCTCGCTGGACTCGACGACCCCGTCGTCGGTGAGCGCCCCAAGCTCCTTGTACACCGACGTGTTCAGGGCGGTGGTGGCGTCGGTGGGCAGGGTCGGGTTGGTGACGCCGTAGCCCGACACCGACACCAGCCCGTTCGTGTATGCGCGGATCTTGGTGATGTCGACCGCCATGGGTCATCTCCTTTTCGAAGGCATGAAAAAGACCCGGCGGTCGGCCGGGTGAAAGGGTGATACGCGCGGGATTCGGAGGGAGCGGTGACGCCCTATCAGCTGGGCATCTGAATGACCTGGAACTTCACGTCCGTGGCGTTATCGCCGGAGATCTGCAAGGTGTTCGAATAGTTCGACACCTCCCACGGGCCGAGCAGAATGCTCGTCTGCGCCGCGATCGGGCTGGTGCGGGCGGCCGCAGCCAGACCGTCGACCGTTCCCGTCGGAGTGACCGTGACGTTGCGGCCCAGCGAGGCGTTGCCGTTCGAGGCGATCACGATGACGCGGCCGTCGTTGACGATCGAGTTGCCGTTGGCGACGTCCGCCGCGGTGCCGGCGGGGAACGTCGTGCCGGCCTTCGACGGGGCGATGATGTTGGTCAGCGGGGTGCGGGCCATGGGTTCCTCCGGGCATGACGAAAGCCCGGCGGACTACGCCGGGTGGAATGAACGGGTTGATCAGATGAGGCCGTGCAGGATCACGCGGTACGTGGCCGACCGGCGATAGACGTCCGGGTCGGGCGCCCAGAACGGCGCGGTCACCGTGAACGTGCCCGTCACGGTTATGCCGTCGTCCCACGTGAACTGGGGCAGCACGAACCGCGTCAAATACCGGGTCTGCTCAGCCGCCGCCCGCGCGTGGTCGGCGTCCTTGGCGTACCAGTCCACGTCGAGCAGAACTGAGTCGAGGGTGAGGGCGGTGTCGCCTTCCCCCGCGCCGCGCTGGACGTGGCCGATCGGTGCGGTGAAGTTCCAGTTGTGGGGCAGCCGCGGATCGGCCCACGTCTTCTTCTGGTCCTGCCGCTCGTGGAACCAGGCGGCAAGCCGGGTTTCGGCGTCCGGGTAGCCGGTCACAGCCTCGCCGCCTTGAGAGCGTTCCGCAGCACGTGCCGTGCCGGCGTTCCGGGATGGTGGACCTTGGCGTAGGGATGGGCTGCGCCCGGCCAGGCGAGGGCCTTCTTCCCCTTCGGTTCGATCACGTGCGGCCGGGACCCGAACTCGAGGACCGCACTGTGGCCGGCGGTGGCGGTCACCCGCACGCCGGCCTTGCCGCGGGTCAGGAACCGTTCCCGTTTCAGGCCGCGCCGGTATGCGCCGGTACGTTCCGTAACGGAGAAACCCGCTGCGGAGATGACCCGGTCGCCGCGGTGCTCAAGGTTGCGGAACACGCCTTCCTGGCGGCAGGCCGCGTTGATTCCCGATCGGCTGGCTTTGAAAGTGACGCGGGCACCGCTGGCCACAACCGACCTCCGTCACCAGTAGCCGGGATAGTCCCAGCGCGAATCGGCGGGAGGGAACGACCAGACGGGTGCGACGGTGACGCCGTAGTCGCTGGTGCCGCCGGCAGCGTTGTTCGCGGCGATCAAATCCTTGAGCTGGATGTCCAAACGCTTCTCAAGGTCGTTGGCGCGTTGCAGGGCCTGGTCGTCGTCCGGCCACGACCGTTCGATCATGGCGGCGGCGTACAGGGCCACACACACCGACGCGGCGGCGTAGCTGCTGGCGGCCATCGGGGTGACCCGCGCCGACACCCACGCCACCCCGTCGGCGATCAGCCGGTCCACGCTGATTCCGGGTGGGGTGGTCGTCGAATCAAAGGTCCACGCGTACCCGTCAGCCGAGCTCACCGTGCTCGACACCGACCGGACCAAAGTCCTCCTCGGCACGTAGTTCGCGACCCGGCTCCGCCCCGGTGTCCACGTCGGCCCGCCCGCGACGGGGGAGGCGGAAACGTACACCTCGTAGTCTTCGGCGCCCTCGCCGGTGCCGGTGACTTCCCAGTGCAGCACCCAATGCCCGGCTGCGCTGTAGGTGACCGGCGTGGAAGCTGTCCAGCGTTGCGTGTACTGGACGGGGCTTGTGTCCGGGATCGGCTCGAGCGCACCGGCGGAGACCGGGGTCGGTGCGCCGGTGCCGCCGGGTGTGGAGACGGTGAGCGCCGCGACCGTGGTGTTGTCGGCGGGGAAAACGTCCAGGTATGGCAGCTCGGAATCGTTCACGCTGACGTCGGAAGCCACGATCAACCCCCCATGTTGAAGGTCGGTCCGCGCAACGTTCCAGCGGTCAGTGTTGCCCTGCTGGTGCCGGCGGTGAACACCCCTGGCCGCCGCTGAACGGCGACGCTGCCGGTAAAGGCGACGGGTGCGCCACCGGTGAGGCTGACGCCTGCGATCGGCAGGAGCGATTCCCGGGCGGTGAACGTGACCGTGCTGCCGGCCATGAGGGCCACGCCGGGAAGTGCGGTCAGCAGCGACTGGGTTCCGAACGTGTCGAGCGCCCCGTACGGTTGTGTCCCGCCGGTGGTGGCGTTGAGTTTCGTCGCTGCCGCGAAGGATGCGGTGACACCGGCAGGTGTCACCGAGCCGGGCATCACCGTCATGGCGACACCGGTCGCGGCAGTAGCCGGGGAGGATCCCGAACTGCTGCCGCCCGGCTGGACGCCGAGAACAGCCCCCACGGTCACCTGAGCGGCGGTACCGGCCCCGATGGTTGCGCCGGGTGCGGCGGTGAGGCTGGTTGCGCCCGGCACACCCAAGGTGACGGTGGCTTGTGTTCCGCCCGGCTGGGTGCCGCCAGGCTGGGCGGCAACCACGGTGCTCGAAGCGATGACACTCGCGGCGCCGGCTGCCGGGCGCGCCGAGCCGGACTGCACTGTCAGCAGGGTGGCCGCGATCAGCGTCGGCGAGCCGCCGCCGGCGATGGTTCCGCCCGGCTGGACGGTGAGCGTGGTGTTCGCGCCGATGCTGACCGGGCTGCCGCCGCCGATGGTTCCCGCGGTTGTGGCGGCGAGCGCGGCGCCGACTGCCGCGGTGACCGGGCTGCCGCCGGGTGTCGTTCCACCCGGGGTGACGGCGAGGATGGTTGAGCCGGTGAATGTGTCGCCGGTTGCGCCGGCGAGGGTTCCGCCCGGCCGTGCGACGAGAGCCGTGGCCGCGTTCAGGGTCGACGAGGCAGCCGCCGGGGTGGCCCCGCCCGGTCCGGCGGTGAGCGCGGTTGCTGCGGCCAAACTGGCCGGTGCACCCGCCGGGGTGCTGCCTGCCGGCTGCACCGTCAACGTGGTGCCGGTGGCCTCGGACGAGACTTGGAAGGCGACGAACAGCATGTACCGGTCGGCGACCGCGTTCGTCCACGACACCGACGGGGTTTCCGCCGCGGTCCCGGCGGGCGCCTTGACCGCGACCGAGCCGGCGACGCCGGGCGACCCCGACCCCAGCGCCGTGTTGACCTGTTCGACGTAGCCGGTCGACCACACGTAGGCGGAGGGGGCGCCGAGGGTGGTGCTGTGCAGCGCCGCGAACGCCATCCCCAGGGAGTTCGCGGCAGTGAGCGCCGGTGTGGTCAGGGCAGGCGTCGAGGATCCGATGCTGGCGTCGAGCCCGGCAACCGACGATGCTGCCGTGTCGACGCCGGCGGTGTTGGTGACCCGCACCCAGAGCGCTTCGGCGTTGAAGTTGCCGCTGGTGGTGACGACCGCGCTGCCCGTGCCACCCTGCCGGGAGAAGATGTAGGCGCCTTGGTTGTTGACGCGGGTGGGCTCGAGGTTCCAGCCGGACGGGGTGGACACGACGGTGTCGGAGTTGACGCACAACACGTCGTACGTGTCGGTGCCGGTGGCCCCGCCGCCGGTGTAGGTGAGGGTGGTGCCGGCTCCGCCGTTGGCGAATGTGAACGCCTGCGGCGCTCCGGTCACATACGGGGTGGTCGCGGCCGCCGCGGTCAACGAGTTCGGCGCGCCCGCGGGGATGGCTCCGCCGGGCTGGACGGTCAGCGTTGTAGGCGCTGGCGGAGCGTGGGTGGCCAGGAGGACCGGATGCCCGTATCCGAGGACCGGCACGCTGGCAGTAGAGACACTGGTGCCGACGACGGCCGTCTGGTTTGCGCCGCCGCCCGTCCAGTCCAGCACCGGCGACGCGGTGGCTGGCTGGTCAAAGACCCACATGGCGAGCGGGTTCAGGTCGAGCCACGTGGTAAGTGAATACGGCAGCGACTGCACCTGGTCGTCGGTCAGGGCGTACCCGAAGACGGCCGCTGCGGCCATGTCTCCGTTGAACGGGTTTCCCAGATTGGGCTCGTTGCCGAGGCGCGCCTTGTCAGGAAACGCGGACGGATTCGGCATTGTGCCGGTCCCGACGTCACTGGACATGACCCCGGTGCCGTACACGTATCGCCAGAACGTCGCCGCATTCGTGCCGGACGGCTTCGCCGCCGCAACGAACACCCAGCCGTCGCTGGTGGTGACGGTAATCGCTGACGACGAGAAGTTGGCGACCCCCGTCTGAGTCATGCAGACGATCTGATCGACGCCGCTGATGTTCAGGAAGCTGATTAGCCCGCCGGCGGCGCCGAGTGAAACAAGCCTGTGGTTGGTGGAGTTGGCGTTCCGCTTGAACACAGCGACGAAGGTGCCGGCCTGAAAGGTGCTGAGCGCTCCTGCGGCGACGTCGATGTAGCTGGTGTTGAAGCTGCGGGCCACCGGTCACCCCGCCTGCGGCTAGGTGGTCGTGTACGTCAGCGCGAGGGACACGACTTCGGCGTCACCGGTTGCCGTGTCCGAGCCGTTCGCTGCGGCCCGGGCCAGCCGGACCACCACGAAGTCGCCGGCCGCGACCGAGTCGGCGTTGGTCAGGGTGATCGACGTGTCCAGCAGATACCCGGCAGTCGCGGGAGCAGTAGCGGTCGCCGTGTTCGCCGACCCGAACCCCTTCGCATCGACGTCCGTGGCGTCGCCGGTTGTGACCGCGGCGACCCGCACGTCCCAGACGATGCCGCCGGTGGTGGCGCTGGCCATTTTGAAGCTGACTACCGCGACGGGGGAGCTGGCGTAGTCGGCGGGCATTCGGAACTGCCACGTGCACCATTCCTCGGTGCTGGCGTCGAACAGCAGTTGGAGGCTGTAGATGCCGGGTGCCGTCGCCGCCGACTTGATCCGCTGTATGCCAGGGGCGGCGTTGCTGGTCGAGCCGTCGGGCAGGATCGCCGCTCCCGGAGTGAGCAAGATCGACCCCGTGGCCATGTCAGCCGACCGGGATCGTGTAGATGCCCTCGACCGGGGTGGACAGGTCGAAGTTGCCGCCGCCGCCGGTCTGGTTCGACCCGAAGTCGAACAGGCCGATCAGCGGCTGCGTCGCCGCGGTGCCCGGCGTCCGGTCGGAGATCACCAGATAGCGGTAGGGGCCGGCCGAGAACGACGTCCACAGGGTTGCGTCGGCCAGGTCGAGGACGACGATCGCGGAGCCGATGTTCAGCCAGGTGACACTGCCGTCCGCGACGGTCGTCCCGGCGACGGTCGGCCACGTGGGGGCGGAACCACCCGAGGTGCCCGCGACCACGGCCCGGTACAGGAAGCCGTTACCGGCCGACGGCCGGCGAACCTGACCGACCGTGTACGCGGTGGAGGTGGCGGCAGTGGACGCCCACGAGTTCGCCGCGGTCAACGCGAACGAGCCGGTGACGGTGGCACCACCGGACGTGTAGCCGGAGCCGGTGGACAGTTCGGCCGAGAGGTCGCTGACGTAGCGGTGGGTGTTGAGCGCCGGCGTGTACGACGAGGTGTGCAGGCTCGCGCGCAGAGTGTCGCTGTCAAGATCAGCTTCCTTATTGAGCAAGCTGAGGAAAGCCGACGAAAAAAGCTGAAACTGGACGGTAGGCATGGGCCCTCCTTCGGGCAGCAGGAACAGGCCGCCCGAAGCGGCAGGAGAGAGAGAAGAAAATCACGCGCGGAACGCGGTGACACAAACAGGGGGGGTGGAGGGCCGGCCGTTCCCCGAAGGCCGGCCCTACACGCCTAGGTCAAAACTGCCGCATTGGAGCTACTTCGCCGACGCGACCAGCGACTTCAGCTCGGCCCGGTCAGCCTTCTCGACGTCCGCCCGGCTGTAGCCCTTGCCGACCAGGTACTCGACGAGCACCGCGTCCGACGAGCGCCCGTCCGGGGTGCCGCCGAGCTCGGCGAGCTTCGCGCGGGCCTCGGCGCGCTTCGCCTCGACCTCCCCGTTGTTGTCCGACTTGGCGGTCGCGTCGGCGGCAGCCTGCTGCTGGTCGCCGTTGACGGTGCCGTTGTCCTTCTCGTCCTCTGGCACCAGACCGTTGTCGCCGACGGTCACCGGGTCGCCCTTGTCACCGGTCGGGGTGTCCTCGGCGAGAACAAACTGCTCGCCGTCGCGGACCACCCACTCGAGGAAGTTCTCGGCGACCAGCCGCCTTGCGTCGTCCGAGTCGACGTTGGCCGCTTCGAGGATGCCGCCGCGGTAGATGTGGCCGCCGGCGGCGCCGTTCGCGCCGCGGTACATGGTGAGGGGCTGCTTGCCCCGGAGAAGCTTCTCCGTCATTGTCAGCTCCCGCTCAGGTCGACGTGATCTTGACTGCGGCGCCGGGCTCCTGGACGATCGGCACCCCGACCCGACGGCCCTGGATCTTCCAGCCGTCGTTCTCCTCCAGGCGGATCTTCTTCGACTGCACGCCGTTCGCCGGACCCGTGTAGCCGCCGCCCTGGTCCTCCCAGCCGATCGAGCCGAGCTGACGCGAATCCAGCAGCATCACGTCCACGCCCGCCGGCATGTTCGTCGTCTTCCACACGTTCAGGCCGGCGATCCGGGCCAGGCGACCGGTCAGCAGCAGCGAATCGTTGCCCTCACGCGGCGCCCGCTCGATGACCTTCGCCGCAGCGATCAGGCGAGCCCACCGGTTCGGGGTCGCCAACACCGTGTCGACCTCGTAGCCCTGGTTCAGGCTGTCCACGACCGACGCGCCGAGGGTGATGTCGGCGAACGGGTCCGCCGACGAGTTCGACCATGCCGCCGCAGCCGCCGACGTCTGGGTGACGGCCGACGCGACCGCCGACAGCACCAGGGCGTCGAAACCGAACGCGATCCGGTTCGCCAGCTTGATCAGCTTGCGGTTGGCGATGTCCATCCGGTTCCGGGCGACCAGCTTGTCGGAGATCATGGTGGCGAGGCCCCAGTTCTCCACCGTCGCCATCTGCGACACCGCCGACGGCTCCGCGGACAGCGGGTACTCCATCAGGTCGTCGATGCGCTCGGCGAGCGACGCCGCCATGATGGCCTCGGACACCTCGAAGTTGACCGAACCCGTACCGGTCAGGTCCACCTCACCGGTGAGGATCTTGTCGCCGACGAGGCGCTGCTGCGTCAGCGTCCGCAGCATCCGGTAGATCAGAACCGGGCTGTTGACCAGCCGGTTCACGGTGATGTTGTCGCCGGACACCGTGGGGGCGGTCGGCGAGTAGATGTTAGGCATGTGTCAGGGGCTCCTTACCGCGCCAGCTTCACGGCGAGGACGGAACCGTCACCCGCAGCAGCTTCGAGGGCGATTCCGACGAGCCGGTCGTAGGCGTCCGAACCGGCAGTGAGGGTGACGACCTTGCCGGTGGCGCCGCACTTGACCCGGTCCCCGGCGGCGATGGCCGCACCGGCGGTCAGGTACTGGACGCCCTCCATGTAGACGCCGAACGTCTGACCGGTCACGACGGACCGGGATGCGACACCCAGCCACGTCACGGAGTCGGCGACAGCGACCGCACCGGCGACGGTGACGATCTGGCCGGCGGTGATGGTGGCTGTCGCCGTGCGGGTGATCGCCTGGCCGGGCTTGAACTTGGGTAGGTAGTCGTCAGCCACGGGTCAGCTCCTCCGCGTCGATGCCGAGCTGCTTGGCCCAGTCGTTGAGGGCGTTCTCGGACAGGCCGACCGGGTCGTTGTCCACGGTCGGTTCCGGGTCGCCGATGTGGCCGGACGCGGCGACCGGGACGGCGGTGCCGGGGGCGATGGAGGCGAGGACGCGGGTGACGGCGGCCGGGGCCTCGTCGTAGTCCTTCTCCCAGGTCTCCCGGTCGGCGGGCTTGATCTTCCCGGCCTTGATGGCGTCGTCGAACACGCTGGCCTTGACGCCGGCGGCCTTCTCCGCCTTCGTCGAGGCGAGCTCGTCGGAGACGGTCTTCATCTGCGAGGCGAGGATCTGGACCTCCTTGCGGAGTTCGTCCTTCTCCTGCTCGGCGTCGGCGGCCTTCTTCTCCGCCGCCTGCGATGCCTTCACCGCCGCCTCGGACGCGGCGACCATCTCAGGGGTGGGTTCGGCAGGGGCGGGGGTGGCGGCCTTCGCCTTCAGCTCGTCGATCGCCGCGAGCGCGGCGACCTCGTCGGCGTCGTCGGCGAGGCCGAGCCGCGAGCGCATGTCATCGCTCAGGGACACAGGGTCCTCCTCGGTTGTGTTTTGCTGCTCCGGCTCGGCGGCCGGGAGAACGGAAGAAGCCGCCTCGGCGGGCGGCTTCAGGGGATCGGCGGCGGCGTGCACGTGTTCCTGACCGGGTGTGACGCCGAGGGCTTCGCGGTGGTAGGTGTTGCACAAGCCCTGGGGGTCGGTGACGAAGCGTTTGAGCTGCTTGACGCACCGGTAGAAGTCGTTCTTCTCACCCCAGCGGATCTTGAGGGCGCCTTTGCCGTGGACCCAGTACTCGCGGAGTTTGTCCGCCGACGCGGCAGCTACCGGCATCAGGATGTTGGGCACCTGAAGGTCGTCGTCGAACTCGGACGGGTCTACGTCGTCGGTGTCGTCCAGCAGCGGAATGTCGATGACCTCGCCACCGAACGCGATACGTACCCGGTCGAACGTGACCGGGCCGACCCGCTCGGCCAGCGTCGGGATCAGTGCCAGGTCGTCGGTGTACTGGGCGGTCATGTGGGCGTGCCACGGCCGATGCTGCTCGGCGCCGCCCAGGCCAGGTAGGGAGCCACTGATGATGTCGTGCACGGCGTCGATCTCGTCGCCGGACAAGCCCCAAACGAGGCAGGTGTCGCGGTCTCGGCCATCCGCTGACGTGCTGCTGCTGGGCGGGTTGAAGACATTGACGCTGAAAATGTCGGCTTCGATCACGGGCAAGCCGTTGATGGCGTCGGAGACTGCGGCGGTGACATTCTGCTGGCCTCGCGCGCCGAGATCAGCAGCCTCGCCGAGGTAGGCGAGGGTGACGTGCAGTTGGCCGGCAGGTTCGCCGCCCTCGACCGCGAGCCGCTCGGCGTCCTCGGCGGTGGGGATGAGCGCCACCATCGCCCCGGTGTGCACCTCAGCCGACGCCTGGACGAGCTTCGCCGCGCCCGCCTTGTCCAGCAGGTCACCGAGCCGGCGAACCTGCGCCGCGGTCAGCGGCTCATCGTTCACCACCGGCGGCTTCTTGGCACCCGTAACCTTCAGGTAGTAGAGCGGGTCACCGGTCGACATGACGACCTTCAGCTCAAGGTCGGCCCACGTGCCGGGGATCGTCCCTTCGTCGAGGACGGTAAAGTCCCCGAACTCGATCATCTTGTCGTTGTGTTCGGCCAGAGCGGCCTCGTCGCCGGCCGCTTCGATGCGGTCGTACTCGCGGTTCATGGCCCGCCACCGGGCCACGCCCTGCTTGCCGGCGTCGAGCATCTGCGGGATGGCTTCCCGGAGCCGGTCGATGCCGTTCTGGTTGAGGACAACCGTTGATCCGCGGTTGGCGGCCGACCACCGGCTGATCTCGTCCGGGTCGATACCGACACCGAGCCGCAGGGTCGGACCGTCCCGGGTGTCCACGGTCGCCGCGGCGATTCCGGCGCCCTTGATGACGGCGCTGCCCGTATAGGTTTCGCCGTCCGCCAGCGGGATGCGTGACGCCAGCTTCTCGTTGCGTTTCAGGCCGGACGATCCGATGCCGCCTGCCGTGTGGGCGAATTGGCCGTCACCGTCACGCTTGTGCTTGGCCTCGTCGAACGAATGACTGCCGGCGAGGATCGTCACCTGCACGTGCTCGGCGCCCTCGGGTACCTCTTCGCTAGCGGCGACGCCGAGCATCGCCGGGAGGTCGTTGAGGTTGCGGATCGTCTTCACCGCCGGCGGGGTGACGCCGAGCAGCGCCACCGCGGTCAGCACGAAGCGGTGCTTGTGCCCTTCGGGGCAGGCGTGGTTGTAGTTGCCTTCCACCGACCTGGACGGGTAGGCGGCGGCCTGCACCGAATGCAGCCACGGCAGGGTTACTTGGTCGCCGAGCAGGGTGGCGCCGCCGTCGCCGAGGCGAAGGTTCTCGAACCAGCCCAGCGCGGGCTCCCCGTCGAAGCGGGAGTCCACGTGGCCGAGCTTCACGATGGGCCGGCGGATCGCCGGGCAGGACTGGGCGTCGACCGCCGCGGCGAGGTCTTCCGGTGTGGGATTCCAGGAGCCTGTCATGGTCGCCCACGACCCGGTCTTCACGAGCTCCACGCCTTCACGGCGGGCAAGGTCGATGTCAGGCATGCGCGGTCACGCCCTCTCGGGCCAGTGCCACGATCCACCGTGATGGCCGTTTTCGTCCTGGTAGGCGCCGCGGTTGAAGAACATGCCGGTCGGGTTCAGCACCGCGATGCCGATGCGGCAGCGCTGGCTTTCGTCCCAGTGTTCAATGTCGGCCTGTGCGGCCTCGGCACCTTCCAGCGGCACGACTTCAGTGACGATGGCGGCCCGGCATTGCGAGGTGTACTCGCCGCCGGGCGTGCCATACGAGACGTAGTGCACGATCCGGCCGATGCTCGGCTTCTGCTCCATGCCCGGCCTCCTTTCGAGGTCGAGCTTGGGCGAGTCACCAGTTCGGTCGGATGTAGCCGCGGCAGCGACCTCGGCCTTCGCACCGCTTCATGGCCCCGCCGCCGGGATATGCGGCCAGGGCTTCCGGGAGCGTCCCGAACTCGGTATTTGCGATCTGCGAGCAGGGCTTACACCGCGCTTTGTCGTTTCGTTCCACAGCTGTGTAGCTGGCCGCAGGACGCTGCTCAAGGACTGCCAGCCGGCCGGTGAACTGGGCCGCCGACAGCAACTGGCTGATGTTCTCGCCGACCAGCCCGTTAGTGGATTGGCCGAGATCGGTCAGGTGCCGTTCGACTTCGGCGCGCACCTCGGCCGGATCAGCGCCGGACAGTTGCAACGCCGTCTTCGCGGCCCCCGACGCGTAACCGGAGGCGATGATGTGGGCGACCGCGCCGGCGTGCTGCCGCACCCGGTCCGCGCCCGGGCCGTCCGGTGCGGTGATGATGACCGACTGCGTGGCGGCTTCCTCCACGACACCCGCCGCCGCCTCAGCCGCCAAATCAGTACCGGACTTGGCGAGGGGGACAGCCAGCGCAGAAACAACACCAGCCGACGAGGCGAGCGAGCCCAACGCGGCAAGGTCACCGGCCTGGAGAGCCGCTTCGGCCTGCCCGGCGAGCTCGTCGACCATTGGCGCCGCGAGTTTTGGCCACCGCTTCAACAGCCGCGCCTTCGCCGCCTGCCACTGCTGCTGGATGCGGCCCGCGTCCGCCTCGTCATCACCGAACAGACCCGGCTGGCTCGGGGTGCGCTTCCGCCGGGACCGCGGGCGGGCGGCGGCAGCAACCTGCGTCTGCCCGTCAGGTTCGACAGGTACCGGCGGCTCACTGGCCGGCAGTTTCGGCGCGGCGTCCGGCTCGGGTTCGGGTAGCCGCCACTCGCGGGCCACCCACGACTTCAGCTCCGGTGACGCATCCAACGCGCCCGCAGCGAGCAGAGTTTGCAGGGCTTCGGCGGTGACTTCCCGCTGCTCGCCAATCCCGTTGACCCGGATCGTTGGCACCGGTTCGTCGAGGCCCCAGTTCCATTCGACGATCCGGGCGCAGATCTGCCGGGTCGCCTGGTCGCTGATCTCGGATCCGATCGCACCCAACGCGAGCGTCCACGAGTCGATGAACGATTCGCCGAGAGCCCGCGAACCGCCCGACGTGTTCTGCCCGAGTTCGATGTGCGGCATCAACGCGAACCGCGACATCTGGCTGTCGAGCCAGCGCAGGAACGCGATGTTGTCGGGCACCCCGCCGGAGAGCCCCACCAGTTTCAGCGACGCCCCCGGCGGCAGCGACAGGCCGGCCATTTCGCCGACCCGGGCGGCAGAGGCGGCCTGCTGGGCGGCAGCGACCTGCCCGGCGGTCGGGTTGGAGCCGGGCGCCCACTCGACGGTGGGCACGCCCATGGAGAAGCGGCGGTGCGCAATCGCCGTGTGCCGCATGACCTCACGTTTGAACGTGTGCACCCCGTAGGCGGGGCGCAGCAGGCCGGTACCGGCCCAGTTCGCGCCGACCCGCTCATGCGTGTACCAGGCCATCCGGTCCGCGCCGATCTGCGGCCTGCCGGAGGTGGAGAGCATCCCGGACTGGGAGACGCCGAGGAATTCGCCGGTCTTCGGGTCGGCGTGGATCAGGTCGATCGTCCACGGCGCCCGGTCCCACAGGCCCAACAGTCGGGCTTTCCCGTCGACCATTTCGGCCTGCAGTTCGAACCCGTAATGCCCGTACACGAGGCTGAGCAGGGCAGCCCGCAGGTGCTCCCACCAGGACACGCCGCGCACCCTGGCCGCGGTCGGCTTGTCCACGCCGAGGATCGGCAGGCCCAGGTCGTCGGCGATCTGCTGGGCGACTTCGGGCCGGCAGCCGGTGCCGTCCACTGCCCACGACGCCCGCCGGATCTGCAGCCCGTACGAGCTGATCACAGCCGCCAGCGTGGGGTCTTTGGCCATCTGGCTGTACGCCAAAATCGCCTGCTGGCCGGGCTGCAACTCTGGGACCTGCTCGAGCGCGTCCCACATGAGGCCCGAGTACAGGTCGGTGCCGGTGCCGTAAAACTCGGTGACCGCGCCGCGGACAGTGGTGGGCAGGGCGGCCACGGCGACCTCCCAGCAGGATCAGAACGCCATGTTGTCGAGGTCGACTGCCTGACCGCCGAGCGGGTCGTAGTCGGTGGCACGCCCGTAAGAGGGGGCGTTAGGGATCGGCGGTGGCGCAAACTGCGTGGACACCACCCGCGCCGCCTGGCCGAGTGTCTCCACCATCCCCGGCTGGCGGGTGTGCGGAAACGCCAAGAACTCCGACTTCGCCGACTCGGCCCACGGGGCAGTTGGTAGCCACACTTTCCCGGCCGCCTGGAGCGCGGATGCCGGGAAGGCTCGGGACATCCGGTCCGGCTCTACCTCGAGCGGTGTTGTCGCCACCACCTGGAACAGGGCGGCGACGACCGGTTCGGTGCGCTGTTTGCGCGGAACGAACATGGTGTCCGGCGACCAGCGTTCCGCTAATGGGCGCACCCGGTCGGCGAGGTCACCCTCGCCCACCTTCCAACGCGCCCGGTCCAGCAGGGCCAGCGAACCGTCGATGGTGCGCGCCCACGCGGCGACCACGTTGAACTCGCCCACAGCGTCGTCACCGACGGGCAGGTGGGAGGTGAAGAACACCCACGAGTCGGTCAGCGACCACGAACGCCCGGCCATGCTGATCTGGCTGTCGTCGAACGTCCAATGCCGCCACGCCAGCCGCCGGAACAGATCCGCGCCGGCGGGGGTGATGGCGGTGAGGATCGCCGCATCCGCGTGATCCGGCGAGGGAAGGCCGCGCTTGCGCATCTCGTCTTTCGACTCGATGACGATCTGCCCGCGCGAGTTGTACCGGTACTTGAACGCCCCCAACTGTGCGGCGAGGTCCTCGTCGGCGGGATCGATGTCGACGTCGCCAGATTCGAGGCGCTCTCGCATCGCCCACGCCCACTCCGAGCGGGCGTTCACGAACCGTTCGGGGTCCTGCGCTTTCCCGCCTGCCTGCATGTCGAGGGCTCCGAAGCCCTGCTCGGTGAGCTGGTCGACGACACCACCGCCGACGCCCACACCGTCTACGCGGATCTCCGTCGACCCCGTGGTTCGGGAAGCCTCGATGACACGGCCGGTGGTCTCGGTGGTGGCCTGCTTGGCGTATTCGCCGTACAGCCGGATAACGGGGCCGCGGCGAAGGTAGATGACGGTGCGGTCCATGCCGTAGCGGGCCACATCGACACCGAGAACGCTCTGACCGGCAGCGTCGAGGGATCGTTGCTGCGCGGCCTGGATCAGCGACGGCGGGATCAGTACATCGTTGCCGATCTCCGGAAACTCGCCGAGCACCTTCGAGATAAACCGCGGGGACTCTGGGCCCCACCGCTTGATTTTGTCGGCGACCCAGCCAGGGTCAAGCATCAGCGGGCGCAGCGCCTCAGGCACCTGTTCGGCGGTCGGTGTCAACCCGAGCTCACCGAACAGCGCCCGCAGATGGGGATGCTCGTCGACCTGGTCGGCCGTGAAGTTCGGAGTCTCGAGCCCGCTGATACGGATCACGTTCCAGCCGGAGCCGGGCTTGCACACGGACGCGAACTCGGTCGACGGGTCGTCCGGGTTGCCGATGGCGAGGATCCGGCAGTCGGCGTTCGTGGTGATCGCCTCAACGGCCGTCCACAACTGCGCCGGGATGCCGCACGCCTCGTCGAGGATCACCAGCACATAGCGGCGGTGGATGCCCTGGAAGCCGTGCTCGTCGCTGTCGGCCGGTTTACGGCCGTAGCCGGTCAGGATGCCGTTGTCGAGCTTCCACTCATCGGACTGCAACACCCTGCCGGGGAGCGGGTCGTTGAGTGCTGCAGCTTTTCGGGCTGCGGCTCTGACCTCTTCCCAGAGAATCGCGTGGACCTGCGAATAGGTGGGCGCCGTCGACGCCACGAATGCTTGCCCAGGCGGATGCGAGTCGATCCACCACGACGCGATCCGCGACGCGATCCAACTCTTGCCGGCATTGTGGCAACTCTTCACCGCAGTCCGGCGGTTGTCACGCACCGACTCTGCGATCTGGCGCTGCTTGCTCCATAGATGCTCACCGAGCCGGTTCTGACACCAGCCGACAGGGTCATGCAGGTATCGGGCAACCGGCGGCGGCTCGAACTCGCGAGCCGCCATCTCGAATGCGCTCGCCGACGGGGCGAAAGCTGACGCGGTCATGGTGACCTCCGTCAGGCGACTGCCCGCAGATGCCGCGGCACGACTTCACTGACGCGGGACTGCTGCTCGGGGGAAAGGTCGAGTTCCCCGAGGATGCTTTTGATGACGCCGGCCAGGAGGGCGCCTTGCTGCTCGGCAAGCCGGACCCGGCGTTCCTCGATTCCTGCCGCGATCGCTGCCTTGGACACGTCGACGAGGTGTTTGCGCTCGCGGTGGTAGAGCTCGACCCAGACGTGCACCGCGGCCTTATGCGTGGTGTCGACGCCGGGGAACTCCCCGGCCTGCTTCTCGACCTCTTCGGCCTTGCCCCAGATGACTTGGTCGGCGGTAAGGGTCTGGACCTGCTCGCGAAGCCAGTCGACAGCGCCAGCCGAGCGGTAGACCTCCTCTAGAAGAGCGTCGCGGGGGTCGACCTCGCGGGGGAGGCCGAAGGTGGCAACGGCAGTCAGAGCCTTGGCGACCCTGCCAGCGGCGACGTGGCTGGGTGTGCTGCCGCCGTGGAGTTTGCATCGTCCGGTGCCTGCGTGGTCGGTGCCCCAGCCTGCTGGCCGTGTGCAGAGCTTGCCTTCGCTGTCGGGGCCGCGTCGCTTTCCGCCGCATTTGCTGCTGTCATGAACGGGCGATGGGTCACGCTGTGTCATGGTCGGCGCCTCCGCCCAGCGGTCTGGCTGGGTGTCGACCCCGCGAATCCGGCTAAGTTTGATCTTTATTGGAGGCGTTTCAAGCCGAGAACGCGAACCGCTCTCGAATCTGTGTGACTGTGCGTCAGCGGCGCGGCCCGCCGGGAGTCGAACCAACAGCGGGCCGCACGTTCATGTCAGCGGTTGCGGGCGGTCTCGTCGCTGTCGGCCGGCGGCACGTCGGTGTCCGGCAGAACATCGCCGTCCTCGTCCGTGTCCGGGGTGGGCTCGGCAGGCTGCTCGGGCTCGGCCGGCTCGTAGCCGTCGTCGGCGGCCTGCGCGTCCTCGCCCAGCTTCGTCAGCGACGACTCGATCCGGCCGACGATCTCCTGCTGCTCGGCGGTCAGCTTCCCGGCCTTGAGCTCGTCGATGGCGGTCTGCAGGTTGTGGAAGCTGGTCGCCTGCGCGGCGGACACCCCGTTCACCTGGGCGGCGAGGGCGTTGAGGGCGTCGGTGATGTCGCTCATGTGCTGCTCCTGTCGTTGAAGATCGTCGTGGAGGTGGTCGACGCCGAGCCAGCGGCGGACGGTGTTGCGCAGGGGGCGCCGCGGGTCGGTCAGCATCGCGCCTCCTATGGGGCGTCGTAGCTGAGGACGTCGGCCGTGGGCAGGCACGCAATGCCCGACGACACGATCTTGTCGATGATCGTGTTGAAGTCCGATTGCAGGATTTCCGTGGTCGCCGCGGGGCCGGAGGTGACGATGCGGTGGAACACCAGCTGGAGCCACGCCTTGTTGGTTTTCGCCCGGTCGATGTCCCCGGTCGTGGTGGTGGTCAGCAGCGACGGGGCATACCCGTTGGTGAACGTGGAGATCCCGGATTGGGCGCGCATGCGCAGCAGGTCGGCCGGCGGGAACGTTTCGACGGTGCGCCGATAGACGGTCCGCGCGTAGGCGAAATAGCGGCGGGTGGGGGTGTGGGTGGAGCCGCCGCCCAGGGTGGTGCCGTAGGCGCCTTGCGGGTAGGCGGTGCCGCGGACCCGGAATCCGTTGCCGCGCATCGCCGCGACCTGGGTGCGCATGTCGGTGTCCACCGCGGTCTCGGTGAGGCCGGGGAACGTGGCGGTGTGGTTGGCCAGGGTTTTCGAGTGGGCGGCGATCTCCCAGCCTTGCTCTTGCAGGGTCAGCATCTGCGCGAGGGTGAGCCGGTTGGGCTGCCCGACGAGGTCGTCGATGGAGTAGATGGAGGCGCGGATCCCGGCGGCGTCGAGTTTCGGCTTGGCCAATGTCCAGACGGAGTCCCAGTTGTCGTCGAAGCCGATGCTGACGACACCGTTGGGGAACGTGGTGGCCGGCTCGGGGATCAGTTCGACGGATTGGATGTGGGCGGTCACGCCAGTGCCGGTGTTGTCGTCGCGGGTGTTGACTTTCACGGCGACGATGCCGGTGCGGGTCGGTGTGCCGGCGGTGGTCGCCGACGCGAAATTCAAGGTGATCGTCACCCATTCGCCGTCGACGAAGTAGGCGGTGCTGCCTTCGCCGGCGAGGGCGAGATCCCAGCTGTAGCTCGCGGCGTAGCCGGTGTCGTTGCCGGCCAAAAACCGCCATGTGTTGATCCGGGCGAGGCCCTCGATTTTGAGGCGGAGGCGGAGTTGTTTGCCTGTCGTGTCGAGGCTCAGCCCGGTCTTTTCCATCTTGTACGTGCCACCATCACCCGGGGTGACGATCTTCGCGGATTGGGAGCCGACCACGAAGTCGGTGGTGTCGTTGGCGGCGAACCCGGTGGAGCCGAGCCAGCCGTGCCCCGACTGCAGCTGCGACACGATCGTGCCGGGCAGGAACCGGGGCAGCCGCATCTGGGTGGCGTTCATGCCCTGCGCGGCGGTGTCGGACGTGTCGAGCCGGGAGTCGAGGTCGGCGGTCGCCTGCCACCCGGTGGCCAGCCCGTCAACCTTGAAGTACACGGTGTCGACATTGTCGGGGAACCAGACTTGCGGAAGCCGGCTGTCGGAGCCGACGGTCACCTGAGAGCTCGAGATGCTTGCCCCAACGGCGGTCGGCTGGGCCGGGTCGTAGGCGGCGATGTCGGCGAGCTGGGTGAGGTTCGCGTCGAGGTAGGCGGTCGCGCGCCGGCCGGAGAACTCGTATGTGCTGCCGGCGACGGTTTGGGTGACGGTGCGCCGGGCCAGATCAGGGCCGAGGAGCCGGGCCACGCGCATACCCCCTGGTCAGCGACAGTCATCCGGATGTTCGAAGGGCCGGTCGTTGACGATCTGCGAGGCTGCGGCGACCAGGCCGAGCTGGTGCAGCCAGTCCATCCCGGCCGAGTCGCACAGGGCGACCGTGGTCGCGCCTTCTGCGGTCACGACCTTGGCGATGACCAGGGCGGATTCGATGAGGTCGCCGTCGGTGAGGTCAATGGTGACGCCGAGCCCGTCGAGGATGGGGCCGATCTGCTGTTCACTCATCGACGCTCTTGTCGGGGTGGTCGACGGGTTCGCAGATGATGGCGCGCAGGTCGGGGGTGAACCGCAGCGGCTGCCAGTGGGTGTTGCCGCGGACGACGAGGTGGCCGTCGGGGCAGGCGGCGACGGGTTTGCGCGTACGGGCCGCTTCGGCGAGCCAATCCAGGGAGAACGGCAGCGGCTCGTTCACGCCTGATCCCTCCGATGGTGCTCGAGGAGGGCGGCGAGTTGGGCTTCGATCCGGTCGAGCCGGTCGCACACCTCGCGGTCGTCAGCGGCCTCGCCGTTTCCCCAGTCGGTGGCGATGTTGGCGTACAGGCTGGCTATCCACACGAGGACGACACTGTCGGCCCAGCCGAGCGGGAAGGAGATCACGCCCACGATCGCCCACAGGATGGCGCGCGCCCGGTGGAACCACACTCTCCGGCGCATGCGTGCCTCCGGATCGGTGCCCGGATACGCGAAAAGCCCGCCGAACCGAAGGGTTCAGGCGGGCCGTGGAGACACTGGTCTCGCGCAGAACTGTGACACGATCACAAGCAGCGCGCAACTACTGCTACCTGGCGAGTTGCCCACGCTTCGCGATCGCCGCCGCTTCGAGGACTTTCGCGGCGATGTAGGTGCGTTGCCGGCCGCGCCACCCGAAGCGGGGTAGGAGCATCATGCCGGAGCCGTCGGGGTGTTTGAGGCACGCCCACTGCCGGATGGTGTCGGGGTGCACCTGCGCGAGCTCGGCGGCTTCCGCGGTGGTCAGTTCCCGGTCGGGTTCGACAAGGTCGGGTTTCTCCAGCATCCAGGTTTCGCCGAACCCGACGGCGGTGGCGTCGCAGTCGTCGCAGGCGTCGGGGTTGAGGGTGCGGAGCCGAGCCCGGTACATGCCGGCGATCCGGCGGGCCCGATCGAGTGGCGTGTCGATCGGGTTGGGCCACGGGTTGCGCCGGTCCTGCCGGTCCCGGTCAGGGTTCATGCGTGCACGGGTGTCTCGAATGGCCCGTCCAAAGTCCCTACGACTGGTGGGTAACAGCCGGGCGCCACTTCGGGCAGGTCTTCGCCTTCGACCATGACCAGGATGGAAGTGGTTTCGAAGCCGATCGACAGTGCTGTGACGTGCTGGCCATCTGGCAGGTTCAGCAGCCGGGCAAGTTGCTCTTCGTCGACGCGGTAGATGCCTCGTCGCTGGTTCATGCGTTCACCGTCTCCAATTCGGGCCAGTCGAGCTTGACCATGTACTGCTCGTAGTCCGGATAGGGCCGGGTCGCCCCGCAGGCGGAGCAGTGCACTTCCATCGGGTCTTCGTGCCGGCGGGGTTCGCTGCGCCACAACGGCCCATCCACGCCGTGAGCGTGCCGGGCCGGGCATGTCCAGCAGTCTCCGGTGAGCCAGAACCGGCGGGTGGTGCGGCCGAGTGCCGCGCGGGCACGCTGGTGGAGCTGCTGCAGGTGGTGGACGGCTTCCCAGCCTTCGAGTTCGACCGGCTCGTCCTCGACACCGGCGGGGCAGACAAGGGTGGCCGGGAGCAGGGCGAGGCGGGGCAGCCGGGCGGCGATGATCCCGACGGCGCGTTGGACGAGGTGACCGTGGCGGGCGGGCCGGGTCTGCCGGGCGCCGCTGGTGAGCTCGATGTGGTCGTACAGGGCGCGTTTCCACAGCGGCGCGAACGTGCGCGGGTCGTGCAGCCGGCCGGCGACGCGGAGCTCGTACTCCCAGGTGGCGGTGACGTGCACGATTTCGGCCTGCAACGCTTGGATGTGGTCGGCGAGGAGGGTGGGGGATTCGGGGTCGCCGCCGGAGGTCTTCTCGGAGACCGCCTGCGACAGGGACGTTTCGTGGAGTTGGGCGAGGTCGAGGAAGTCGTAGACGAGATTCCGGACGTCGCGTTCGGCGGCGGTGAGGCAGGCGACGCAGAGCGGATCGGTTGTGAGGTAGCCGCGCCGTGTGGTCGGGTCGGCGGCTCTGCACTGGGTGCCGTTGATGCAGGTTCCGGGTTCTGGCCGTGTCGTGTCCACCATCGGTTGATCGCCCTTTGCGCAGGTTGCGGGGTACCGTGCTTGGCGACCTTGGTGTGGACCTGGGTGGTGTGGCGGCGCCGGGCTGGGGGGTTCGGCGTCGCTACCTCGGGTCGGGTTTGAGGCGCTCGGTGAGGATCCGATGCCGGACCTGCTGCTGCTCCGCGATGACCGCGCCGAACCTGCGGATCGCTGCTCCGGCATCGGCGAGGGAGATGCGGATGGCCTGGGCTGTCTCCGGTGAGATCCCCAGCAGGATGCCCGGATGATCCGGTACGGGCGGGCTGCTGCCGCTCATGACTGCCTCGTGTCGAAGTCGCCGGCGCGAACCCCGCCGATGAACGTCGTCCATGCATCCCGGCTGAACTCGAGCGGCATCTGGTCGGGGTTCTTCGAGTCGCGCATCAGCACACCGTGGGCGGTGGGGGCGACTTCGACGCAGGCGGACGACCCGCAGCGGGAGGACCGGCGCCAGGCGGGCTGTTCAGGGGTCACAGGAGCGTTTGTAACAGGCTGACCCTGGCCCGCGCACGTTCCACACCCGTTCGGGCGCTCCTGGACGCGCTGAGGCGGGTTTACCGATCCCATCCGTCGCAGGCGTCGAACTCGTCCGCAGCGTCGAACAAGTCTGGGCCGGACTGCCTCGTGTCCGTTGTGTCGCCGACCAGTCCGAGCCGGGTCGCGCAGTCCCGTCCGAAGCCCTGCACCATGCGGTCGGCCCGCGCCGGTTTCCGGCAGCGGCGGCAGCGGCGCATCTCGGGCGCGGTCGGCGTCGGGAACATCAGGTGATTGTTGCCAGGGGAGGCCCGGCCGGCGGGTGGGCGTGACCTTCAGAGGCCCATGGCTTCCGCCAGGCTCGGGCATCCCCGACCATTCGATCGTGACGTTGCCGCAGGTCAACGGCAAGATCTGCGGCGGAAGTACATGCTTGTAGTTCACCGCGTGATGCCCGAAATCAGACCGGGAATGCCCATCTGTGAAGTCGCCGAGGCCGGGCCGATCGCCATGTCGTCGCGCCACTTGCCCGCCTTCTTGATCTCGCGGACGCAATGGGCGGTGCCTCTCGACTCCGGATTCCACACCGCGAAGTCGTCGGCCAGCCCAACGATGAACAGGTTCCGCCAGAAATTCGCGTGCAAGCCCCTGTACATGAGCTCCGACGTGCCGTGAACCTCCTCCATGACATACGTGACCCGGCACGCCTGGTCGACGATCTCGGCGAACTCGCCGCGACGGTCCCGGCCCAACAGCGACGCCCGGCCCCAGTAATGGTGGCTGTAGCCCCGGTTCGGGATCACGCACCACAACGCCGCCCCGAGTTTGAGCGCGGTCCGGGCAACCAGTTCATCCCAGCCCTCGGCCATGCCCGACATCACGATCAGCCGGTCACCATACTGCTGCTGTCGGCGGGCGGCCCGGTTAGTGCACCGCCGCATCGCATCCACTTGGACAGAGCGCTCGGCGACGCGGAGGCTGCGCGACCCGGTTCCGGCGAGAACGAACTCCTCGGTCAGCGCCATCGCGCGCGGTTCTGCGCGAGTCGGTGGCCGGTCACCATCACCGTCGGCCAGACCTCAGCCACGGCAACATCCGCAGCAACCATGCACTCCCGCACTGCGGTCACGGCGCACCGACAGGTCATCCGGGTCGGGGTGGCCAACGCCATGGGGGCAGATCCGCTCCATGAGCCGCCGGTCGGAGCGCCAGTTCTGGGGCCAGGCGAGCATGTAATGCCCGGACGGGTTGTGGATGCAGCACACCTCGTCGGCGCAGTCGCCGGCGCCGTGCGTGATCAGGATCCGGCCGTCGTGCAGGCCGATCACGTCCTCGATCACCGGCACACCTCCGTGTGCTCGTCGGCGCGCTGCACCAGCTCGGCCGGTTCGGCGTCGAAGTCACCGAGGATGCCGGTGATGAGCGCCCGGATCGCCCACGCCGACCGTCCGTGCGCCATGTACATCGGCGGCCAGGCGTCCTTGTCGCTCTTGGCGGTGAGGTTCCAGGCGCCGTGCCCGTCGTCTGTGATCTCAATGATCACGCCTCGGCCTCCTGCCAGTCGGTGACGGTGGATGCCTCAGCCGCCAGCCGGATGCATCGGGGACAGTGGGCGTCGGGGTCGGGAAGGTCCACCTTGCGCATGTGAAGCAGGGCACTCCACGGATTGTCGAGCCGCCGGTTGGCGCATCTGACACACAGGCGGGCCCAGTCGCCGTCGCCCTTCAGCCGCTCCTGCTCCCAGTCGGATGCGGTGCGGTTGGGCTTGCCGCACCAGATGCACTTGATCTTCATGGCTCGATCGACTCCCAGTCGGTGACGGTCACGGTCCGCTTGTGCAGGTGCGGGCCGACGCTCCAGTCCTGCAGTTCGGCCCAGGCGACGAACGTGCGCGCGCCGTCCTCGGGCTCGTGCTCGTCGTGGTGGAAGGTGACACCGATCGGGTCGCCGTCCTCGTCGATGCCCGTGACCCGCCACTCCTCGTAGGTGGTCAACCGCGGCTCGGCCGGGCCAGTTGGCAGCTTGGGTGCCGTCGCCGGGGTGATGCGGCCCGTCGAGGTGTATCCGCGATCAGGCATTGGTGTCCTCGCGGGAGATGAGTGCCAAGTCAAGCCGCAGGTCTACCTCGTGCAGCGTCTTCGCCAGCAGCGCCGTGCAGTCCGGCGCGTGCTGTGTTGGCCCGCAGTTGAGGCACGGGCCGTCCTCGTCGGCCCGGATGTCGACTCCCTGGGGCCACCACATCGGTCGGCGCCGGAACACCGCGTACACGTTCGACCAGGCACGCTGAGTCGGGCTCAGGCCAAGCGGGTCGGTCATCAGGCGTCCGCCCGCGGAACAAACGCCACGTCGTATCCGACGGCCCGGGCCAACGCGAACAACCGGGCAGCGGGCATCTCGTGCTGGCCGTTCAGCCAGCGGTGAACCGTCGGCTGCGAGTTGCCGGATGCCCGCGCCATCGCCCGCTGCGAGAGACCCTGCGACTCCCGCCGCGCTGACAGAAGCGCCAAAGCCTTCTCGTAGTCGCCGGCTACCACACCGACCAACTCGACCAATCCAGTCTCTGGGTCAGGGGCGACCGGCGGCCCACCGTTGAGCAACCGGCAGACCCGCTCGGCCAGCTGCGGGTCGTCCATCACCCCGACCAGCTCATCGTCCGGCCGGCGGCCCTGCTCATCCGCAGGTTCGACGCCGACACGGACAATCGTGCGGCGCCAATGGCCGCCAGGACGGTAGGTGCTCACGCGCCCTCCCCAAGAGCTGCGCGCCAGCGGACCATGCTGGCGTCGATCACCTCGCGCGCGGCTGCCTCGTCGATCACCTCATGGGTGGGTAGGCGGCGGCGGACGGTGTAGGCGTACGGCCACTTCGACCGCTGGCCAGGCGTAGCGTCGGGCGGCACGGACTGGCGGATGTACTTCCAGTTCGGCTTCGAGATCGGCAGGTTCGACCGGTTCAGCAGCCTGTAGACGACGCCGCGAACGTTGACGAGATCGGGTTGGGTACTCACGCGTCCTCCTCAGCGGGGATGGCGCACGGCCCGCTGTGTGCGTAGTGCAGGCGGCACGCCATCGTCGAGCAGTAGCCCTTCAGCTCCCGCAGCTCGCGCTCCCGTTCGGCAAGCACGGCCTTAGTGGCGGCCAGCTTCGCTTTGAGGGCACGCAGCTCGTTGCTGATGGTCAGCGGGTCGGCGGTGCTCACGCCGTCTCCGTTTTGGCAGCGGGGCGGGCCTGAACGAGCGTTCCGTCCTCGGCGTACCCGCAGGCCTCACACCAGTCAGGCTGTCGATCGCGATGCTGCACGTAAGTGTGCGAGTGGCCGGCTGGGCATGCCTCGCGGATGGCGTCGGCAAGGTTGAGTCGGGCGTCGATGAACTTCGCGCGGGCCTCGGCGATAGCGCCGCGGTCGACGGTCATGCGTCTCCTTCGATTTGTAGTGCAGGATGAGTGCGGGGACCTGCTTGCTTTGATCAGGCAGGTCCCCGCCAAATCAGACAGCATCGGGCTTGATCTCCGCGCTTGCCGAAGCCTTCGGTCCTCGACAACCGCGCGTCCCGCAGTTCGTGGTCGGGCCCGGCTGCTCGGCGTACCCGCCTTCAGTGCTCCAGGTCGTCATCCGCGACGTGCAGTGCCCGAAGTCCTTGTGCGAGGCGTCAACGCCCGGACAGTCGTCTCCACGCGTGCACTCGCTGGAATCGATGTGGCGGTACAGCAGCCCGTCGCAGCGGAGGCGGACCGCTCGGCGTGGTGCAGCGGCAACCCAGCGCTGCTCGTAAGCCTCCGCCTGGGCTCGGCATGAGCCGCGCAGACTGGAGTCCTCCGCCTTGCGCGAGTGGGAAGTGTGGAACACCGCAGGTGTCGCGCCGGGCATCAGCAGGTTCTCGCCCTCAAATACGATGGAGCGGTGCCGCCCGGTGACGGGTTCTCCGCATGCCCAGCAGCAGCCAGGCAGGATGCCGGCCAGTCGGTTGAACTCCTTCATGGCGGCTGCCGCCTGATGGTTGCGCTCGTCGCACGGGCAGGGCCAGATCAGGCCGCATTCCTGGCAGACCGGGCACTGCTCTCGCAGTGGCCACCACCGGTCGTTCGACGCCCACGGGAAAATTCCGTACCCGCGAGCTCGCGCCTTCGGGTCGTTCGTCGGCTGAAGCCGAACGGCGCGTTCCCGGCCCTCCCACGAGTACGGATCCGGCCGGCCGGCCTCTTCCCACGCCTTGACCGTCTGGTCGTGCCAATTGGCCTGCTCCCGTTCCTCGACGGCGACGACCCGGTACGCCTTGCGGTCGGCCCATGCGATGAGTTCGCCGACGTGGGGCACTTTGCGGAACTTGGTCCGCTCGATCGCGAGACCTTTGCGGATCTCCGTCACGGTCTCGCGGACAGCTTCCCAGTCGTAGTCGACGGGCTTCCAGTTCCGCTTCATGTCGCTCCTTCCGGTTGGTGATGCAGGATGGGTGGGGGAGCGGAGCGTTACCGGCGTTCCGCTCCCGCCAGGAAGTCACGCAATACTGCGGATCGGCTGAGTCCGCCCCACCGAATCCACGACCGCCGCCCAGTTCGTCGCCGTGAACCACGTCTTCGCGGCCAGGTGCTCGGTCCAACGCTGCAGAGCGGCCTCCGTGCGCGCCTGACCCAGGTCGATCCAGTACGAGCCCGCGCAGGTGCCGGCGCAGTCGCTGCACTCCACCTTCCAGTGGGCGAGCTGCGGCTGGGCGAGGGCATCCGTCGGATCCCAGCGCATGAAGTTTTCGCTGCCCGCCCGGTCAGCCCACGACCGCCGGTCCATCTCGGCGCGGCTGATCTCGGCATACGGGATGTGGATGGCACCCGACCCGTTCGTCTTCTCGTGGCAGGTGTCGCAGGTCCAGTCAATCAGTTCCATGGGGGCCTCTCGGGGGTCAGGCGCCGATCGCGAACGATCGGAAGCGGTTGAGGTGCAGCTGCGCGGCCACTGGAATGTCGGGGGTGGCGCTGTTGCGGGATTTGCGGACGCACAGATCGGCCTCGCCGACGCGTTTACCCTGCTCGTACATCTCCGGGCGGTGCACGAAGATCACCACGTCGGCGTGGGCTGCCACACCGCCCGACTCCTTCAAGTCGGTCAGCTGCGGGGCTTTGTCGCTGCGATGAACGCTGTTCTGGTTCGTTTGCGCCAGCAGCACCACCGCGATATTGAGCTCCCCTGCCAAGTCCTTGAACTGCTTCACCAACTCGTCGATCTGCTGATGCCGCGGAGCGTTCGACATGATCCGGATCAAGGCGAGATAGTCAACGATCAGCAGCCGGATGCCCTTGTCGCGGTGCAGTCGCCGGACCCGGACACGGATATCAGCGAACGTCTGGCCCTTCACGTCGGAGATGTACAGCGGGGCGTTCTCGGTTCGCCTGGCCATGTCGGCAAGCTTCCGCCAGTCCCCGTCGTAGAGCTCACCGCGCACCGCTGCCTGCGCAGAGATACCCGCTTCGGCGCAGGCAAGCCGGTTGAACAGCTCCATCACCGGCATCTCCATCGAGATCACCGCGGTGGGCACCTGGTGCGCGAAGGCCGCTGACCGCGGGAAGTTCCCGGCTCCGAGCGTCGATTTCCCAGAGCCAGGAGGACCGGCGACAACGATCAACCGGCCGAGCTGCAGGCCGTGGATCGCGTCGTCCAGCTCCGGGATCCCGGTGGGGATTCCGGGCGGCTCATCGGTCTCAACTGCGTGCTCGAACCGGTCGAAGCCGGGCTCGAGTAGGTCCGGCCAGTACGACCACATCTCAGCCTCGCCGGTGGCCCGGCCGGCCAAGTCGGACACCGCAGTGCGGGCATCCTCCACCAGGTCGCCGGTGGTCCGATCCCCGCCGGCGCGGATCTGCGCCCGGACCGTCGAAAGCTTCAGGTCCAGGTCGCGCAGCAACGCCCGATCGGCGACGATGCGAGCAAAGTGACCGATGGACCCGCCGACTTGGGCTGTCTCGATCAGCGTGTGCACGTACATGCCGTTCTTAGGAATCTTCGCGATCAGGCCGCGCTCAGCGAGGAAGGCGAGCACCGAGTAGGGGTCAGTCGGTCGGCCGGACTGTCGCATCTCGGTCAGGATGCCGAACAGCACGTGGTGGGCAGGCTTGTGGAACGCGGCCTGCGACACGATGGCTTCAGCCTCGGCGATCAGTTGCCCGTCCAGCAGCATCATGCCCAGCACCACCTGCTCGGCGCCGTGGTCGAAGAGCACTGTCGACGTCTCGGGGATGTCCGCGGTCATCGTGTGCTGCGGCGATAGTCGTGGTCGTCGAGGTCGACCTGGACCGCGCTGGAGAGCCGGGAACGAACCCGCTCGTCAACCGTTGCCCGCATCGCCTTTGCGTCGAGGTTCGAGGTGAGAATCATGGGGCGCTGTTCAGACCAGCGGGTGTCGACCAGCCGGAACAGGGTGTCCTCGGCCCAGGCGGTGACTTGGCCGGCGCCGAGGTCGTCGAACAGCAGCAGGTCGACGGTCTGGTAGTCGTCGAGAGCCGTCAGGTGGGCGTCGTCGGGGGTGGGGCGCATGGCCTGGTTGAAATCGGCGTGACTGACCTTGGAGAACGTCATGCGCTCGGAGCGGCGGGCGACGGCGTGGACGATGGTTCGCAGCGCGGCGAACGCGTTGTGGGTTTTGCCCGAGCCGACGGGGCCGGTGAGAAGCAGGTTCGGTGCTGACGCGGGGTTCTCGAGGTAGCGGGCGATCCAGTCGTGGACGCGCCGGTCGGTGACTTCACCCGTCCGGAAGATCGCCGGGGTGAGCATCGCGAGTTTGGTGTTGTAGCTGTCGGTCAGGTGGTCAGCAATGGTGTAGTCGCTGGCCGGGGCGGCGTCAGGATCGATGCCTTTGCGGTCGAGCATCTGTCTGGCGAAGTCGCCGATGTCATCAGTGCGGATGTTGAAGGGGCTCACAGGATGGGCTCCTTGTAGTCGTGGTCCGAGGATCGTGAGTCGGTGATGCGGTGGTAGCCGCCCGGCTGGCGGTTGCTGGTGTAGCCGCCGCCGTTGTAGCCAGGTTCACTCTTGCGCTTTTCTTCGCCGTCCTTTTGGAGACGCAGGGCGTCGAATTGTTTGCGGAACTTCGGAATGGACTGGATGTTCGGCCGCCAGAAGGTGCTGCGCTGCGACCAGGAAATGAGTTCTTTGATGTCGTCGAGATTGCGGCCGTCGGAATCAATCATCAGCCGGGCCTGCGCTCGCCACTCTTCGGTGATCGTTGGGCGTTTGCAGCCGAGCTTCACGCGCCACTCGGCGAGGAAGTTGCAGACGCGCTCGACGTCGTCGCGGTGGGGCTCCGGCTTCTTGGCCCGTTTCGTTGTCGAGGTTTTACCAGAGTTCTTCGTAGAAGAACTCTTAGTACTTACGGTTCCGGGGGCAGATTCTGCACCCCCTGACGCGTGACTACCCCCCGCAGAATCTGCACCTTTTTCCTCACTGACCTGCGCTTCTGAGTTTTCGGCCAACCCGAGAAACCCCGCAGAATCTGCGGGGTGCAGAATCTGCACCTTTTCGGCCATGACCACGGCGAACCGGTTCACGCCCCCGCGGCCGGCATTGCGCTCAACCTTCAACTCGCCGAGCAGTTCGCACCGCTTCACCGACTCCTGCACCGCGCGCTCCGACAAGTTGGTCTTGGCGGACAGGGCGGCGTTCGACAGCCATGCGCCCGTGCCGTCGGCGGAGTTGCAGGCGTCGGCGACGGCGAGCATCACGAGCCGCTCGCCATTCTTGGAACGGGAGTGGCCGAACACCCAGGTCAATACTTCGACCGACACTCGATCTCCACTCCGTTCTAATACTGGGCGGCGGATTGCTATTTCTGGCGCTAGCTTTGCCGCATATCACAAAGGTCTTCGGGGCAGCCGTGCTGGCACGCCATGCAGTCCAAACACGAATCGCCCGAGTCGTCGTGCTCGCACAGGAACGGGTTGCAGACGCATTCCGGACAGCCGCCCAGCAGGTAGGCGAGGGCGGCGTGGCGGGTGTCGAAGCTGCGGACGCCCTCGCCCGGGCGCAGGCCAACCCAGCCGTCCTCGCCGGTCAGCACGGCACCCTTGGGGAAGATGTAGCCCACCCAGTCCGTCCCCCGGTATGCGTTGATCCGCTGCCCGGGGTGTTCGAACAGGTCGAGGCCGTGATGCTCGCCGGGAATCAGGGTGCCGACGCTCATGGCAGCCACCGCCTCAGGTCGTCGATCACCTTGCGGGCCACCCTGCGGGCGGTGACCGCCTCCGACACGCGGCTGTCGACGAACCGTTCGCTGAAACCGAGGCCGCCGTGGAGCGCCTGGGTTTCCATTCGCAGGGCTTCGGCGCACTCGATCAGCGCCGACCGGGCGGCACCGAGTAGCCCGAACACGACCGGGTTGAACGCTAGGTCCTCAGGCTCGTGCAGGTGCTGGATCGTGAGCGCGAGGGCGTCGTCGATGTCCTGCTCGGTGAGCAGCCCGACGGGCAGCGGGTCACGGACCGGGTCCGGCCAGCGGCCGGTCATCGGGCAGCCTCCCGCCGCCGGTCGAGCATCGCCTTCCGGGTGAGTTCCTCGGCGAGCCGCCGGGTGAACTGTTCCACCCCTTTGATCTCGTCGATAGTCAGGTGTTCCCGGCCGCTCTCCGGTGCCTGCACGGCCACCTCGGGCGGCGGTTTGCCCGGCTCCCAGGTGCGCATCTGGCAGGCCAGTTCGGCGTCCTCGAGCGTGTACCAGCCGGCATCCCACACGTTCTGGGTGTAGCGGCGGCGGGTCGGACCCCACCAGGCGTTCTGTTTGTTCGACCAGACCAGGTAGGTGGGGCCGCCAACGATTCGGGTGGCATCGGCGAGCGCCTCGGCGGGATAGGGCTGAGTCATGACGGCACCTTCCAGAAAGGTCCGCCCGGCGCGGTGTCCATCAGATAGCGGACGTAATGCTCACGGGCCGGCCCGTCTTTGTCGCCGTGCAGCGACTCCCACCACTGCATGTACAGGGTGTCGTCTGCCAGGGTCCGGACCGCGAGGTCGTAGCCACGCCGGGTGGCGTCGATCATCTTGGCGTGCAGGTTCTTGATCTGGATGTCCTGCACGTGCCGGGCGGCCTGGACTGCTTTGACGAAGACCAGCCGCAGTTCGGCGGGGATGTCCTCGATGTTCTCGATCGGCTGGACGTTCTCGGTCACGAGACCACCGCCAGCAAAACGCACTCCCGGCACTGGTGTTCATGACCCGGTGCGCCCTTCTCGAACGGCAGCGCGCAAGGGGTGACGCCGTGGCAGAACGTGCCGCAAGCGCCGGCGTCGAGGTGTGCCGCGTCGTCGACCTCGACAGCACATGCGACGCATTGACGCAGGACGGCTGGCTTAGTTCCTTCCTCGTGTCCTGGGTCGCCGGGGAACGCCACCTGCCGCAGGTGGCGGTGGCCGGGCGCGATGACTGGAGTCTCGCCCGTCGCGGCGCGCCACTGGCAGCTGAAACAGTAGTGAGGCTTGCGGGCGGTGACCGCGGTCGTCACGCTCATGATGCCGCCGCCTCGGCCGCCGTGGTGATGTAGTTGATTGCCGCCTGCCGGTCAGCTGCTCGGACGGCCTTGTGTGGCCAGCGGGACGCGAACCATTCACCAGTACCGTCCGCGGCCGGCCCCCACGCTGAGGCGAGGATGTCGTTCTGGCCGGGGCGGGTGGCGAACAGGGAGCCCTGCCCGTCGGTGGTTTCGTGAAGGTCGAGCCCGTTGACCGTGTCGATCCGCTTCGTCTTGATGGGGCCGCGGGCGGTCATCGAATGCCCGCCTCGGCCAGCACTCGCCGGATCTCACCGACGGGAATGTTGACGTCACTGTCGATGTCGCCGCCGTCGGTGTCCTTCGCGAGCAGTTCGACCTCATCGAGGGTGTTCATCAGACGAGCCTCGTTGCGCGCTCGCCGCTCAAGCTGCTCGCGCAGTCGCTCGATCTCAACGATCATGGCTGGGATGTCCATGCGCGCCGACGCGATGAACTCGGCGTCGTCCATGGAGAGGTCGCCGAAGTCGGACGCCTCGTGGCGATAGTGGTCGAGCGAGTTCACCAGATCGCACGCTAGGTTGGCGTTACTCGCTGTGTGCTTGGGCAGGCGAAGCGCGTGCGGAAACTCGCCGTGCGAGCAGCCGTATCCGTCGCCGCAGTCACACCAGTCGGTGATCAGCTTCCAGGGGCCGGGCGTTGCCGTGTCAAGCCGCTTCTTAATGGCGTCGAGATCGAGGGTCATCGGGCCGCCTCCCGCCGCTTGAGGGTGACCACGACGGTGCCGTTCTGGTGGCTCTGCTCGTGAGCCACGTACATGGGCTCGGCGCACACCACCACGAACTGACCGGCCTTCAATTCTTTGACGCCCTCGTCGCCGAGCTCGAGGTCGCGGGCGGTCACGCGGATCATCGGGCGGTCGGTCACCGGATGACCTCCACGTGGTAGTCGGCGAGCACCGTCAGCCGCGACATGCCCTCGAACCGGGGCTCGTCGTACGCGACCAGCAGCTCGATGTCCCGCTCATGGCGGGCCGTCACAGCGATTACGTCGCCGGTTCCGTTCTCGTACGCCTCGGGGTACCGCTGGCCGCGATGCCGGATGCGGACGCCGGCGGCCAAGGCATTGTGGTGGCCTTGCTGGATGTAGCCGCGGCTGCGTAGATCGGCCAGCAGGGCGTCGGCTTCGACCCGCTCGGCGGCGGTGAGAGCGACGGTCATCGATCTGCCGCCTGCCGTACTCGTGCCGCCTTCGCCATGAGCAGTAGCGCGAACCGCTCGAGCTGCTCAGGTGAGGTTTGCGCTTTGGCGAAGCCGCGGGCCAGGTCGGCGTCGCAGAAGTGCGCCTCGACGGTCAGCGGCGAGTTTGGGTCCTCGAGGTCGTCGTGGCAGATGTTGAGGGCGAACCCCCACGAGATCGACCAGTGAATGTCGTCGGGGGCACCCTCGCCGGTGTCGAGGGCTTCCGGCTCACCGTCGGTCGGTCTCAGGCGGAAGGGCGGGGGCCAAGTCGTGTCGGTCATTTCTTCACCTGCCCGTCAATGTCGACGAACTCAGGCGCAAGCACCAGAACCTCGGGTGCCTGCCGGTACTGCTCGCCGGTGACCGGGTTGGTCCGGTCGTAGAGCAGTGCTCCGTCGACGGAGGCCTTGAGGACGATGCCGCTAGCGGTGTCGTACGGGTAGCGGCCCGCCTCTTCGATGGCATCGGTGTAGCCGCTCTCGTTGCCACGCCACCACATGCGGTGCTCGTTGGACCAGATCAGGAACTCGTGCATGGGTCAGTCCTCCGGGTCCTTCTCGGCCACCGAAACGCCGAGGTCCTCGAAGAGGAACGCATCGATCGCCTGGTCCTTCTCGTGGTCGTTCATCTCGCGCCACTCACCCCAGGTGATTCCGCTGTCGCGTTCACCGCGGAACGAGATGTTGCTGGAAGCCGAGTACTGGAAGACGACGGGTTCGTCGTCGGCGTGCTTGGGCATGGATGTCCTCCCGAATGGGCGTAGCCGGTCAAGGAGCTCATAGCGTACGATACGTACGGAACGTACGCCAGGTACCTTACGACCGTGGGGATCAAGACGATGGGGATCATGGAACTGCGCCGGGCCCTCGGGCAGCGCATCGACGCCGCGCACTTCTACGGCGAACCGACGATCATCAAGAACGAGAAGAAAAACGAACCGCGAGCGGCGATCGTGCCCTACTCGTGGCTCGTCGAAGTCTGCAAGGCAAAGGGCATCCCGCTGCCCAACGACGAAGCTGCAGCGGCCGACTGAATCGGCGCTCACGTGAGCACACCAGCCCGAAACGCCAACGCGACCGCATGTGCCGCGTTCCTCGCCCCCAGCGCGTGGATGGCGTGCTGCTCATGCGACTTCACCGTCGATGCCGACCGGCCGAGTTCGGCCGCCATCTCCTGCCGGGACAGCCCGTCCGCGATCAGGGCGAGAACCTGTCGCTGCCTGGCAGTGAGCCGCCGGCGGTCCGGGGCCGCATCAAGCATCGTTGGCCTCCTGCCAGTCGCCGTAGCTGGTGTACACGGGCCGGCGGAGCAGGTCGGCTTGCACGTCGGGCCGGTTCTGCCGCCACACCTTCACCCGAGTGCGGGCGAGGGTTTCGCAGCTGCACTCCATGAACACCTCCGAGCCCATCCGGCCGAGGTCGCCACGCAGACGCACCGCCCATTCGACGCCGGTCGTGTCAGGCACTGAGCTCGTCCTTCGCCCGGTTGATCGCGTTCTTCGCCTCGCCGATCGTCTCCAGCACCGCCGCAGGGACGATCCCGCGGAAACAGTCCGCGGCGTCCCCGAGCTCCTTGTAGGCGGCGTTCAAACAGGCGATCCCCTCGCCGACGAACAGCCACTCGTTGGGTGTCAGATCAGGCATCAGACGGCTCCGTTCAACGCTTCGATACAGGCCTGGCAGCGGGGCTGCGGATTTGATGGCTGCACGGTCGGGAAGAACCCGGCCTGGCCGCGCGTCAGCTGCACCTTCCGCCCGCACACCGTCTGGGCGGCGCCGGTGCGGCGCACATGCCAGTCGACCTGCTCACCGGCCGGGAAACCCCACTCGAAACCCTCAGGCAAGGTCACGACACACCGCCGACGAGGACAGCGAACGCACGCTCACGCCACGGATCACGCGGCGCCGGGGTGAGCCGACGCTCCTCGAGCACCGGCGGATCCACAGTCATCCCGGCCCCCGGGCAGTCGAACGTCCGCTCCCACCGGCCCCGCTCCACCGCCTGATGCGGGCGGATCGTCAACCCGACCGCGGTCACCGTGTCCAGACACAGCGGGCAGCGGGCCGGCCATTCCTCGCCTGGCTCACAGATCGGGCAGATCAAGCCATGGGCGCGGTGACTGCGCCGCCTCGCGTCGGACGGGCAGGGCTCGAGCTCGTTCGGGCCGAGCGTCACGGCTCCACCTCGCCGGCCACCGGGTCGCCGTGGCAGACCATCTCGTACCGGTCGTAGCCGATCGTCACGTTCACGCCGTCTTCCCACGACAGGCCAAGCGCGACCCGGGCCAGCGTTTCCGCCACCCGCGCTGCCGTAGCCTCGTCGGCGGTCGACACCATCAAGCTCTGTTCGATCATCGTGTTGGTGTGGGGCATGAGATTTCCCTCCAGGGTTGGGCGCGGCGAGGGGAACCGCGCCCGGGTCAGCAGCCGTACAGGGTGGTCACCGCGACCAGCACCATCGCGGCGAGGAAGAACGTCACATGGCGGCGGTCCAGCCAGTCGACAAACCGCAACCACACTTTGATCACGAGATGGGGCGGGTGACCGTCGCCGCGGTCCCCATGCACAGGCCCGGCTCCTTGCCGCCCTTCTCCGCAATCGACAGGCACCGGGCCACCGGGTCGGCCTGCGCGTCGATGTCCGTGACCGCTTTGCGCTTCGCCGCGTTCGTCCGGTCCACGTCCAAGTTCCGGCCGTCGAGCACCTTCTGCCCGTACGCGGCCAGCGCATCCGTGGTCGGCTTGTCGTACACCGGCGTGCCGAACGCAATCGAATGCACGGCGATGTCCGCACCCAGCAGCCCGGTCAGCGTGTCGCCGAGCGGCTTCTTGTAGGTTTTGTTCAAATCCGGCACCGACACCTCACCGGTCTTCGCGTCCACACTCGCGAACGGGTCGAAGTCGGCGAACGTGGAAATCAGCGCGGCGGTCATCTGCGGGTCGATCCGCCGTGCCTCCCACGTCTCGAACCGGGACCTGCCGTCGGTCTCCTTGAACGCCGCCCAGTTCTCCGGCGCGTTCGCCGGCGACGTCGCCCACTCCACCTGCACCGGCACACACATCGACCGGGGGCCCTTCACGGTCACCCACACGCAGCGGTCGCCGAGATGCGCGTACGTCTGCCCGGAGGCGTCCCAGTCGTCGACGTCCTGCCACGGCGCGGTCCACTGCAGGCCGGCGCCGGTGGTGCGCCCGGTGGGCTTACCCCAGGCGGTGACGATGCCGACGTTGCGGGTCGGCACGGTCGACATGCAGGCGATCACCACGAAGATGACGGAGAGGAGCCCGCCGCCGACCAGCAAGAGTGCGCCGGTGCCGCGGGATTCGCTGCGGGAGCCGAGCACCAGGACGGCGAGGCCGATGAGGGCGATCAGCCCGAAGATGATGCCGATGATGAACACGCGGGTCAGGACTCCTGTCCGGGGAAGGCCGCACGATGCGCGGCGACGATCTTTGAGGACCGGTCGCGCAGGTCGAGCGCGTCGGGGGTTTTGATGAGGTCATCGGCCAGCGCCACCGCGTCGCGGTAGCGGGCCAGTTTGAGCGCGTCTTTGGTGCGGCGGGCGCCGACACCGAACCCGAAGATCAGGCCGATGACGACGCCGACCGCAGCGACAGCGAGTACAAGAACAGCAACCATCGGGGCTCCTAAGACGCGATCTGATGCAACGACTGAGCCAGCTTCAGCCGGGCACGGCGGACGGTTTCCTTACTCACGCCGACCTCGGCGCCGATCGCCGCATTGGTGCGGTCCGCGTTCTCGGCCAGCGCGGCAACGACGGCCCGGCGGAGCCGCTCCGCTTCCGTGAGTTCCCCGTTAAGGAGCCGCTTCGCCGCCATGTGGTTCATGCCGAGCCGAGCCGACAGCGCCGACAACGCCGCCCCGCGGGCCGTTCCCGCCTGCAACGCGGCCAGCAGTTCGGCGTCGTTGAGGTCGATCCGCTCCCCGGCAAGGGCACGTTCCACGCCCACCTCGTCGACCAGTCCGTCATCGGTTTCCGTCTCCAGCGGATCCGGTACCGCATCGGGGTCGTCAATGTCGGCACCCCACTGGACGGGCAGCGGATAGCCGGCGGCTTCAGCCCGCAGACGCGTCCGCCGCGAGCTGCCCGGCCGGTTGATCAGCACCTGGTAGGCGGAGACGATCGCCGCTGCATACTCGGGTGTCACAAACCGCTGTCGGCAGAACCGGACCACCAGCCGCCGGTCGATCCGGCCCCCAGCGGCCTCGATGATCGCTTCGGAGGTGTGGCCGAGCCGCCACAAACCTTGCACCCGGCGGCGCGTCCCGGCGGCGTCCAGCATCGCCGGGGTCAACCGGCCGGCCTTGTGCCGCTTCTGGTACAGCCGTTTCGCCTCCCGCGCGTGCGGGCAGCGGCAGCGGGCCTTCGTGTACGCCGAAGCGGTGCCGTGTCGGGTGGCGGGGCATGCCGGGTCGAGGCGCCCCAGGTCGGTGCCGCGCCGTCCACCTTTCGCCGCGGTGATCATTCGGTGTCTCCGATCTGCGGTGGGCGCACCGCGACCGGTGCGACGCACACAACGGCCCGGGCGGTCCCGAACGCCACGCGTTCGACGTCGTTGCAGTCGGCGACCCGCATCAACGGCGGGCCGACCAGCCGCACGTTGTGCTTCTCGACGAAACCGGGCCAATGCTTCTGCGCTTCGGCCATCAACTCCCGGTCGAACAGAGAGTCGTCGTGGACCGGCCAAATCACCTTCAACGTCAGGCCAGCGTGGGTGGCCGTGAGCTCTGCACTGCCGGGCTGTTTGCGAAGATCGATGGTCATGCCGCCGCCTCCCGCCGCCAGTAGGTGGGCGAGTCCGGGCACAACGCGCAGCGCAGCATGCTTCCCGGGACGAGACACGGGTGCGGGGGGCTGCCCGCCGCCTGCTCGCTGGCGCACTTCGACGGCACATCAGCGGGAGCTTCGGCGGCGCGCTTGCGGATGAGCTGGGCGGTCACGGTGCCACCGCCGGCCACACCTCGACGACCGCGCCAGCGGCCTCGCCGGCGACGCAGTGACGCTTCCGCGCGTGGATCTCCACGACCTGGGAGTCGTCCTTCAACACGCCACCGTCGACGAGCGCGTCGAGCAGGTTCCGGGCATGCTTGTCCAGGTCACCGGACGAGCGGGTGACCGGCAGGGTGACCCGCCGTTTCGGCGCCGACTTCGGTGGGGTCACCCGCACCTCGAAGTCAACGACCGTCGGCGTGGTCAACGGCTCACCGCGGTACTGCTCCCGTGCCGCCCACGCGACCCGGGCCCGCCAAGTGCTGGAGCCTTTCACCTGCTCAACGAGTCGGCCGCGGCCGACGTGCTTGAGGCTGCCCTTGGGCTTTGGGTCACCTTCGACGGTGATCCGGATGTGGGTCTCGGTCATGATGGTCACCGGGTCGCCGCCTGTTGAACCGGCTGTGACGCCTCGTCGGCGATCCGCTCGGCGAACACCCCGAACATGTCGATCTGCCCGTCGATCTCCGCAACCGGCCCGGAGGTCGGGCCAGGCTGCGGCCCGTCGTCGTCCGGGCCGTCGTCCGGTCGTCTATCGAACTCTGTGCATTCGTCGACGACCTCGTACGAGCCCGACGCATCGCCGTGCTGCCACTTGTGCTCACGACGGGTCCACTCCTTCGGCCATGAACCGAGCAGAGCGACACCGAGGATCGGGCAGTATTTCCCGGCCGCGTCGTCGTCGTTCGCGCAGTCGTAGCAGCCCCGGCCGCCGTCAGCCCAGTACTCGTACTCGGAGTGGTTGCTGAACGGCCGCTCGTCAGCCGCGTCCGCGAGGATCTCGCCGTCGGTGCGCATCACGCCACCTCGTCCCGGCGATCGTCGTCGAGTTCGACCGGCCGGTCGGCGTCTAGCACCGCGTGCAGGATCTCCTCGGCGTCGTCGGCCACCGACCAGGCAAGTCCGCGATCGTCGATGTGCACCTCGAACACGTCGCTCACGGAGCCACCACCTTCTCGACGGTCAGCCCGTCGGTCAGCTTCCACACATGCCCGGACGACTCGTTGACCGCGTCGGCGAGCAGGTCAGCCCCGTACTTCGCCTTCCACTCGCTGGCGGCGGGAATGGTGAACACGAACACGCGACGGACGGTGCCGGCGGCCATCGTGAACGACACCCGCCACTCGGTCAGGTCCGCGAGAGATGCCGTCACTGGGACACCTCGCCAAGGTCGATACGACCCGCTGGCTGCCCGTTCAACTCGAGCTCGCGACCGTTGAAGAACTCACGCTCTTCGTCAGTCAGTTCCCGGGTGCTGGCCTTGGGGAACCGCACATGCGTGTAGCCGAACCCCGCCACCCACACGCCGATCCAGTCGCCTCCGTCCTCGCCGGTAATCCAGGCCAGGTCGGGCTGGTCGCGGGAGATGTCGCCGAGCTTGTGGATGGCGGTCGTGGCCATCATGTAGCGGCCGCTCATCGGGTCACCACCTCGTCCTCCGGGTACTTCTCGAGCGAGCCGCCAAGCGCAACCACTCGCTCCTCCAGCTCATGCAGGTAGTCGCCGACGATGGATTCGGCGCTCGCGTCGGCGTCCCCCGACGCGGGCGTGTTCTTCAACAGGTCGTTGATCCAGGCGTCGTATCGGGCCGGGTCGTCCCACGGGTTCACCGGGTCACCGCCGTGTCCCAGCCGACTGGCCGCGAACCCTCCGGCAGCGCCTCAACCGCCCGCACCAGATCACGGGCGGCCAGAGCTAGTTGCTCGTCGGCGTGCTCCGCCGCGGCGTCCGAGTGCGGATCCTCGTCCCGGTAGTAGTGGTGAGCTGCGATGGAGTGGAGAGCGGCCCGCTCCAACTCTCGGGTCAGGCGGTCAACGGCGAACGTGGTCATCGGGGCGCCTCGGAATCCGGCGTGAGCTCGACGGTGATGACTTCCGGCTCGGCCTGCCGCAGCACCGCATCTGCGTGCGCCTGCGGGCTGTACGGCCACTCGATCACCGCGGCGTGCACGCGCGGGAACGTCTCCGGGTCGTAGTCGGGTTGCTTCTGCCGGTCCGTGTACCACTGGTTCAGGGCGGCAGCGTTGCGCTCGGCGGACTCGCGGCTGGCCTCGGCAACAATGTCGTCAGGGCCCTCCACGTGCACCGCCCACAGCGGGGGGACGTCCGGCATGTCAGGCAGAGGAACTTCGCGGGCAGGTGTCACGGGGTCGCCTCCTCAGGCGCAGCGGGGGAATGAGTACCGTCATTGGCCAACACGACGCGGCCATGGCGGGTGGAAACGGGAACCGTGCGGGCGTCCTCGCCCTCAAGCAGCAGCCAGCCCATGCCGCGGGCAAGTTCGCGGGCGGTGCCGACGGGCGAGGTCACGGCGTCGTGGTGCGGGCGACAAGCCGCAAGAAGCCAAGACGCCTGGTTGATGCGGACCGACATGTCGCCGCCCCGCCCACCGGCCTTCCGATTCAATCTGTGGTGCAAGTCGGCGGCGACCAGCCAGCAGCCCGGCCACTCACACCAGCCACCCGAACGGGCATGCACCAGGTTGCGCACCTTGGCGGTCGGGCCGGTGTTGCGGCGCTTCGGAGTGTTCGCGTGCTTCGCCGACCGGGCCTCCGAACTCGACGGCAGGGCCGTACGGCGCAGCTGCGTCCTGGCAACCAGCGGCGTGAACCGCTGAAGTTCCGACCGCTTCATCAGACGCCCGCCACCGAATACATCGCCCGGACCGAGGCGTTCACCGACTGCCAAGCGCGCAGCTCGTTCTCGAGCGCCCGGGCCAGCCGGTCGGCGTACTTGTAGGCGACGTCGGTCTTGTCCCGCTCCCGGCGCTCCCGCACCGTCGCAAGCTCCGCCGCGTACCGCTTCTCGTGGGCGGCGCCGTCATGCGCCATATAGGCCTGCGCGAACGCCTGATCAAACTCGTGATCAGCCTTCAGGAACGCCTCGTAGGCGTCCGAGCAGACCTTCACGCCCTTCGCTATCCGGTCCGAGCAGGACCGGATGGCCTGCTCAATCTGGACCGGGTTGAGAACGTCGCTCACGCGGCACCGCCGAACGAGCGCATCGGCCAGTCGAGAGAAACACCGTCAGCCTTGAGTCGGAGGGACACAACGTCTGCCAGCACGGTGTCACGTTCCGCGTCGTCACGGGCGAGACCGGCCTCGTGTTCCTTCTGGTTGGCTTCCCGACGGAAGTACTGCGCCAGCGACTCCGACTGCTCCGCATACCAGCCGATCTGCGCCTCGTGCAGCTCCGACACCGACAGGCCAGCCAACATCGGGTAGCGGCGCATCAACGCCCACGCCACCCGGCCCGCCTGCAACGCGTCGTACTCGGCGGTGTGCGCCAACTCGTCATCCCAGCCGATCCCGTGGACCTGGGCGAGGGTTTTCAGGCAGCGGGCACCCTGGGTGGGGGAGACCCGGCGGCGGAACTTCTCCACCTTCTTGTCGAGGACGCCCGGGTCGACGATCGGGGCGAGCGGGGCACCCTGGAGACGGTCGCTGATTGTCGGAACGCCGTTGCGCCGACAATCCCGGTCGAGGACCGTAAGGTCGTACGGCGCGTTCATGATGACCACTGGCGCGCCGAGTGCGAGCGACGCGGCGATGTCCGCGCAGTACTCGTCCAGCACATCCGCCGGCGGCTTACCGTGCTCCGCCAGGAACTCGGTCGTCAAGCCGTTGACAGCGGACGCACCCACAGGCATCTCCACCGCCACGTACGATGTCCGGACATCCTTCGACCGTTCGGCAGGGTTGATGACCGCCCGGCAGATCGACCCCAGCAGCGCCTCCTCCGGGTTCGCCGAGGTGGTCTCCGTGTCCAGCACCATGAAGCCCTGCTCCCACCAGCCGGTCACGCCGCCGCCCCCTGCTTCTTCGCCTCGCGGATCGCGGCCAAAAACTTCTCCATGTCCGCGGCCGACGCCTCATCGGAGGAATGGCCGACCAGCGTGCAGAAATGCCGCTCCAGTTCCTCCGCGTCGTCCCACGGCGACTCGTCGAGGATCTGCACCCACAGGTCGCCCTCCGGGTCATCGGACGTCGACGGCACCGGAACCGGCGGCGCCGTATCTCCGGCCGGTGGCTTCACCGCCTCCGCGCGGGCGGTGAACTTGTCCAGGAGGTCCTGCGGCACCGTTCCGCCGAACTCGGTCAGCGCCTGCTTGTGCAGGTCCAGCAGCGCCTCCCGCGTCTTCGCCGCCTGAATCAGCGACGCGAAGTCGGTACCCTGCCCCGCGGTCAGGGCGGCCTGCTGCAACCGGCCGGCGATGGCCCCCGCCGCGCGAGCCGCCATCAGCTCCTGCACCTTCCCCGACATCAACTCCTTCGGGGTCAGCACGTCCACGTCCAGCACCGGCACCACAAAGTTGTTGGTCTTGCCGTTACGGACCACTGTCCGCTGGTCGAGGATCAGCTTCGCCGGGATCGCGCCCTGCGCCATCGCCAACAGCTGCGTGATGCCGGGCAATTCGGTCGCCGCGTAGTAAGAGCCGGTGTCGACCCGCCACACCCCCGCACCGGGCACGTCCTCCAACATGACGTTGAGGCGGGTGTGCAGGCTGCACTCCCGGTCGGCCGGGTCACACAGGCATGCCTGCTTCGACAGCATTTCCTGCTCGCCGTTGCAGCGCCGCTGGCAGCCGCCCTTCGACCACATCTCGTACCACTGCGACTGGCCCGGATCCTGCGGCGGCACCACCACCGGCACCTCGGTCACGTCGGTGATGACCTGCCACTGCTGGGCGCCCTTCGGCGGCTGCCACGGCTCGACTGTGCCGCCGTACAGGTCGGCGACCTTCTCGATCAGGGTTTTGCGGGCGGACGTGAACCGGAACCGGTCAAGTTTCGCCGGCCGGGTCTTGGTGCCGTTGCCGGTGGGCACCTGCACGCCGAGGCGGATACGCCCGACTTCGGTCTGGCTGATCTGCAAGTTGAGGACGGCCATGTCAGCTCTCCTTCAAGGTCACGGGCCGGGAGAGCACGGTGTTCAGGCCGGCGCTCAATCCCTCGACGACGCGGAGCATGTGGATGAAGCTTTGGAAGTTGGTGTCGGTCAGGTAGACCTCACGCATCTGGACCTTCTCGGGGCGGATGTGCACGATCAGCCCGCCCTTGATCTCCGGCATCGGCTGCTCGGCGCCGTCCGGCAGCAGCACCGTGTCGGCGTTGGCGTAGGCGACGACCTGCCAGCCCTTGCAGATGTCGACCGACTTGGAGGTCTTCCAGTCCACACACAGCGGCAGACCGGTCAGGTGGGCGAGCTGCGCGTCCAGCTTCGACTCGACCTCGAAGTGCAGGATGGCGTCCAGGGTGCCGGCGTAACCCCACTTGCGGGAGATGACGGTCATCTCCGCGACCAGGAACTGCGGGTTGTAGCGGTTACGCCAGCGTCGGTACTGCTCGACGAACGGCCGGACATCGTCGTCGACGTGGGCACCTTCACCGAACAGTGCGTCCTGCTCGGCGATGTCGTGAAGCTTCACGCCCAGGTCAGCGGCGTCGTCGCGTGCTTGGTTGTGCCGGTCGGCGAGCCAGTAGGTGACGCAGTTCCGGCAGACCCCGCACGCGCTGCCGGTTTTCGTGGCGTTGCAGGCCGGCGTCCGGGAAGCGCGAACCAGGGAGGGGAGGCGGTCGAACGCGGCGTTCGCGGACAGGTTCGCCGCCCACGTGGGAAGCCCGAACTTTTCGATGCGCCCGAGCACGGTGGTGACGGATATGAACCGTTCCCCGGTGATCGGGTGGATGTACCAGCGGGAACCTTCACCGTTCGTTTCCGAGTTGGCGGGGTGCCGGTCGGCGGTCACAGTCATCACAGGTCCGCCGTCCGAGAGACGTAGCGGTCGTGGTCGGCGGTGCAGCTCGAGCACTCGGGCCCGTGACCCTCACGGCCGCAGATCACGCACCGGGCGGCGTCGTACGCGTCCAGGCGCTGCTCGAGCCGGTACTGCCGGACGGACAGGTCCGCGTCGTGCATGTCCAGGGCGGCGACGTCGGCGGGGGAGAGGGTGTCGCCGGCGTCGAGGCGGGCCAGCAGATCCAGGGAGGCGGTCACGCGTGTGCCTCCGAGTACAGGGCGCGCGCAACGTCGTCGGGAAGTCGGAGCCACGGCCCGATCGCGGCATTGACCTCGTCCACGTCGGTCAGCTCCCGGTAGCCGGTGCCGACCCACAGCAGTTCAGCGGCCGGGTCGTCCTCGTCGACGGAGCGGTCCCGGGCTTGCGCGAAGTAGGTGCACAGCGGTGGATCCCAGCCGACAACGATCTCGACTTGGCCGACGGTGAACTCGTGCCGGCTCATGCGGCACCCAACTCAAGCTGCAACGGGCCTGCGAGGTGGGAGTAGTGCTCGTCGAAGACAGCATCGAACAGGAATCGGTCCCGCTCGTAGTAGCCCTTCACCGGGCGTTCACGCCCGTTCAGAAGTGCCGGCACTTCCTCGGGTTCGCGGTTGTACTCGCCGACGTAGGCGGCCTTGACGCGCTTGCCGAATACGGAACCGATCGAGGCGATGTCGGCTTTACTTACGCCGCGCTCGACCAGGTAGGGCTGGACCATGAGCAGGCGGTCATCGGCGGCAATCTCCGGCTTTTCCCCCTTGTAGACCGCCCAGGTGTGGAGGACCAGCTTCTCTTTGTAGGTGGAGCCGACGTTCCCGCCCATGGCGTCGATGACGCTCAGGTCGCGGCGGGCAGCCCGGGCGCGAAGGTCAGCCTTGCGCTCTTCGATCTGCTCGGCGAGGTCGTCGAGTTGCTCGACTGACGCTCGGGGGTTCACCGCGCCGCCCTTGGTCCAGTACTCCTCGACAACGTCCGCCACTTCGTTCTGGTAGGCGGCGAGGGTTTCTCGGGCGGATTCGGCGACTCGGGTGACGGGGATCGTGGCGAGTGCCATCAGGAAGGTCCGCATGTCGGCGGTCGCCATGTCGCGGGGTCGGCCGTCTGTCCCACGCACTGCTGTTACGGCAGTGCGCGACCAACTCTGCTGGCGAATCTTGCGGATGGCTGAGTCGGCGTTCAGGCCGATCGTCTCGAAGACGGGCTTGAGGATGATGTTCGGCCGGCCGTCGATGTCTACTGCCAGGATCTCGCCGCCGTGAAACGGGATCTTCACGACCTCGGCGACGTGCACGCTGGTGGGGAGGGTCAAACGAATCGCCTCGCTTCAGTTCCTAGCATCGTGTACAAGATGTACGCTACACGATGTACAAGATGTTATCCAGTTACCTTTTGAGCATGGAGGCCAAGGTGTTGGGGATCGGCGAGTTCCGAAAGCAACTCAGCGAGCGGGTCGAATCCGCGAACTGGCACAAGCAGGTCACCGTCGTCATGCACGACAAACGCAAAGAACCCCGCGCTGCCCTCGTCCCGTTCGATGTCGGAGCTGACCCGGTCGCGATCGGCGTCGGAGACGACGTACGGTCCTACGTCGTCTCCGCTGAATGGTTCGCGCAAGCCAAGGCGGCCCTGGCGAAGAAGTAGCTGACTCATCGCCCGGCCATCCGCACGCAGTTCCCGCGCGCCGGCCGCCGCTCCAACTCGCCCGCGTCATCCAGCCACGCCTCAGCGGACCAAACCCACAGGTTGCACTGAGGCAGCACCTTCGAGTCCGGTCGCAGCTCGTGCTTCACCACGCCGCCCAGCACATACCGCCACCTGGTCACGATGCGCACCCACAACGGACTTGCCCATCAGCCAGGCGCAGGTGGTTCCAGGCGTGGAACGGGCACGGCTCCACCAGCCCATCACCGGGCGCATGCCGGACCGCACCCCACCGCGGGTTATACGGCCCGCCCGACGCCCGGCCCGTCAGCAGCAGCCTGCACGCCAGACAACGCACGATGCTTCGACTGTCCGGCACCGGCACCCACAGTCCCGAATCACCGGACCCGGGACACACCGACGGCGGGCTGACCCAGCGAGGGTCGAACCGCAACGCAGGCATCCCTGCTGGGGTCGCGTCCTGGCCGGCGCCGAGCGCCTTACCGACGCACACCCCGCACGCCTCATCCCCGTCCGGGAGGTCGTCACGCAGCAGCGGCACCCCCGCCTTCGCGCCGGGCCGGTCGGTGACGAACCCGTTGCACCACAGGTTGAACGTGCGGGTCCCGTCGGCCAGCTGGTAGCCGGAGCGGATGCGATGCCAGCGCGTTTGGCCGGAGGTCCGCGCGTACCGAGACGCTGCGGTCAGCGCGGTCCGCTTCTGCGGGGCACCCCAGGTCGTGGGGGCCGAGGAGGTGATGGGTGGCAGCAGCGCAACCGGCATCAGGGCTCACCCCGCCGCTGCCCCGGAACGCTGAGGTCCTGCCGCCGCAGAGCCCACCGGATGCCCTGCGCGACGTTCCAGACAGCCTGTTCCCGACGCCCACGACGAAGGCCGCAGCCGTACAGGAACCCGCCAGCCACCGCCGCCACGAACAGGGCGAGCAGCAGCAGGAGCGGACCCTCCACGAGGACCGCACCCGCCGCCGCCAACTGCTCCCTGATCACCGCGGGCCCCGGTTGCGGCGCATCGACGGCACCGCACCCACCTGCCACGCCCTCGTATCCGCGCCCGCGTCAGTCCGCTGCCGAACCTCCACACGCGGCTCCACACGAACCTCCGGCGGCGGCTTCACCGCGGCCGCCAGATTGTCGAGCTCGCCCACCACTGCCAGAAACCGCGACCGGATCGGCTCGAAGTCGTCGCCACGGAAGTCGTGCACCCACGTACCCACCCGAGCGGCCAGCGACTGAAGACGGGCATGCACCTGCTCGGCCGTCATCGGCTGCGTCTGCGAACTACTCACCGGGGTCCCTCCGCATCCGCCGGTGCTTGGGCGGCATCGGCGCCTCGCCCGCCAGCACCTGCTCGATTTCCTCCGCCACCTGCTCGCCGGCCATCTCCCACGACAGTTCGTTCACCCGACGCCGGGTCTGCTCCGCCGCGTAATGGCCGAACGGGCGGTTGGACGGCCACGACTTGGGATCCTGGAAACGCCGCTCATACGGGGCGTTGAACGGGCCCGTCACTGGTCGGTCTCCCCGAACACCTCGTCGGCCAGCAGCATCAGATCGTCCGCGTGCGGGCCGCCGTAGTAGCAGCCGTAATGCTGGTACAGCTGCACGACCGCCAAATCCAGGTCGCAGCCAGCCAGAATCTCGGCGGCCTCCCGCTCACATTCGGCGTCGATCCGCTGCGCCTCGAGCCGCGCCTCCTGCCGCGCCTTCCGCCTGGCCACGAAACGCTGCGCGAAGTCCCACACCGGATAGCCGGCCATCGCCATCGCCATCCCGGCCACCGAGATTGCATCCCACGGAACGTTCATCGGGTGGCCCGCCGGCCGCGCGGAACAGCGTGCAGCAGACCGGCGAGCAGCCGGGCCGGGCCCCTCAGCACCCGCGTTTCCGGCTCCTTCTCCGCCGCCAGGGCAGCACCCGCAGCCCGGGCGGGGAGCGGCATCCCCAGCATCGGCGGCGCCGGCGGCTTGATCTGCGCGGTCTTCTCACCCGGCAAGTCCACCCGGGCCGGCGACGCGGACATGGCCTCCGCCGGTTCCTCCACCGGCATCGG
>NZ_JBVJIU010000035.1:0-46914 GCF_055586105.1 Actinoplanes sp. NPDC051537
TCCCCGCCCCGGAAAAACAGCGGGCCTTTTCCCAAGGACACCCCCCAGACTTGGCGGGGTGGGGGGGCAGTGCAGGGGGAGGCCCCGGGGCGGTTCCCCCCCGCCGCGTCCATCGTCATCCCGGTGCTCTCAGGAGGCGTAGCCGTCGGCGCCGCCGTCGTGCCCGTCCGCGTTCGCGCCACCGTCGGCCGGGCCCTCGCCCGAGGCGCCGCCGTCCGCGCCGCCGTCCTGGCCGCCCGGGTTCGCGCCGCCGTCGGCCGGGCCCTCGCCCGAGGCGCTGCCGTCCGCGCCGCCGTCGTGGCCGCCCGGGTTCGCGCCGCCGTCGGCCGGGCCCTCGCCCGCCGCCCCGCCGCCGGTGGTGATGTCGTCGTCGCTGAGTGACATGGGAAGCTCCTCGAGTTCGGTGTTCGAAGTGGCGTCCCCCGGTTACCCCGGCATGATCACGACAAACCACGGGTATCCGCGAGTTCGTGCTGATGGTGGGGACTTCCGGGTGGCAGTACGCAGACTGGCGTGACTCGTTCTATCCGAAGGGCGTGCCGCAGCGGCGGTGGCTCGAGCACTACGCCGCCGGGTTCGCGACGGTCGAGGTCAACAACGCGTTCTATCGGCTGCCCGAGAAGGCGACGTTCGAGCAGTGGCGGGAGCGGACGCCGGACGACTTCGTGGTGGCGGTGAAGATGAGCCGCTACCTGACCCACGTGAAGCGCCTCCGGGAGCCGGCCGAGCCGGTCGCGCGGTTCCTGTCGCGGGCCGAGGGGCTCGGGGACAAGCTCGGGCCGGTGCTGCTGCAGCTGCCGCCGACGCTGAAGGGCGATCCGGGCGCGCTGGACGAGACTCTGCGGCTCTTTCCGCGGGACGTACGGGTCGCCGTCGAGCCGCGGCATGCGAGCTGGTTCACCGACGAGACGCGGGCCGTGCTGGAGAAGCGCGGGGCGGCGCTGTGCTGGGCGGACCGCAAGGGCCGGCCGCTGGGTCCGCTCTGGACGACCGCGGGGTTCGGGTATCTCCGGCTGCACGAGGGAAGGGCGAAGGACTGGCCACGGTACGGGTCGACGGCGCTCGGGACGTGGTTGCTCCGGCTGCGTGACTTCTCGGACGCGTACGTCTACTTCAACAATGACCAGCGTGGTGCGGCAGTGCGAGATGCCGCCGCCATGATCGCGATGGCCCGCCGCCGAGGCGCCGGAGTCAGTCGGAGTCCAGCAGATCGATGAGCGTGGAGGCGTTGGTCTGGGCGTAGTCGGAGTAGCAGTTGTTCATGAAGACCTGGGTTTGCCGGGTTTTATCCGACAAATCCCGTAGGCGCGGCGCCCACTCTGACAGCTCGGCCGACGAATACTTATATCCGAATTTTTCGTGAATATCGGTGCTTGTCCACTTGGCGCTGTGGCCGTGGAAACGCACGACGGCCAGATCGGCGGTGGCCTCCAGCAGCGGCGGCACCGACGACTTGTGGCCCTGCGGCATGTCGACGCAGACGAACGGCAGCTTGTGCTTGCGCAGGAACTCGAACGTCTCGTCGCGGTTGTCGCCCTCGAACCAGGACGCGTTGCGCAGCTCGAAGACCGGCCGCAGCGGCTTGCAGCGGGCCGCCACCTCGAGCATGAGGTCCTTGTTGGAGCGGCGGATGCCGAACCACGGCGGGAACTGGAAGAGCACGGCGCCGAGCTTCCCGGCCTGGGCGAGCGGGTCCAGCGCCGAGAGAAAACGGCTCCAGACCTCCTCGTACGCCTGGGGCGGCAGATCGGTCGGGTAGATGTTCTTCTTGCTCGTCTCCGGGCGCAGGTCCTTGTAGATCGCGGACACCTTGGTGGGATGGCCGGTCAGCAGGCTGAACGCCTTGATGTTGAAGGTGAAGTCGTCCGGGGTGCGCTGCGCCCACAGCTTGGTGGTCTGCTCGGCCGGCGGCCCGTAGTAGGTCGAGTCGACCTCGACCACCGGGAACTGCCGGGCGTAGTAGGCCAGACGCTTCTCGGGGTTGTCGGCCGAGGCCGGGTACCACCCCGAGTCGAGCAGCGTCCGGTCGGTCCAGGAGGCCGTGCCGACCGCGATCGAACCCATGGGATCAAGCTAGTCCGAAGACGGCGAGTCCGCCGCGCGTGGCGGCGGACTCGATCGTCGTCGGTCAGCTGGCCCGGCGCTCCCGGTTCTGCTTGCAGTGCACGCAGGTGGTGGCCGAGGGGAAGACCTCGAGCCGCTCCACTGGAATCGGGTTCGAGCACCCTTCGCAGTTGCCGTAGGTGCCGTCGTCGAGCCGCGCGATGGCGTGCTCGGCCTGTGTCCGCCGGTCAAGCAGGGTCCGCAGCAGCGACGAGGCGGCGTCGCGCTCGGCCGTCTTGGAACCGCTGTCGGCCTGGTCGTCGCCGGCGGCGTCGCCGATCTCGACGAGACGTAGCCGGTGGCTCTCCGCGAGGGCGTCCTCGTACTCGGTGCTCGCATCGTCGAACCGGCCGCGCAGGATCGTGCGGATCTGCTCGACCTCCTCCGGCGTACGCCCCTTCGCGGCACCCTTGCCCGTGATAACCGCTCCATTGACGAGCATGCGCTCCCCTGCCCTTCCTCTGCCCCTGCGGGTGGGTCCCCCGATGACCGGCCCCCATCGCACCGTGGGGACGGCTGATACCCACCGCCGGAGGTCCCAAACGGGGTCTCCGCTAAAAAAGTAACCGGAGCATAACTGTCAGTGGTCGCGTCCGCTACAGACTCGCGTCACCAACGTTCCTCGACCCGTGCCGGACGCCTCGGATCGTCGACCCGCAGAACCATGTCGGCGAAGGTCGCCGGGGCGACCTCGGCGGCGTACCGGTCGAAGGCCGGCAAGGTCCACTGCTGCCCAGGTGGGGTGCGGCGGCGCAGGGCGGCCGGGGTCAGCTCGAGGTGCACCGTGAAGTCGAAGCCGAGACCGCCGCCGAGCAGCAGCGGACCGCTCACCAGCAGCACCGTTCCGGGCGCGAGCGGGTGGTAGGGATCACGTGCCGACCGGTCGGTCTCGGCGTTCCAGAGCCGGGTCAGGACGCGCCCGTCCCCGCCCGCGCCGGCCGGGTCGAGGACCTCGCGGGCCAGCCCGGCCTCGTCGAACCAGCCGGCGTAGAACGTGTCCGGATTTTCCCGGCCGAACTCCAGGCGCAACGAGGCGGGCCGGAGGAAGTCGGCGGTGTCGACCCGTAGGGCCGGGCGGCCCCGGAGCCGCAGCGGGTCAACCAGGGCGTCCGCGAGGCGTCCGGGCTCGGCGGCCGCGGGCCCGTCGATCGCCACTCTGAGGTAACTGTCGGGTTCCCGACTGATCAACTCGTCGGCGAGCTCTTCGACGAGATTCTCGACGGACACCGGACGCACACGCACGCCCGGGAAGACTACTCGTGCGCCTGCACGACCACGCTGGCGTCGTCGGAGAGGCGGTAGCCGACGCCGTACACGGTGGTGATCACCGGGTGGGCGCTGCCGAGCTTGAGGCGCAGGCGGCGGACGTGCACGTCGACCGTGCGCTCGCCGGTGTGCTCGTAGCCCCAGACGCCGGCCAGCAGCTGGCCCCGGGTGAAGACCCGGCGCGGGCGCTCGGCCAGGAACAGCAGCAGGTCGAACTCGAGCCGGGTGAGCGGCAGCGCCTCGCCGTCGACGAGGACCTGGCGGGTGCCGGTGAGCATGCGGACCTCGGGGCCGGCGAAGGCCTCGTCCGGCTCGTCGCGGGCCGGGACCGCCGGCTCGACGGTGATCGTGCCCTGGCTGATCTCGACGAGCTCGCGGACCGCCTCGATGAGCCGATGGGCCTGCGGGGTGAGGGCGTCGGTGGTGAGTGGAATCGCGACCGTGACGGTCAGGGCGGGATCGGCGGGCCGGCGTACCCCCGAGCTTCCACGGCCCGGGCCTGTGACATGGCGGTTGACACGAGGCGACAGCGCGCTTACCGGCATTGGAAGAGAGCCCCCTGAAATTGCATGGTCGGTAACCGTATATGCCCGGTCACCCTCCGTAAATTCGCGGTGAATATTTCCGCGAATGTCGTTGCCAGGTCAAGACGGCAACCACGATGTGAGAAAATCGTTCCACATCGGCTTTGACGGCGGGAAATGCATTCTGAGAACGGATCCTGACCGGTTGTTTAAACGTTGCCCAACGCCGGAAGCCCTGATGAGACGGCCGCCACACATAGACGTTCCTTGATGAATCAACTGAACAAAAAACCGCGCGGCGCCCTCTTGGACGCCGCGCGGATCAGGAACGAATCAGTTTCCGCCGGTCAGGCGGCGCCCCACCGCCGCAATCAACCGGTCCAGTTCGGAGCCGAACGGGTTGTCGTGAACCAAATAGGTCCAGGTGGCGCTGGGCCGCACGATCTCGGCGCGCTCCGGCTCCCAGCCGTCCTCGAAGTCGGTCTCCTCGAACGTTTCGATGGTGCGCGACTCGATGTCGGTGAACACCTTCTGGAATGCCGGCACCGCCGCCCGGTGGAACTCGTCGAGCGGGTCGAGCTTGCCGAGCGCGCGCAGGTGCACGCCCTCGCGCACCTCGTTCAGCTCGGCCAGGTGCTCGGCCCAGAGCCGGTCGAGGTGGAAGAGCGCAATGGCCCGGGCGGCGTCGGAGAGGACGTCCTCATCGAGCTCCTTGGCCTTCTCCGGCGAGCGCTCGAGCAGCATGATCGTGGCGACCTCGGAGGTGAGCAGCCGCTCCCGGCGCTCGGCCAGGGCCACCCGCTGCTGCTCGATGACGACGCTGTAGCGCCAGGTGTTGCGGTGGATCTCGTGGTTGACGCCCTCGGCTACCCGCTGGGCGTGCTCGACGGCGTACTCCACCTGGTCGTCGTGGACGACGCCGTCCATGTCCATCCGCGGGGAGGCCGGCAGGATGTCGCCGGCGTGCCGGGTGACCAGCTCGTCCTCGAGGCTCACGAAGAACACCGAGCCGCCGGGGTCGCCCTGGCGGCCGGCCCGGCCGCGGAGCTGGTCGTCGACGCGGCGGCTGTCGTGCCGGCCGGCGCCGATCACGTAGAGGCCGCCCAGCTCGACGACGGCGTCGCGGTCGGCCTCGTCGCTGCCGCCGAGGCGGATGTCGACGCCGCGGCCGGCCATCTGGGTCGAGACGGTGACCGCGCCGAGCGCGCCCGCCTCGGCGATGATGGTCGCCTCCTCGGCGTCGTTCTTGGCGTTCAGCACGTTGGACGGGACGCCGGCCGCGGCCAGCTGCTTGGCCAGCAGCTCGGACGCCTTCACGTCGAGGGTGCCGATCAGGACCGGCCGGCCCTTCTCGTGGGCGATCTTGATCTCTTCGACCAGGGCCTCGTCGCGGGTGTCGTGCGCCGAGTAGATGCGGTCGGGCTCGTCGTCGCGGATGTTCTCCGCGTTCGACGGGATGACCGCGACCTCGAGCTTGAAGTACTCCCGGAGCTGCTCGCCCACGTGCACGGCGGTCGCGGTCATGCCGCAGACCGTCTTGTAGAGGGCGATGTAGGCCTGCACGGTGATCGTGTCGAGGACCTCGCCCTCGGCCGTGGCGCTCAGCCCCTCCTTGGCCTCGACCGCCGCCTGGAGGCCGTCGGGCCAGCGGCGGCGCTGGGCGACCCGGCCACGCATCTCGTCGATCAGCTCGACGCCGCCGTTGCGGACGATGTAGTCGACGTCGCGCCGGAGCAGCGCCTGGGCGTGCAGCGCGACATTCACCGCGGAGAGCTGCTCGACCTGGTCGTCGGCGTACAGGTCGACGCCGCCGAGCTTCTCCTCGATGCGCTGGAGGCCGGTGTCGGTGAAGGCGACGCTGCGGCCGTCGTCGGCGACCTCGAAGTCCTTGCCCGGGCGCAGGTCGCGGACGAGGTCGGCGGCCTCGTGCACCGGGTCGCTCTCGTCGGCGATCGAGCCGGCCAGCACCATCGGCACGCGGGCCTCGTCGATCAGGATCGAGTCGGCCTCGTCGACGATCGCCGTGGCCAGCTCGCGCTGGACCCGGTCTTCCACGTCGGTGACCAGCTGGTCGCGCAGGTAGTCGAAGCCGGCCTCGGAGACCGAGACGTAGGTGACGTCGGCCAGGTAGGCCTCGCGGCGCTCCGCGGGGGTCGACGCCTCGACGACCCAGGCGACGGAGAGGCCGAGCAGCTTGTAGACCGGCTCCATCCACTCGGCGTCGCGGCGGGCCAGATAGTCGTTGACGGTGAGCACGTGCACCGGGCCGTGGCCGCGGCGGACGTGACCGTAGGCGGCGATCGTGGCGGTCAGGGTCTTGCCCTCACCGGTGGCCATCTCGGCGACCTGGCCCGAGAGCAGGGCCATCGCGCCGAGGAGCTGAACGTCGTACGGCCTCTGCTCCAGCGCCCGCCAGGCCGCCTCGCGCCCGACCGCGCAGATCTCGGTGAAGTCGGTCGCCTCACCGGCCGCCGAGGTCAGCGCCTCGTCGTCGAGCTCGCGCAGCGCCTCCTCACGGCCTTCGATCGCCGGCAACCGCTTGCGGAACGGCGCGAGGTCGACCGTGGTGCCCGGACGCTGCAGAAACTTGCGGAACCGGCCTTTGAGCCGCTGCGACACACCCATGGCGGGCAACGGTACTTCATCTAGCTGAGAGGTGTGTCACGACACCAGGAGCTGATGGGTCGCCAGCTCGCGGTAGAGCGGGCTCGCGTCGAGCAGCTCGTGGTGCGGGCCGGCGGCCACGACCCGGCCCTGTTCCAGGACGACGATGCGGTCGGAGTCGACCACGGTGCTGAGGCGGTGGGCGACCACGATCAGCGTCCGCTTCACCGCGGCGCTGGCGATCGCCTCGCGCAGGGCGGCCTCGTTGCGGGCGTCGAGGTTGCTGGTCGGCTCGTCGAGCAGCAGGATCGGCGCGTCGGTGAGCAGGGCGCGGGCGATCGCCAGGCGCTGCCGCTCGCCGCCGGAGAGCAGCACGCCGCCCTCACCCACCTGCACGCCCAGGCCCTCGGGCGAGCGCTCGGCCAGCCCGCCCAGGTTGACCTCGCCGAGGGCGGCCCGCAGATCGTCGTCGGTGGCGTCCGGCGCGGTCAGCAGCAGGTTGTCGCGCAGGGTGCCGGCCAGCACCGGGGCCTCCTGCTCGACGTAGCCGAGGCGGGCGCGCAGGGCGTCCCGGGGCAGGTCGCGCACGTCGTGGCCGTCGATGCTGACGCCGCCGCCGGTCACGTCGTAGAAGCGCTCGATCAGGGCCAGGACGGTCGACTTGCCCGCGCCCGAGGGGCCGACCAGGGCGATCCGGCTGCCCCGCGGCACCTCGAACGACACCTCGTGCAGGACGGGCTTCTCGCCCGGGTAGGCGAAATCGACGGACCGGAAGGCGACGGCCGGTGCGCCGGCCTGCGCTGCTTCGGGCGTACGGCCGGAGTCGCCCGTTCTTTCGTCCGGTAGCGCGAGGATCTCCTCGATGCGCTGGAGCGCGCCGAGCCCGGACTGGAGCTGGGTGTAGGCGTGGATCGCCTGTCCCAGGGGCATGGCCAGGAAGAACAGGAACAGGATGAACGCGACGAGGCTGCCCACGCTGATCGCGCCGGACGCCACCCGGACCCCGCCGACGGCGAGCACCAGCAGGAAGGCGCCCTGGATGGCGGTGTCGGCGACGGGGCCGACCAGGGCCTCGAGCCGGGCCAGCCGGATGCCCGCCCGATAGGCCTGCTCCGCGCCCTCGGAAACGGTCGCGGCCTCGCGCTCCTCGGCGCGGCTGGCCCGGATCGTCCGCGCCGCCGAGATCGCCCGCTCGACCGCCGAGGTCATCTCGCCGAGCCGGGCCTGGGCCTGCTCGGAGAGGCCGCGCACCCGGCGGGAGGCGGACATCGCCACGGTCAGGCCCACGGCCAGCGCGGCCACCGCCACGCCGAGCAGCAGCGGGTCGAGGAAGGCCATCGCGATCAGGGCGCCGCCGACCATCACGGCGCCGGTGACGATCTCGAACAGGCCGGAGGTGACCACCGCCCGCAGCAGGGTCGAGTCGGCGCCGACCCGGGACAGGAGATCGCCGGTGCGGCGGCGGTCGTACTCGGCGATCGGCAGCATCAGCAGGTGCCGGGCCAGCCGCCGCCGGGTGACGAGGACCACACCCTCGGCGGTGCGCTGGAGCAGAAAATCGCGGACGCCCCGGATCGCGGCCCCGGCCAGCAGCAGCCCGATGAGCAGGGAAACCGGGCCGGCGATCGGGCGGCTGTGCGCGACGCCGTCGAGCACCCGGCGCACCAGCAGGGGCTGGACCAGCGCGGCCACGGCGGCGATCAGGCTGAGCGCGGCGACCACGGCGAGGGTGCGGCGGTGCCGGGAGAGGTACGGCAGGAGCGCACGCAACCCGACCCGGCCAGCTGGCATGAGGCCCAGATTAGCCACGTCCGGCGTTTGCCGCCCCCGGCCGACGTTTGCCGCCCCCGCCCGCCGGGCACCAGGGGGGTTCTCGGTACACGGAGGAGACGAATGCCCAGTCAGCTCGTCTGCCGGCCGGTGCGGGACCGGCCTGTGGCGCTGCTGCGGCTCAGTGGCACCCTCGACCCGGTCACCGGCGACGCGCTCCAGCAGGCGGTCCGGCGCAGCCTGGCCACGTTGCCGACGCGGTTGCTGATCGACGTGACGGCGCTGCGGATCGGCGACCCGGTGGGGTTGACCGCGCTCGCGGCCGTGGTCGGCGAGGCCGCGGACTGGCCGAACGTGCCGATCGTGCTGTGCGGCGCGACGGCCGAGACCCGCGCCGCGGTGTCGGCGGCGCCCGAGTGCGCGGACCTGATGTACGCGGCGGATTGCGAGGCGGCGATGGCCGAGGCGGGCAGCGAACCCGAGCCCCAGCGGATCCGGGTGCGGTTGCGCCCGGTGCCGGACGCCTGCAAACAGGTGCGCCAGCTGGTGACCCAGGCGTGCGAGACGTGGCACCGCTCCGACCTGGCCGGCACGGCGGCACTGATCGCGACCGAACTGGTGGCGAACGTGGTCCGGCACGCGCACACGACGATGGAGTTCACGTTCGCCCTGCGCGACGGCCGCGTGACCATGAGCGTCCGCGACGGCAGCCGGCACATGCCGAAGCCCGCGGACCCGAGCCCGGCGTCGCCGGGCGGGCGCGGGTTGCGGCTGGTGCGGGAGCTGACCGAGGCGTGGGGCGTGCTGCCGGTGAGCGACGGGAAGGTTGTTTGGACCCAGCTTGGGGCGGCGGCTTAGGTCTGGCCTTGCGCTTGGGCGGTCCTTTGCTCCGGGCCGGGCCTGGGGCCATGCGCCTGGCCTGGGACCATGGGCCTGGACTGGGCTTAGGCTGGGTCGCCGTTGCGGTCCGGCGGCTAGGCCGGGCCGCCGTTGCGGGGCGGGTTCTGCGGACCGCCGTCGGCCAAGGGGCGGTTGAGCTGGCCCATCTGCGGGGGCTCGAGCGGCGGGCGGTTGCGGCGGGTGGTCTTGGCCTCGGGCTGGGGTGGCTGGTTGGGCGGCGCCTGGGTGGGTGCTTGCGCCTCGGTCGCCTGACCTTCGTGACCGGCCTGGCCCATCGATGGCGGCTCCTGGGGCGGGCGGCTCGCGAGCAGGCCGAGGCCGCTGGGCTGGTCGGCGCCGTCGCCGCCGAAGCGGTTGGATGGGCCGCCTCCCGGCTGGGCCGCGGGGTTCGGCGCGGCGGCGGCCGGGGCGGGAACCGGAGCCGGGGCGGGTGGTTGCGGGGTGGCGGCGGCTTGACCGAGGCCGCTGGGGCCCTGGGGGCTCAAGCCGCTCGGGCCTTGGGGGCTTAAACCGCTCGGGCCCTGGGGGCTCAAACCGCTCGGGCCCTGGGGAGCCGGGGCGCTCGCGCTCTGGGGAGCCGGGGCGGCCGGGGGCGTCAGGCCGCTCGGGACCTGCTGGCCGGGGCCGGTCGGCGGCTGGGCGGCGGCGGGCGCCTGCTGCGGGGCCGGGGCGGACTGCGGCGGGGCGAACGCGGCCGGAGGCTGCGTGGCTTGCGGTGCGGGAATCGGCTGACCCGGCTGCACCAGACCCGGCTGCGCTGCTCCCGGCTGCGCCATTCCCGGCTGCGCCAATCCCGGCTGGGCGGTTCCCGGCTGGGCCGTTCCCGGCTGGGGCGGCTGGGTCAGGCCCGGCTGCACGCCCAGGCCGGGCTGCGGCTGGGTGGGCGCGCCGGTGGGCGGCGGGGTGCCGGGGCGAGCCGCGGGCGAACTGGGGCGGCTCTCGGGTGCCGGTGGGCCGGCGGGTGCCGGCGGGGACGCTGCCGTGGACGCCGACGGTGCGGCGGTCACGGGCGGGCCGGCGGTGGGGCGGGCCGGGGTGTAGAGCGGGGCGTCCAGGGGACGGTTCTGGGGTGGGTAGATCGGGCGGCCGGTCAGCAGCGGGTCGGAGTCCGACGGGTACTGGGGCTTGGGGGCGGGCGCGCTTGCCGGGGCTGTCGCCGAAGGTTGCGCGGTGGGGCTCACCGGTTGCGGGCGGGGAGGCTCGGGGCGGGCGGACTCCGGGCCGGCCGCGGTCAAGCCCGACGGGCCAGGGCCGGCGGGAGCCGGGCCGGACGGAGCCGGGCCGGACGGAGCCGGGACGGACGGAGCCACCGCCGGCGGAACTGGGCCGGACGGAGCCAAGCCGGATGGAACCACGGCGGGCGGAAGCGGGCCCGACGGCGCCAAGCCGGACGGAGCCACGGCGGGCGGAAGCGGGCCCGACGGCGCCAAGCCGGACGGAGCCACGGCGGGCGGAAGCGGGCCCGACGGCGCCAAGCCGGACGGGTCGGGGCGGGGTGGTTCGAAGGCGGCCGGTGTGGGGTGTGGGAGCTCCATGCGCGGCGGGGCGATCGGGTCCATGCGCTCGGGCTCGAAATGGGTGGGGTTCCGGCCCTCGGCCGGCAGGCGGATCGGCTCCAGGCGGGGCGACTCCGGGCGGGGCGATTCCAGGTAGGGCGACTCCAGGTAGGGCGGCTCGGTCAGCGGGGACTCGGGCAGGCGGGGCTCGGCGTGCTGGGCGTTCTGGTAGGTGGGTGGGTCCTCGAGCGACGCCGCGGTCATGCCGGCCAGGCGGGGGCCGAGCGGGTCGGGGGACGCACCTGGCGGCACCTCGGGGATGGGCGGCAGGTCGAAGCTCGGCGTCGCGAAGGAGACGGCCACGGGGGTGGTGGGGCCGGCGGTGGACGGGCCGGCCCAGGGCGGCAGGTCGTCGGGCGGCGGCGGGATGAAGGACGGCTCGCCCTCGGCGGGGGCGTCGAAGCCGGTGGCACCGAACGGCGGCTCGCCGTAGGCGAAGGCGGGCTCCATCGGGGAACCGAAGGCCAGCGGGGACGCGTACGCGGGCTCGCCCAGGCCGTGGCGGGCGGCGGCGACCAACCCGGACGCCTCGGCCAGGCCCGCGGCCTCGACCACGTCGGCCGCCGAGCGGCCCGCGGGGCAGGGCAGCGGCTCGCCGCACGCGGGGCACTCGGTCATGCCCTCGCTCGGGCCGGCGCCGCCGGCGTGGGCCTCCAGCATCGCCTGGGCGGTGCGCGCCAGGACGCTGTCCGGCTTCACGAACGCCTGTGAAGGTGCCATCGGTCCCCTGCCCCCATTCCCGGCGCTGCCGGCGCGGTTCCGAGTCCAGTTCACCTTTTCGAGTGGCGATTCGCTCGCTTTTCAGGCATTTGCCCAGGCGGGAGGGCGGGACCGCGAGGGCCTTCTCACGGCCAATTCACTCACGCTGCGTATCTACATGATCACCGTACGATATGAAGACATCCAGGAGGTGATCCCCCATGGACGAGGTCGAGCTGTACCGCGAGCAGATCCTCCGGCACGTCAGTCCCGTCATCACCGGCCGCTTCGCCGGGTACCAGGCGTCCTACACCCGGGAGGTGAAGGTCGGGCAGCCATTACTGATCGTGGTCTTCCTGGCCGCCGGCATCGCCCAGCTGATCGGCTCGCTGATCCGCATGCGGCCGGCCCGGCGCAGCTTCAAGGAGCTGAAGAAGGGCCCCGAGTTCCTGGTGACCCCGGTGCGCGTACGCGACGACCTGGGTCAGACCTACGAGGTGGAGATGCACGGGCACCTGCCGCAGTCGGCCCTGCACCGTGGCGACCTGATCCAGCTGCGCACGCAACCGCAGCGGGACGAACGCCTGCCGGTGCGCCTGGTCCAGGTGGTCAACCTGACCACCATGCAGCCGCTCACCCCCCGCATTCCCACCATGTGGTCGCATCTGGGGCCGGCCCTGTTGCTGCAGGCCGTTCTCGGGGTAACCGTGGCTCTGGCGGTGACCGCCGCCTGGCTCAGGTGAAACAACCGGCACGCCAATCTCACGTGTGGCGCAGACCTTCCCGGTGTGCGAACTTGGAGTCACTCGAGAGAGGTGGTGTGCCGTGGGTGAGGAAGTCGAGCAGACCAACTTCAGCCGAGAAGACCGGGCCCGATACAGGCACAAGATCCGCCGGAGCCTGGACGTGTTCGCCGCGATGCTGCGCGAGTCCCGCTTCGAGTTCGAGCGGCCGCTCACCGGCATGGAGATCGAGCTCAACCTCATCGACGAGGCGGCCGATCCGGCGATGCGCAACGCCGAGGTGCTGGGCGCGATCGCCGACCCCGATTTCCAGACCGAGCTGGGCCAGTTCAACATCGAGATCAACGTGCCGCCGCGGCGGCTGGCCGGCGACGAGAACGCCGATCTCGAGCGCTCGCTGCGGGCCAGCCTCAACAACGCGGAGAAGCACGCCCGGGGCATCGGCGCGCACACCGTGATGATCGGCATCCTGCCGACGCTGCGCCGCGAGCACATGACGCTCGACGCCCTCTCCGCGAACCCGCGCTACAAGCTGCTGAACGAGCAGATCTTCGCGGCCCGCGGCGAGGACATGGAGATCCGCATCGACGGCGTGGACCGGCTCGCCGTCACCACCGACACGATCGCGCCCGAGTCGGCCTGCACCAGCACCCAGTTCCACCTGCAGGTCAGCCCGGCGCAGTTCGCCTCGTACTGGAACGCGGCCCAGGTCATCGCCGGCATCCAGGTCGCGCTGGGCGCCAACTCGCCGCTGCTGTTCGGCCGGGAGCTCTGGCGCGAGACGCGGATCCCGCTGTTCGAGCAGGCCACCGACACCCGGTCGGAGGAGATCAGGGCTCAGGGCGTACGCCCGCGGGTCTGGTTCGGCGAGCGGTGGATCACCAGTGTGTTCGACCTCTTCGAGGAGAACGTGCGCTACTTCCCGGCCCTGCTGCCGATCTGCGACGAGGCCGACCCGTCCGACATCCTCGAGCGCGGCGAGGTGCCCGAGCTCAGCGAGCTGCGGCTGCACAACGGCACGATCTACCGCTGGAACCGGCCGATCTACGCGGTGGTGCGCGGCCGGCCGCACCTGCGGGTGGAGAACCGCGTGCTCCCGGCCGGCCCGACGGTGGTCGACACGCTGGCCAACGCGGCGTTCTACTACGGGCTGATCCGGAACCTGGCCGAGGCGGAACGGCCACTGTGGACGCAGATGAGCTTCAGCGCCGCCGAGGAGAACTTCCACGCCTGCGCCCGGCACGGCATCGACGCCAGCGTGTTCTGGCCGGGCCTCGGCTACATCCAGGTGACCGAGCTGGTGCTACGCCGGCTGCTGCCGCTCGCCCACCAGGGCCTCGAGCGCTGGGGCGTCTCCCCCGCCGAGCGCGACCGGCTGCTCGGCATCATCGAGCAGCGCTGCCTCACCCACCGCAACGGCGCCACCTGGCAGATCCGCACGTTGCACACGCTGGAGGCGGACGGCAACGACCGGCAGGCCGCCCTGCACGAGATGCTCCACCGCTATCTGCCGCTGATGCACGAGAACCGCCCGGTCCACGAGTGGGAGTACCCCGAAGGCTGAACGGTCAGGCAGAACGCCGCCTACGGCGCGTTCTCCGGCTGGGACGAGTACCGCGCGCACATTCAGCTGCTCGGCCTGCTGCGGCCGGACGTGGCCGGCGAACTGGCTACGTCCATGATGGACTTTGCCGCGCAGAACAACGGGATCTGGGACCGGTGGCCGCACCTGGGCGCGCCGACGCACGTGATGACCGGCGATCCGGGGCTCGTACGGGAAGAACACGTTCAATCCGGCGGGACGGTGTTCACGCTGGGCGCCACGCCGAACCAGAGCTGGGCGGTCAAGGACGCCGATCCCCCCGCGATCACCGACAATGCCGGGGTGAAGCCGATCCGGTATCCGTGCGTGTGCTGCGGCCATCTCACGATGGGGGCGCCGCCGGGTTCGTACGAGATCTGTCCGGTCTGCTTCTGGGAGGACGACCAGGTTCAGCTGCGGTGGCCGGATTGGGCGGGCGGCGCCAACCGGCCGTCGCTGATCGAGGCCCAGGCAACCTACCGGCGGATCGGGGCCTGCGAGGAGCGGGTGCTGGGATTCGTGCGGCCGGCGACCGAGGAGGTCGAGCCGGGGTGGCGGCCCGTCGACCTCGGCCGGGACACGTTCGAACCGCGCGGGGTCGCGGAACGGGAGTGGCCGGCCGATCGGACCGAGTTGTACTGGTGGCGGTGAGGGCCCCTTCTCGAGGGCCCTCACCGGCCGCCCTTACGCCTTCGGGGTCAGGGTCACGTCGTCGAGCACGAAGGACGTCTGGATCTGGGTTCCCTCCACGCCGGTGAAGGTCACGGTGGTGCCGCCTGAGCCGGATATCGCGAGAGATTTCTGGACATATCCACTGCTGGCGTTCAAGTTGGAATATGTCGCCAAGGTTGATCCTCGCGCGGCGACGGTCAGTTTGTCGTACGCCGTCGTCGTGGTGGTCTCGTCGGTGTCGACGTGCAGCCAGAAGCTCAGGGTCGCGCCGCCGCAGCCGGCCGGGATGGTGACCGTCTGGGCGAGCGTGTCGGTGTGCGTGGCGCCGTAGCCGTCGAGCCAGGCCTTGTAGGAGCCGGCGTGCGCGGCCTGCGACGACGAGTTGGTGATGACGCCGGAGCTGGCCGTCCACGAGGTGCTGCCCGACTCGAAGCCGGTGTTGCCGAGAAGCTGGGCGGTCGAGCAGGCGCCGCCCGTCGGCGGGGTCGTGGGCGGCGTCGTCGGCGTGCTGCCGCCGGTCCCCGCCAGCCATTCCGTGGCGTTCAGCGCGAGCGCCCGGTTCGTCCCCGCTGGATCGTTCCAGCCGTCGTAGAGCGTGTTCCCGGACTGCCCGGTCCCGTCGTCGATCGGCGAGCTGTCGCCCCACACCGCGACCCGTCCCGACCCGAACGTGCTGGTCGTGAAGAAGGCGCCGGTGCTGCCGGTCGGGCTCGAGCCGGGCCGCCAGACCAGGCCCTTGACCGCCGCGTTGTCGGCCTTGTGCAGCGTCTGGGTGCTGCCGTCGCGGATGATGCTACCGGTCACCTTGCCGTACGGGCCGTTGACCACCGGGTCGGCGCCGCTGGTGATCGCGACCGGGTTCTCGCTGCTGATGTCGTTCGCGTCGATGCTGAAGCCGAACGGGTCGGTCGCGTCCAGGGTGTTGTTGGTGAGCAGGTCGTTGGCGATCTCGACCGAGTCGTAGCCGTCGTTGTTCCGGTCGCTGCCGGTGTGGTCGACGATCAGGAAGAACCCGCCGCCGGCCTGGACGAACTTCATGATCGCGGTCTTCTCGGCGGCGCTGAGCAGCACGTTCGGCTCGGGCATCACGAAGACGTCGAAATTCTTCAGATCAAGAGCACCGCTTCCGCCGTACGTGATGGAGTTCCCGGCCGGAAGCGTCTTCAGGCTGTAGGAGCCCGTCCGTTGGAGCGCGACGCCCCACGACGACAACGCGCCCGTCCACGAGGTCTCCGAGGTCGGGTTCCCGTTCTGCCCCAGCGGATCGGGCTGGGACGTGCTGATGATCCAGTCGGCGTTGCCCGCCGTCTCGGCCTTGCTGTTGTCGAACAGCACACGATGGACGACCGCGGCCGACGCGGGTGGCGTCGAGACGACGGCGACGAGGGCGGCTCCGGCAGCCATGATGGCGGCGGCCAGGACAGCCCGGGTACGGACCAGCACCTTGCACCTCCGAGAGTCGATATATCGACCGAAGGCTATGGGTGCGGGATGACCGCGCCTACCCTGCGGCGGCTCCCCCGGGTGACGCAAGGGAAAACCCTCTGCGCGCGACGGCGACGGTGACGTTTCCGAGAATGCGCTTCGGCAGGACGAGCGTCGCCCCCGGACCGGCCGTGACAAGCGCCGCGGCCTCGGCCACACTCGGCGTGCCGACGGCGGCGGCGACTCGCTCGTTGCCCCGCTCGTGTCCCGCCAGATCCTCCGCGGTGAACGAGACCAGTTCCCAGCCGTGCGCCTCGGCCACCGCCCGGAAGCCCTCCTCGGCCGCGCGCCGGTCGATCGTCGCGAGCACGCCCACGTCGGCCGGCGCCAGTCCCGCCTCGCCGAGCGCCGACACGATCGCGCCGGTCAGGGTCGCCGCCGTGGTTCCCGGGCGGGCGCCCAGGCCGAGCACGAGTTCGCCGGTCACCGCTTCGGCCGGGCGGCCGCCACCACGTTGCCGGCCAGCGAGGGTGTGCCGGCCCAGTGCAGGTGCAGGTAGGACGCGTGCACGGCCGGGGTCGCGAAACCCTCGGGGTCGGCGCCGCGCCACTGCCAGGCGGCGCCGGCGGCTGGGGAGAGCAGCAGGCCCGAGCGCGGGTGGACGGTGGTGCGGTGGAACTCGTGGCCGGTCACCCGGGTGCCGGCCGGGGCGAGCGGGCTGTCGGAGAGGGCGACGGCGTCCCGGTACCCCAGGGTCAAAGTCGGGGTCATGGCCGCGTCCGCGTCGAGGACGCCGCACATCGGGGCGTCGTCGAGAGTGCGGCACAGCCAGAGCAGGCCCGCGCACTCGGCCACGATCGGACCGCCGGCCGCGGCCAGGGCGGCCACCTCACGGCGCAGGGGCTCGTTGGCGGACAGCTCCGGCGCGTACACCTCGGGGAAACCGCCACCCACCACCAGGCCGCGCGTTCCGGCCGGCAGTTTCTCGTCGTGCAGCGGGTCGACGACGACCACCTCGGCGCCGGCCGCCTCCAGCAGCTCCGGCGTCTCGGCGTAGGAGAACGAGAACGCCGGCCCCCCGGCCAGCGCGATGACCGGCCGCCCTCCCGGCTCGTCCGTCCGTGGCGGTTCCCAGGGCTCCGCGTTCAGCGGGGGCGCCGAGCGGGCGATCGCGGCCACCTCGGCCAGGTCGATCGAGGACTCGACCAGCGCGGCCAGGGCGTCGACCGAGGCCCGCGCCTCGGCGCGGCGCTCGGCGGCGGGCACCAGGCCCAGGTGGCGCGAGGGTGCGGCCACGGCGTCGGCCCGGCGCATCGCGCCCAGGACCGGGGTGCCGACCTCCTCGCAGGCGTCGCGCAGCAGGGCCTCGTGGCGGTCCGAGCCGACCCGGTTGAGGATCACCCCGGCCAGCCGCACGCTGCCGAAGCTGCGGAACCCGTGCACCAGCGCCGCGATCGAGCGGCCCTGCGCGGCCGCGTCCACGACCAGGATCACCGGCGCGTTCAGCAGCGCGGCGACCTGGGCCGTCGAGCCGGTGTCGCCGGCGCCGGTCCGGCCGTCGTACAGGCCCATCACGCCCTCGATGACCGCGAGCCCGGCCCCGGCCGCGCCGTGCGCGAAGAGCGGGCCGATCCGGCTCTCGCCGACCAGCACCGGGTCGAGGTTGCGGCCCGGGCGCCCGGCCGCGAGCGCGTGATAGCCGGGGTCGATGTAGTCCGGTCCGACCTTGAACGGCGCCACCGGCACGCCCCGCCGGGCGAACGCCGCGAGCAGCCCGGTCGCCACGGTGGTCTTGCCGTGTCCGGAGGCGGGCGCGCCGATCACGACGCGCGGGATCGTCACCACTCGATGCCCTGCTGTCCCTTGCGGCCGGCGTCCATCGGATGCTTCACCTTGGTCATCTCGGTGACGAGGTCGGCCGCCGCGAGCAGCCCGGGCGCCGCGTCCCGGCCGGTGATCACCACGTGCTGCGTCCCCGGCCGGTCGGCCAGCGTCGCGACGACGTCGTCCACATCGACCCAACCCCACTTCATCGGGTACGTGAACTCGTCGAGCACGTAGAACTTATGGGTCTCGGCGGCGAGGTCCCGTTTGATCTGGGCCCATCCCTCCGCCGCCTCGGCCGCGTGGTCCCGCTCGGTGCCCGCCCGCTGGATCCAGGACCAGCCTTCGCCCATCTTGTGCCAGGTGACCGGCGCGCCGCCGGTCGCGCCCAGCGCCTTGAGCGCCGACTCCTCGCCGACCCGCCACTTCTCGGACTTCACGAACTGGAACACCCCGATCGGCCAGCCCGCGCTCCAGGCCCGCAACGCCATCCCGAACGCGGCCGTCGACTTGCCCTTGCCGTGGCCGGTGTGCACGGCCAGCACGGCCTGCCGCCGGCGCTGCCGGGTGGTGAGCCCGTCCTGCGGTACGACCGCGACCTTCCCCTGGGGCATCAGGCTGCCTTCCTCGTGGTCGTGCCCGCCGCTTCCAGGTGGTCGAGCGGCATCAGGTCGGCGTCCAGTGCGGACGCCAGCCGCCGGGCCAGCCCCAGGCGCACCGGCCCGGACTCGCAGTCGACGACCACCGCGGCCACCCCGGCCAGGGCGGGCGCCACGGTGACCGGGTCGGGTCCGCTGGTGGCCCGCCCGTCGGTGACCACGATCAGCAGCGGCCGGCGGCGCGGGTCCCGGCGGCGCTCGGTGGCGATGGTGGCGGCGGCCCGGCGCAGCCCGGCGGCGAGCGGGGTGCGGCCGCCGGTGCGCAGGCTCGCGAGCCGCAGCACCCCGACCTCGTGGCTGGACGTAGGCGGCAGCACCTGCTCGGCGTCGTGCCCGCGGAACGTGATCATCCCCACCCGGTCCCGCCGCTGGTAGGCGTCCCGCAGCAACGACAGCACCGCGGTCTTCACGATCGTCATGCGCTTGCGGGCGGCCATCGACCCGGAGGCGTCGACCACGAACAGCACGAGGTTCGCCTCGCGGCCCACGTGCACGGACTCGCGCAGATCCCGCCGGTCGACGTCCCGCGCTCCCCGGTGCAGCGCGGCGCGCAGGGTGGCGGGCAGGTGCGGCGCCCCCGCGAGCTTGCCGCGCGGTTCCCGGCTGCCGATCACCCGTCCCCGGCGCGCGAACGCCGGCGATCGCCGCCCGGCGTGCCCACCCTCCCCGCGGCGCGCGATGGAGAGAGTCCGGGTCCGATAGGGATTCCCGGCGACCGCCGCCTGCCCCGCCCCGTCCGGCGCGCGGTCATTCCCCATGCCACGCAAATCCGATTTTTCGGAAATGTCGGGCGAGGCGAGATCGGGGTGCGGGCCGTCGGAACCTGCGCCATCGGGTCCCGAGCCGCCGGGACCCGCGCCGTTGTGACCCGCGCCGTTATGACCCACGCCGTTGTGACCCGCACCGTTGTGACCCGCGCCGTTGTGGCCGGCGTCGCCGGGACCGGTGCCGTCGGGACCTCCGCTGCCGGATCCGTCCGGACCTGCGTCATCCGGGCCGCCGTTCGGGGAGCCGCCACCGTCCGGGTCGTCGTCGGAGGGGTCGTCCTGGTCACCGCCCGCGCCGGCCGCCCGCTCCCGTCCGGCCCGCTCGCGCTCGGCGGCGCGTTCGCGTTCGAGCTCGGCCTCGGCCTCGGCCAGCGCGTCCTCGAGCCGCTGCTCATCGGTGCCGGGCGGGTCCAGCGGGTCCTTGCGGCGCCGGTGCGGCAGGGCGAGGCGGGCGGCGTCGCGCACGTCGTCGGCCGTCACCCGGTCGCGCCCGTGCCAGGCCGCCAGGGCGACCGCGCACCGGGCCACCACGATGTCCGCGCGCATCCCGTCGACGCCGTACGCCAGGCAGACCCGGGCGATCCGGTCCAGCTCGCCGTCCGGCAGCGCGACCAGCGGCAGCCGCCGCCGGGCCGCGACGATCTGCTCCGACAGCGACCGCTCGTCACCGGCGAAGCGGGCCGCGAACGTGTCGGGGCCGGCCTCGTACGCCAGCCGCCGGCGCACCACCTCGGCGCGCTCCCGGGCCTCGCGCGGCGCGCCCACCGTCACCACCAGACCGAACCGGTCGACCAGCTGGGGCCGCGGTTCGCCCTCCTCCGGGTTCATGGTGCCGACCAGCAGGAACCGGGCCGCGTGCTTGACCGACACCCCGTCCCGCTCGACGTGGGCCCGGCCCATCGCCGCCGCGTCCAGCAGCAGGTCGACCAGGTGGTCGGGCAGCAGGTTGACCTCGTCGACGTAGAGCACGCCGCGGTGCGCCGCCGCGAGCAGGCCCGGCTCGTAGGCCTTGACCCCGTCGGCCAGGGCGCGCTGGATGTCGAGCGTGCCCACCACCCGGTCCTCGGTCGCCCCGACCGGAAGCTCGACCAGCGCCGACGGCCGGGACTGCGCCGGGCTGTCGGCCGGGTGCGGCCCGTCCGGGCAGGCCGGGTCGGGCGCCGCCGGGTCGCAGGCGAACCGGCACCCCCGCACGACCTCGACCGGCGGCAGCAGCGCGGCCAGCGCTCGCACCACCGTGCTCTTCGCCGTCCCCTTCTCCCCTCGCACGAGAACCCCGCCGACATGCGGCGAGACGGCGGTGAGAAGCAGCGCGAGGCGCAGGTCGGCGAGCCCGACCACGGCGGAGAACGGGTACGGCGTCACGAAGGTCCCTTCTGCCCGGGTGTCCACGCCCGGCCGATGAGCGTCACGAGCGGCCGGAGTCTCCTGGCTCCCGGATCGACGCTCCCCGCCGCCTTCCGGCTCACGCCGTGGCGATGCCGCCGCGGCTCGCGCCGAGACGATGTCGCCCCGGCTCGCGCCGAGACGATGTCGCCCCGGCTCACGCCGAGACGATGTCGGCCCCGGCTCACGCCAAGACGACAGTGCCGCCGCGGGCACCCGGTCGCCGGCGGCACATGCCGCCGGTGAGCCGGCCGTGGCGACACAGGGCGGGTCACTCCCCGGTCACAGTGGCGGGACCGTCCCGGAATCGCACCGGGTTCCTCCGCTACCGCTCGCCCGTCATGCTTTCTCACCGCCGGGGGCAGCGTCAACGTGACCGGCGGTGACCGGCGTCTCTACCGGCGGGGCCAGGCGGTCGAGCTCGCGCACGATCTCCATGGTGGCCAGGGCCGACTTCTCGATCAGGGGACGCATGCGGGCGTAGAGCTCGGCGTTCTCCGGGTCGGGGCGGGTCGGTGCGGCGATCGCGATGAGCGCCGCCGCGTGATCGAGGTCGGGCAGGTCGCCCAGCGCGTGCAGGCCGAGCAGGCAGGCGCCGAGCGCCGTGCCCTCGGGGGTGTCGGCGATCGCCACCGGCAGGTCGAGCGCGGCCGCCAGCACGCCGACCCAGAGCTCGGACGCCACCGCTCCCCCGGTCGCCCGCACCTCGGTGACCGCGAAACCCTCGGCCGCGAACGAGTCGCGCACCAGCGCCAGCTGCTGGCAGACGCCCTCGACCGCGGACCGCACCAGGTGGGCACGGCCGTGCTCGCGGCGCAGTCCCAGGTAGGCGCCGCGCATGCCGGCCCGCCACCACGGCGCGCGCTCGCCCAGCAGGTAGGGCAGGCAGAGCAGGCCGTCGCTGCCGGGCGCCACGCCCTGGGCCTCCATGAGCAGGGCGGCGTCGCGCTCGTCCTCGTCCTCGCCCTCGGCGCCGGGGCGCTCGAAGCCGGCCGCGAAGCTCTGACCGGCCCAGCGCACCACCGAGCCGGCGTTGTTGACCGCGCCGCCGATCACCCAGCGGTCGTCGGTGAGCGCGTAGCAGAACAGCCGCCCGGCTTCGTCGGCCGTGGGCCGGTCGACGACCGTGCGCAGGGCGCCGCTGGTGCCGAGCGAGACGGCCGCGACCCCGGCGGGAGTGGCGCCGACGCCGAGGTTGGCGAGCGGCCCGTCGGCGGCGCCGATCACCAGCGGGGTGTCGGCCGGCAGCCCGGCGGCAGACGCAATCTCGGGGCGAAACCGAAGGACCGTCGTGGTCGGCACCACCTCGGCCAGCTGCGCGGCCCGGGCGCCCGCGATCTCCAGCGCCTCGGGGTCCCACCGGCGCGCGTGGATGTCGTAGAGGCCGGTGCCCGAGGCCACCGACAGGTCGAGCAGGAACGGCGCGTCGGCGATGGCCGCCAGCACCAGCTCCTTCACCCCGCCCCACCGGGGCGTCGACCGCAGCCGGTCGGGGTCGTTCGCCCGCCACCAGGCGAGCTTGGTGAGCGGCGACATCGGGTGCACCGGCGTGCCGGTGCGAGCCTGCAGCGCCCGGGCGCGGCCGGACGCGATGATCTCGTCGCATTGCGCGCCGGCCCGGTTGTCGGCCCAGGTGACCAGCGGGCCGAGCGGCCGGCCGTCGGCGTCCATCGGGGCCAGCGCGTGCAGGAACGCGCTCAGGCTCACGGCCCGGACCCGGTCGCCCTGCTCGCGGCAGGCCGCGGCCACGTCGGTGAGGGCCTTGACCGCGGCGTCGATCAGATGCTGCGGGTCGAGCTCGGCGCGGCCCGGCCCGGGCACCGCGAGTGGATAGTGGACGCTGGTGTGCGCCCGCAGCCGGCCGTCGGCCGTGGCCGCGATGCCCTTGGTGGCGGTGGTCCCGGTGTCGATGCCGATCACGACGTCCATGGGGTGGTCTTACCCCGCGACCGGGCCGACCAGACAGAAGACGTGCCCGTCCGGATCGGTGAGCACCGCCTGCCGCTCGCCCCACGGCTGGTCGGCCGGCGCGTCGATGATCGCGGCGCCGGCCTTCTCGGCGGCGGCCGTGACCGCGTCGACGTCGTCGACCAGGTAGCTCGCCGCGACCCCGGCCAGGCCCGGCGTGGGCGGCCGCCGGTGCAGCATCACCTCGGGATCGCCGAGCATGGCGACGTCGCCGGCCCGGTATTTCTCCGCGAGACCCAGCGCGTCGCGATACAGCGCGAGCGCCCGGTCGAGATCGGCCACCGACACGATGATCCGGCGCACGCCGCGAACCGTCATGGCTCCAACCTAACGGTCACGGCAGCTTCACGGTCACCGGATTACCGCCGCCCCGCGGCCGCACCTCGAGCTCGGTCGCCGCGTCGGGCAGCAGCGCCACGTCGCTCACCGGGATCCACGGCCCGCGCGCGCGGTAGCGCAGCGTCGCGTTGAGCACGGCCACCACCACGCCCTGCTTGTCGGGCAGCCGCACCCGCACCACGCCGTCGCGCTGAAGTCCCGCGTAGTGCGGGTCGGGCCCGCCGAGGAACCAGAACGCCCGGACCGTGCCGTCCATCGGCAGCGTCCGCACGGTGAACTGCCGGCCGTCCGGGGCGGCGCCCCAGATCTGCCAGGCGCCGAGACCGGTCAGCGCGTGGTAACCGAACAGATCGTCGTACCCGCCCGGCATCTCCCACGCCTCGCCCGCGCCGGGCAGGCGCCGTTGCAGCAGCTCGGGCACCTGGTTGGTCTTCTCGTGCACGACGTCGCCGAAGTTGTCGAGCGGGATGCCCTCGCCCATCCCGCCGCGGATCATGGCGAGCCGCACGTTGCCCTGCTGGGGCGCGACCCGGCGCACGAACACCCAGTCGGCGCCCGAGGTCACCCGGCTGTACGCGCGCCGCACCTTGCCGTCCTTGTCGAACGAGTAGTCGGCCGACAGGTCGAACGGCTGCCCGAGATCGGCGACGAGCAGCACATCACGTTTCTCGCCGACGAGGATCGCCCCCGGGTCGACCCTGCCCGGCAGCATCAGCCGCACCGAGCTGCCGCCGCGCAGGCCGCCGCCGGCGACCGGCTCGACCCAGCCCAGCAGGTCTTGCGGCGCGGTCTCGACCATCGCCCGCTGGCTCACCAGGGCGGCCGGCCCGGCCGGCGTGGTGCCGGCCCACAGCACGTGCGGCGGGGCCTTGGTCTCGAACGCGTCGGCGCCCGTGCTCCAGGCCGCCCTCGCCTCGTCGAGGAACTCCCGGTCGTGGGCCAGGTCGCCGCGGGTGCCCGGGTCGGCGGCCTCGCCGCCGCCCCGGCCCCGCCCGAGCGCCAGCGGCACCCCGGCCGCCGCGACCGCGGCCCCGAGGCCGCCGAGCAGCACGGCCCGGCGGCGCACGACCCGGCGCCGCCCGCCCGCGCGCACCCGCTCGAGCAGGTCGGGCGGCGGGCTCAGATGCCCGGTGGCGCGCTCCAGCGCGTCCCGGATGTCGGTGTCGGTCATCGCCATCCCTCCTCTCCGGTCCGTGCCGAATCGGCCATCCCCGAATCGGCCAACTCCGAATCGGCCGGCTCCGAATTGGCCGGCTCCGGCCCGAGAACGGCACGCAGCTTGTCGAGCCCCCGCGACGTGTTGCTCTTCACCGTGCCCACGCTGCAGTCGAGCGCGGCCGCGACCTCACCCACGGGCAGGTCGTCGAGGTAGCGCAGCACGACCGCCGCGCGCTGTTTCGGCGGCAGCTCGCGCAGGGCGGCCAGCACCGACTCGCGCAGGGTGACGTCGTCGCTGTGGTCGGGGGCGCGCACGTCGTGATCGCCGAGGCCGGTCTCGGGTTTGCGCTTCCGCGTGCGCCACCGGTTCGTCGCCCGGTTGACGATGGCCTGGCGCGCGTAGGCGTCGGGCGCGCCGCCGCGCAGGCGCCGCCACCGGGCGCACATCTGCTCCAGAACGTCCTGCAGCAGATCCTCCGCGGCGCCGCGATCACCGGTCAGCAGGTACGCGACACGCAACAGCCCGGTCGACCTCGTGCGCACGAACTCGTCGAAGTCGTCCAACGCTTGTCCCTTCCCCGCCCTCACACCCTCCAAAGACACCGGCGGGGAGGGAAGGGTTGCATCGAGCTAGGCACCGATATACGCGGCCAGATGCTGACCGGTGAGCGTCGAGCGATCGTCGACCAACGAGGCCGGCGTCCCCTCGAAGACGACCCGCCCACCGTCGTGACCGGCCCCCGGGCCGAGGTCGACGATCCAGTCGGCGTGCGCCATCACGGCCTGGTGGTGCTCGATGACGATCACCGACTTGCCGGCGTCGACCAGGCGGTCGAGCAGGCCCAGCAGGTTTTCCACGTCGGCCAGGTGCAGACCGGTCGTCGGCTCGTCGAGGATGTAGACGCCGCCCTTCTCGCCCATGTGGGTCGCGAGCTTCAGGCGCTGCCGCTCGCCGCCGGAGAGGGTGGTCAGCGGCTGCCCGATGGTCAGGTAGCCGAGGCCGACGTCGGCCAGGTGCGACAAGATCTTGTGGGCGGCCGGCGTCTTGGCCTCGCCGTCGGCGAAGAACCCGACCGCCTCGCTCACCGGCATGGCCAGCACCTCGCTGATGTCCTTGCCGCCCAGGTGGTACTCGAGCACCGACGCGTCGAACCGCTTGCCCTCGCAGACCTCGCAGGTGGTCGCGATGCTCGCCATGATCCCGAGGTCGGTGTAGATCACGCCGGCGCCGTTGCAGTTCGGGCACGCGCCCTCGGAGTTGGCGCTGAACAGCGCCGGTTTCACGCCATTGACCTTCGCGAACGCTTTGCGGATGGGTTCGAGCATGCCCGTGTACGTCGCCGGGCTGCTCCGCCGCGAGCCCCGGATCGCGCCCTGATCGACCGTCACCACGCCCTCGTGCCCGGAGACCGAGCCGTGGATCAGCGAGCTCTTGCCCGACCCGGCCACCCCGGTGATCACGACCAGCACGCCGAGCGGGATGTCCACGTCGACGTCCCGCAGGTTGTGGGTGGACGCCCCGCGGATCTCCAGCGCCCCGGACGGCTTGCGGACGTCCGGCTTGAGCGTGGCCCGGTCGTCGAGGTGCCGCCCGGTCAGCGTCCCGCTCGCGCGCAGCTCGTCCACGGTGCCTTCGAAGACCACCTCGCCGCCCCCGCTGCCGGCGCCCGGCCCGAGGTCGACCACGTGGTCGGCGATCGCGATCGCCTCCGGCTTGTGCTCGACGACCAGCACCGTGTTGCCCTTGTCGCGCAGCTGGACGAGCAGGTCGTTCATGCGCTGGATGTCGTGCGGGTGCAGGCCGATCGTGGGCTCGTCGAAGACGTACGTGACGTCGGTGAGCGCCGAGCCGAGGTGCCGGATCATCTTGGTGCGCTGCGCCTCGCCGCCGGACAGCGTGCCGGACGGCCGGTCGAGCGACAGGTAGCCGAGGCCGATCTCGACGAACGAGTCGAGGGTCTCGCTCAGCGCGGTCAGCAGCGGCGCCACCGTCGGCTCCTCGAGCCCCCGGACCCAGGTGGCGAGGTCGCTGATCTGCATGGCGCAGCAGTCGGCGATGTTGACCCCGTCGATCTTCGACGAGCGGGCCTCGGGCGCCAGGCGGGTGCCGCCGCACTCGGGGCACGAGGTGAAGGTGGCGACCCGCTCCACGAAGGCCCGCAGGTGCGGCTGGAGGGCGTCGATGTCCTTGGAGAGCATGGACTTCTGAATCGACGGGACAAGCCCGGCGTACGTCAGGTTGATGCCCTCGATCTTGACCTTGGTCGGCTCCTTGTAGAGGAGGTCGTTCAGCTCCTTCTTGGTGTACTTCTTGATCGGCTTGTCCGGGTCGAAGTAGCCGACGCCGCGGAAGATGCGGCCGAACCAGCCCTCCATGCTGTACCCGGGGATCTTGATGGCGCCGTCGTTGATCGACTTTTCCTCGTCGTAGAGCTCCGCGAGGTTGATGTCGTTGACCGAGCCGCGGCCCTCGCAGCGCGGGCACATGCCGCCGAGGATGCTGAAGCTGCGCCGCTCCTTGACCTGGCCGCCGCCCTTGTTGAGGGTGACCGCGCCGGCGCCGCTGACCGAGGGCACGTTGAACGAGAACGCCTGCGGCGAGCCGATGTGCGGCTGCCCGATCCGGCTGAACAGGATGCGCAGCATGGCGTTGGCGTCGGTGGCGGTGCCGACCGTGGAGCGCACGTCGCCGCCCATCCGCTCCTGGTCGACCGAGATGGCCGTGGTGAGGCCGTCGAGCACGTCGACGTCGGGCCGGGCCAGCGACGGCATGAAGCCCTGCACGAAGGTGCTGTAGGTCTCGTTGATCAGCCGCTGCGACTCGGCCGCGATGGTGCCGAAGACCAGCGAGCTCTTGCCCGAGCCGGAGACGCCGGTGAAGACGGTGAGACGCCGTTTCGGGATCTCGACGCTGACGTCCTTCAGGTTGTTCACGCGCGCGCCGTGCACGCGGATCAGGTCGTGGGAGTCGGCGGCCTGCGTCATCATGTCTCCAGTCCGGTCGGCCGATGGCGTCTGACCACTCTAGTGGCGTCGGCCAGGCGTTACTTATCCAAAGCGATCCAATCCCGTACGGGTTTCGCGCCGTCCTCGGCGGCGAGACGGGCGGCCAGCGCCTGGGCCCGCGCGGCGTGATGGGGATTGCCGATGATCGCCGACAACGCGGACGCCAGCCGCGCCGGCGTCAGGGCGGCGAGCGGGATCGGCGGCGGCGCGACCCCGAGCCTGTGCAGCCGGGCCGCCCAGAACGACTGATCGGCCAGCACCGGCACCGCGACCGCCGGCCGCCCGGCCCGCAGACCGGCCGCCGTCGTGCCCGCCCCGGCGTGGTGCACCACGCCCGCCATCAGCGGGAACAACCGGTCGTGCGGGGCCGGGCCGATGCTCAGCACCCGGTCGGAGGCGCCGGCCGCGAGACCGGACCAGCCGGCCTGGAGCACGACCCGCACGCCCGCGCGGCGGGCCGCCTCGACCACGATTTCGGCCAGGCGCGCGCCCTGGCCCGGAACCATGCTGCCGAAGCCGGCGAAGATCGGCGCGGGACCGGCCGCCAGGAAGCCGGTGAGCGCGGCCGGCGCCTCCCATGCGGTGGGCACCGGCCACCAGTATCCGGTCACCCGCAGGGCGGCCGGCCAGTCGCGGGGGCGGGGCACGACGGCGGGGCTGAAGCCGTGGAAGGTCGGAGCCTGCCATTCCTGGGCCGTCCGCAGCGCCGAGAGCGACGTGCGCGGCAGTCCGAGGTCGCGACGAAGGGCGCGGATCGGGGCGGCGTAGAGCGGCTCGATGGCCTTTGTCGAGGCGTGACCGGCGGCCAGGTTGAGCAGCGGGCCGAACGAGCGGCCCCCGGTCAGGACGGGCGCGAACGCGCGGGTGGGGTGGATCGGCTGGAGGAAGACGGCGGCGCGGCGGATCCCGTGCGCGTCGGCCACCTGGTACCCGAGCGGCGCCACCATCGTCGAGAGGAGCAGGACTTCCGGGCGTACGGAATCCGCCGCCGTCGCCAGCCCCGGCCCGAGCGAGGCGATGAGGGGTCGCGCGAGCACCGGCCACCAGTATCCGGTCACCCGCAGGGCGGCCGGCCAGTCGCGGGGGCGGGGCACGACGGCGGGGCTGAAGCCGTGGAAGGTCGGAGCCTGCCATTCCTGGGCCGTCCGCAGCGCCGAGAGCGACGTGCGCGGCAGTCCGAGGTCGCGACGAAGGGCGCGGATCGGGGCGGCGTAGAGCGGCTCGATGGCCTTTGTCGAGGCGTGACCGGCGGCCAGGTTGAGCAGCGGGCCGAACGAGCGGCCCCCGGTCAGGACGGGCGCGAACGCGCGGGTGGGGTGGATCGGCTGGAGGAAGACGGCGGCGCGGCGGATCCCGTGCGCGTCGGCCACCTGGTACCCGAGCGGCGCCACCATCGTCGAGAGGAGCAGGACTTCCGGGCGTACGGAATCCGCCGCCGTCGCCAGCCCCGGCCCGAGCGAGGCGATGAGGGGTCGCGCGATGGCCGCCTGGCGGGCGAGCGCGAGCGGATGCAGACCGCCCGGAGTATGCGCCAGCGTCGCCCGCAGATCGCCCGGCAGCGGCCGGAATCCGAGGCCGGCGCCCTCGACCAGCGACCGGAACGGCTCGTGGGTGGCGATGGTGACGTCGTGGCCCGCTTCGCGCAGCCGCGCGCCGAGGCCGGTGTAGGGCGCCACGTCGCCCATCGAGCCCGAGGTCGCGATCAGAACGGTTGCCACATGCCCCTCCGGTTATATAACGTTCGAGGCATGGACGCGCTGACCGCCATCGCCGAGCCGACCCGCCGGCGCATCGTCGACGCCCTGCGCGTGCGCGAGTGCAGCGTCTCCGACCTGGTCACCATGCTCGGGATGAGCCAGCCCGCGGTCTCCAAGCACCTCGGCGTCCTGCGCGCGGCCGGGGTCGTCACCGCCGACCGGGCCGCCCAGAAGCGGATATACCGGTTGAACCCGGAGCCGTTCCGGGAGCTCGACAACTGGCTCGCCCCCTATCGCAGTCTCTGGACCAGGCATCTGACCGCCCTCGAAGACCATCTCAACCGAAAGGGATGAGCCATGCAGGCCGATATCGTTCCCACCGGCGAGACCTGGACACTGATCTTCATCCGCGAGCTGCGCCAGCCCCCGCGCGAGGTCTGGACCGCGCTGACCGATCCCGGCGAGCTCGACCAGTGGGCGCCGTTCGCCGCCAAGTCCTCGCTGGCCGTCACCGGCGACACCACGCTCACCATGATCGACGGTGACGAACGGCAGGACCTTCCCGCGACCGTACGCGCGGCGGCCGAGCCGACGTTGCTGGAGTACACCTGGGGCGACGACGTCCTGCGCTGGGAGCTGGAGCCGGCCGGCGACGGCACCCGGCTCACCCTGCGGCACACGCTGTCCCGCCCCGGCATGGACGCGATGGTCGCGGCCGGCTGGCACCTATGCCTGGACGTGCTGCAGCACCTGCTCGACGGCGAGCCGGTCGGCGTGATCCGCGGCCGGGACGCGCTCGACCACGGTTGGGAGGAGCTGCGCACCGGCTACGAGAAGCAGTTCAGGCGCTGAGCTTCGCCGCCATCGCCTCGCCGAGGGCCTGGACGCCGCTGAGCGGGCGCACCATCACCATGAAGTCGTCGATCTGGCCGGCCGCGTTCACGTGCAGGAAGTCGCAGCCGGTCAGCGACCGCTCGCCGATGCGGGCCTCGAAGACGAGCGCCGCGTCGTTTCCGGCCGCGATCTCCCGTACGTACCGCAGATCCTCGAAGACCGTGAAGACCGCGCGCAGGATCGTCTCGACGGCGGGACGGCCCCGATGCGGCTTGTACGCGACCGGGCTGTGGAACACGACGTCGTCGGCGAGCAGCGCGATGGCCGCCTCGATGTCGCCCTTCTCGACGGCTTCGCGGAACTCGTGCATTTCAGCTCCCGACAAACTCGATCTCGGCCTGCTCACCGTCGGCGAGCAGGTAGTAGGCCAGGAACGTCACGCCCTCGCCGGTGGCGTCGAACCGGGCGACCCGCGCGCCCTCGGGCTCGTGGAAGACGTCGCCGGGATTGAGGGTGCGGGCCGGCTCGCCCTCGATCTGGTAGATCACCGAGCCCGCCACCACGCTGCCGAAGACCGGCCCGTTGTGCACGTGCAGCCCGGCCACGGTCCCCGGATCCATCCGGATCTCGCGCACCTCGACCCGGCGGGTGGCGCGGTCGGCGGGCAGGGTCACGTCGAGCACGATCTCGCGGGAGATGGTCACGACCCGGAGTCTAGGGCTCGGGGAATGTCCACCGGGTCGCGCCGTACGGCTCCTCGGTCGCCACCCCGACGATCGAGGTGTGCGTGAGCCGGTAGAGGTGCCACGGCGGCGGCCCGGCGCTCGGCGCGCTGAACGGGGCGGTGAGCGCGTCGCCCTCGACCTGGCAGGGCCAGCCGCCCTCGCGGTAGGCGGCGGCGAGCCGTTCCAGCGTCGCGGCGTCGGTGACCCGCGCGGCCGTGCCCTCGAGCACGACGTCCATGCCCGGCAGCCGCACCGAGATCGTGCAGCGCGGGTTGGCGGCCAGGTCGCGGGCCTTGCGGGCGCCCGGCCCGCTGGTGAAGTAGTAGTAGCCGTCGTCCCACTGGGCGCCGACGCCGGCCGCGTGCGGGGTGCCGTCCGGCCGGCAGGTGCCGAGGAACTGCGTGATGTCCGGCGACGCCGGCGTGGCGATGATGGCCTGGGCCCGCGTCCAGTCCAGCGGCGGGTTGCCGTAGATGTCGAGGTTCGTGGTCTCGGTCGGTTCGCTCATGCCATGGATCATCGTGCCCGCCCGACCAACTCGGAAACGGTGACTGCCCGCAGCTTGTCGAGCGCGCCGAGCAGCTCGTCGGTGGTCCGCACCACGCCCTCCCGCTCGGGCGTGCCCTCGTGCAGCACCACGATCGACCCCGGCCGGATGCCCGGCAGCAGCGAGGAGGCGATCCGGTCGTCGGCCGGCCCGCCGCGGTTGCCGGCCACCAGCGTGCCCAGCACGGCCCGCAGGTTCTGCCCGGCGGCCGAGCGCAGCATCCGCGGCGTGAACACCCCCGACCCGGGACGGAACCAGCGAACCGGTCCATGCGGGGAGAGCAACTCGGTCGTACGGGCGAGATCGCGCCGGAACTGCGGATCCGGGATCAGCACCGACCGCTCGTCCCGCATGAGGTGGTTGGCGATCTCGTGCCCCGCCGCCGTGATCGCGCCGACCAGCTCGGGGTACTTCTGGACCCGCTCCCCCACCAGGAAGAACGTCGCCTTGGCGCGGTGCCGCGCGAGCACCTCGAGCAGACCGGGCGTGCTTCCCGGCCCCGGCCCGTCGTCGAAGGTGAGCGCGAAGACGGGCTCGTCGGTGTCCACGTACCAGAGGACGTCACCGGGGATGACGCGCGAGATCACCCTGGTGGCCGGCTCCCGCCATCGATGAACAACATTGACGGGCCGGGGTCCGGCCGGTGTCGTAGCCATGAACAAAGGGTAGTTCGCGGGCGGGTGCGGATGAGCGTGTGGACGGTGTGCCCCCGGACCCGACCATCGAGCGTTTCTGATGACGCTGCTGAAAAATGCGAAACGCCCCGCCGCACGAGAGCGGCGGGGCGTTTTCGGGAGTGAGATTTATCGCTTGTCGATCGCGACGAACTCGCGCTCCGCGAAACCGGTGTAGAGCTGACGCGGACGGCCGATCTTCGTGGCCGGGTCGGTCATCATCTCGCTCCACTGCGCGATCCAGCCGGGCAACCGGCCGATCGCGAACAGAACCGTGAACATCTTGGTGGGGAATCCCATGGCCTTGTAGATCAGGCCGGTGTAGAAGTCGACGTTCGGGTAGAGCTTGCGGCTCACGAAATAATCGTCGCTGAGCGCGATCTCCTCGAGCTGGAACGCGAGGTCCAGCAGCGGGTCCGGCTTGTCCAGGGTGTTGAGCATCTCCTGGGCGGCCTTCTTCACGATCGCGGCCCGCGGGTCGTAGTTCTTGTAGACCCGGTGGCCGAAGCCCATGAGCTTGACGCCCTTTTCCTTGTTCTTCACCCGGGTGACGAACGAGTTGACGTCGCCGCCCTCCTTGCGGATCTGCTCGAGCATCTCGAGCACCGCCGCGTTGGCGCCGCCGTGCAGCGGGCCGGAGAGGGCGTTGATGCCGGCCGAGACCGACGCGAACAGGTTGGCCTGCGCCGAGCCGACCAGCCGGACCGTCGAGGTCGAGCAGTTCTGCTCGTGGTCGGCGTGCAGGATGAAGAGCATGTCGAGGATCTTCGCGATCTTCGGGTCCACGTCGTACTGCACGGTGGGCAGTCCGAAGGTCATGCGCAGGAAGTTCTCGACGTAGTCGAGGCTGTTGTCGGGGTAGGGCAGCGGGTGGCCGATGCTCTTCTTGTACGCGTACGCGGCGATGGTCGGAAGCTTCGCCATCAGACGGATGCCCGAGATCTCGACCTGCTCCGGATCCAGCGGATCGAGCGTGTCCTGGTAGAAGGTCGACAGCGCGGTGACGGCCGAGGAAAGAACGGCCATCGGGTGGGCGTCGCGCGGGAAACCGGAGAAGAACGAGCGCATCTCCTCCTGCAGCAGGGTGTGCACCCGGATCTTGTCGGCGAAGTCCTTGAGCTGTTCCGGGGTCGGCAGCGCGTCGTGCATCAGGAGGTAGGAAACCTCCAGGAACGTCGACTTCTCGGCGAGCTGCTCGATCGGAAAACCGCGGTAACGCAGGATGCCCGCGTCGCCATCGATGTACGTGATCGAGGACGTGGTCGACGCCGTGTTCACGAAACCCTGGTCGAGGGTGACGAAGCCGGTCTCCTTGAGAAGGGCACTGACGTCGATGCCGCCGGGACCCTCGACAGCCTCACGTACCGGCATCGACAACTGGCCACCCGGGTGGTCGAGCTTGACATCCGTCATGTATTTCCCTCACTTCACCGGCAGATGTCCACAAGAATTTGTCGTTCACCGTAAACCCTCAACCTGAATGGGTCATCAGGCGGCCACCCGCTGAGGGATTGATCACGAAGAGTGGCGCTCTTGCATAGATAATGGTGCACAGTCTCAGTGCGGAGGTGCGACCCGTGCGGAACCCTGTCGTGGTAGGTGTGACCGGCACGCCGGCCGGCCTGTCCGCCGTGCGGCTGGCGGCACGGGAGGCGGTCTCCCGAGGCTGTCAGCTCCGAGTGGTTCACGCGTTCACCTGGCCCAGTCCTGGCCCGCCGGGCGCCGGGCTCGACTACGACCGGGCTCGCCGGGCCGCCTCACAGGTGGTCGACGAGGCGGTCGCCACCGCCCAGCGTTCCACACCCGGCGTCCGGGCCGTGGGACAACTCGTGGACGGGTTGCCCGATCGGGTGCTGTTGCGCCTGAGCCACACGGCCGCCCTGCTCGTGCTGGGTGACGACGACCTCGCGATCACTCCCCGGCTGCCGCCCGCCTCGGTGCTGGTGCAGACGGTGGCCCGCTCGTGGTGCCCGGTGGCGGTGTCCCGCGGGCCGCGCCCGCCGCGCGGTGCGGTGCTGGTCGCGGTGGACGGCTCGCGCTACGGGCAGCTGGCGCTGCGGCACGCGGCGGCCGAGGGGCGGCGCCGGCGGATCCCGGTCGAGGTGGCGCACGTGGTCCGCGAGTACGGCGGCCGGTACGAGGAACAGGGCCGCCGGCTGCTGACCGAGGCGCTCGAGACGATTCCCGAGCTCGCCAAGGTCCGGGTCCGCCTGCTGGCCGGCGCCCCGGGCCGGACGCTGGTGCAGGCGTCCCGCCGGGCCCGGGTGATCGTGATCGGCGCCCGCGGCGAGCACGAGACCGGCCCGCTCGGCTCGGTCGCCCGCGAGGTGCTGCACCACGGCGCGTGCCCGGCCGTCTTCGTGCACGGGCGGCCGGCGCCCGGTCAGCGCGCGGGGGCCGGGACGACCAAGGCACTGGCCCATTGAGCTAATAACGGGGCGGAATCCGCCGATCTGAACCGTTGATGACCGGATTGTGGCGCCTGTTCGCTCTCGGCGGGGTGACGGCAACGGCCGTGTACCTGCTGGACCTCTCCCCCGCGGTGAACAGCGCCTGCGCGCTGCTCCTCGGTGCCGGCACGATCGTGGCCTGCTACGCCGGGCCGCGGCGGCTCGGCGCCGAGCCTCGCCGTGCCTGGCGCCTGATCGGGGCGGCCGCGCTGGTCTTCCTCATCGGCGTGGTGCTGCGGCCGGTCGTGACCGACGCCGGCCTCCCGCTGATCGCCGACTGCTTCACCGTGCCCGGCTACGTCCTGCTGTGCGCCTTCTTCTTCTCGCTGCTGCGGGCCCGGCAGAGCCTCGAGTGGCACACGGTGCTCGACGGCCTGATCGTGTGCCTGTCCAGCGGCCTGGCCAGCTCGCTGCTGCTCGCGGTGCCGGCCCTGGACACCCCCGGCCGCTCGCCGGTCGTGTCGGCCCTGGCCGGGCTCTATCCGCTGTTCGACGTCGTGGTGCTGATGCTGGTGCTGAGCCTGACGTTCACGGCCCGGCTCTGGCCGTTCAGCCTCGTCACGATGCTGGGCACGATGGCGATGCTGCTGACCGGCGACCTGGCGTACGCGATCATCGGCGTCTCCGGGCATCTCTACACCTCGCCCCTGCTCGACGTGCCGTTCCTCCTCGCGTACACCCTCCTCGGGGTCACCGCCCTGCACCCCTCCGCGGTGATGCTGGGCCGCCCGGCCCGCCCCCCGGTCCCGGCCTGGTCGGGGCGCCGCATGGCGCTGCTGATCCCCGCCCTCGCCACCCCGTTCGCGCTGGTCGTGGTCATCGGCGACACCGAGGAGCACCGGTGGATCATCGCGGTCACCGGCGCCGTGACCGTCTCCCTGCTGCTGCTGCGCGCGATCGCCGCGGTGAAGGCCCAGGCCAACGCCCAGCACTACGCCGAGCATCAGGCGACCCACGACTCGCTGACCGGCCTGCCGAACCGCCGCATGATCACCGACGAGGTGGCCCGCCTGCTCGGCCTGCTGCCGCCCGGCGGCGACCAGGTCTGGGTGGTGCTGCTCGACCTCGACGGCTTCAAGTACGTCAACGACACCTGGGGCCACGACACCGGCGACCGCCTGGTCATCGAGGTCGGCGAGCGGCTGCGCGAGCGGGTGCACGCCGACGTGCCGGTCGCGGCGCTCGGCGGCGACGAATTCCTGCTCGCCTGCATCGGCGACAAGGCCTGCGCCGACGAGCTGCTGGCCGCCGCCCGGGGCTGCTTCGACCGGCCGTTCGTGGTGCGCGACGTCGAGCTGAGGATCAGCGCCTCGATGGGCATCGCGTCGGCCGCCGCCGACGGCGACGCCGAGGAGCTGATGCGCGACGCCGACACGGCCATGTACCAGGCCAAGTCGGAGGGGCCGGGACACGCCACGCTCTTCGACCGGTCGATGCACGACCGGGTGCGGGAGCGGATCGAGCTCGAGATGGCGCTGCGGCGCGCGCTCGGCGACGGCGAGCTGTGGGTGGCCTACCAGCCTCTCGTACGGATGGAGACCGGCCTGCCGGTCGGCGCCGAGGCGCTGTGCCGCTGGGTGCACCCGACCCGGGGCGCGATCTCGCCGGCCGTGTTCATCCCGCTCGCCGAGGACGCCGGCCTGATCGGGGCGATCGGCACCTACGTGCGCCAGGAGGCCCTGCGGCAGCTCGCCGAGTGGCGGGCCGACGGGACCGTCGACGACGACTTCTACCTGTCCATCAACGTCTCGGCCAAGCAGCTCACCGACCCCGACTTCCCGCTCGTGGTCTCGGCCGAGCTGCTCAGCCTCGGCGTGCCGGCCCGCTGCGTGGCGCTGGAGATGACCGAGACCGTGATGGTGGACGGCTCCGGCGCCACCTCCCGGGTCGTCTTCGAGCTGCGCGAGCTGGGCGTGAAGCTGCTGATCGACGACTTCGGCACCGGCTTCTCCGGCCTCGGCTACCTGCGTCGCTTCCCGGTCACCGGCGTCAAGATCGACCGCTCGTTCGTGGTCGGCCTCGGCACCGACGAGGAGGCCGCCGAGATCGTCCGGGCCATCGTGGCGATGAGCCAGGCGCTGCGGCTCAGCGTGATCGCCGAGGGCGTCGAGACCCGGGTCCAGCGGGACGCCCTGGCCGCGATCGGGGTGGTCAACGGCCAGGGCTGGCTGTGGGGCCCGGCGGTGGCGCCGGCCGAGTTCGCCTCGCACTGGCACGTGACCGGCACGGCGGCGACGCTCGCCAAGACCGACTGAAAATCGGACCTCTGGCGGTTGCCGGGTTTCTCGGGCATCATTCGGAGCCTGACGTAACCCCCGTCACACTTTCGATCGGAGGATCATGATCGCGCTGGTCAGCGTTCTGCTCATGCTCACCGTGGGTCTCGCCGCGGCGCTCATGACGGCGGTGCGGCGGTCCTGATTTTCCCGGCATGATGCGGCAGGCTGGGCTGATGCGCCCCGCTCAATCACTGCGATTCGCCACGTGGAACGTCAACTCGGTCAAGGCCCGGCTGCCGCGGCTGCTGGAGTGGCTCGACATCACGAAGCCCGATGTGGTCTGCCTCCAGGAGACCAAGGTGCCCGCGGACGGGTTCCCCGCCATCGAGGGGTACGACGTCGCGGCGTACGGGCAAGGTCGCTGGAACGGTGTGGCGATCCTCTCCCGCGTCGGCCTCGCCGACGTGCGCAACGGCTTCCCGGGCGAGCCCGGCTATCCCGATCCCGAGGCCCGGGCGGTGTCGGCCACCTGCGGGGACATCAGGTTCATGTCGGTATATGTGCCCAATGGGCGTACGCCCGAGGACCCGCACTACCAGTACAAGCTGACCTGGCTCGCGGCGTTGCGCGCCGCCCTGGCCGATGACTTCGCCGCCGGCCCGCTGGTGGTGGCCGGTGACTTCAACGTCGCGCCGACCGACGACGACGTGTGGGACCCGGCCGTCTTCGTCGGCTCGACCCACGTCACCCCGCCCGAGCGCGAGGCCCTGGCCGCGATCCGCGACCTCGGGTTCCGCGACATCGTCGGCCGGCCCCTCAAGGGCGACCGCCCGTTCACCTATTGGGACTACCGCGCCGGGATGTTCCACATGAACAAGGGCATGCGGATCGACCTGGTCCTGGCCAGTCCCGGCGTCGCCTCCCGGGTGACGGACGCGGTGGTCGACCGCGAGGCGCGCAAGGGCAAGGGCCCCTCCGACCATGCCCCGATCGTGGTCGACATCGACGGCTGACCGCCCCGCTCGCCGAGCCGTCCCGAGCCGGACGAACTAGGGTGGGCGCTGACGATCAACGGCGGCGGGGCGTTTGGAGGGGATCATGACTGCGCAGTCGCCGGCCTCGGCCGGCGAGGTCCGCACGGGCGGGCCGGCTCCCGCGGTGCCCCGCGCCGCCGTGCCCCAGGATGCGGTGCCCCGCGCCGCGTCGCCCCGCGCCGTGCATCTTCGCGCCCCGCTTCTTCGGGCCGCGCTCGACGCCGCCGGGGAGGCGGTCGTCCTCTGTGGCACGGCCGACGACACGATCCTGCTGGTCAACGCCGCGGCCGCCACCCTGGTGCCCGGTCTCGCCGCCGGTGACTCGGCGGCGGCCGGACCGCTCGGCGGGATGGCCGCGGCGATCGCCGGCGGCGCCGACACGTTCACCGACGAGCACCGGGGACGGCACCTCGCCGGCCGCCGGCACCGGCTCGACGCCGACCACTACGGCTGGTTCCTGCGGGACCGGACCGACGAGGTCGAGCGGGCCGCGGCGCTCGCCCGCGAGCGGGCCCGCACCGCGTTCCTGGCCGAGGCCGGGCGACGGCTGGCCGGGTCCTTGCATCAGGGACGCTGCCTGCGTACGACCGCCGAGCTCGCCGTCGCCCACCTGGCCGACGCCGCCGTGGTGATCCAGCCCGCCACCCGCCGCCGCAGCAGCTGGGTGCGGCTGATCGCGGGCGGGACGATCGAGGAGGGCTCGGCCGACGAGACCGCGCTGTCCGACGTGCCCGGCCTGGGCGAGGTGCTGGGCGGCTTCCCGCCGATCCCGAGCCGGTGGCTCGACGCCGCCCAGGCGCCCACGTGGCTCGGGCTCGGGCCGATCGGGGCGCTGCTGGTCACGCCGCTGCCGGGCAACGCCGAGCCGGCCGGGGCGCTCATCCTGGCCCGGCGCGAACCGTTCACCGGAGAGGACGAGGTGCTCGCCCGCATCTTCGCGGCCCGGGCCGGCGCCGCGATCTCGGCCGCCGCGCTCTACCGCGAGCAGGTCGACACCACCGCGGTCCTGCAGGCCGACCTGCTGCCGCCCGAGCTGCCCCAGCCCGACGGCATCGAGCTGATCGGCTCGTACCAGGCGGCGCACGACTCGCTGCGGATCGGCGGCGACTTCTACGACGTGTACGGGCCGACCGGCGCGGCGCCCGACACGATGATCGCGCTCGGCGACGTCTGCGGCACCGGCCCCGAGGCGGCCGTGCTCACCGGCAAGGTCCGCCAGACGCTGCGCGCCCTGCGCCTGGTCGGCGCCGAGCCGGCGGCCATGCTGCGGGTGCTCAACGAGGCGCTGCTGCAGTCCGGGCGCCAGCACCGGTTCGTGACCATGGTGGTGGGCTCGGTGCGGCGGGCCGAGCACGGGCGGGTGCGGCTCACGCTGGCGACCGGCGGGCATCCGCCGCCGCTGGTGCTGCGCGCGAACGGCACGGTCGAGGAGGTGCCGGCGAGCGGCACGCTGATCGGGGCGGTTCCGCGGACGGTGGTACGCCCGGCGGACGTCGAGCTGGCGCCCGGCGAGATCTGCCTGCTCTACAGCGACGGCCTGACCGAGGCGCGCGGCGGTCCCAGCGGCAACGAGCAGTGGGGCGAGCCCCGGCTGCACGCGGCGCTCGCCAGCTGCCGGGGCCTGCCCGGGACGGCCACCGTGGAGCGGCTGCGCCAGCTGGTGTCCGACTGGATGCGCGGCGGCGCGCGGGACGACATCGCCATGCTGGCCGTACGCGCGCCGAACCGCACCCCGCTGAGCCTGGCCCGCGCTTCATGACGACGATGACAACAGTCGCCGACGACTACCTCTCCCTGGTCGGCGACGGCGACGAGTTCGGCGCGGTCGAGGTGGTCACCGGCCTGCTCGACGCCGGGGTGCCGCCGCAGCGCGTGATGATGGACCTGATCGGTCCGACGCAGACCCGGGTGGGCGAGCTCTGGGCGGCCAACGAGTGGTCGGTGGCGCGCGAGCACGCGGCGACGGCGACCAGCGAACGCGCGCTGGCGGCGGTGGCGGCGAGATTTCCCGTACGCCCCACCCGCGGCCGCATCACGATCGCCTGCGTGGACGGCGAGTGGCACGCGCTGCCGGTGCGCCTGCTGGCCGAGATGCTCCGCCTCGACGGCTGGCGCGTGGACTTCCTGGGCCCGAGCGTGCCCGGCCCGCACCTGGTCACCCACCTGCACCAGACCGGCCCCGACGCGGTCGCCCTGAGCTGCATGATCGCGACCCGCCTCCCCCGCGCCCACGCCGCCATCACGGCCTGCCGCACGGCCGGCGTCCCGGTGATCGCCGGCGGCCGCGGTTTCGGCCCCGGCGGCCGCTACGCCCAGATCCTGGGCGCCGACGCCTGGGCCGCCGGCGCCGAGGAGGCGGTCACCCGCCTGGCCGCCGGCTGGCCCCCGCCCACCCCGCGGGACCCCCTCTTCCTGGGCGACGACGAGTACACCTTCGTGGTCCGCTCGCGCCCCACCCTGCTGGCGACGTCCCTGGCGTCGCTGGCCGCCACCTACCCGGAATACCGGAAATATGACGACCGCCAGCTCGACGCGACCGCCGAGGACATGGGCCACGTGGTGGATTTCCTGGCGGCGGCCCTGTACGTGAGCGAGCCCCGCATCTTCACCGATTTCGTGGACTGGACCGCCGAGGTGCTGCGGGCGCGGGGTGTGCCGCGGGCGGCCCTGCGGGTCGGGCTGCAGATGGTGCGTGCGCAGCTATCGGATTACCCCCGGTGTTTGTCGATGTTGGATGGCGGGCTGGCCCGGATCGAGGCCTGATCGTTCCCCGCGCCGGTCACCGGACGCCCTCCATCCTCACGCACCCAGCCGACGGGCCCTCCGCAAAGTGTCGGTGGTCGGCGCTAGGGTGCCCGCATGGTTGACGCCGACGAGCGATTTGTGACTTCCGGGCCGCTGCGGATCTGGACCGAGCGGGTCGGCGATCCCGGGCGTCCCGCCGTCTTGATGATCATGGGCTCGGCCGCGCAGAGTGTCTTCTGCCCCGATGCGCTGGTCGGCCGGCTCGTCGAGCGCGGGGTTCAGGTGATCCGGTTCGATCATCGGGATACCGGGCGGTCGAGCGTCGTCGACTTCGATACGCAGCCGTACGCGATCTCGGACATGGCTCGCGACTGCCTGGCGGTGCTGGACGGTTACGGGCTGGAGTCCGCCCACGTGGCGGGGGCCTCGCTGGGCGGCATGCTCGCGCAGTGGCTGGGGGTGCACGCGAGCGACCGGGTCCGGTCCTTGACAGTGATGTCCAGCTCGCCGATGGGCCATGATCCGAGCCCGGTCTGGGCGCGGGCGCGGGCCGGGGAGCCGGCCGACCCGGACGATCTGCCGCCGCCGACGCCGGCGTTTCTCGCGCACCAGGCCGCCGGGCTGCCGCCGGGCGTGGAGTCCGACATGGCCTTGTTCCGGGTCTTCAACGGGCCGGTTCGGCCGTTCGACGAGGCGGGCGCCCGGGCGACGCTGGAGTTGGCGCTGTCGCGGGCCACCGACCCGGCGGCCGCGGCCCACCATGGGCGGGCCGTGTGGCGGGACGACCCTGACCTGCTGGCCCCGCTGTCGTCGATCACCGCGCCGACGTCGATCGTGCACGGCGACCAGGACCCGATCTATCCGCTCGGCCACGCCGAGGCCTTGGCCGCCGCCATTCCGGGCGCGGTACTGCACGTCGTGCCCGGGATGGGCCACACCATGACCTCACCCGGCCTCCCCGAGGAGGTCGCCGACCTGATCCGGCTGTGATCCCCGGCCGACCGACAGGCAGGCATGCGGGCGGGCCGGCAGGCAGGCGGGCCGGCAGGCAGGCGGGCCGGCAAGCCGTCGGGCGGGGCAGGCAGGCGGGTCTGGCAGGCGGGCAGGCAAGCCGTCGGGCGGGGCAGGCGGGCCGGCAGGCAGGCGGGCCGGCAGGCAGGCGGGCCGGCAGGCAGGCAGGCAGGCAGGCCGGCAGGCAGGCCGGCAGGCAGGCAGGCGGGCCGGCAGGCAGGCAGGCAGGCGGGCCGGCAGGCAGGCGGGCAGGCAGGCAGGCGGGCCGGCAGGCAAACCCGCACCGGCAAACGGCCGCGCGCTCGCCGGAGTCGACGATCGCGCGGCCGGTATCTCGTGCCGGGTCTCTCTAGCTGCGGCGGAACGCGTAAGAACGCGACTTCCCCCGCGCACCCGTGCGGGCGTGGTCTCGTTCGGAGCGGCCGCGGGCGGCCTGGCGGCCGTCGCGGGCGCCGTGGTGGGTGGACAGGCCGGTGCCGGCGTCGGGCCGGTCGGCCGCGGAGCCGTCCGCGGCGGGCCGGGACAGACCGGCGGCCAGGTCCTGCTTGGCCAGGTCGTCCTGGTCGACGTGGACGGAGAAGTACGGGGGCATACAGACCTCCTTGTCGCCCGGCCGAGCCCGCCGCCGTGCCGGGCAGGGCATGGCGGGGCGTGGCAGGGGCAGGGTGGAACCGTGGAAAGAGAAGAGAGATCGCTCCGGGCGTCGGCACATCGGCGTCTCCACGGCGGACCAACCCGCCGGAGCACCCGGAGCCGCGCGGCCGCGACGTGGCGGCCTCAGAGGCATCAGAAGATCATGCGAACACGCTAGCCCGGACCCCAGGGTCCGCGCGACCGATTTAACGCGGCACAAAGGACGGCCCGGCGGCAACTGGCCGCCGGGCCGGAAAACGGAACGGATCAGCCCAGCTCGGCGTACACGTCGTCGAGGAGGCCGTGGTACATGTCGCTGCGGGTGTTGAAGTTGGGGCCGCCGATGCGCAGCGGCGACGTGTTGGAGATGGAGAGCGTCGCCGGGATCGCCGTCGAGCCCTTCTGCACGCCGTCGATGTAGACGGCCAGCAACGTGCCCGAGCGCTGGCAGAACACCTTGTGCCAGACGCCGTCGCTGATCGGAGCGGCGGACCGGGCGATGTACGCCGTCGCCGAGCCGACCCCGGTCACGACACACTGGGCGCGGCCCTGGGTGGCGCCGACCTGCATCTTCCACTGGCTGCCGGTGCCGGCCACGCCCTTCTGCATGATGTTGGCGGAGCCGCGGACCTGAGCCTTGGTCAGGTGGACCGTCGCCGACCAGCGGAACGGCCGCGTGCCGGGGTTGAGGTCGGCGTCGCTGGCCGCCTCGAGCAGGCCGCGCGGGCAGACGGTGGCGGTGGTGGCGCAGACGTCGGGGAACGCGATGTACTGCCCGCCGGTCGCGCCGCGCAGGAAGCGGATCGTCCCGGCATCGGCGCCCCGGACGGTGAGCGCGGGCCCCCGGCCCGAGGTGTCGGCGATCTTGCCGCCCACGGCGCCGGCGTCGAAGTTCCAGCGGGCCACGAGCGCGGGCCCGGTGGGGGCCGGGGCCGTCGTGGTGGCGGGCGGCGTGTCGGACGGGGCGGCCACGGCCGCCTGCATGGCAAAAGCCGGGACAAGAAGCCCGGCCATCACCGCGAGTGCGATCTTCATACTTAAGAGACCGCCGCTACATCGAATCGTTACCCGAAAAATCAGGATAAAAGGGGTACGAGGTCCGCGGCCCCGTCACAGCAGGTTGGACGCCTCGGCCAGGGCACAGACGCCGAGCAGGCGCAGCAGGTGCCACTCGCTCGCCATCCAGTCGGACGGGCGCTGGGGCGCGAGACCCGGCGCGGGCAGCTCGCGGCCACCCCGGCGGGCCGCGAAGACGATCGACTTCGCGTACGCGGCCAGGCCCTCGGCATCCACCGAGCGCGACGCGTCCGCCATGGCGTCGCGCACCGCGGCCGCGTGCTGGTCGACCAGGGCGAGCAGGCCCGGGTCGGCGAACGCCGCGGACAGGCCGTCGACGCCGACCCGCGCCATCATCTCGTCCAGCAGCACGGCGGCGGGGGTGAGAACACCAGCGGTCGCGTCGGCGGAAATCGGGGCGAAGGCGAGGAATTCGTTCGTCATGGCCAGAACGCTAGGGCCTGGGTTCGCGCCACGACAGGGGGGTAACCGAACGGCACCCGAGCGCCTACGAGCCCGCTACGCCGGGAGCTGGTCCATCGCCTTATATATCCTTTTGTCCGATATCGGATAGGCGGTGCCGAGCGACTGCGCGAACAGGTTGATGCGCAGCTCCTCGATCATCCAGCGGATGGCCACGACGTCGTCCATCGGGCCGAGCGACGCCCGGATCTCCCGGTACTCCGACTCGATCTCGTGGATCTGGGCCATCAGCTGCCGGTCGCGGGCGACGTTCGACCCCACCCGGTCCAGCCGGTAGACGATGCCGCGCAGGTACCGCGGCAGGTGGTGCATCTGCCGCCAGCCGGTCTCGGTGACGAACCCGGCGTGCACGAGGCCCTTGAGCTGCTGCCGGATGTCGGCGAGCGCGGGGATCAGCTGCGGGTCCTTCAAACCCTTCAGGCGCTGATCGACGTCGTACGCCGTGGCCAGCACCGCCTGCACCTCGGTGACCAGCCCGGCGACCGCGTCGACCAGGTCCTGCCGCACGGTGTCGCGCAGCGACGCGAACTCGATCGACGACCAGACCGGACCGCCCGCGTCGGCCACCAGCTGGTCGGCCGCCGCGCCCGCGCAGTCGTCGAGAAGATCGGCGATCGACCGGTACGGGTTGGCCCGCGACAACTCGAGCTTGGCCCGGTTGTCGAGGCGTCCCTGCAGGTAGCGCGCGGCCGGCGGGAGCGTCAGCAGCAACAGCCGCCGGGTGCCGGCCCGCATGGCGACCCGCTGCTCGGCCTCGGTCTCGAAGACCTTCACGGCCACGCTGTCGCCCTCGTCGACCAGGGCCGGATAGACGCTGACCTGGTAACCGCCGCGCACCTGCTCGATCCGCCGGGGCAGGACGCCGAAGTCGTTGGCCACGATCCCGCGCCGCTCGATGTTGCCGGCCGCGGCCGAGATCGTCTGCTGCACCTTGGGCGCGAGCCGCCGCCGCAGGTCGTCCAGATCGCGCCCGGCGCCGAGCAGGTCGCCCGCCTCGTCCACGACCCGGAAGTTGACCCGCAGATGGGCCGGCACCTCGGCCGGCCGCCAGGCGTCGTGCGGCACGACCGTCCCGGTGAGCCGCCGCAGTTCGTTGCCGATCGCGTCCGGCAACGGCCCCCGGCGGGCGGGCACCCGGTCGAGAACGGCGTCGGCCCAATCCGGCACCGGCACGAAGTTGGTCCGCAGCGCCTTCGGCAGCGACCGGATCAGCGAGATCACGACGTCCCGGCGGAACCCCGGCACCGACCACCCGAAATCGTCGGCGTCGAGCTTGTTGAGCAGCGGCAGCGGCACCTCGACGGATACGCCGTCGGCATCGGAGTTCGGCTCGAACGCGTACATGAGGGGAAGCCGTACGCCACCGGCCAGCCAGGCGTCCGGGAAGGCGTTCGGGTCGACGGTGTCGCGCCCGGCGTTGACCAGCAGGTCGCGGGTGAAGGTGAGCAGTTCCGGATCGTCGCGCCGCGCCTTCTTCCACCACGCGTCGAAATGGCGCGTCGTCACGACCTCGGCCGGGATCCGCTCGTCGTACAGGCGGAAAACGGTTTCGTCGTCGACCGCGATGTCCCGCCGCCGCGCCCGGTTCTCGATCTCCTCGATCCGGTCGAGCAGTTTGCGGTTCTCGTCGAAGAACTTGTGGTGGGTGTCCCAGTCGCCCTCGACCAGCGCGTGCCGGATGAACAGCTCGCGGCAGAGCACGGGGTCGACCCGGGCGTATCCGACCCGCCGCCGCGGCACGATCGGAAGGCCATAGAGCGTGACTTTCTCGTACGCCATGACGGCGCCCTGCTTCTTCTCCCAGTGCGGTTCGCTGTAGCTGTGCTTGACCAGGTGCGGCGCGAGTTTCTCGGCCCACTCGGGCTCGATGCGCGCGTTCACCCGCCCCCACAGCCGGCTGGTCTCGACCAGCTCGGCCGACATCACCCAGCGCGGCTGCTTCTTGAACAGCGCCGAGCCGGGGAAGATGGCGAACTTCGCACCGCGCGCGCCGAGATATTCGCGCTTCTCCCCCTCCTTCAGCCCGATGTGGCTGAGCAGGCCGGACAGCAGCGCGGTGTGCACGTGCTGCCCCTCGGCGACCTCCTCGCGGTCCTCGGCGAGCGTCAATCCGAGAGTGCGCGCCACCTGGCGCAGCTGCGCATAGATGTCCTGCCATTCGCGTACGCGCAAATAGTTCAGGAACTCGGACCGGCACAGCCGCCGAAAAGCGTTCCCGGACAGTTCCTGTTGCTTCTCGCGCAGGTAGCGCCAGAGGTTGAGGTAGCTGAAGAAGTCCGATTCCTTGTCGGTGAAGCGCGCGTGCTTCTCGTCGGCCTGCTGCTGCTTGTCGGTCGGGCGCTCGCGCGGGTCCTGGATGGACAGCGCGGCCGCGATCACCATCACCTCGGTGACGCAGTCCTGCTTGTCGGCCTCCATGACCATGCGGGCCAGCCGCGGGTCGACCGGCAGCTGGGCGAGCTGGCGGCCGAGCGGGGTGAGTTTCCGGTCGTCGAGCGCGCCGAGCTCCTCGAGCAGCTTGACGCCGTCGGTGATGTTGCGGCGGTCCGGCGGGTCGATGAACGGGAACTTGGCGAGGTCGCCCAGCCCGAGGTTGGTCATCTGGAGGATGACGCTCGCGAGGTTGGTCCGCAGGATCTCCGGCTCGGTGAACTCGGGCCGGGTCTCGAAGTCCTCCTCCGAGTACAGCCGGATGCAGATGCCGTCGGCGACCCGGCCGCAGCGGCCCTTGCGCTGGTTGGCGCTGGCCTGCGAGACCGGCTCGATCGGCAGCCGCTGCACCTTGAGCCGGTTGGAGTAGCGGCTGATCCGGGCCGTGCCGGGGTCGATGACGTAGCGGATGCCGGGGACGGTCAGCGAGGTCTCGGCGACGTTGGTGGCCAGCACGACACGGCGCCGGCTGTGCCGCTCGAACACCTTGTGCTGCTCGGCCGCGGACAGCCGCCCGTACAGGGGAACGATGTCGGTGTTGCGAAGATCGCGCTTGCCCAGCGCGTCGGCCGTGTCGCGGATCTCCCGCTCGCCGGAGAGGAAGACCAGGATGTCGCCGTCGCCCTCGCGGCCCAGCTCATCGACCGCGTAGGCGATGCCGTCGACCTGGTCGAGCGGCTCCTCGGTGTCGTCCTCGGCTGCGGTCACCAGCGGCCGATATCGCGTTTCGACCGGAAATGTCCGGCCAGTCACCTCGATAACCGGAGCCGGCTTTCCGGAAATGTCCGAAAAATGCTCGGCAAACCGCTGCGTCTCGATGGTCGCCGACGTGATGATCAGCTTCAGGTCGGGCCGGCGCGGGAGCAGCTCACGCAGATAGCCCAGGATGAAGTCGATGTTGAGGCTGCGCTCGTGCGCCTCGTCGATGATCAGGGTGTCGTAGCGCAGCAGCGACCGGTCGTTCTGGATCTCGGCCAGCAGGATGCCGTCGGTCATCACCTTGACCAGCGTGTCGTCGCCGACCTGGTCGGTGAAGCGCACCTTGTAGCCGACGGTGGAGCCGAGCGGCCGGTCGAGCTCCTCGGCGATGCGCTCGGCCACCGTGCGGGCCGCGATCCGCCGGGGCTGGGTGTGCCCGATCTGGCCGCGCACGCCGCGGCCGAGCTCGAGGCAGATCTTGGGGATCTGGGTGGTCTTGCCCGAGCCGGTCTCGCCCGCCACCACCACGACCTGATGGTCGCGGATGGCGGCGAGGATGTCGTCCTTGCGCTGGCTGACCGGCAGGGACTCGGGATAGGTGATCTTCGGAACCGAGGCGAGGGGCGCGTCCCGACGGACGCGCGCCCTTGTGGCCTCTGTCCTCGCTTCTGTGAAGAAGGGTTCTCAGGGCGCCCCCTCCTTTTTCTTTCCGGTGTCGTCCCAAAG
>NZ_JBVJIU010000036.1:0-39521 GCF_055586105.1 Actinoplanes sp. NPDC051537
ATTCCGAACCCGGAAGCTAAGCCCTCCAGCGCCGATGGTACTGCACTCGGGAGGGTGTGGGAGAGTAGGACGCCGCCGGACTCAACGTAAGAAAAGGCCCGCCCCGGAAACGGGGCGGGCCTTTTTCTATGGCCAAAAGACGCTGCGAATGCGGTCAGAAGGTCGCGATCGGATTGACCGGGCTGCCGGACGTGCCGGCGAAACGGACCGGGGCGACGGCGAACTGGAAGTCCCACTGGCCGAGCTCGGCCGCCGTCGCGGCGCACGCCTCCAGGTCGCAGTTGTCGAGCATCCACAGACCCATCGCGACGAGGCTCACGGCGTGCACCGGCATCAGCACGTCGTCGTACCCGGACGGCTGAACGTCCTGCGGGCTGTCGGCGCCGATCAGCGCGGCCTCCCGTTCGTGCAGCCACGGCAGGCAGGACGCGTGCCAGCCGGGCTGTTCGATACCGCCGGCCGCGCCGCCCTCGTGCCGGGCACGGCCATGGCCGGTCCGCAGGAGCACCGCGTCGCCGGATCGCACCCGCACCCCCTGGCGACGCTCGGCCTCCTCGAGGTCTTCGGGAAACACGCCCTGCCCGGGCTCCAGCCACGGCACATCGCGGACCGCCGCGACGTCGAGCAGGACGCCGCGCGTGACGATGCCGTCCGCTGCCGCCGTGACGGCGGCCCACGCCGATCCCGTGGCGGCGTCGACCATGGAGTGCGGGCGCCCGTTGTACATGGCGCCGTCCCAGAAGATGTGGCACGGCGAGTCGAGGTGGGTGAGGGTGTTGCCGTGGAACGTGATGCCGAGCCGCTCGGACGAGAAACCCCAGCGCCGGTCGCGCTGGAAGGCGGCCGGCATGTTCTCGGCGCCCGGCATGCCGATGGCGTGCGGGCAGGCCGTCGTCGACCGTTCCATGTCGTCCGGTACGGCGACCTCCCACCCGCACGACACGCTGCGGCCGTGGCGCACGGCCCGTGCCGCGGCCAGCCGTACGTCGTCGGTGATGTGGTTCAGGGTCCCGCGTTCGTCGTCGTCGCCCCACCGTCCCCAGTTCGACAGCGTGTCGAAATAGCCGAGCACGTCGTCCTGTGTGGGCATCGATCGCTCCTCCGGTCGCGCGGGTCGGGACACAGCAGGCAGGCTATCCCGGCGGTGGGGCGTCGTCGGCGAAGGACCCGCGCAACCGAGTCAAGAATGGCGCGGCATCAAGGAAGCGGAAGAAGAGGAAGCGGAAGAGGAAGAGGAAGCGGAAGCGGCGGCATCAAGGAAAGGAAGAGAAGCGCCGGCCGGCCGATCAGAACTTCGCGACGAGGCTGGTGAAGACCGCGCCGAGGTGGCTGCCGAACAACGTGACTACGGCGATCGCCACGACCGTGATCAGAGGGACGAGCAGGCCGTACTCGACCGCGGTGGCGCCGTCGTCGTCCCGGGGGAAGCGCGCGCGGAGGTAGGCGGCGATCCCGCGGACGTTCGGCATGTGTGCTCCCCTGGTGTCGCCATCGGTAGTCGCTTTTCGGCTACCGGGCTTGCGCATCTAGGTATCGGCCGCGGAGCGCATGAGCAGACGTTTTCCGGGTTGCAGTAGGCCGGGCATCAGGGTGCGGCCGGGTTGCTGGGCCGGGCCAGCACCGAGCGCAGCGTCGCGGCCAGCACATCGGTCGAGAACGGCTTGGCGATGAACGGCGCGCCGGCCTTGATCAGGCCCTTCTTCATCGCGATCTCCTGGGGGATGCCGGAGATGTAGACGACCTCCATCTGCGGGCGCAGCGCGGCGGCCGAGCGGGCCAGCTCACCGCCGGAGACGCCGGGCAGGCCGAGATCGGTCAGCAGTACGTCGATGGCGCCGTCGTACACCCGGCAGGTGGTGATCGCGCTGACCGCGTCGTTCGCGATCAGCGCCGTGAACCCGCGCAGCTCGAGCATCTGCGAAGTCATCTCGCGCAGGTCCTCGTCGTCGTCGACGAGCAGGACGACCGGTTTACCTCGCGGCGCCGACGTGTTCCACATGGCCTCTCCTACCCCGGGTGGCCTTTTGTCCACGCTAACGGTGGTGCGGGCGAGAGGTCGTAATTCCGGTAAATCGTGCGCTTTCCGGATATCGGCGGGAGAAGGGTGAGCGGTCCGGCCGAAAAGGCGTCAGTTGTCCTCGGCCCGCCCGAGGCGCCAGTACCCCATGAACGCCACCGACCGCCGGTCCACCCCGCACTCGCTCACCAGATGACGGCGAAGGGTCTTGATGACCGCGGCCTCGCCCGCCAGCCAGGCGTAGAAGCGGCTGACGTCGGCGACCGGCTCCGGCACTTCCCACAGGATGTCGCGGTCGACGTCCACGTCCTCGAGCTCGGCGACGCCGGGAGGACGGGGACCGAGCAGCCGTCGCGTCGCGGCACGCATGGCCGGGACCAGCAGATCGCCGTGCGCCCTGCCGTCGCGGGGGAGCCAGGTCACCCGCATGCCGGGCGGCGCCACCAGCGGCAGGGAGTCGCCGGTGGACGGCACCTCGAGCAGCGCCTCGCCGCACGCGTCGGCGGGCAGACAGGCCAGGATCGACGAGATCGCCGGCACCGCGGTCTCGTCCCCGCCGAGCAGGAGGAGCTCGGTGCGGGCCGGCGGCCGGAAGTCGATGCCGCCGTGCACGCCGTCGTGCCGCGCGTCCGGCCCCATCAGGCAGGCGGCCGAGCCGGGCGCCGCCTCCGCCGCCCACCGCGAGGCCGGTCCGTGCACGCCGTGCAGCACCATGTCGACGTCGACCTCCCGCCGCGAAGGACGGACGGCACGGACCGTGTACGTCCGGATCGGGTTGCGCCGCTCGTCGGGCAGCTCCCGCCACTCGGTGTACCAGTCGTCGCCGGTCGGCAGGTGCTCGTGGCCGCAGTCCGGCAGCGGCGGGACGAGCTTGATGCGCTGGTCGAAGCCGTTGTCGGCGAAGTGGTGCAGGTCGTCGCCCGTGAACGTGACCCGCAGGAAGCTCGGACTGATCCGGCGCACCTCCCGGACGGTGGTGGTGAAGAACCGCCAGGGCGGGGCAACTACGGTCGGGGTCACGAGCCCACCTCCTTCTTCTTATGTGAGGCTAACCTAACCCATGGCGATCTACTACGGCGGGGACTACAACCCCGAGCAGTGGCCCGAGGATGTCTGGCGCGAGGACGTCGAGCTGATGCGGCGGGCCGGGGTCAACCTGGCGACGGTCGGCGTCTTCTCCTGGGCGCGGATTCAGTCCGGCGAGGGCGAGTTCGACTACGCGTGGCTCGACCGGGTGCTCGACCTGCTGCACGAGGGCGGGATCGCGGTCGACCTGGCCACCGGGACGGCGTCGACGCCGCCCTGGGCCACCGCGAAGTACCCGGGGATCCTGGCCCGGACGCGGGAGGGCGCGACGCTGTGGCCGGGGAGCCGCCAGCACTACGCGCCCAGCTCGCCCGACTACCGGCGGCTCGCCTCCGACCTGGTGCGGGCCACGGTGGAGCGCTACAAGGACCACCCGGCGGTGGTGATGTGGCACATCAACAACGAGCTCGGATGCCATGTCGCGTACGACTACTCGGATGTCGCCGCGGTGGCGTTCCGGTCCTGGCTGCGCGACCGCTACGGCTCGGTCGAGGCGCTGAACGACGCCTGGGGCACCATGTTCTGGTCGCAGCGCTACACGGACTTCGCCGAGGTCGTGCCGCCCCGCCTCACCCCGGCCAGCGTCAACCCGGCCGGGTTGCTCGATTTCCGGCGGTTCAGCTCGGACATGCTGCTCGAGCTGCTGCGGATGGAGAAACAGATCATCCGCTCGTACGGGACGACGCAGCCGATCACGACGAACATGATGGGCGCGTTTCCGCCCGTCGACTACTGGTCGTTCGCGCCCGAGCTCGACGTGATCTCGGACGACAGCTATCCGGACCCCCGCGATCCGCTCTCGTTCCGGCAGGCGGCGTTCGGGCGGGACCTGATGCGCTCGCTCAAGCCGGGGACGCCGTGGATCCTCATGGAGCAGGCGGCGAACCAGGTCAACTGGCGGCCGAACAACGCGCGCAAGGCGCCCGGGCAGATGGCGGCGCTGAGCATGCAGGCGGTCGGGCGCGGGGCGGACGGGGTGCTGTTCTTCCAGTGGCGGCAGTCATCGAGGGGATCGGAGAAGTTCCACTCGGCGATGCTGCCGCACGCGGGACCCGATACGCGTACGTTCCGGGAGGTCTCGGCGCTGGGAGCGGAACTGGCGTCGCTGGGGTCGCTCCCGCCGGCCGGGCGGTCGAGGGTGGCGATCGTTCTCGACTGGAACTGCCAGTGGGCGATCGATCAGGGCAATCATCCGGCCCGCTTCGACTATCTGGCCCAGGTCCGGGGGTGGCATGCGGCGTTCCACGAGCAGAACATCCAGGTGGACCTGATAAATCCGGAAACTTCGGGCGAAGGGTTGCGCGGGGGCGAGGGGTTGCGCGGAGGCGAGGGCGACGGCGACTATGCGCTGATCATCGCGCCGAGTCTTTATCTCATTGACGACGCCACGCCGCTTGTCCGGTTTGTTGAGGAAGGTGGCTGCCTGCTGACGACCGCGTTCACGGACGTGGTTGATGTGTGCGATCGATTTCTGCCCGGTGGGTTCACGAAGCGTCTGGGGGCCGTGCTCGGGCTCGAGGTGACCGATTTCGAGGGCGTCCAGGGCCAGGAAGCGATCGTCTCCTGGGGCTTCCCGGGCGAGCACCTGCGCGAGGTGGTGCGGCTGCGCGGCGCGGAGGTGGAGGCGACCTTCGCGGACGGGGAACCGGCGCTCACCCGGCACGCGCACGGCGCGGGGGAGGCCTGGCACCTGGCCACGCTGGCCGGCGAGGCGGGACGGACGGCGCTGGCCGCCCACCTCGCCGCCCGGCTCGGGATCGAGCCGGTCGTGGCGGGCCTGCCGCCGCGGGTGGAGGCCTGCCGGCGCGGCGACATGATCACGATCATCAACCACAACCCCGAGCCGGTGGAGGCCGGCGGCGAGGTGCTGGGGCCCTACGAATATCGGGTCAGGAACTGAAGCAGCGGCCGCAGCCCGGCCGGGATGGCCGGGTCGCTGACCGTGCCGTGCCAGCGGTGGCCGCCGCGCTCGACCGTCAGCTCGTAGCTCATCAGGTCGGCGCCGGCGGTGCTCGCGGGCCGGGCCCGCAGACCGGAGAGATCGGTGGTGGCGACCAGCTGGACGAGGCGGGCGGCGTCGGCCGGCGGCATGTCGGCGGTGTCCAGCCGTACGTGCACCGGCCGCCCGGTGAACCCGCCGGAGCGCCGCAGCTCCGCCCGTACATGTTCGATCATGCCGACCGCCGGGGTATGAGGAGACATGAGAGTTACCGAGGCGCCACCCGGACGAGAAGTGGTCGAGACCGCCTGCTGGTCGTGCGGCGCCCGCCTGTTCAAGACGGTACCCCGCCGCCGCCGCGGCCCCGGGCACGTGCTCTGGGCCTGCGACGACTGCGGGGTGAGCTGGTCGGCCCGCTCCAACTGACAAAGCCGGCGCTCTAACTGACGCCGACCTCGTGGAACGCGGCCCGCACGGTCTGGGCGGCGTTGCGGCCGACCTTGGCGTCGCGGGCGAGGATGCGCGCCTGCTCGGCGCAGATGTACGCGCAGTCGGTGAACTGCGCGTTCGGCCACAGGTTGAGCAGCGTGTTGAACCAGATGCGGGCGGCCGGGAACGTGCCGAGCTCGATCGCGGTCAGGTAGAACGCCCGGTTGATGATGCCGGAGTTGACGTGCGGGTCACCGCCCGGCACGTACCCGGACATGTCCGCGGCCTGCGGGTCCTTGCCCAGCACCGGGTTGTCGTAGGCGGTGCCGGGGTGCGACATCGAGCGGATCGCCTCGCCGTACAGCTGGTCGGCCATGACGTCCTCGCCGATGAGCCAGTTGTGCTCGCCGGCGTCCACCTTGTGCACCATCTGGTCCACGCACGAGCCGAAGATGTCGGAGAACGCCTCGTTCATCGCGCCCGGCTGGTCGGTGTAGTCCAGCCCCGCCGTGTACTGGGTGACGCCGTGGGTGAGCTCGTGCGCGCACACGTCGACGTCCTTGGTGAAGTCGGTGAAGATGACGCCGTCGCCGTTGCCGAACACCATCTCGGTGCCGTCCCAGAAAGCATTGTCGTACTGCACGCCGAAGTTGACATTGCCGAGCAGGGTGAGCCCCGCATTGTCGATCGAGTCCCGCCCGAGAATGTCCCGGTAGAAATCGCGGGTGGCGCCGAGCCCGTCATAGGCGGCGTTCACATTCGCGCCGGCGGTCGCGGCGTCCCCCTCGCCGCGCACCAGCGTGACATTCACATTCCATTGGTTTCCGTCGTCGTAGATCTGCCGGTCGCCCTTTCCCGGTCGCGGCGGCGTGAGGGCGGCGAGGCCGGCGGCCGCGGCGTTGTCGCGCCTGCTCTGCCGCTGTGCCCGGTCGGCGACGGCGGTGCGCTGGGCCGGTTCCGGGTCGAGCCCGAGCTGCCGGGCATTCTTCGCGATGTGATCGATGATGTGGGCCGGTACGTAGAAGCAAACGTGAGACATTTTGGAGCCCCCCTGCCGAATTGACCTGGGACAACATTCGTCCCCGGCGGCCGGAATAGCAGTCAGTTCTTGAACACCTCGTGCGGCCGGCTCGAGATCAGATCCACATCGGACGCCCGGAATTGTTACCGTCGGGATGTGGCGGACAACGAACTGGGGCTGTTCCTGCGCAGCCGCCGCGAGACGATCACACCGGCCGGCGGGCGGCACACGCCCGGGCTGCCGCGCGCCGAGGTGGCGGCCCGGGCCGGCCTGACCGTCGATGATCTGACCCGCCTCGAGCAGGGCCGCGACCGTGATCCGCCGGCGCCGGTCCTGGGCGCGCTGGCGGACGCGCTGCGGCTGAGCGCCGGCGAGCGGGTCCACCTCTACCGGCTGAGCCGGGGCCGGCCCGCCCCCGATCCGGCCCGGGACGTCCGCGATCCGGTGCGCGCCATCCTCGTCCGTCTCGAGCCGTCGTCGGCCGTGCTGGTCAGCCCGCTCGGCGACCTGCTCGCCTGGACCAGCGGCTTCGCCTGGCTGGCGGCCTCCTCGGGACTGCTCGACGGCGACCCGCCCAACCTCAACCGCTACGTCTTCACCGACCGCCGGGCCCGCACCACGTTCCCGGAGTGGGACCGCGAGGCGGACGAGCGGGTGGCCGACCTCAAGCGGGGGCCGTTCGACGCCGACCGGCACCGGGCCGCGCTGGCCGACGAGCTCACGGTCACCGCGGGCGAGGCCTTCGAGCGGCGCGTACGGTCGCTGCCCGGACGGCCGCGGGCCAGCGGCGTGCAGCGATGGAACCATCCCCGGGCCGGCGAGCTGCGGATGGCGTACGAGATCCTGGAGTTGCCGGACGACGACGGCCAGCGCCTGATGATCCACCTGCCCGGCGACGCCGCGACCGAGGCCGTGCTGGCCGCGCAGCGCCCCAAGACCTTGCGCCTGGTGGCAGGCTGAGCCCCGTGCGTGCCAACGACTGGACCGATGCGCGATGGCGGGCGTCCGCCCACGACTGGATCACGTCCCGGCTCACCGCCCTCGGCACTCCGCCGACCGGCCCGATCGAAGAGGTCCGGGTCCGGCCGTGGTCGGTCACCCATCGCGTGCCCACCGCGGAGGGTGCGCGCTGGTTCAAGGCCAACACCGCCGCCTGCGCCTACGAGGCCGGTCTCGCGGCGGCCCTGGCGAGCTGGCTGCCCGGCCGGGTCCTCGCGCCCCTCGCCGCCGACACCGCGCGCGGCTGGCTGCTCACCGCCGACGCCGGACCCACCATCCGCGATCACATCAAGCCCGGCGATCAACTCGCGCTCTGGGAGGAGATGCTTCGGGCGTACGCGGTGATGCAGCGCGCCCTGGAGCCGCGGGCCGGCGAGATGCTCGCCCTCGGCACGCCCGATCTGCGCAAGCCGGCCGATGTTCTCGCCGCCCTCCGCCCGGAGGCGCCGGCCGTCCCCGGGTTCGCGGACTGGTGCGCGGAGCTCGCCGCCGACGGCGTGCCGGCGACCCTGCAGCACGACGACCTCACCGACGCCAACGTCTTCCCCGCCCCGGGCGGCGGCTTCGTCTTCTTCGACTGGGGCGACGCGAGCGTCGGCCACCCGTTCGGCTCGCTGCTGGTGGCCCTCGGTTTCGGCGCCGCCATGCTGGAGCTGAAGCCGATGGCCCCCGAGCTGCTCCGCCTGCGCGACGCCTATCTGGAGCCGTGGACCGACCGGGCGTCCCCCGCCGTCCTGCGCCGCTCGGCGTCGCTGGCGTTCCGGGTGGCCCGCGTCTCCCGGGCCGCCGCCTGGGACCGGGCCATCCGCGACGCGGCGCTGCCGGTCGACGAGGACTTCCGCACGGCGGCCGCCTACTGGCTGGCCGAGCTTCCCGAGCCGACCTTGATCTGAGCGCCCCGGCGGGCCGGCGTAGTGCCGCTGCGGAACCGCGAGCACGTTCCCGCCGCCGTGGGTCAGGCGTCGAGAAGGCCGGCGACCGGCCCGAGCGTGAGCAGGCCGCTGCCGGCGCCGGCCAGCTCGGCGGCGGCCGGGCGCAGGGCGTCCCGGGCCCGGGCGCCGTCCTCGCCGAGCGCGCGGGCGGCGTGCGCCACCAACCCCCACATCGCCTCGGTGAGCAGGTCGGGCGGCGGGTCGGGGACCGCGTGCAGGGCCGTTCGCGCCTCGGTCTCCCGGCCCGTGGCGAGCAGCACGAGGGGTCGCACCCATGGTTCGTAAGGGCCGTAGTCCCCATCGGTCGCCGGCTCGCCCCGCCGCAGCCGGAGCGTCAGCAGCGCCAGGTCGCGCAGCCCGTTCTCCAGGCCGGGCATGCCGGCGTCGAGCGGCGCCGCGCGATAGGCCGCCTCGGCCGCGTCCGGATCGGTCAGCGACAACCGCAGCGCCCGGTGCCACGCGGTGAAGACGGCGACCAGGGGCAGGTCGTTCGCGGCGGCCAGCGCGTCGGCGGCGTCGGCCTGCCGCTCCGCCTCACCCAGGTCGCCGAGCCCGCCGAGCGCCTGCATCCGGATCAGCCGGCCGAGCACCTCGTAGGTGACCAGCCCGTGCCGCCCGGCGAGCGCGACCAGCTCGGCGCCGATGCGGTCCCGGTCCGGGGCGAGCCCGGTGCGGTGGACGGTCTGCATGAAGAGGCCGTTCAGCGCGAACGCCAGCAACCCCGGCTCGCCCCGCTCGCGCGCGATGCCGACCGCCTCCCGGGCGCAGCCGAGCGCGTGCGGCCCGCCGTCCGCCCCGCGCGACTCGACGGCGATCGTGGCCAGCAACCGGGCCCGCGCCTCGCCGTCCGGCGTCCGCGCCGGGGAAGCGGGCAGCGCCCGGGAAGCGGGCAACGCCCGGGAAGCCGCCAGCGCCCGGGAAGCCGGCTCGAGCGCCCGGGAAGCCGGCGGCCGCGCCCGGGAAGCCGGCCGCAGCGCCCGGGAAGCGGCCGCCACGATGGCCGCCGCCTGGCCGGGGTCGTCGGAGCGGGTCCAGATCGCCGGCACGTCGTAGGCCCCGATCACGCGGGCGACCAGGCCGGCGTCGCCGAGCTCCTCGGCCGCGGCGACCGCGGCGGCCCGGTGGCGGCGGGCCGCGGTGAGACCGCCGCCGCCGGTGACCGCGAGCTCGCGCATGAGGTGCACGGTCGAGTCGAGCCGGGTCCGGGTCACGGCGATCCGGTCGAAGTCGGCGGTGGCCTCGGCCCAGACCCGGGCCGCCGGGTCCGGCTCGGCCTCGTCGCGGAGGATGGCGGCCTCGAGGCGGGCCAGCTCGGGACCGGGGTCGAGGCCCAGGTCGCGGGCCAGGCGGGAACGGGCGCGGCGCAGGACGGCGAGGGCGTCGGGGCGGCGGCCGGCCCGGTGCAGGGCCAGGGCGAGCAGGCGCCACGCCGGCTCGCGCCACGGATGGGCGGCCACGTGGGCGTCGAGGTCGGGGACGGCCTCGTCGGGACGGCCGGCGGCCAGGCGGGCCTCGGCCAGCCGCTCGACGGCGCGCAGGCGGAGCTCGGTCAGGCGGGCGCGCTCCCCGGCGGTCCAGGGCTCGCCGGTCAGCTCGGCGTAGGCGGGGCCGCGCCACCAGGACAGGGCCTCGGTCAGGCGGGCGGGATCGGCCGAGGTGATCGCGGCCTCGAAGCGCCACGCGTCGACGTTCCCGGGGGCGGTGCGCAGGGCGTATCCGGGACCCTCGGTGATCAGGAGCGACGCCGGGGCGCGGCGAGGGCGCTCGGGCTCGATTGCTCGGCGCAGGGCCGCGACGAACGTCCGTACCGCCGCAATTGATCCTTCGGGAGGAACCACCCACAGGTCCGCGACCAGGTCGCCGAGGGGGACCACCCGGCCGTTCGCGGCAATCAGCCGCGCCAGGACCGCGCGGTGGCGCGGGCCGCGCAGGGCGAGCGGACGGCCGTCGGAGTTCCAGGCCGCCACCGGGCCCAGCACGCCGAACGTCACCGCCACCCGGATCACGCTACTCATTCGCTGCTCATCGGGGCCGCGCAGGCTGGGGACATGACAACGATCAAGGGTTTCGAGGAGCGGCGGATCCGGGTGGCGGACGGTGTCGCGCTGCAGGCGTCGGTGGGCGGGGAGGGCACGCCGATCGTGCTGCTGCACGGGTTTCCGCAGACCCGCCTGATGTGGCGGCACGTGGCCGCCGACCTCGCCGCCGGCCACACGGTGATCTGCCCGGACCTGCGCGGCTACGGCGCCAGCGACAAACCGGACGCGACCTCGCCGGACGTCTACTCGAAGCGGACCATGGCGCGCGACGTCGTGAGCCTCGCCCGGGAGCTCGGGCACGATCGGTTCGCGCTGGTGGGGCACGACCGCGGGGCGCTGGTGGCGTTCCGGGCGGCGATGGACCACCCGTCGGCCGTCAGCCACCTGGTCTCGCTCGACGTGCTGCCAACGCTCGACATGTGGGACGTCATGCACGGGGTCACGGCGGTCGTCGGCTTCCACCTCTACCTCATGGCGCAGCCGCCGGGCCTGCCCGAACGCATGATCACGGCGAGTGCGGACGCGTTCTTCGGCCACTTCCTGGACCTGTGGGTGAACGACCCGGCGGCGATCCCGGCGCCGGTGCGGGCCGAGTACCTGGCGGCGTGCCGGAACGCCGTTCCGTCGATCGTCGCGGACTACCGGGCCTCGGCCGGGATCGACGCCGAGCACGACCGGGCCGATCGGGACGCCGGGCGGACCCTCGCCATGCCGGTCACCGTGCTGCAGCAGGACTGGGGTGCGGCGCTCGGCTTCGACGCGGCCGCGCTCTGGCGGGCCTGGGCGCCGGACCTGCGGCACGTGCCGGTCACCTGCGGCCACTTCATGGCCGAGGAGGCGCCGGGGCTGGTTGCGGGGGCGATCCGGGAGCTGACGACGCGCCCGGCAACCCGTAAAGGCCAAAAAAACGGGTAAACCGGGCGAAAGCCGCTAGCTTTGCGGTGCTGATCTAGGCGTACGGGGGTTTCTGATGTTCTGGCGAGGTGTGGGCGCTTCGATCGTGGCCGGCGCGACGCTGGCGAGCCTGGGCGGGGCCGCGTCGCCCCTGATCCAGCTCGGCTTCCGGCTGGTCAACCTCAACAGCGGGCAGTGCCTCACGGTCACCGGGGGCGGCCTCGCCGACAACGCCATCGTGATCCAGCAGCCGTGCGGGCGGGACTCGGCGTACCGCTGGCGGTTCGTGCGGGTCGCGGACAACGGCGTGTTCCTGGTCGAGAACGTCCGCAGCGGCAAGTGCCTGACCGTGGCCGGCGACAGCGTCGAGGACAACGGCTTCGCCGTCCAGTTCCGGTGCGCGAACGCCGACCTCTCCCAGCAGTGGCGCGTCCGCAGGCCGGCGGGCGCGCTGCTGACCGTCCCGGCCGGTCAGGCGCTGCTCGAGAACGGCCGCAGCCGCCGCTGCCTGACGATCGCGGGCGGCAGCGCGACGGCCGGCGGTGTGGCCGTCCAGTACGCGTGCGACGAGGAACGCTCCCGCCGGTGGTCGGTGCGCCTGGTCGCCGGCCCGGCCCTCGATTGAGGCGGTATCGTCCCGCGTCATGAGCCAGTATCGTCGCGCGTCGTGAGTCAGTATCGTCCCGCGTCATGAGTCAGCGGATGGTGATCACCGGGGCGAGCGGGCATCTCGGGCGGGCGATCGCGTCGCGTGCCGCGGCGGCCGGCTGGGACGTCGTCGGCACCTACCTCACGAACGCGACCGAGGCGGGGGAGCGGCTCGACATCCGGGACCGGGAGGCGGTCGCCGGGCTGGTCGCGCGGGTCCGGCCCGGCGTCGTCGTGCACACGGCGGCCGGCCGCGACGACTGGCAGGTCATCGCCGACGGCGCCGCGCACGTTGCGGTGGCGGCGGCGAAGTTCGGGGCGCGGCTCGTGCACATCTCCAGCGAGGCGGTCTTCTCCGGCCGGGACGTGACCTACGACGAGGACGCGCGGCCCGACCCGATCTACCGGTACGGCGCGGCCAAGGCGGCCGGCGAGACCGCGGTCCGGGCCGTCGACCCGGGCGCGGCCGTGGTGCGGACCTCGCTGATCATCGGCCACGGCCGCGGCGCCCACGAGCAGCTCACCCGCGACCTGATCGCCGGCCGCGCGCACGGCGTGCTGTTCACCGACCAGATCCGCAAGCCGATCCACGTCGACGACCTCGCCGCCGCGGTCCTGGAGCTGGCCGTCAACGGCTACGCGGGCGTGCTCAACGTGGCCGGCCCCGACGTGATCAGCCGCTACGACCTGGGCGTGCTCGTGGCCCGGCGGGACGGCCTCGACCCGGGCCGGATCCCGAAGGGCACCATCCCGGCCGGCGTGGCCGTCCCGGTCGACCTGCGGCTGACCATCGACCGGGCGGCCGCGCTGCTGGCGACCCGGCTGCGCGGCTGCCGCGAGTTCATGAGCTCCTGAGCACCGCCGCCAGCCGCCGCATGCCCTCGGTGATCTCGGCCGGGGTGTGCGTGGTGAACGAGAGGCGCAGGGTCGCGGCGTCGGGGTGGCCGGCGAAGAACGGCGCGCCGGGCACGAACGCCACGTCGCGGGCCAGCGCGGCCGGCAGCAGCGCCGCGGTGTCGGCGCCGCCGGGCAGCCGCACCCAGGTGAACATGCCGCCGTCCGGGTCGGTCCAGGTGCTGCCGGGCGGCACGGTCTCCGGCATGGCCGCCATCATCGCGTCGCGGCGTGCCGCGTACTGCGACCGCAGCCCCCGCACGTGCGCGTCGAGGTCGGTGTGCGCCAGGTAGTCGGCCGCCGCGGCCTGGTCGAGGGTGGACGTGTGCAGGTCGGCGGCCTGCTTGGCGACGGTCAGCGCGGGACGCGCCGCGGCCGGCGAGCGGACCCAGCCGAGCCGCAGTCCGGGCGCCGCCACCTTGGAGAAGCTGCCCAGGTGCAGCAGGTGGTCGCCGGGGCGGGCGGCGAGGGCGGGCACCGGCTCACCGCGGTACCGCAACTCGCCGTACGGGTCGTCCTCCACCACCCACACCCCGTGCGCCGCGGTCATCGCCGCCACCTCGGCCCGCCGCGCCTCGGTGAGCGTCCGCCCGGTCGGGTTCGCGAACGTGGTCACCAGGTACAGCAGCCGGGGCCGTTCGGTCTCGAGCACCTCGGCGAGCGCCGCCGGGTCGAGGCCGTCGGCGTCGGAGCGGACCGTCACGATCCGGCAGCCGGCCAGCTGGAAGCACTGCAGCGCGGCCAGGTAGGTCGGCTCCTCGACGGCCACCACCGCGCCGGGGTCGAGCAGCGCCGCCGCGATCAGCGTGAGGGCCTGCTGCGACCCGGTCGTGATCAGCAGATCGTCGGCGGCGGTCGGCAGGCCGCGGGCCGACATCCGCGCGGCGACCGCGGCCCGCAGATCGGCGTTGCCCTCGGTCGGCGCGTACTGGAGGTGCCGGCGACCGTCCGGCGTGGACAGCACCCGGTCGAAGGCGGCGCGCAGCCCGTCCAGATCGAACAGCTCGGGCGCGGGCAGGCCGCCGGCGAACGAGATGACGCCGGGGCGGTCGATGAGGGCGAGCAGGTCGCGGACGGGCGAGCTGGCGACGCCGGCGAGCCGCTGGGCGGCCCGAGGCGTGTGGGCGGCCCGAGGCGTGTGGGCGGGCAGCGGCGTGCGCAGGATGGACTGTGTCATGGGAGGACTCCAGGCGGAACGGCAGAACAGCAGGCGGCGCGCGACGCCGGGTGGGGCGCGGAGGGGCGCGAGGCGGGGCTGCCTGATCGAGGAGCCGGGTCAAACCTTAGCGCTTGTTAAGGACTTAGCGAAGGTTAAGGCGGGCCGTCCCGAGCTGCGGGACGCCCTACACTGCTGACCATGCGTGAAGCCCGGTCGATCCTCTCGTACAAGTCCGAGAACTCCGTGCTCAGCCTCTGGTCCAAGAACTCGATCCTGTCCATCGGCTCGAACGGTTCCGGCCTGTCCATCGGCTCGATCGGCTCCTGGGCCTCGATCGGCTCGATCGGCTCGTTCTGCAGCGTCGGCTCGATCCTTTCCGCCGTCTCGATCGGCGGCGTCATGGCCTGGAAGTACCGGCGCTCCCGGCGCGTGTTATGACTTCCTGATGCTGGTTGACTTCGCCGCGGGGGTCGCGGCCTCGCCGATGGACGTCGAGCGGGCCGCGGTGCGGGCCGAGCAGGATGGGTACGACGGGTTCGGCGCCGCCGAGAGCAGGCACGACGTCTTCTCGTCGCTGACGCTCGCGGCCCGGGCCACCGAGACGGTCACGCTGCAGTCGGGCATCGCGGTCGCCTTCGCGCGCAACCCGATGAGCCTCGCGGTGTCGGCCAACGACCTCCAGCTGATCTCGGGCGGCCGGTTCCAGCTCGGCCTCGGCTCGCAGGTCCAGGCGCACATCGAGCGGCGGTTCGCGATGCCGTGGGGCCGGCCCGCGGCGCGGATGGCCGAGTTCGTGGCGGCGGTGCGGGCCATCTTCCAGGCGTGGCGGACGGGCGAGCGGCTGGCGTTCCGGGGCGAGTTCTACCGGCACACGCTGATGACCGACTTCTTCAACCCCGGCCCGAACCCGTACGGCTGTCCGCCGATCCTGCTCGCCGCGGTGGGCGAGCGGATGACCGCGGTGGCCGGCCGCGCCGCCGACGGCATGCTCGTGCACCCGCTGACCAGCCCGGCCTACCTGCGCGAGCGCACCCTGCCGATCCTGCGCGAGGCGCGCGGCGACCGGGGTCTCGACGGGTTCACGCTGGGGCTGTCGGCGTTCGTGGTGCTCGGCGCCGACGAGAAGGCGCGGGCCCGGGCCGAGGCCGCGGTGCGCGGGCAGATCGCGTTCTACGGCTCGACGCCCGCCTATCGGCCGGTGCTCGAGCTGCACGGCTGGGGCGAGCTGGCCGACCGGCTCAACTCCCTGTCCCGCCGGCAGGCCTGGGACGAGATGGCCACCCTGATCACCGACGACGTGCTGGACACGTTCGCGGTCGGCGGCGACGTGGCGACCGGCCTGCGCGACCGCTTCGGCGACCTGATCGGGCGGATCTCGTTCTACACGCCGTACGAGATCGACCCGGCCGAGCTGAATGCCCTGCGCGCGGCCGTTGCCGGATCGTAATGGCGTGTTTGCCCGATTAGGGCGGTAGGCACCGTAAGCGGTGATTCGATGGCCTGGTGCGAGAGATCGGGCCACGCGTCCGGTTACGGCATCCACAGCGTCACGACAGCCGGGGGAGCGGTTCCGCACAGCCGGCGGGCCGAGGCTCATCTCGTACGGCAACCCGCCGGTTATAACCGGCATAGCGAGATATGCCCGGTTTCTCCCCTAAGGTGTCCGCCATGCCTACGGATCGCCCGATCTTCGTCGTCGGCTGCCCGCGCTCGGGTACCACGATGCTCCAGCTCATGCTGCACGCCCACCCGCGGATCGCCCTGCCGCCGGAGAACCGCTTCGTGCTGCCGGCCTACCAGCGGCGGCACGAGTTCGGCGACCTGCGCGAGGCGGAGAACCGGCGCGACCTCGCCCGCTGGATCACCGGCACGCGGCAGTTCGACGACCTCGGCCTCGATGCGCAGCGGGTGGTCGACGCGGTGGTCGGCGCCCCGCCCACGCTCGGCTCGGCGATCGGCACCGTCTTCCGGCTCTACGCCCAGCGGTTCGGCAAGCCGCGCTGGGGCGACAAGCGGCCGGCCTACCTGCGCCACCTGCCCGAGCTGCTGCGGCTCTTCCCGGACGCGCAGATCGTCAACATCATGCGCGACGGGCGCGACTGCGTGGCCTCGCTCAAGGAGGCGCCGTGGAGCCCCGCGGCCTTCGGCGACCTGGTCGACTCGTGGGCGCGGGCCGCGGACGCGTCGCTGCGGGCGGCCCGCCGCTACGGGCCGGACGTCTACCACGTGGTGCGCTACGAGGACCTGGTGGCCGATCCCGCGACACACCTGCGGGCGCTGTGCGACTTCCTCGGCGAGGAGTACGACGCGGCCATGGCTCGGCCCCAGGAGGTCGCGGCGGTCGCGGTTCCGGGTTACAAGACCTGGCACACGCGTACGCACGAAAGCGTCACCACCTCGAGAGTGCGCAGCTGGGAGCGCCGCCTGACGGCGACCGAGATCGAGCGCTGCGAGGTGCTGTTCGGCGACCGGCTGGAACGGTTCGGCTATCCGGCCGCCACCACCGCCGCGCCGACGCCGGCCGACCGGGTGGCGCGCGCCCGCCTGGCCGTCCGCGACCGGCTCGGCCCGATGCGCGGCGTCGTGCACGACGCCCGGGCGGTGATGCGCTCCCGGCGCCTCGGGCCGGCCGTGGCCGCGCGCCTGACCAGCGGGCAGCGCGCCCGCTGAGACCGCCACTCTCCTCACCCCCGGCGCCACCTGGACCAAGGCCACCGCGGCCGGCGCCGGTCAGAAGCCGTCTTCCGGCCACTGAATCCGTCCGTACCGCTTCCCATCCGCGGGTCGTACGATCGTCCCCGATCGCCTACGACCCGCGGTGGGAGCGGCCCCGTGAACCTTCTCGAGATCATCCGGTTCGCGCTGCGCGGCGTCGCGGTCAACAAGCTGCGGTCGGGGCTCACCATGCTGGGCGTCCTGATCGGCGTGGCCGCGGTGATCCTGCTGGTCGCCGTGGGCAACGGCTCGGCCAAGCAGGTCGCCGACCGCATCTCCGCCCTGGGCACCAACACGCTGACGGTGATGAGCAGCAGCCGCGGCGGCTCCGGTTTGACGCTCAACGTGGCCGGCGCGCTCACCGACCCGGTGCTCGCCCCCGACGTCCGTTCCGTGTCACCGGTCGTCAGCAGCTCGTCGACCGTCATCGCGTACGGCAGCACCTCGCATGCCGTCAGTTCGTTCGTCGGCACCACGCCCAGCTACTTCGCCGCCTCGAACACCCCGGTCGCGAGCGGCTCGGCGTTCAGCGCCGACGACAACGCCCAGGGCCGCCGGGTCGTGGTGATCGGGCAGACCGTGGCCGAGGACCTGTTCCCCGGCGTGGACCCGGTCGGCCAGCAGGTCACCGTGGGCGGCGCGCTGTTCACCGTGGTCGGCGTGCTGGCCGAGAAGAGCTCGGCGTCGGGCTTCCAGGACGCCAACGACGTCGCCATCGCCCCGATCGTCGCCGTCCGCCAGGTGCTCACCGGCTACGGCGCGCTCAGCTCGATCCTGGTCGAGGCCGCGAATCCGAAGGCCGTCCCGACCGTGCAGTCGGAGATCGGCGTGATCCTCGACGAGCGCGTCCGGCCCACGTCGAGCGGCAGCGCCGGCTACACGATCCGCAGCGCGTCGCAGCTGCTGGCGACGCAGACCGAGACCGCCGACACGTTCACCACCCTGCTCGGCGCCGTCGCCGCGATCAGCCTGCTGGTCGGCGGCATCGGCATCACCAACATCATGCTGGTGACCGTCACCGAGCGCACCCGCGAGATCGGCATCCGCAAGGCGCTCGGCGCGCCCCGCCGGACGATCCTCACCCAGTTCCTGATCGAGGCCACGCTGCTGAGCTTCCTCGGCGGCGGGCTCGGGGTGGCGGCCGCCCTGATCGGGGCGCGGTTCACCATCGCCGGCGTGACCCCGGTGGTGGTGCCCAGCTCGGTGGTGCTCGCCCTCGGCGTCTCGATCGTGATCGGCCTGTTCTTCGGCGGGCTGCCGGCCGCCCGCGCGGCCCGGCTCCGCCCGATCGACGCGCTCCGGTACGAGTAGGTCAGTCCTTGGTGATCTCGATGGAGTCGACCCGGTTCGGGTAGAACGCGACGTGGTCCTTGATCTGTGCGACCGCGTCGCGTGGCTCCTTGTACTCCCAGATCGCGTCGACCGCCTTGGCGCCGCCGGCCGGGATCGAGTAGTAGCTCGCGTCACCCTTGTACGGGCAGTAGCTCTCGGTCGTCGTCGGCTCGAGCAGCGACTTGTCGACGTCGGCGAGCGGCACGTACTGCACCGCGGGGTAGGTCGACTCCTGCAGGGTCAGCGCGGCGCGGGTGTCGGCCACCACCTTGCCGGCCACCGTGACGACCACGTGACCGTCGGTGGGGGTGACGGTGATCGGGTGGTCGGGGCCGGGGTAGCGAACGGGCCGGTCGGCCATGATGCCTCCTCGTTGGTAGGTCCGTTCCCCACGCTACTGTCGATCTCATGCCGGGACCCGCCGAGAAAGCCGCCGCCGAACTTGGCGTCGATCACACCATCCTCCGGCACGGTCCGGTGAACAGCGTGGCCGAGGCCGCCGCGGCCCAGGGCGTCGAGGTCCGCGACCTGGTGAAGACGATCGTGGTGCGGCGGGCGGCGGACGACTACGTGTTCGTGCTCGTGCCCGGCGACCGGCAGATCTCCTGGCCCAAGCTGCGCGCGCTGCTCGGGGTCAACCGGCTGTCGCTGCCCGACGCGGCCACGGCCAAGGAGGCGACCGGCTACGAGCGCGGCACGATCACGCCGTTCGGCTCGGCCCGGCCGTGGCCGGTGATCGCCGACGAGCGGGCCCGCGGCCGCACGATCAACCTGGGCGCGGGGGAGCGGGGCGTCGGCCTCCAGGTCGCCGCGGACGAGGCGGTCGACGCGCTCGGCGGCACCTTCGCGGACGTCACCGAGGCGGGGTAGGTTCTCGGTGTGACGAGTGACGACGCGATCCAGCCCTCCGTTCCCCCGTCCGGCACCGGCTGCGTGGAGTGCCTCGGCGACGGCGGCTGGTGGTTCCACCTGCGCCGCTGCGCGCAATGCGGGCACATCGGCTGCTGCGACAGCTCGCCGGCCCAGCACGCGACCGCGCACTGGAAGGCCACCGGCCACCCGATCATCCAGTCCTTCGAGCCCGGCGAGGACTGGTTCTGGGACTACGCGAACGACACGGCCGGCAACGGCCCCGAGCTGGCCCCCGCCGACAGCCACCCGCTCGACCAGCCGGCGCCCGGCCCGGCCGGCGCGGTCCCCGACGATTGGCGTCAGCACCTGCACCGCTGAGGGATGATGGCCGGTGCCCGATGGTTGGCGTCGGCATCTGCACCGCTGAGGGGCGAGGGCGGGTGCCCGATGGTTGGCGGCGGCAGCCGCACCGCTGAGGGCTGCCGCTCGGTGGACGGCTGGTGCCCGACAACTGGCGAGCCTCCGCGTCGCTGAAGCCCGGCAACCTGTGGACGGCGCGGCGAAATTGTCGTACCCGAGCCGTATGTTGCCCCCACCCAGCAAACGGGGTGGGGACTCGCCGCGGCTTCCGGGTGGGCGTGCCTGCGGCTTCCGGGTGGGCGTGCCTGCGGCTTCCGGGTGGGCGTGCCTGCGGCTTCCGGGTGGGTGTGCCTGCGGCTTCCGCGTTGGCGTGCCCTCGGCCTCCCGCCGGCGTCCCTGCGGCTTCCCCTGCGGTTTCCGGGGTTTTCCGGTTTGCGTCCGGCATCCCTGCGGCTGACCTAAAGTCGGCACGGGGAAGCCTGACACGGGGGTGCATGGTGTCCGATCCGATGCTCGACTCGATCATGAGCCGGAACGACTGGAGCGAACCGGACAGCGTTCTGGGCACGTACGTGGCTCAGATGGACCGGCTGACCAAGCCGGTGGATCCGGGCGTTCCGCTCAGCCTGACCGTGCACGGCCTGCTGGTCACCGGCGACCTCATCCCGCAGTGGCAGTGGTTCGCCGAGGTCAGCGAGATGAACGACTACGAGGACGCCTTCTACACCGGCATGGCCGAGCACATGAAGGAACAGTCCGACCTCGCCCACGACGCGATCCGGCAGCGCGACATCGGCGGCGAGGTCACCCACCGCCAGATGAGCGCGCTGATGGCCCCGACCAAGTACATCCACCTGCGCAACACGCGGATCTACTCGCCGGACAGCAAGCGGGGCGAGGGCCGTCTGTGGCGTGGCCGGCTGTGCGACGTGTCGGGCTGGACGCCGGGCGTCTCGATCTCCGGCTGAGAATCCGGCGGAGATTCGGGCTCGGGCTCCGGCGGCGCCGACAGGTCGACCGTCTCGCGCTCGACGGGAGGCAGCGGGTCGAGGCCGGGCGTCTCCAGTTTTATCTTGTCGGGCGACCACGCGAAGGCGAGGGCGCTGCCGACGACGCCGAGCAGCAGGCCGATGACGAAGCCGCCGAGGTTGGACGTGAGCCAGGTGGCCAGGCACATCACGGCCGCGACCAGCGAGTAGAAGACGTGCTGGGCGGGCTGGACGACCAGCAGCACGCCGAGCAGCGCGATCAGGATCGGCAGCAGGTAGCCGATGAAGCCCTGCATGCCGACGTGCACCACGACCGGCAGCGGCGCCCGGACCGTCATGAACATCTCGAACCCGGCGAGGAAGACCAGCAGCCCGCCCCAGAAGGGACGGGCGTGCCGCCAGTGCCAGAACCTGGAGCCGCGGGCCATCGTCAGCAGCCGTTGGCGGTGAACGACATCCGCAGGTGCGGCAGGGTGAACCGGGACGCGGTCGTGGCGTAGTTGTTCTGCCGCAGGTTGTCGATGTCGACGGTGTCGGCCTGCTGGCCGAAGACGCCCTCGCCGCCCTTGATCTTCTCGCCGGTCTTGGGGTCCTTCACCTTGTCGAAGGTGCTGGCGTCCTGGCCGACGTTGATGCTCTGGAAGTCGGCGTCGCCGTTGATCTGGTCGGAGTCGACCACCAGGGCGTCGGCCGAGACCGGGGTGCCGTTGTCGCCGGCGGTGATCCGCAGGTTGACGCCGCCGAGCGAGACGCTCTGGCACAGCTTGGTCAGCTGGGCCTTGTTGATCGCCGACACGATGAGCACCATCTGCCCGCCGGTGGTCCCCTCGTTGGGGCTGTTCGGGATCATGTTGTCGAGCGTCGCGTACTGCTCGAAGCCGTCGCCGTGCAGATGGCTCGCGGTGACCGTGAACGGCATGCCGGAGATCGAGAAGTTCGCGGCGAGCACGCCGTTCGCCGTCAGGGCGACCAGCCCGGCCGTCACGGCGCCGGTGATGCCGAGCATCGCGCCCGCGCGCTTCCAGCGGACACCCCCGGCGGTCTGTGGTGTGCTCATGCGTTTTCTCTCCCTGTTCGAGCGTTGGTTTGTACGTCGTCGACAAACGGCGGAATTGTCGTTGTCGCTCGGGAACAATGGAATTCACTTAGTCCGCGGTCGATGCAGCAGACCGAAGTTACCGCGCAGTATCATGCTGGTCAAGGGCCATCCACAAGGGATTTCACGACGCGAATAGTTTAGTTACCGGCGGGTTGACTTTCGATCGAAGGGCGGTCTATACATCGACGGCGTTGAGTGTTTCACGTCATTGTTCGAATGGGAGGAACGCCGATGCGCGTTTCCAGAAGCGTCCCGATCGCCGCGCTCGCGGCCCTGGCGCTGGCCTTCTCGGCCTCGCCGGCCCGTGCCGACGACGACCCGCCGCCGCCGGCCGCCGACCCGGTGGCCGTGCTGACCACCGGCAGCCTCGCCGGAGCCAACGTGGCGGTCGGCGACGTCCTCAACGCCACCGTGGCCGCCGGCACCACCGCGAACTTCAACACGGCGGCCGGCGGCAGCACCGGCGTCAAGTGCGCCGAGTCCGCCTTCACCGCCACGGTGGCCGACAGCCCGGCCGCGCCCGGCGTGGCCACCGAGTCGACGACCGCGCACACGTTCGCCTCGTGCACCGCGAACATCTTCGGCGTGACCAGGGTGAACAGCGTGACCGTGAACAACCTGCCGTTCGGCACCACGGTGGACAGCGCCACCGGGGCGGTCACGGTCAGCGGCACCGAGACCGCGCCGATCCAGACGACCCTGTCGCTCGGCACCATCCTCGGCTCGGTGACCTGCGTCTACCAGGCGAGCAACGGCTCGATCACCGGCCTGTCGTCGAACACCGACAACTCGATCGCGTTCGCCGACCAGGCCTTCACCAAGACCTCGGGGCCGATCACCTGCCCCGGCTCCGGGTTCTTCACCGCGACGTACGCCCCGGTGGTCGACACCACGGTCGAAGGTGGACCGGTCGTCTACACGAACTGAGAGCAGCGGAGACGTCAGCGGCCGGCCCGAAACGGCCGGCCGTTGACAGCCCGTGACCGCGACATCAATATGTTCGCATGCCTCTATGGGAGCGCTCCCGAACCATCGCTGTCCTCGCCGCCGCCTCCCTGCTGACCGTCGCCGCCGCCGCTCCCGCGCTGGCCGACGAGGTCGAGCAGGTGCGCAACGGCGGCTTCGACGGCACCACCGACCCCTTCTGGTCCACCGCCGGCATGCCCATGACGCTCACCGGCGGGCAGGCCTGCGTCGACGTGCCCGGCGGCACGACCAACCGCTGGGACGTCGCGATCGGGCAGAACGACGTGCCCCTGGTCGCCGGCCAGTCCTACCGCTTCAGCTTCGACGCGTCGGGCGACGCCGGCCACGTGGTCCGGGCGATCACCGGCCTGGCCGTCGCGCCGTACGACACGTACTTCGAGCAGTCGCCGGTCCTCGGCGAGCTCGCGCACTACTCGTACACCTTCACCGCCTCGACCGGCACGGCGCAGGGCCAGGTCGCGTTCCAGCTCGGCGGCAGCGCCGACCCGTGGCACTTCTGCCTCGACAACGTGTCCCTCGTCGGCGGGGTGCCGCCCGAGGTCTACGTGCCGGACACCGGTCCGCGCGTGCGGGTCAACCAGGTCGCGTACCTGCCGAACGGTCCGAAGACCGCGACCGTCGTGACCACCGCGACCACCGCCCTTCCGTGGCAGCTGAACGACGGCGCCGGCAAGGTCGTCGCCCGCGGCGCGTCGACCCCGCGCGGCGTCGACGCGTCGTCCGGCCAGAACGTGCAGACGATCGACTTCGGGCGCTTCACCCGGGCCGGGACCGGCTACACGATCACGGCCGACGGCGAGACCAGCCGGCCGTTCGACATCGGCGCCGACGCGTACCAGGCGCTGCGGGCCGACGCGCTGAAGTTCTACTACACCCAGCGCAGCGGCGTCGCGATCGACGGCGCGCTGCGTCCCGGCTACGCCCGCGCCGCCGGGCACGTCGACGTCGCGCCCAACCGGGGCGACGGCAACGTGCCCTGCCAGGCCGGCGTCTGCGACTACACCCTGGACGTGCGCGGCGGCTGGTACGACGCCGGCGACCACGGCAAGTACGTGGTGAACGGCGGCATCACCACCTGGGAGCTGCTCAACGAGTACGAGCGCTCGCACGCGGCACGGAAGGTGTCGCTGGCCATCCCGGAGAGCGGCGACCGGACGCCGGACATCCTCGACGAGGCACGGTGGGAGCTCGACTTCCTGCTCAGCATGCAGGTGCCGGCCGGGAAGCCGTACGCCGGAATGGTCCATCACAAGATTCACGACCAGAGCTGGACCGGACTGCCGTTGCTGCCCGACCAGGACCCGCAGCCGCGCGAGCTGCACCCGGTCTCCACCGCGGCGACGCTGAACCTGGCCGCCGTGGCCGCCCAGGCCGCGCGCGTCTACTGCGCCTACGACCCCGCGTTCGCCCGGCGCGCGCTGGCCGCGGCCCGCACCGCCTACGCGGCCGCGAAGGCCGACCCCGCGCTGTACGCGCCCGAGTCCGACGGCGTGGGCGGCGGCGCCTACAACGACAGCAACGTGACCGACGAGTTCTACTGGGCGGCGGCCGAGCTGTACCTGACCACCGGCGAGAAGCAGTTCTCCTCCGACGTGCTGGCGTCGCCGCTGCACACCGCCGACATCTTCGGCGCGGGCGCCTTCGACTGGGCGGCGACGGCGGCGGCCGGGCGGCTCGACCTGGCGCTGATCCCGAACCACCTGCCCGGCCTCGCGGCCGTCCGCACCTCGGTGGTGGCGGGGGCGGAGAAGTACCTGGCCGTTCAGAAGGCGCAGGCGTACGGGATCCCGTACGCGCCCGTGAACAACATGTACGACTGGGGGTCGAACAGCATCGTCCTGAACAACATGGTGGTGCTGGCCGGCGCGTACTCGCTGACCGGTGCTCGTAAGTACCGCGACGGGGTGCTGACCGGCGTCGACTACGTGCTCGGCCGCAACGCGCTCAACCAGTCCTACGTGACCGGGTACGGCGAGGTGAGCTCGCAGAACGAGCACAGCCGCTGGTACGCGCACGAGCTCGACCCGTCGCTGCCGCACCCGCCCGACGGGACGCTCTCCGGCGGCGCGAACTCGTCCATCCAGGACCCGTACGCGCAGAGCAAGCTGACCGGCTGCGTCGCCCAGTTCTGCTACATCGACGACATCCAGTCGTGGTCGACGAACGAGGAGGCCATCAACTGGAACGCGGCCCTGGCCTGGGTCTCGTCCTTCGTGGCCGACCAGGGTTGATCGCCGGAGGCCCGCGCCCGTCCGGAAATCGGATGCGCGCGGGCCTCCGCCGTCTCTAGCGTGGGGCCCATGTCCGCCTCCGCGTCCGCCGACGCCGCACGCGCCTCCGAGATCCTCGCCCAGCTCGCCGTGCCCGCCCGCCTGGCCGCCTTCGCCGAGCTGGTCCGCCGCGGCGGTGAGGGCGCCACCCTGGCCGAGCTCGCGTACGCCCTCGACGTCCCGGTGCAACAGGCCGGCGAGGCGTGCGCCCGGCTGACCGCGGCCGGCCTGGCCACCGGCTCCGGCAACGGCATCTACCGCGCGCAGATCGGCGCCGTCCGCGAGGCCGCCCTGGCCGTCGACAAGCTGCAGCCGGTGACCGCGCTCCTGGCCGAGTACCCGCAGCTCAAGAGCTTCTTCGCGCACGGCCGCCTGACCTCGCTGCCGCCCACCCTCAGCGACCGCTATCAGCTGATCGGCGAGATGCTGGCCCGGTTCCTCGCGCTGGACGGCATCTACGACGAGGACGAGATCAACCGCCGCCTGGCCGCGGTCGCCGACGACGTGGCCGGCGTACGCCGCATGCTCGTCGAGACCGGCTGGCTGGAACGCGACCGGGCGGGCGCCAACTACGGCCCCGGGCGCAGCTGGCGGGCCGCCGCCTCGTAGGTGTCCGACGGCGTCGAGTTGAAGGCGATGGCCGCCCCCGGCGCGTGCCGCCGCACGAGGTTGATGACGGTCTCGAACAGATCGCCGTCGGACCGCCGGATGCCCCCGCCGACGACGACGACATCCCACGCCCGCCGGCCGAGCGCCGCGGCGACGACGGCCGGGATGTCGTCGCTGCCGTCGAGGCCGACGAGGCAGCTCTCCGCCCCCACGCCGGCCTCGTCGAACTTCGTCATGCCCGCCGCGATCCCGTCGGCGACGGGCTGCGGATCCCACGGCCCCGGCACGCGGAAGGGGTCGAGGCCGAGGACCAGCACGCGTGGCTCGCTCATCGTCCCAAGCTAGCAGCGCGGCTCAGATCGGGTGGGGCGCGACCCACGAGCCGGTGTCGGTCACGTGGGCGACGAACAACGTGCCGTCGGGGGCGAAGAACGAGGCGGTCAGCAACGACTTCGTCTGCTTGACGAGCGAGACGCCGCCACCCGGGGTCGCGGGTTTGCCGCCGATCGGCACCGGCGGGTTCCACAGCCCGTTGCCGACGACGTGCGCCACCCGGAAGAAGCCGTCCCGGTCGAGGAACACCGCGGTCAGGACGTCGCCGGTCTGCTTGCACAGGGCGACATCGCCACCGGGTACGCCGACCGGGTCGCCGACCCGGAACGCCGGTTGCCAGCGGTCGGTGCCGTCGACGTGCGCGACGGCGAGGAAGCCGTCCCGGTCGAGGAACACGGCCGTCATGGTGATGTCGTTCTGCTTCGTCATGGCGACCGGGCCGCCGGGCACGCCGCTCGGCGGGCCGACCCGGAACGCCGGGATCCAGGCGTCGTGGCCGTCCACGTGCGCGACCGAGAAGAAGCCCTCCCGGTCGATGAAGACGGCGGTGAACGTGTTGCCGGTCTGCCGGCACGCGGCCACCACGGCGCCCGGCTCGCCGCCGGGACCGCCCACCCGGAACGGCGCGTTCCACTGGCCGTCGTCGACGACGTGCGCCACCGAGAAGAAGCCCTCCCGGTCGACGAACGTCGCGGTGAACACGTGGTCGTCCTGTTTGGCCAGGCAGACGCCGCCGCCGGGTTGCCCGAGCGGACCGCCGAGCGGGAACGGCGGATTCCACGGCAGGTTGTTGACCACGTGCGCGATCTGCAGGACGCCCGCGTTGTCGAAGTACGCGCCGGTGACCGTCATCGGCGACTGCCGGGCGATCGCGACCCGCCCGCGAGCCGGCGCCACCGGCCCGCCGATGAGACGGCCGGGGTTCCACGCGTCGGATCCGTCGACCCAGGCGATGCTCAGCTGCCCGGTGAGATCGAGGTAGAGGCAGTCGGTGGTGCCGCCCTGTTCGCCGAGCGCGACCGGCGTCCCGGGCGGCGCCGCCTGGCCCCGGTAGAGCGAGTCGACGGCGGCGATGTCACCGGTGGTCGGCGCGGCCCGGTTGCCCATCGCCGCACCGCACGCGGCGCCGAGCGGCAGCAGCGTGGGACCCGCGCCGGGCTTGGCGAAGGCGTTCGCCGTGTAATGCATGATCGACGCGCAGTCGTACGGGCCGATCGGCACTCCGCTCTTGTCGATCTCGAAGTCCTTGGCGTTGAACGCGAGGTTGGCCCGCTGGAACCGCACGAACGACTCGCGGTCCGGGCGCTGGTGCTCGTGGAGGAGCCCCAGGGTGTGGCCGAGCTCGTGCAGGATGTTGCCGCTGTTGAACGCGCCGGACCGGATCGGCCCGGGCGGCACCCAGGCGGCGGTGCCGACGACCGTCGCGATGATGAAGCGGCCGTCCGCGCCGACGCCCGCGGCCACGAGCACGTCGCCGAGCCGCGCCAGCGCGACCGGGGCGCCGGCCGGAAGCGGCTGGCCGCCCATCGGCACCGGTGGGTTCCACGGCCGGGTGCCGTCGACGTGCGCGACCACGACGCCGCCGCCGCTACCGGCGAACACGGCGGTCAGGGTGTCGTCGGTCTGCTTGATCAGCGAGATCGCGGCGCCCGGGGTCCCCGGTGCGCCGCCGACGCTCACCGGCGGGTTCCAGTTGCCGGTCCCGACGACGTGGGCCACGCACATGTTCCCGAGCGTGTCGAGAAAGGCGGCGGTGAGGACCTCGCCGGTCTGCTTGATGACCGAGACGGGCGCGTGGGGAGACCCGAACCGGCCGCCGATGGGGACCGGCGGGTTCCAGTCGCCGGTCTCGACCACGTGCCCGACCGACAGGATCCCGTCGGTGTTCAGGGACATCGCGACCAGGATGTCGTCGGTCTGCTTGGCCAGCGCCACCGGCACACCGGCCCGCCCGCGCTCGCCACCGATCGGCGCCGGCGGGTTCCACTGGCCGGTGCCGGCCACGTGCGCCACCGACAAAAGGCCATCGACGTTGAGGAACATCGCGACGAAGACGTCATCCGTCTGCCTGGCGAGAGAGACCGGCGTTCCCGGTACGCCGCGGGCGCCGTCCAGCCGGAAGGGCGGGTGGAACCGGTCGTCGCCCTCGGCGAACGCGATGCAGAGGACACCCTCGTCGTCCAGGAACGCGGCCACCAGCACGTCGCCGGTCTGCTTGGCCAGGCTGACCCGGCCCCCGGGCGGCCCCATCCGCGGCCCGATCTGCTGCGGCGGCTCCCACGGCCCGGTGCCGGTGACGCGGGCCGCGGCGAAGAACCCGCCCGCCGTCATGAAGGCGGCCACCAGCACGTCGTCGCTCTGCCTGGCCATCGCGACGGCGCCGTTGGGCAGGCCGGCCGCGCCGCCGACCGGGACCGGCGTACGCCAGAATCCGGTCTCGTCCATCCAGGCCACGTTCAGCGTCCCCGTCTGGTCGAGGAGGGCCGCGGTGAGAATGTCCGGCGTCTGCGTCGCGAGGGCCACCGGGGTCACCGTGCCGGGCGGGCTGACCGGGTCGGTGGCCAGCGCACAGGCGACGGTACGGACCGCGCCGTTGAAGCCGATGCCCGAGTGGCAGCCCCCGGCGTCGGGCCCGAAGAGAACGAACGCCCGATCCTCCGGCCGCCGCTGCTCGAAGCTGATCACCGGGGTGGCGTTCCAGGCCGCGATCGCCGAGCCGATCGCCACCTGCGCGGCACTCCCCGGCGGAAACACGTCTTCGTTGATCTCGAACGGAACCCGGCGGTTCGGCCACCGGAGATGCGGCCGGTCGGGAACGGTGAAGCCCACGATGATCACCTCGTATATCGGTCGGAGCCCAATACGCGAGAGGGGGCGGCGTGGCCGGCGGAGATACCTGAGGCGGAAGGCGACAATGTCGGGATGTCCTGGGAATGGGTCACACCGGTGTCGTCGTCCGTCGTCGCGCTGTCCGGTCTCGCGTCCGGCTACCTGATCGCCCGCCGGGGCTCGACCACGCAGATCCGGGTCATCGAGCTCCAGGCCGAGCGGGCGAACCGCCTGGCCGAGCGGCAGGAGATGCGGACGGCCATCGTCACCCTGCTCAACCGGCTCACCGAGTTCGAGCACGCGAGCGCGCTCGTCCAGCACCACGCGGATCCGATCATGGTGGTCTCGGACGAGGCCGACCCCCTTCAGCTGCGCCGGATCCGCAACCGGCTCGCGCACGCCCTCAAGGACGAGTTCCGGGCGCTGGACGGGCGGCCGGCGGGCGACCGGGCGATGCGCGCCCCGAGCCCGGAGGCGATGCGGCTGGCCGACACGCTTCTGCACGGCGAGACCCGCTGAGGGTCAGCGGTTCGAGACGCTGAAGTGCATGTAGTCCTTCAGGCTGCGCCAGGCGCCGCCCCAGAAGTAGCCGTTCTCGGTGAACGCGCGGCCCGCGCCCTCGGGGTGGATCATGCCGATCAGGTAGCGGTCCCGGTTCAGGTAGGCGCGGCCGGCCGCGGGGGAGATCCCGCCGCTGCGGATCATCGGGTTCTGCAAGGGGTTGATGTCGATGGCCGTGCCGAAGGCGTGCTCCGACCAGACGTCGGTGCCGCCGACCGGGCGGCAGTTGTAGCCCGCCGTCACGATGCCCATGTCGCGAGCGCCGGGCATGTTCACCGACATCGGGGCCATCGCCATGATGCGGTAGCGCCAGCGGAACAGGGTGAAGAAGATCCGCTGGACGCGGGGCACGACGTCGCGGTGCACGATGATGCTGCCGTCGTGGTACGCCCCCCGCAGGTCGATGTACGAGACCCACACCTTGCGCAGCGAGGCCGGCGCCACCGGGCACTTCAGCGCCGGGTTCCAGTTCACCGCCGCGGGGGAGACCAGCTCGACGTGCGTGCGCCACGGCGGCAGCGGCGACGCGGGCGGGGTCAGCCGCAGCGTCTCGTCGATGTGCACGGGGTACGGCGCGACGATCTGGTTCCAGCGGCCGATGTCGGCGGCCCGCAGGCCGAAGCGGGCCGCGATGCTGCGCATCGTCTCGCCCGGGGCGACCACGTGCCAGACGGACGCGGCCGCCGCGGGCCGCCCCGGCAGGACGGCCACCGGGACGACCAGGGCGAGCAGCGCGGCGAGGACTCTCTTCAGCACGGTTACCGACCGTACGAAGGGCCTCCGGCGTGTCGCAGCGGAACGCGAAAAGTATTTCTCACGACAGAGCGACCGGGACCGGAGCGATCGTCACCGCAACCCGCGTCCCGGCAGGCAGCGACGGCACCTGGGAGCTGGCGACCTGAGCCACCACCAGCGCATCGCCCACCGACACCGTCACCCGGCTGGTCGGCCCCAGGAAACTGGCCGTGACCACGGTCCCGTCCCCGGCGGCGGAAGGCGTCACGGACACGGCCTCGGGACGCACGAGAGCGGTGACCGGCGCGCCGTTCTCGGCAGCGGAAACGAGAGGCAACGCCGTCCCGAGCACCACCACCGACGACCCGTCCACGGTCCCCGGCAGCCGGTTGCTGACCCCGACGAAGTCGGCCACGAACGCCGACGCCGGCCGCTGATACACCTCGGCCGGTGGCGCGAGCTGCTCGAGCTTCCCGGCCCGCATCACGCCCACCCGGTCGGCGACGGCCAGCGCCTCCTCCTGGTCGTGGGTCACGAACAGCGTGGTCGTGCCGACCGACGTCTGGATCCGCCGGATCTCGTCCCGCAGCTGCACCCGCACCTTGGCGTCGAGCGCCGACAGCGGCTCGTCGAGCAGCAGCACGGCCGGCTCGATCGCGAGCGCCCGGGCGAGCGCCACCCGCTGCTGCTGCCCGCCCGAGAGCTGATGCGGGTAGCGCGGGCCGAAGTCGGACAGGCCGACCAGCTCGAGCATCTCGGCGGCGCGGCTAAAAAGGGAACGGCGGCCGCGCAGGCGAAGGCCGAACGTGACGTTCTCGAGGGCGGTCAGATGCGGGAAGAGGCTGTACGCCTGGAAGACCATCCCCATGTCGCGCCGGTTCGCCGGCAGCGCCGTCACATCCTTGCCGCCGACCAGCACCTGGCCGTCGTCGGCGTCCTCGAGGCCGGCCAGCACCCGCAGCGCGGTCGTCTTGCCGCAGCCCGACGGCCCGAGCAGCGCGATCAGCTCGCCGGCCGCGATGGACAGGTCGAGATCGTCGAGCGCGTGGACGGCGCCGAACGTGCGGCGCAGCCCCTTGAGGTGAACGGCGACGCCGGTCATGACGGCTCCTTCGTGGACGATCGGCGGTCGCCGACCAGGGACAGCAGCAGGAGCAGGACGAACGCCAGCAGCAGCGAGGTGAGCGAGACGGCCACCGACAGCGGCGCGTTGCTCTTGCCGAGCAGGGCGATCGACACCTGGAGGTTGGTGCGGTTGAGCAGGGACGCGATCGTGTACTCGCCGAGCACCAGCGCCACGGTGAGGAACGCGGCCGAGAGCACCGCCGAGCGGATGTTGGGGAGCACCACGCGTACGATCACCGTCGCCCAGCCCGACCCCAGGCTCTGTGCCGCTTCCGCCAGGGTCCGCACGTCGATGGCGGCGAGTCCGGCGTCGATGGCGCGATAGGCATAGGGCAGGACCAGGATGGTGTACGCGAAGACGAGCGTCAGTGAGGAGCCACCGAGAAAGTAGGTGACCCAGGCGTAGACCGGCGCGAGCCCGACGACCAGCACGATGGCCGGGATCGTCAGCGGCAGCAGGCACAGGAACTCGACCAGCCGGCGGATCCGGGGCAGCCTAAGCCGTACCCAGATCGCGGTCGGCACCAGCAGCACGAGCATGAGCAGCGCGGTGAGCGCCGCCTGCTCGAGCGACGAGACGATGCCCTCGGCCAGGTCCGGGTACTGGCCGGACAGGCGCGGCCAGTTCAGCAGCAGCGGCCACGTCCCGCCGTCGCGGGTGCTGAACTCGAGCATCGCGCCCAGCGGGAGCAGGAAGAACACGGCCAGCACGAGCAGCACGGCCCAGCGCAGGACGCGTTGCCGGCGGGCCCGGCGGGCGATCACCCCAGCCACGTGGCGGTTCTCCTCTCCAGCAGCGAGTACAGCGCCATCACGACCGCGACCACGACCACCATGCCGAGCGCCATGGCCTTGCCCAGGTTCTGCTGGCCGAGGACGACCTCGCTGGTCAGGGCGCCGCGGATCTGGAGGGGAACGATCGGGCTGCCCTGGCTCACCAGGGCGGCCGCCGTCGCGTACGCCGAGAAGGAATTGGCGAACAGCAGCAGCGCCGAGCCGAGGAACGCGGGGGCGAGCAGCGGCCCGGCGACCCGCGTCCAGTACTGCCAGGTCGTGCCGCCCAGGCTCTCGGCCGCCTCGCGCCACTGTGGACGGATGCCGTCGAGGGCGGGCAGGAACACGATGACCATGAGCGGGATCTGGAAGTAGGTGTAGACCAGGATCAGGCCGGGCAGCTCGAACAGCCAGACGCCGCCGGCGTAGATGTCGATGCCCAGGTGGTCCTGGAGCCAGACGGTGACGAAGCCGGAGAGGCCGATGGTGGCCAGGAACGCGAACGCAAGGGTCACCCCGCCGAACTGCGCGAGCACACCGGCGGCCGAGGTGGCGACGCGGCGCAGCACGCCGTGGGGCTCGGCGGTGACCAGCGCGTACGCGAGGAGGCCGCCGAGAACCGCGCCGACCAGCGCGCTGGCGGCCGACAGCGAGATGCTGCGCCCGAACGCGTCGAGGATGTAGTCATCGCTCAGCGCCTTCAGGTTGTCCAGCGTGAAGCCGTGGCCCCCGTCTCCGGTGAAGGCGCCGATCACGACCATCAGCGTCGGGATGATCAGGAAGATCGCCACGTACGCGAAGAACGGCACCGTGCCGAGCAGGGTGGTGCCCCGCAGCCGACGGCGCTGCGGGGCGGCAGAGGCGAGCTCAGCCAACGGTCTTGGCCCAGTTCGCCGACAGGTACTGCTTGGCCGCGGTGTTCTGCGCCTCGGTCGGGAAGACCGGGGTGCCGTCGACCTTGGGCAGCGCGGCGAACGCGGTGGCGTCGAGGGTGCCGGCCTTCTGCATGGCGTCGGCGCGGACCGGGCGGGCGCCGCCCTTGAGCCACAGGTTCTGGCCCTGGTCGGAGTAGAGGAACTCCTCCCACAGGCGGGCGGCGGCCGGGTGCGGGGCGTCGGAGTTGATCGCCTGCACGTAGTACGAGCCGAGCACCGCGCCGGCCGGGACGACGGTCTTCCAGGTCTTGACCTTGGCGGCGTTGGCCACGTTCAGGTAGTCCCAGTCGAAGACGACCGGGGTCTGTCCGGACTGGATGCTGGCGTCGTTGGGGTCGACGGGCAGGAAGTTGCCGGCCTTCTTGAGGTCGCCGAAGAACGCGACGCCCTTGCTGATGTCATCGGCCGACCCGCCGCCGGCCAGCGCGGCCATCTGCACGCCACCGAACGCGGCGCCGGCCTGGGTCGGGTCGCCGTTGAGCGCGACCTTGCCCTTGTACGCCGGCTTGAGCAGGTCGGCGACCGACGTGGGGGCCGGGACCTTGGCGCTGTCGTAGCCGATCGACATGTAGCCGCCGTAGTCGTTGACCAAGGTGCCGTTCGCGTCCTTGAGCGAGTCCGGCACGTCGGCGAAGGTGGCCACCTTGTACGGCGCGAACATCGCGGTGTTGGCGGTGGCGACCGAGGCGCCGAGGTCGAACACGTCCGGGGCCTTGTCCTGCCCCTTGAGCTGCTTCGCGGCGTTGATCTCGTCCTGGCTCGAGCCGTCCGGCTGGGCCGAATTCACCTTGATGCCGTACTTGTCGCCGAACGCCTTGATGATCTCGCCGTAGTTGGCCCAGCTCGGCGGGAGGGCGATGACGTTGAGCTGCCCTTCCTTCTTCGCGGCCGCGACGAGCGCGTCCATGCCGCCCAGATCGCCGGCGCCGGCGGCGGTGGCCGCGCTGCCGGTGGCCGCGTCGGCCTTCTTCTCCGGCGGCGAGCAGGCCGAGATCGCGACAACCGTGGCGGCGGCCAGGGTCACGGCCACCGTACGGCCGAGGGTGGTGCGCACTTGAGCTCCTCCTTCTGCGCCACCGATCCGGTGGTCGCTGAAGGTGGATCATGGGGACCCATGATGGCGCGGAGGCATCCCCCGGGCATCAAGATCAAATACAGATTTGAACGAACCCGGTGTCGTTCGATCGGGTGTTCCAGCGGCACGAAGGTCGTGCCAGGCTGATTCCGCCCATCCGGCCGAACACGACGCATTGAGGACGCTACATGACGGATCATGCCGCCACGCTGGACTTCCTGGTCTCCGCCGACGACGAGCCGGTGCCGGACAGCAAAGGCATCTTCAGCCGGGGAAACCACGACGTGGCCCGGTGCGAGATCAGCGTGGACGCGTTCCAGGCGAACCTGGAATCGACCATCGCCAAACTCCGGCAGGCGTTCACCGGCCTCGCCACCGCCGGCGACGACCTGCCGCTCACGAAGGTCGAGGTGACGTTCGAGGTCACCGCCTCCGGCAAGATCTGCATCCTCGGCACCGGCGTCGAGACGAGCGGAACCGGAGGATTCAAGCTGGTCTTCGAGCGCAAGTGAGCCGGCCGCCACGCAAGGCCCTGCTCATCGGCGTCACCGACTACGACGATCCGGCCATCGACTCGCTCCCGTTCATCGCCGACGACCTCGACGATCTGGGCCGGGCCCTGAAGTCCATCGGGTACGAGGTGGAGCATCCCGCGGCGCACAACGGCGACCGCGACCGGATCGACACCGCGATCGAGCAGTTCTGCCGCCGCGCGCAGCCCCGCCAGCAGTTGCTCATCTTCCTGAGCGGGCATGGCATCCACTGGGACGGCAGCGACTACCTCGTCCCGGCCAGCGCCGACACGGCCAGCCGCCGGTTCGTCTCCCGCTGCCTCGAGATCGACTTCGACGGTCACATCGAGGAGAGCCGCTGCGGCGACGTTCTGGTGGTGATCGACGCCTGCCGCGAGGGCGTGACGCTCGGCGGCAAGTCCGGCTACAGCCACATGCGCGGCTGGGGTGTGCAGCAGAGCCGGCGCACGGCGGAACGGACCGTCGCGTACCTCTACGCCTGTTCCGGCGGCGAGCTGGCCCGCTGGAAGAAGACCGAGGACGGCACCTTCAGCCTGTTCACCCGCGCGTTCAGCCGGGCGCTGACCGACAGCTCCGTTCCGGGCGCGCTGACTGACGTGCGCGACGCCGTACGCGTGCGCCTGGAGAACCTCAGCGCCGAGCTCGGCGTACCGCTGCAGAAGCCGCACCTCGACGGCGAGCTGGACCGATGCGCCCGGATGATGCTCGTGGACCGGTTGGTCGCCGCGGTGGCCTCGCGTGGCGCGCCCGGGTGGGCCGAGCGCGCCCGCAAGCACGAGGTGTGGGATCTGGCCGAGCCCGGTCCCGGCATCACCGCCCCGCTGCGCGACGCCGTCGTGGAGTGCGTCCAGGCCTGGTCGCTGCGGTACCGGGAGCTGCGCGGCGAGCTCGGCGACGACCCGTGGTGGGACGACGAGCTGGCCCTGCGGATGCACGACCGGCTGTCCTGGATCGTCCGGCACGTGCTCAACCCGGGCAAGCTGGCCGAGGGCGACCGGCCGCCGCTCAGCCCGGCCGAGGCGGCCGTGCTGGTCCTGGTGCCCTACGCCCAGCAGGTGCACCGGGCCCACTGTGCCGTCGCGGCCCGGGCGGTGCTCACGTCCGCAGCCCCGGAAGAAAGCATCGCCGAGTTCCGCCGGTACGTCGGCGGCCAACGCCGGATCCAGCGTCGCCTCAGCCGGCTGGAGGCCTCCGGCGACACCGCGCACGCCGACGCCGTGCGATGGGGCGCCTACCACCGCTGGCTCGCCCAGCGCCCGCAGATCTACCGGGCCGCCACGGTCGCCGAAAGCCTCCTGACCGACCTCGACATCGAGGAGCCGCTTCGCGAGGTGATCACGGCGGAGGCGCTCGCCCGGCACCTGCGCGCCCTGCGCACCGACCCGGAGTCGGCCGGCCCGATGTTCGGGGTGGAGCTTCCGGCCGGCGCCCGGACCGTGGCCGGCGGCTCGCCCCACGAGCAGCAGGTCCGCGACCGTCTGATCGCCCTGATCCTGCTGGTCGCCGAGGAGTTCACGATCGACGCGTCGGCGCTGCCGAGCGTCGTCACCGACCATATCGGACTCGCGGGCGGCGTCGAGATCGCCGAGGTGCTGCACGCGGTGCAGACGGCGCGGTGGCTGGCGCGCGGGCGGACGCGGGTGCTGGAGGCGGACTGCCCGCACCAGGCCGTGCAGCTCGCGCTGGAGGAGCACACCCGCGGCATCGCCGAGGTGCTCCGCCGGATCGACGCCGCCGCCGAGGCCGACCGCACTCTGGAGGCGCTGCGCGACCTGCCCACCCACGTCGCCGCCGACGGCCTGCGCCCGCTGCACGGCCCCGACGGGCAGCCCCGCTACGAGGACGCCGGCTTCCGCTTCCGTCTGGACGACGACCGCGTCCAGGAGCTGCTGATGGGTGAGCAGCTGTACGGCGACCCGGCGCTCGCGATCCGTGAGCTCTACCAGAACGCCCTGGACGCGTGCCGTTACCGCCAGGCGCGCACCCAGCACCTGCGCAAGACCAGGCCCTGGCTGGCCGAGTGGACCGGCCGCATCACCTTCGCCCAGGGTGTCGACGCCTCGGGCCGCGCGTGGCTGGAGTGCACGGACAACGGAATCGGGATGTCCGAGCGCGAGCTGAGCAGCGTCTTCTCGCACGCCGGTGCCCGCTTCGCCGACCTGCCCGAGTTCCTGGAGGAGCAGGCCGCCTGGGATCGCGAGGAAATCGAGTTCTACCCCAACAGCCGTTTCGGCATCGGCGTCCTGAGCTACTTCATGCTCGGCGACGAGATCACGGTCTCGACGGCCCGCTTCTCCCGCGAGGGCGTCCTGAAATCCCGCCTGCAGGTGAACATCGACGGCCCGGGTTCCCTCTGCCGCATCCGCAACACCGACCCGACCGGCGAGTCCGGCACGACGGTCCGCGTCTACCTGCGCCCGGAAGTGACGGTCTCCTGCGTCGATCTGCTGTCCAAGCTGCTCTGGGTCGCCGAGTTCCCGGTGACCGCCGACGGCGATTCGGCGAGCGCGGCGTGGGTCGCGGGGGAGTTGTCGCCTCGCGCGCCGATCGGCGAGAGCGATCCGCTCGCGGAAAGGCCCGTGCGTCTCTACGGCGGCCGCGATTCCTACGCGCGCCTGCCCTCCACGGTCCGCAATGTGTGGTGGTGCAGCGGATCGGGCGCGATCCTCGCCGATGGGCTGTGGGCCGGCGCCGCGCCGTTCGGCCGCATCGTGAATCTGACCGGGTCGGCCACCCCCCGGCTGAGCGTCGATCGCCGCCGGATACTCGCGATGGATGCGGTTCGTGTCCGAGAGCTGTTCGTGTCCGCGATCCCGGATCTGCTGGCGGGTGTCGGGCGGCACATCACCCTCCAGTGGGTGGGTCTGCTGGCCCGGGACGACGTCGGCCTCGCCGACGAGGTCGCACAGGCGATGATCGACGCGGGAGTCGAGTTCACGGCGCGCAGTGGCGGTGTACGGACGCCGACGGCCCTCGTTGGGGTGTTCCCGCTCGACGACGCGCTGCTCGCGCGGTCGAACCCGAACTCACCGGGCCCGTACCACAAGGCTCGTTCGGAGGAGACGCGCGGCGAGTATCTCCCGGTCGGCACTTGGCGCCTGCGATCGTATCTGGAGGCGGGTCTCATCCCCGGGCTTCGATCGACGGCCTCCGGCACGCACGACCGCGTGGCCAAGCCGTCGGATGCCCTTCTCATTTCGGGCGGCCTCGACGGCGAGAGCCCGTGGCTGGAGCTGTCGGAGCCCGTTCCGGCCGCCCACGTGATCGCCGCCGCGGTGGTGCTCGGCTGGTCTCCCGGCCGGGTCGTCGATCGGCTGCGCGAGCTCGGCGCACGGGTCGCGGACTTCGCGTGGCCGGGCATTGACCTCACCCCCGACGATCGCCGGCTCCTGTCGTCCGGTCGCGACGGTCGTGGCCCCCTGCTCGATCTGTCCGAACCGGTGCCGAGCCGGTACGTGACGCGGGTCGCGGCGGCGCTGGGCTGGTCACCACGGCGCGTGGTGGATCGGCTGCGCGAGCTCGGCGCGCGGGTGGCCGACGACACCTGGCCGGACGTTCCCCTCGCCGGCGACGCCCGGCAGATGCTGCGGCGCCCCGACGGCGGTAACCCGATCTGGAACGAGCGGGCCGAGGAAGAACGGTGGGTCGACTTCTCCCGTCCGGTCCCGGTCGGCCACGTCGTCGAGGTCGCCGTGGCGCTGGAACAGTCACCGCGGCGGGTGGTGGACCGGCTGTGTGCCCTGGGCGCGCGGGTCGTCGACTTCGGCTGGCCGGACAGCCCGCTCGACGAGAACGACCGGCGCCTGCTGTCATGCGGCGGCAACGGACGCCGTCCATGGCTCGACCTGGCCGAGGCCGTCTCCATCAGGCAGGTGACCGAGGTGTCGCTGGAGCTCGGCTGGCCACCGCGGCGGGTGGCGGAGCGGATGCGTGCCCTGGGCGCGCGGGTGGTTGATTTCGGCTGGTCCGGCACCGCGTTCACCAAGGACGATCGGAACCTTCTGACCAATGTCGACTACCCCAGCCGTAGCCTGTGGCTGGACCTGTCCGAGCCGATCCGGTCCGGTCCGGTGATCTACGCCGCGGCATCACTGGGCTGGTCGCCACGGCAGGTGGCCGGGCGACTGCGCGAGATCGGCGCCGAGATCGCGGACGGTCCGTGGCCGGATGCCGTCCTCACCCCCGACGACCGGCGCCTCGTGTTGTGCCTGGCGGCCGGTGAGGTGGCGAGGTGGGATCTGTCCGCCCCGGTCGGGCGGTGGGACATCGTCCGGGCCGCGGCGCGGCTCGACTGGCCGCCCCAGCGCGTGGCCGGCCGGTTGCGGGCGATGGGCGGACACGGGGCGGACCTCGCCGGGCGACAGGGACCGATCGCCCCGGACGATATGCGGCTTCTCCGTTCGGTCACCGCGATCGATCGGCGGAGCCTCCAGCTGGGGCCGGATGCCGAATCCGGGCCGCCGGACCTGGTTCCCGCCCCACGGGTGCTGTCGGTGGCGTCGGAGCTGGGATGGTCGCCCCGGCGGGTCGCCGACCGCTTGCGCCGGCTCGGTGCGCGGACGGGCGATCTGGCCTGGCCGGGCGAGCCGCTCACCGCCGACGACGAACGTGTGCTGACCTTCAGCAGCGAGCGCGGCACCCGGTGGCTCGACCTGTCGACGCCGGTCTCCGGGGTCCACATCGTCGGTGTCGCCGTGGCCCAGAGCTGGCCGCCCCGGCGCGTGGCCGATCGGCTGCGGGAACTCGGGGCGCAGGTGGCCGACTTCGCGTGGCCGGACGTCGCGCTCACCTCGGACGATCAGCGCCTCCTGACGCCGAACGACGACCGTTTCCCGCGTTACCTCGAGATGCCGGGACGGGGACGGTGGATCGACCCGACCGTGCCGGTGCCGGCCCGGCACGTCGTGGGGGTCGGGGCGAGAGTCGGATGGCCGGTGCGACGTGTGGTCGATCGGCTGTGTGAGCTGGGCGCCCACGTCGTCGACTTCGCCTGGCCGGACCGGCCGGTGGCCGGATCCGAGCAGTGCGTGCTGTCCCGGGGGCTGAAGGCGTCCGGGCCGTGGCTCGGCCCGGACGACCGGGCTGCCCTCGGGCGGCTCCTGCCCGGCCTCAACGGCAGCGACCTACCGGTCGGGTGGGCCGCCCAGCGACTCCGGGAGTTCGGGGTCATCCTCCCGCCCGACATCGAGATCGTCGAGGAGGAGCTGCCCGATCCCGAGCGATGGCGGCCGTAGGCGCAAAGAGCGGGGGGGGGGGGGGGGGGGGGGGGGGGGGGGGGGGGGGGGGGGGGGGGGGGGGTGGGGGAGGGGGGGGGCGAACAGGGTGGTGGGGCCCGTCGCGTCGGGCGACCC
>NZ_JBVJIU010000037.1:0-32764 GCF_055586105.1 Actinoplanes sp. NPDC051537
CTTGTCTGGGAGACTGGAATCCCCTTTTGAACCACTGGTGTCACGGCCCGAGGGGCAGGGTTGGCGGGGGAACCCCCCCGAGGCGGGGTCAGGCCGTCCCCCCCCGCCACGATCGGGCCGCGCCCCTGGGTCGCGGCGATCGGAACCGGCGGGACCGGGCCGGCCCACTCGGTCCGCCGCCTCGGACCGTCATCGACCACCACGAGCGCCGCCGCCACGGCCGCGGCGGCCGGGTCGGGCGGCGGAGATCGTCGCATGCGCATCCTTCGACGTGGCGGGTTACCGCGACGATCCGGCACCGGCGCGATGCTCGGCAACGGATCGGTGACGGCGGCTTCCGTTCCTGGCGTAAATCCGCCACACTTCAGCCCGATCTCGGAGGCGGGGAGACGCCATGCAGGCGGATGTGCTGGGCCTCGGGGCCGACCAGGCGGCGGCCTACCGCGCCCTGATCACCGTGCCGTCGGCGGCGGCCGCCGAGTTCGCGACGCTGCTGAGCATCTCCGGCGCGGAGGCCCGCGACCTGCTCGCCGGGCTCGAGGCGGCGGGGCTGGCCGTGCGCAGCCTCGGGGACGCCGAGCGGTTCGTGGCCACGCCGCCGGCCACCACGCTGCGCGACTCGCTGCGTCGCCGGCGGGAGGAGCTGCAGCGGGCCGAGGCCGAGCTGGGGGTGCTCGACGAGGTCTACCGGGCGGCGGCCCAGCGCCGCGGGGCGCCGGGCGTGGTCGACGTGGTGCTCGGGGCGGCCGCGGTGCGGGAGGTGTTCGGGCGGCTTCAGCTCGGCGCGCGCGACGAGGTCATGACGCTGGTCAAGGCGCCGATCTCGCTGATCAGCGCGGCCGAGAACGTCGAGGAGGACAGCGCCGTGGCCCGCGGAGTGCGTTACCGGGTGGTGTTCGAGCGGGCGATGCTCGACGAGGAGCCGGGGGCGTTCGAGCGGATCGTGGCGGCGCGCGCGGCCGGCGAGGAGATCCGGATCGCCGAGAGCCTGCCGTGCAAGCTGCTCATCGCCGATCGCGAACAAGCGCTGATGCCACTTGCGGGGCACGGGCCGGGAGCTCTCCTCGTACGGGAAAAAGGTCTGCTCGATGCTCTTTCGGCGCTCTTCGAGTCGGAGTGGCGGGACGCGGCCGCGGTCGTGCGGACGCCCGAGCTCGACGAGCTGGACGCGCGGATCGTGAGCCTGCTGATGACCGGGCTGACCGACGAGGCCGTCGCGACGCATCTCGGCACGTCGTTACGCACGGTCCAGCGGCGGGTGCGGCACCTGATGGAGATGACCGGCGGGCGCACCCGCATGCAGCTCGGTTTTCACGTCGCCCGTCTCGGTTGGCTGGACTGACGAACACCGTCTGTTATCGATAACAATTCGGACTCTGCCGCGCTCGGCAACGTTTGGGAAACAAGTTTCCCGAACATGTCGCTCACGTTGCGAGAATCGTTGACACCGTCGTTGTTAGCGTTCACACTCGACGCCACGCCGCTGCCCCCGACAAAGGAGTTAAGCGCAATGAGATTTTCCCGGATGGGGGCCGTCGCCTCCGCCGTCGTCCTTACCGCCGCCCTCGCGGCCTGTGGCTCGAGCGAGAAGACCGCCGACAAGGCGGCCTCGGGAGGCGACACCAAGGGCGCGCTGATCGGTGTCACCATGCCCACCAAGTCCTCCGAGCGGTGGATCTCGGACGGTGACAACCTGAAGAAGCAGCTCGAGGCCCTCGGCTACCAGGTCGACCTCCAGTACGCCGAGAACGACATCCCCACCCAGACCCAGCAGCTGGACAACCAGATCACCAAGGGCGCCAAGCTGCTGATCATCGCCTCGATCGACGGCACCGCGATCACCACCCAGCTGGAGAACGCGAAGGCCAACAACATCCCGGTCATCGCGTACGACCGCCTGATCCGCAACAGCCCGAACGTGGACTACTACGCCACGTTCGACAACGCCAAGGTCGGCGTGCAGCAGGCGACCTCGCTGCTGACCGGTCTCAAGGTGCTCAACGCGGACGGGTCGAAGGGCACGGCCAAGGGCCCGTTCAACGTCGAGCTGTTCGCCGGCTCGCCGGACGACAACAACGCGACGTTCTTCTTCAACGGTGCGATGACGGTGCTCAAGCCGTACATCGACAGCGGCACGATCGTGGTCAAGAGCAAGCAGACCGACTTCAAGACCGTCGCGATCCTCCGCTGGGACCCGGCGACCGCGCAGAAGCGCATGGAGGACCTGCTGACCTCGACCTACAAGGGTGGCGCCAAGGTCGACGGCGTGCTGTCGCCCTACGACGGCCTCTCGATCGGCATCCTGTCGGCGCTGAAGAGCAACGGCTACGGCACGGCCGCGCAGAAGTACCCGGTGGTCACGGGTCAGGACGCCGAGCTCGCGTCGGTCAAGTCGATCATCGCGGGTGAGCAGTACTCCACGATCTACAAGGACACCCGCGAGCTGGCCAAGACCACGGTCGCGATGGCCGACGCCGTGCTCAAGGGTCAGAAGCCCACGGTCAACAACACCACCGACTACGACAACGGCAACAAGGTCGTCCCGTCGCAGCTGCTGCAGTCGGTGATCGTCGACAAGACCAACTACCAGAAGGTCCTGGTGGACGGCGGCTACTACACCCAGGCGCAGCTCGGGTAATGAGCGACACCATCCTCTCGATGCGGGGCATCACCAAGACGTTCCCCGGGGTCAAGGCCCTGTCGGACGTGAACTTGGCGGTGCTCCGCGGCGAGATCCACGCGATCTGCGGGGAGAACGGCGCCGGGAAGTCCACCTTGATGAAGGTGCTTTCCGGCGTCTACCCGTACGGAGACTATGAAGGTGAGATCACCTTCGACGGCGAGCCCTGCCGGTTCGGCGGCATTCGCGACAGCGAGCACCGCGGCATCGTGATCATCCACCAGGAGCTCGCCCTCGCGTCGAACCTCTCCATCGCCGAGAACATCTTTCTCGGCAACGAGCAGGCGAAGCGGGGCATCATCGACTGGAACAAGACCAACGCCGCGGCCGCGGAGCTGCTGCGCCGGGTCGGGCTCGACGAGAACCCGGTCACCCAGGTGCTCGACCTCGGCGTCGGCAAGCAGCAGCTGGTGGAGATCGCGAAGGCGCTCTCCAAGGAGGTGCGGCTGCTGATCCTCGACGAGCCGACTGCGGCGCTCAACGACGAGGACTCGGCACACCTGCTCGATCTGCTGCGGGGGCTGCGCGACTCCGGCATCACCTGCGTGATCATCTCGCACAAGCTGAACGAGGTGCTGTCGATCGCCGATCGCGTGACCATCCTGCGCGACGGCAAGACGGTCTCGTCCTCGGCGGTTGCCGACCTGACCGAGAACAAGATCATCTCGGGGATGGTCGGCCGGGATCTCGATCACCGGTTCCCGCCGCACGTCTCGAGCGTGGGGGAGGAGATCTTCCGCGTCGAGGACTGGACTGTCCACTCACCGACCCAGCACGGCCGGCTGTTGGTGGACAAGGCGTCCCTGTCGCTCCGGCGTGGCGAAATCGTCGGGCTTGCCGGCCTCATGGGCGCCGGCCGGACCGAGCTGGCGATGAGCGTCTTCGGCCGCGCCTACGGCGCGAACATCAGCGGGCGCATCTTCAAGGACGGCAAGGAGATTCGCCTGCGGTCGGTGCGGGACGCGATCAAACACGGCATCGCGTACGCGACGGAGGACCGCAAGCGATACGGCCTGAACCTGATCGAGGACATCAAGCGGAACGTCTCCGCGGCCGGCCTCGGACGGCTCTCGCGCCGGGGCTGGGTCGACGACAACGAGGAATTCAAGATCGCCGACGGGTACCGGAAGTCGTTGAACATCAAGGCGCCGAGCGTCCTGAGCGTCACCGGCAAGCTCTCCGGCGGCAACCAGCAGAAGGTAGTGCTGTCCAAATGGATCTTCACCGATCCGGACGTGCTGATCCTCGACGAGCCGACCCGCGGCATCGACGTCGGCGCCAAGTACGAGATCTACACGATCATCAACCGGCTCGCCGACGAGGGGAAGGCCGTCCTGGTCATCTCCAGCGAGCTGCCCGAGCTGCTCGGGTTGTGCGACCGCATCTACACCCTCTCGGCCGGCCGGATCACCGGTGAGGTGCCGCGCGCCGAGGCCACCCAGGAGGGCCTGATGACCCTGATGACCGCCGGACAGGAACCGTCATGACCGCTCCCACCAATGCCGACCTCGCCCTGGACACCGCACCGGCGCCCGCGGAACCGTCCCCCGGCGGCCGTCGCTTCTCGATCAACCTGCGGCAGAGCGGGATCTACATCGCGTTCGCGCTGATCGTGCTGCTGTTCACGGTGCTGACCGGCGGCGACATGCTCGCGCCGCAGAACATCAGCAACATCATCGTCCAGAACTCGTACATCCTGATCCTGGCGATCGGGATGATCCTGGTGATCATCGCGGGCCACATCGACCTGTCCGTGGGCTCGATCGTGGCGGCATGTGGCGCGATCTCCGGCGTCCTGATGGTCGAGCACCACATGGCGTGGCCGGTCGCGCTCGTGATCACGCTGGTGTTCGGTGCGCTGATCGGCGCGTGGCAGGGCTACTGGGTCGCCTACTTCGGCATCCCGGCGTTCATCGTCACGCTCGCCGGCATGCTGCTGTTCCGGGCGATCACGCTGTCCATCCTCGGCAACCGGGGCATCGGCCCGTTCCCGGATGCGGTCCGCACCCTCTCCAACGGGTTCACCCACGGTTACCTCGGCAACGTCGGGCTCGGCGCACTCGGCGGCGCCGACCTGTTCAGCCTGCTGATCGGCGTGATCGCGGTGGCCGGCATCGTGGCGACCCAGTGGCGCTCGCGGGCCGGCCGGCTGCGCTACGGCCAGGCGGTCGATCCGTTCCCGGTGTTCATCGCGAAGATCGTGGTGGCCGCCGTCGTGGTCATGTTCGTGGTCGTGCAGCTGGCCCGGTTCCGCAACCTGCCGTGGGTGCTCGTGCTGCTGGCCGGGCTGGTGCTCGGCTACTCGCTGCTGGCCAACCGGACGGTCTTCGGCCGCCAGATCTACGCGGTCGGCGGCAACCTGCAGGCGGCCACGCTGTCCGGCGTGAAGGTCAAGTCGATCGTCTTCTGGATCTTCGTGAACATGGGCGTGCTGTCGGCGCTGGCCGGCATCATCTTCGCCGGCCGGCTCAACCAGGCGAACCCGACCGCCGGCAACCAGTTCGAGCTGGACGCGATCGCGGCGGCGTTCATCGGCGGCGCGGCCGTCCAGGGCGGCGTCGGCAAGGTCGTGGGCGCGATCACCGGTGGCCTGATCATGGGCGTCATCAACAACGGCATGAGCCTGATCGGCGCCCCGTCGGAGCGGGTCATGCTCGTGAAGGGCGCCGTCCTGCTGGCGGCGGTGGCCTTCGACGTCTGGACGAAGCGCCGCGCGGGCGCTTCGCGCTGAGGTTGTCGCGCTGATCGGCCGCGCGTATAGGTGAGCAGAGCTGGTGTTGCTCTGCTCACCTTGGCGTGCGTGGTGCGTATTGGTGAGCAGAGCTGTTGTCGCTCTGCTCACCTTGGCGTGCGTGGTGCGTATGGGTGAGCAGAGCTGTTGTCGCTCTGCTCACCTTGGCGTGCGTGGTGCGTATTGGTGAGCAGAGCTGTTGTCACCCATACGGCGCCGGGCGTCAGCCTCCCATCAGGCGGGCCCGGGTGCGGACCATCTCGGCTTGCTGCTCCTCCGGCAGGGCGGCCCAGCCCTCGGCCCGCTTCCGGCTCATCTCGGCCCGCTCCTCGGGGGTCAGCAATGCGGACTGTTCCCGGCGGTGGCGGTTCATCTCCTCGATCTGCTCGGGTGTCAACGGCTGGCTCATCGTGACCATCTCCTCGATCAACGTGACGAACTGGTCCGTGTCCTGCATGCCGTCGAGCAGCCGGCGCAGGCTTGCGCGTACCTGCTGGGCCTGACGGATGCGTTCCTCGGTCGCGGCGAGCTGGCGCTCGAGGATTTCCCTCTGGTCCTCGGCGCCGGCCGCCAGGGTCGCCGCTATGTCGCGCAGCGACAGGCCGAACTCGCGCAACGCCAGGATCATGTGCAGCCGGCGGACGTCGCCGCCGGTGTAGCAGCGATGCCCGCCCGCCGTGCGCGCCGACGGCACCAGCAGACCCAGCCGGTCGTAGTGGTGCAGGGCCCGCACGGTCACCCGGGTCGCCCGGGCCAGCTCGCCGATCCGCCATTGCTGTTCGGTCATGTCCCGAACGCTAGGTCCTGACGCGGGGTCAGGTTCAAGTTCAAATTTTCTTCGATCTCCGGGCAACCTTTCCGGGCCGCCGGACCACTAGATCGCGAAGGACGTTGATCTGGAGGAGCGCACGGATGAAGCACGGAGAAAAAGGGCGCCGGGCGGTCATCGCCGGTGGCTTCGCGGCCGTCGTGGCGGCGGCCGCCGGCATCACGGCGACGGCGTTCGCCGGAAGCACGGCGGCGTCGCTGAGCGACAACTTCGAGGACGGCGACGCGAGCGGGTGGTCGAAGTCCGGTGGCAGCTGGGCGGTCGTCACCGACGGCACCAAGGCGCTGCGGCAGGCGGACGCGGGGAGCGCGCTGGCCCGGGAGTTCGCCGGGGACAGCGGGTGGACCGACTACACGCTGACCGCCTCGGTGAAGGCGGCCTCGCTCGGCGGGGCGGGCAGCGCGGCCGGGATCGCGGCGCGGGCGGGCGGGGCGCACGAGTTCGACCGGGTGGTGCTCGCGCCGGGTGCGGCGCGGCTCGAGGAGGTACGCGGGTCGGCCGTCACCGTGCTCGGCAGCACGACGCTGTCGTCGGCCGCCGGGGCCTGGCACACGCTGCGGATCGACGTGTCGGGCGGGACCGTGACCGGCTATGTGGACGGTGTGCGCGTCGGCAGCGGGGCCACGAAGCTGACCCAGGGCCGGATCGGGCTGATCACGGCGGCGGCGTCGGCATCGTTCGACGACGTCGCGGTGACCGGCGCGACGGGAGCGCCCACGACGACCCCGAGCGCAACAAAGTCCGCGACGGCATCGCCGACCGCGACGGCATCGCCGACCGCGACGGCATCGCCGACCGCGACGGCATCGCCGACCGCGACGGCAGAACCCGCCACCTGGCCGACGCCGACCGCCACCACCACGCTGACCGCCACCAAGGCGGTGACCGGCACCTTCGACGGTGGCAACGCCGAGTTCATCGGCGGGGGAGACCTCGGCGACGGCGGCCAGGGCGAGGGCCAGGACCCGCTGTTCGACCTGGCCGACGGCGCCACGCTGGCCAACGTCGTCATCGGCGCCCCGGCCGCCGACGGCGTGCACTGCCTCGGCAGCTGCACCCTGCGCAACGTCTGGTGGCGGGACGTGGGCGAGGACGCGGCCACGTTCAAGGGCACCTCGGCGTCGCAGACCATGACCGTCGTCGGCGGCGGGGCGATGCACGCGTCGGACAAGGTGTTCCAGCACAACGGGCCGGGGACGTTCGTCATCAAGGACTTCCAGGCGGCCGACATCGGCAAGCTCTACCGCTCGTGCGGCAACTGCTCGAAGCAGTTCGCCCGGCACGTGCAGGTCTCGAACGTCACGGTGACCGCCCCGCTGAAGACGCTGGTCGGCATCAACCCCAACCTCGGGGACACCGCGACGATCACCGGCGCGACCATCGTCGGCGGCACGGCCAAGAACGTGTGCGCGCTGTTCAAGGGCGTGACGAGCGGGGAGCCGACGCAGACCGGCAACGTCCCGGACGGGGTCGCCTGCATCGCCACCGGCATCACCCTCGAATAGGACCGGCCCGCGGGGTGCGGCGGCACCCTGTGGCCGAGGCGCGCCGGCCCAGAGCCCATCAGCCTGGTTCTGGGCCGGCGAGCCGCAACGCTCCCGGCGCCGTGGGCGGCACGGCGGGGCGCACGGGCGGAACGGGTGCGATGCGTCGATAGGGGTCGCCGAGGGCCGGTCGCGGGTCGGGCGAGCCGGCGTTGGGCCACATGCTGACGGCACGCTCGGCGAGCGCCGTGATGGTCAGCGACGGGTTCACGCCCAGGTTGGCCGCCACCGCGGAACCGTCGATCACGTGGACGCCCGGGTGGCCGTACAGGCGATGGTAGGGGTCGATAACCGCGCCGATCGCGCAGCCGCCGATGAAATGCCCGGTGACCGGCCGGCCGATCAGCTCGGTCACGGCGCCCAGCGGCACCCCGTCGATCTTGCCGGCCACCCGCCGGGCCACGTCGTGCGCGGCCGGCACCCACACCGGGTTGGGCTCGCCCACGCCCGGCTTGCTGCGCAGCCGCCCGCGCCGCCGGAAGAGCGTGATGGAGTTGTCCAGCGGTTGCATCCCGAGCAGCACGATCGTCTGCTGCGACCATTTGCGCGGCGAGATCAGCAGACGCAGGTCCTTCCGGCCGCGGACGAGCGCTTTCACCCCCGCCAGCAGCCGCGATCGCCCGCCCGTGTCGTCGACCAGCACCGTCGCCAGCAGCGCCAGCAGGTTGCTGCCCCGGCCGTAGCGCACCGGCTCGACATGGGTGGCCGGGTCGGGATGGATCGATGACGTGATGGCGACGCCCTTGCTGAAATCGGCGTCACGCGCGCGGGCCCGGGCGCCGAGAATCGACTCCGAGTTGGTGCGGCTGAGCTCGCCGAGGCGCGCCGAGATGCCCGGCAGGCGTCCCCGGTCCCGCAAGCGATGCAGCAAGCGCTGCGTGCCGAGCGCACCGGCTGCGAAAATGACCTGCTGGGCGGTGACCTCACCCTGGGCGATTCCGCCGGTTTTGCGGGTACGGATGGAGAAGCCCCCACCACCGAGCAATCGCAGATCGGTGACCGTCGTCATGGCCCGCACCTCGGCGCCCGCCTGCTCGGCCAGATACAGATAGTTCTTCACCAGCGTGTTCTTCGCACCGACCCGGCACCCGGTCATGCACGCCCCGCACAGCGTGCACGGCCGGCGCTCGGGCCCGGCCCCGCCGAAGAACGGGTCGGGCCGATCGGCGGAGAAGAGAACCCCGACGGGCGTGCGGCGATAGGTGTGCCCCACGCCCAGGTCGTCGGCCACCGACTTCAGCGCGCGGTCGGCGGCCGTCTCGACCGGGTTCACGGTCACGCCCAGCATCCGCTTGGCCTGGTCGTAGAACGGGGCCAGCTCGGATTTCCAGTCGGTGATGGCCGACCACTGCGGATCGTCGAAGAAGCTGTCCGGCGGCTCGTACAGGGTGTTCGCGTAGCCGAGCGACCCACCACCCACCCCGGCGCCCGACATGATCAGGGCGTGGCGCAGCAGGGTCAGCCGGAGGATGCCGTAGCAGCCGAGCGCCGGGGCGTAGAGGTAGCGGCGCAGCCGCCAGGACGTCGGGGCGAACTCGTCGTCGGCGAAGCGGCGGCCCGCCTCGAGGACCGCGACCCGGTAGCCCTTCTCGGTCAGGCGTAGCGCGCTGACGCTGCCGCCGAACCCGGAGCCGATGATGACGACGTCGAAGTCATGCGCCATGGCGTACGGTGGCACCGTTGTTGGCAACATGTCAACAAGGGGAGGCGCGGTGCATCACGAACGACGAGGAAAGCCGGGGAGTGGCCGCCCGATCGTCCTCGTGCACGGCATCGGCAGCCGCTGGCAGGTGTGGCGACCCGTTCTCGACCGGCTCGCCGCCCACCACGACGTGATCGCCCTCGACCTGCCGGGCTTCGGGGGCAGCCCGCACGACGGCGTCGCCGGGTCGGTGCCGCATCTGGCCGACCGGGTGGCGGAGTTCCTCGCCGGGCTCGGCGTCGACCGGCCGGCGATCGGCGGCAGCTCGCTCGGCGGCGGCGTCGCGCTCGAGCTGGCCCGCCGGGGCGTGGCCCGGTCGGTGGTGGCGTTCTCGCCGGTCGGCTTCTTCTCCGATCGGGGCGCGGCCTGGTGCCGCACGGTCGTCACCGCCGCCCGGGCCGGAGGCGGCGCGCTGAGCCCGGCCCTCCCGAGGCTGTTCGCCACCCGCGCGGGCCGGGTCGCGTTGTGCGGCATCTTCTACGGCCGTCCCGCCTCGTTGCCGCCGGCCGAGTGCCTCGAGGACGCGCGCGCCCTGGTCGCCGCCCCCGGCTTCACCGCCGCCCGCCGGGCGCTCGGGTCCTGGCGGCTGACCGAGCCGATCCCGGACGTGCCGATCACCATCGCCTGGGGCGACCGCGACCTGGTGCTGCCCTACCGGCAGGCGGCGCGGGCCCGCGAGGTGCTTCCCGGGGCCCGGCACGTACGCCTCGCGGGCTGCGGCCACCTGCCGTTCGCCGACGACCCGGTCACCTGCGCGAGGCTGCTGCTCGAAACGTCATAGGTGCTGGTGGAGGAACGCGGCGGCGGCCTCGGCGGCCCGCGAGACGTACGGCTCGACGTCGTAGAGATCGATGTGCTGCCGCGCGTCCAGCCAGAGCATCTCCTTCGGTCCGGTTGCCTCGTCGTACAGAGCCTCGGCGAGCGAAGGGGAGCAGTACGCGTCGACGCGCCCGTGCACCACCAGCAGCGGTGTGCCGGTCAGCAGCGGCGCCGCGCCCAGTGCGTCGAAGGTCATCAGCGAGTGCAGCGAGCCGTAGGTGACCCGGTTCTCCCAGTGCTCGGCCTTCGACCGGGCGGTGCCGTAGTACTCGTACGGCTCGTCCCCGCCCATCGCCGCGGTCGCGCCGCCCGGGGCGACGGCCGGCAGCTCCTCGTCGTAGCGCTCGAGGAAGGACGCCAGCGCCTCCCGGTAGCCGGACGGGTCGCCGGCGCTGAACCGGACCGGGCTGTTGTAGGCGCCCGCGATCCCGGCCACCGCCTTCACGCGCGGGTCGGCGGCGGCGGCCCGCACCGCGTACCCGCCGCCGAGGCAGACGCCGACCACGCCGACCCGGTCGGTGTGCGCCGACAGCAGACTCACCGCCGCCCGCAGATCGGCGAGCTTGCCCTGGCTGTCCTCGTGCGCGCGCCGGCCGCCGCTCTCGCCGAACCCGCGGTGGTCGAAGGCCAGGGTGCTGATCCCGAGGCGGTGCAGCTTCTCGGCGTACGTGCCGATGACCTGTTCCTTGACCCCGGTGAAGGGGCCGGTCAGCGCGACCGCGGGAGCGCCCTCGGAGGCCAGCGCGAGGTTGCCGACCAGCTCGACGCCGTCGGCCTCGAACGTGACCCGTGCAGACATGTGCCGTTCCCTTCGCCGTCTATCGTGGGCTCGACGGTAGGTCGTCCGGCCACGCCCGGACAGAAGGCACTTCGAGGTGCGTATATGGCGCTGGTCATCCCGGACGTGCTCGAGGAGGGCTGCACGACCCGGCAGGCCCTGGAACGGCTCGCCTCGAAATGGCGGGTGCTGCTGGTCTACGCGCTGCTGGCGGGGCCGCAGCGGCATGCCGAGCTGCGCCGCCGGGTCGCCGGGATCAGCCAGAAGGTGCTGACCGAGACGCTGCGCGACATGGAGAGCGACGGCCTCGTGCAGCGCCGGGTGCTCAAGGAGACGCCGCCGCAGCACGTCGAGTACGCGCTGACCGAGCTCGGCAAGACCCTCCAGGAGCCGCTGGCCGCGATCTGCGCGTGGGCGGCCCGGGCCAATCCCCCCATCGAGTGACGGCCGGCAACATCAAAACGCAGCACCATGGACGCGTGGATTGGGTAGCGCTGATCGGCGCGATCATGGGCTCCGTTTCGGGCGTGGCCGCGCTCTACACCGGACGGCGCACCCGGGCGCTGCTCGTCCTCGCGGGCGTGCTGCTGACCTTCGCCGTCGTGCTCGGCGCCTACAGCACGGTGCGGAAAGGGGACGCCGCGGCGGGTGTGGCGATCGTGGCCCGATAGCCGCCGGACGCTATTGGCAGGGTGTCAACAGGCTGCTACTTTCGGGCGCAGGAATCGGCGCGCCGAGAGGGGAAGCCATGAGCCACCCCCGCAACACCGTCCTGGAATCTACCACTATCGATGAGTCGGCGCCGCCGGGAACCATGGTGGCGGCGTTCGCGCGGACCGTGGCCGCGCGCGGGGACGAGGTCGCTCTCCGCGCCGCCGGCGGCGGTCCGTCCTACACCTGGTCCGAGTACGCCGCCCGGGTCGCCGAGATCGCCGGCGGCCTCGCCGCGCGCGGCGTGCAGCGGGGCGACGCGGTCGCGCTGCTGCTCACGAACCGGCCCGAGTTCCACTTCGCCGACACCGCCGTCCAGCACCTCGGCGCGGTGCCGTTCTCCTGCTACAACACGTCGTCGCCGGAGCAGCTCGGCCATCTGCTGCGGGCCTCCGGCGCGCGGGTCGTCGTCACCGTGCGCCTGCTGGCGCCGGCCATCGCCGGCCACCTGGGCGATCCGTCGGGCCCGCTGCGGCTGCTCGTCCTGGTCGACGGCGACCGGCAGGACCGCGACGGCGAGGACGGCGGCGGCAGCACCGCGCCGCCGGAGGACGGCGAGGACGGCGACCGCGTCGGGACCGGCGAGGACGGCGGCAGCACGGCGCCCCCCGAAGAGGACGGCGACGGCGAGGGCACCGAGCACGAGCCCGACGGCGAGGACGGCGGCGGCAGCACGGTGTCGCTCGCCGACCTCGTGGTCCCGGGGTTCGACCTCGAGGCGGCGGCGTCGGCGGTGACCGGGGACGACCTGCTCACGCTGGTCTACACCTCGGGCACCACCGGCACCCCCAAGGGCGTCGAGATCACCCACGCGAACATGGTGGCCATGGTCTCGGCCACGGCGCCGCTGGTCGGCGTACGACCGGGTGATCGTTTGATCTCGTTCCTGCCCGCCGCCCACATCGCCGACCGCTGGGCCTCGCACTACCTGCATCTCTGGGCCGGCACCGAGGTCACCTGCCTCACCGACCACCGGCGGATCGCCGCCGCGCTGGTCGAGGTGCGCCCGACGCTGTTCGGCGGCGTCCCGCAGGTCTGGCTGCGCCTGGTCGCCGGCATCAAGCGGCTGGCCGACCCGGTCATGGCCGCCGCCGTCGAGCAGTCCGTGGAGATCGGGCGGCAATATCTGCGCGCGCGGGCCGCCGGCGAGATCCCGGCCGACCTCGACGCGCTGCACGCCGCCGCCGACCTCAAGGTACTGGGACCGCTGCGGGCGAAGCTCGGCCTCGACCAGGTGCGGGTGGCGGTCACGGCCGCGGCCCCGACGCCGCCCGAGGTCATCGAGTTCGTGAACGCGATCGGCGTCCCGCTGATCGAGGCCTGGGGCATGTCCGAGCTGTCCGGCATGGGGACGATGGTGCCGCTCGGCGAGGTGCGGCCGGGCTCGATCGGGCTGCCCATCCCGGGGCTCGAGGTGCGGCTGCTCGACGACGGCGAGCTGCTCGTGCGCGGGCCGGTGGTCATGCGCGGCTACCGCGACCAGCCGGGGGAGACGGCCGCCGCGATCGACGCCGACGGCTGGCTGCACACCGGCGACGTGGCGACCCGCGACCCCGACGGCTACCTGCGCGTCGTCGACCGCAAGAAGGAGCTGCTGATCACCGAGGGCGGCAAGAACATCGCCCCGGCCGCGGTCGAGCTCGCGCTGCGCACCGCCTGCCCGCTGCTGGCGCAGGCGGTGGTGATCGGCGACGCCCGGCCCTATCTGACCGCGCTGCTCGTGATCGATCCGGAGGTGGCCGGCGCCCTCGGCATCGCCTTCTCCAGCCCGTCGGAGCTCGTTTCCCTCCCCGCCGTCCGGGCCGCGGTGGCGGCCGGGGTCGCGGCCGCCAACGCCACGCTGTCCCGGGCCGAGCACGTGCGCGCCTACGAGCTGCTCCCCGAGGTGTGGCCGCCGGGCGGCGACCTGGTCACCCCGACCATGAAGGTCCGGCGAGGCGCGGTTCTGCGGCGGTACGCGGGAAGCGTCGACGCCCTCTACGACCGGGCGACCGCGGGGTGAGACCGCCGCGGGTGGTCGTGATCGGGGCCGGTTTCGGGGGCATCGCCGCGGCGGCCGCGCTGCTGAGGGCCGGCCACACCGACGTCGTGCTGCTGGAGAAGGCGTCCGGGATCGGCGGGGTGTGGCGGGACAACTCCTATCCGGGGTGCGCCTGCGACGTGCCGGCGCCGCTCTACTCGTACTCGTTCGCGCCCAATCCCTCGTGGTCGCGCCGCTTTCCGCCGCACGGCGAGATCCTCGACTATCTGCACCGGACCGCCACGCGACTCGGCATCGTGTCGAGGGTGCGGTTCGGCACCGAGGTGACCGGCGCGGAATGGGACGCGGACGCCGAATGCTGGCGGGTGCACACCTCGGCGGGCGATCTGGAGGCCGACGTTCTGGTGCCCTCGGTCGGCCAGTTGAGCCGGCCGGCCACGCCTCTTCTGCCCGGGGCCGGGTCCTTTTCCGGAACGGCGGTGCACACCGCGCAATGGCATGACGGGATCGACGTTGCCGGCCAACGGGTCGCGGTCATCGGGACCGGGGCCAGCGCCATTCAGCTCGTGCCCGCGATCGCCGGGCGGGCGGCGCACGTCACCGTCTTTCAGCGCAGCGCGCCCTGGACCCTGCCCAAGCCCGACCGCCGGTATGGGGCCGGCCGCCGCGCGGCGTACCGTCGCATGCCGTTGTTGATGCGCGGGCCGCGGGCGGGGACCTGGGCGATGACGTGGGTGACCGGAAAGGCGGTGACCGGGAATCCGGTGGCGGGCGCCTTTCTGCGGGGCGTCTCCACGGCGCAGCGGCGCATTCAGGTGCGGTCCAGGGAACTGCGGGCTCGGGTGACGCCGACCGAGCCGATGGGCTGCAAACGGGTGCTGTTCACCAGCGCCTGGCTGCCCGCGCTCGCCCGCGACGACGTCTCGCTGGTCACCTCGGCGATCACCGGGATCGAGCCGGCCGGGATTCGGACGGCCGAGGGGACGCTGCACGAATGCGACCTCATCGTGTACGCGACCGGGTTCGCGGCCACCGAGTTCCTGGCGCCGATGTCCATCACCGGGCGGGCGGGCGCCAAACTCGAGCAGGAATGGTGCGATGGGGCGTACGCCTATCTGGGTGTCGCCGTTCCCGGTTTTCCGAACCTGTTCCTGATGTACGGGCCGAACACGAACACGGGGAACACGTCGGTCATCTATTTCCACGAGGCGCAGGCGCGCTATCTGGTGCAGGCGGTCGCGCGGATCGCGGCGTCCGGGCGGCCGCTCGAGGTGCTTCCCGGGCGCGCGTCGACCTATGACGCCGAGATGCAGTGGCGGCTGGCCCGCAGCGTGTGGGCCGGATGCCGGAGCTGGTATCGCACCGCGAGCGGCCGCATCGTGACGAACTGGCCGGGAATGGCGTCCGAATACCGGCGGCGCACGCGAACGCTCGACCCCGCGGATTACGGTCAGTAACCGGTTTCGTTGCCGTTCTCCCGCCAGGCTCTCCGTCGCGGCGAGGCGATCCGCCGGATCGGCGCGTCGTATGCCGCGCGGTCCCCGGCGGTGAGAACGGTGCGCCATTGCCCGGCGCGGCCGTCGCGGAAGAAGGCCTGCCGGTCGCGGAAGAGGCCGAGCCGCTCGTCCGGCGCCAGGTCGGCGGCCCGCGCCCGCATGGCGCCGAAGGTGGCCGCCTCGATCAGTTCGGGGCCCGGCGGGTCCGCGCCGATGACGGGGTGTGCGTCTTGATGATCCGCCGATGCCGTTGCGCGTCGAGCCTCGCCGTGACCTCGTCGATGGGCCGCAGCCGCATGTCGAGCCACGGCGACAGCTCGGTCAGCGGCGCCGGCAGTTCGGCGCGCCGATGAACGAGCAGCGCGCAGATCATCTGCATCCAGGTGGTCCGCATTTGGACGGCGCGCTGACGACGATGTCGCCGGGCCGCAGCGTGAAATGCCGCCAGCGCGTGCTGTCGGCGAGGCCGCCGGCGAGACCCGCATCTCTATCGGCCGATGGACTTCGGGCACGGGCCGAGCGAGATGCCGGCCGCGGTCATCTTGACCGAGGCGCCGGCCGACAGTTCGGCGACCATCTCGCCGCCCCGGAACAGGCAGGTCGGGGCGGCGGGGGTGCTCGTGGTGGGCGCGAACCAGGTGATGCCGACGGCGACCGCCAGGAGGGCGACCCCGGCCAGTGTCGTCCCGAGGGCGTTGCGAAACCGCTGCTGGGCATCCATGGCCGCCGCCTGCCGGGCGCTCAGCACCTTCTCGGCGAGACCGGTCACCGGGCTCGGCATGATCTCGTCGAGCTTCGCCGGACTGCCGTAGGCGCTCCGGTACGCCTCCAGCGTCGCGTAGATCAGGGCGGCCAGGGCCACGAGCACGAGCGCCCCCACGCCGATCCGCCAGCCCAGCCCCAGATCCCGGGCCGACTGCGGGCCCTTGACCACGAGAGCGGTGGCGAGCAGGCCGGTCAGCGCCGCCAGCCCGGCCAGCCACTTCTCGGCCCGGCCCCGCACGATCGTCAGGCGCTCGCCGAGGTTGGCCCGCAGCGTCTCGGCCGCGTCCAGGTCGTCGACGCTGGGCCGGCCGGCCTTCAGCACCGGCTTTGGCGGGGTCGTCATCGCGCCGGTCCCACGATCGTCCATCGCCGCCCGCAGCTCTTCGCCCCGTCCCGCCCGTGGCTCGTGCCGCACCGGCAGGCGACCGGCACCTCCACGGTCGCGTCGGGCTCCGGCGTGATCGTCGTGGCCTCGCCGGGGCCTTGCTTGTCCACCGGCTGCGGGACGAGCGCGACGCGCCCCTGAGCGGGGGCGTGGCAGACCGGGCACGGGCCGCCCGCGTAGTAGTGCCGGACGCCGTCGTTCTCGGTCGACCACCACTCCCATCGGGATGGGTCGAGCCGATCGTCGACCACGACCTCATCGACGTAGGGCGCGGCGGCGTCGTGCGATCCTGCGTTCGCCATGACGGCAACGTAGCGTAGGCCCGGTATAGCATCCAGCGATGGCGCACCGCCTCGCCCTCGTGATCGGCTCGCAGTGTGCCGCTCTCGACCCGTTGCCGTTCCTGCCCGCGCGGCCGGGCGAGATCGACATCGAGGCCCTCCCCGCGGAGCAGCGGCTGCTTGTTCGTCTCCACCGCCTCCTCGTCGCAGGCCCGGGGGAGTGCGCCCCGGTCGAGGTGCCCGGCCAGGCCGTGCCCGGCCTTCTCCTCAGCCCGATGAAGGACGAGGCCGACGCGGCGCTTCGCTCCGCCATCTCGCAGGCCGACGCGCAGGAGTCGGTGCTGATCGTGCACTTTCTCGGGCATGGCAGCCCCTACCAGGCCGACCCCTACCGCCCGGCACGCCATTTCCTGCACGTGTGGGACACCGTCGAGAAGCCGGTGTCCACGGAGCCGGAGTCGAAGGGCTGGGACCCGTACGGCACCGTGGAGGCTCGCCTGCCGTTCGCCGGACGCATGGTCGGGCTGGTGCTGGTGGTCGACGCCTGCCGGGCCGGCTGGTCGAAATCGCAGGTCGAGCAGTGGGGTGGCATCCGCGACGGCCTCACCTCGGCCTGCTTGGCCGCCTCCGCCGACTCGGACGCGTGGAATGCCTGCCTCACCCGCACGATCGTGGAGGTGTTCGAGCGCGGGGTGCCCGCGGATCGGCATCCGCGACGCGCCCTCGTGCCCGATCTGATGGCGGCCGATCTGCGGTTCCTGGCCGAGAAGTCGTGCCGGCACCAGACGCCGCACCTGTCCGGCTTCCGCTCCGACGATCCCGTGCTGGTGCTCGCCCGCAACCTCGCCGCCAACCAGCTCGCCAAGGACCTCGGCCTCGACGCGGCGACCGAGTCGTTGCTCCTGCGGTCCGCCACCACCTATGTGCCGTTTGCCATTCAGCGGATCCGCGCGGCGATGGAGAACCACCGAGCCGTGGTCCTGATCGGTGGCGCAGGCACGGGGAAGTCGACGCTGGCCGCGGCGCTGCTGCGCCCGCCGAGCGCCGAGGTTCCGCTCGCCCTGGTGCAGGCGGCCGCCTTCGCGGCCACGGCGATCACGCAGACCGATCTGGCCGCGATGTTACGGCGTCAGCTCGAGCGGCTGCCGGGCTTCGCCGAGGCGGCCGCCCGGTTCGAGAGCCGGGACGCGGACCAGCTGGGCGACCTGGACGACTGGCAGAGGCTCGTCCTCGGCCCGCTGCGCGACTATGCGGGCCCGGTACGTCTGCTGATCGACGGACTCGACCAGTTCGAGGAACGCCCGGAGTTTCCGGCGATCGCCCGGTCCCTGCGCGCGCTGGTGGGCGAGTCCGCGCTCGGCCACGTGAGCCTCGTCGTGACGAGCCGGCATCCCTCGGCGATCGCCGGCCTGGACCAGGTCGTCGAGCTCCCCGCCATCGACGAGACCACGGCCCGGCGCTACCTCGAGGCGCGCGCCGTTCACGATGCCGGGGCCGAGCTCTTCCGGTTGTCCGGCGGACGATGGCTCCTTCTGCGCCTCCTGGCCGACATGGCCGCCCTCAGGCGGGGCGGCGGCGCCGCGACGCTGTCCGAGGCGTTCGATGAGCTCCTCGAGCCGGTCCTTCGCCAGGGCGGCGATCGGGCCGAGGCGCTTCTCGCCCTGCTGGCCGTGATGGGGGCCGGCCCTCGCCTGCCGATGCCGGTACTGCTCGCGGCGATGACCGAGATCGGTCGGCCGGTCAGCCGGGCGGAGGTCATGCGCCTCCTCGGCGGCGACGAGCTCCGCCGGGTGCTGGATCGGGTCCACGCGGGCGGGGCCGAGGAGCACGTCGGCCTTTTCCACCAGGCGCTGGTCGACCACGTGACCGGGCGCTTCGGCCGCGCCGCGGCACGCGACGCGGTCCTGGCCCATTGTCGCCGGTGGCGGGACCACGGCGATGCGTTCGCCCTGCAGCACCTGGCTCCGCTGCTGCTGGAGGCCGGCGCGCCGGCCGAACTCGACGCGACGCTGGGTGACTCCGAGTTCCTCGCGCTGGCAACCGCCAAGCTGGGACCGGCCGCGGTCCTGGAGATGCTTGCGATCGGCCGCGACGCCGGCGCGCCTCGCGTCGTAGAGCTGATGACCGCCTACCGGCTGACGATGCCGCTGCTCGTTCGCCTCGACGATCCGGCCCAGATGGCGGTGAACCTCCATGCCCGAGCGCGGGGACTGGTGACTCCGCCGGCCAGCCCGCCGGTGACCTGGCTGGAACCCGCCCCGGGATGGCCGCTGCCCGATCTGCCGCACTCAGACCTCCGGCGGTTCATCGAGGCCCGCGGCTGCACCGCGCTGGCGTGGAAGGACGACGGCGGGCTGGTGGTGGCGGGGGCACCAGGGGGATCCGCTCCCACCGAGGGCCACACCCTTCTCGACTTCGAAGTCGTCCGAACGCCGGACCACGTGACCTCACTGGCCCGGTCGGCCGGCGGCCGGCTCGCCCTGGCGACGTTGGACATCGCGGCCTACCTGCTGGAGAACGGCGCCGCCGCACCGCGCCACCTCCTCGATCATCCCGCGGCCGGCGGGCTCATCTACGCCGTGGCCTGGTCATCGGACGGCCGCCTGGCGCTGGCCGGGTCCGGCGGCTGGCTCGCCGTAGTGACCTTCTCCGGCGACGACGAGCGGCTCGCGACGGTCTTGACCCCCGACACCGGCCACCTCCGGTCGATCCAGGGCATTGCCTGGGCGGCCGACGACCGCCTCGCCGTCGCGGGACTCGGCGGCGCGATGGTGCTCGATCGGAACCTGCGGTCGGGCGAGCTGGTGGCCACGCCCGACGACGAGGTGAGAGCCGTCGCATGGTCGGCCGACGGCCGGCTGGCTCTCGGCGGCGCCGCGGGGGTCGCCGTGCGCGACGGCGCGAAGCTCCGGACGCTCGACCTCGGCGTCGAGATCTCCTCGTTGGACTGGTCCGCGGACGGGCGGCTGGCGGGCGGTGACCGTTCGTCGCACGGCCAGGTCTTCGTGTGGGACGTCGAGCAGGGCGGGCGCGTGGTTCTGGCCGGTCATGAGGGCGAGGTCACCGACGTCCGATGGTCGGCGACCATGCAACTTGCCTCCGTCGCCATCGATGGCGTGCGCATCTGGGAGCCCTCGCGCCAAGGGCCCGGCGACGCGTCGCGGCTGCCCTACATCGAATCCGTCGCGCTGAGCGGCGAACGCCTGGCCTGGCGGGGCGCCGAGACGCTGCGCATCAGGGAGCCCGGGGCGCGGGAGCGGGTGCTGCCCAGCCGACCCGAAGGGCATGTCGCCTGGACGGAGGACGGGCGCCTTATCGTTTCCGACGAGGAAGGCGGCATCGAGATCCGGCGCCCCGGCGGCAAGCGGCCGGCCCGATCGCTCGGCCGGCGGGTCGTGCCGGGGCGCGCGAATCTCGGCGTCAGCGCCGCCGGCGAGGTCGCCGTCCCGGCGTCTCAGGGCCTGATCTGGGTGTGGCAGCCGGAATCCGGGTCGGTGTGGGAGTTCGGGACCGACCGGGAGCTCTGGTCGTGGCGGGTGGACGACAAGGGCCGCCTGCTGGTCGGCTCGGTGCGGGTGGGGGCCTTCGACCGATGGGACCCGCCGACTCCGCGACAGAACCGGAGGTTCGAGGAGCGGCCGTCCGGCGGGCGGGGCTCGTTCTGGTCATTGCGATGGCACCCCGACGGCCGCCGCCTGGTCACCGGCATGTTCGACGGGTCGATTCACCTGTGGGACATCGCGGAGCGAGACCCCGTGCCGAGGCGCTTGAGCGTCGGTTCCCATCCCGTGTGGTCGGTGGACTGGTCGGCCGACGGGAGGCTGCTCGCCGCCGCGAGCGCCGGTGGCGTGCGGATCATCGACGGCGACGGGAAGCAGCTGCTGGAGATTCGCTCGCCGGGCACGACCAAGGCCGCTTGCTGGTCGGGCAACGACCTCCTCGCGACCGGCCGCGAGAACGGGCAGGTCGACGTGTACCGGTTGGCCGGCGGGCCGGCCGACAAGATCGCGTCCTTCGCGCTGGCGGCCGAGATCGGGCCGGACGCCGTCCGCTGGTCCGATGACGGCGAGCTGCTTTACGTCGGCACTAGCAAGGGCCTAGCGGTCTTCCGCCTGTCCACATCGAGGTAAGGCCTTTCCCGGGCTCGTGCGGCGGCCTACCCTCACCTTTGACATCGACACATGACGATCTCTTGGGGGGTCACGTGACGAACCGGGGAGTTTCGCGGCGGGCCGTGCTCGGGACGGGGGCCGCGGCCGGGACGGCGATCGCGGTGGGGCCGGGACCGGCGGCCGAAGCGGCGGCCGGGCGGCCCGATCCGGGGCTCACGCTCTGGTACGACGCGCCCGCCGCGGACTGGGAGAGCCGGGCGCTGCCGATCGGGAACGGGAACCTCGGGGCCATGGTGTTCGGGCAGGTGGTCAGCGAGGCGATCCAGTTCAACGAGAAGACACTGTGGAGCGGCGGGCCGGGGTCGGAGGGGTACGACTTCGGGAACTGGCGGGAACCCCGGCCGGGCGCCATCGCCGAGGTGCAGCGGGCCATCGAGGAACGTGAGCGGGTGGCGCCCGAGGAAGTGGCGGCCGAGCTCGGGCAGGCGCGCTACGGATACGGCAGTTATCAGAGCTTCGGGGATCTCACGCTGGTCTTTCCCGATCCGGGCGCGGTCACCGGCTATCGGCGGGCGCTCGACATCGACGCGGCGGTGGCCACGGTGGAATTCACCGCGGGGGACACCCATTTCGTACGCGAACACTTCGTCAGCCATCCCGACCGGGTCATCGTCGTGCGGCTGTCGGCCTCGCGCCGGGGCCGAATGTCGTTCACGGCGGGCGTGGCCCTGCCCGCCAATCGCACCGCCACGACCACGGCGAAGGGCGGCCGGATAACGGTCGCGGGCGCGCTCACCGACAACGGCCTGCGCTTCGAGGGTCAGGTCCTGGTGCGGGCCGCCGGCGGCACGGTGACCGGCAATGCCGACGGCACCGTGACCGTGACGGGGGCCGACGAGGCGACGATTCTCATCGCGGCCGGCACCGACTACTCCGACGCCTATCCGGCCTATCGCGGCGCCGACCCGCACGGCCGGGTCGGCACCGATCTCGACCGGGCCGCTTCCCGCTCGTACGGGCAGATCCGGGAAACGCACCAGCGTGACCATCGCGCGCTCTTCCGGCGGGTGGGGCTCGACATCGGCCAGCGCATGCCCGCCCTGCCGACCGATCAGGTGCTGGCCGCCTACCAGGGCGCCGGCGCGGCGGGCGACAAGGCGCTCGAGGCGCTGTTCTTCCAGTACGGCCGCTATCTGCTGATCGCCTCGTCGCGGGACGGACAGATTCTGCCGGCCAATCTGCAGGGCGTGTGGAACAAGTACGACGCGGCTCCGTGGAGCGCGGACTACCACACGAACATCAACATCCAGATGAACTACTGGCTGGCCGACGCCGGCAATCTCGGCGACACGACCGGGCCGTTGTTCGCGTTCATCGACGCGCTGCGGGCGCCCGGCCGGAAAACCGCGACGGAGATGTTCGGCAATCCGGGCTGGGTGGTGCACAACGAGACCAACGCGTACGGCTTCACCGGCGTCCACGACTGGCCGACGGCATTCTGGTTCCCGGAGGCCGCCGCCTGGCTGTGCCGCCATCTCTACGACCACTACCGGTTCACGCTGGACGGGCGGTTCCTGCGGACGCGCGCCTATCCGGTGATGAAGGAGATCGCCCGGTTCTGGCTGGACGAGCTGATCGCCGATTCGCGGGACGGCACGCTGGTCGCCTCGCCCAGCTATTCGCCCGAGCACGGCGATTTCACGGCCGGCGCGTCGATGTCCCAGCAGATCGTCTTCGATTTGTTCACCAGCGTGATCGAGGCCGCCGGCGTGGTCGGCGACGACCGCCTGAAGGCCGAGGTGACGGCGGCGAGAAAGCGGCTCGACCCGGGCACCCGGATCGGTTCCTGGGGCCAGTTGCAGGAATGGAAGGGCGACTGGGACGACCCCGCCGACGACCACCGCCATGTCTCCCATCTCTATGCGCTGCACCCCGGCCGGCAGATCTCGCCCGCTACCACGCCGGGGCTGGCCGCCGCGGCCGAGGTCTCGCTGCGGGCCCGCGGCGACGGCGGCACCGGGTGGAGCAAGGCCTGGAAGATCAACTTCTGGGCCCGGCTGCTGGACGGCGACCACGCGCACCTGATGCTCAGCGAGCAGCTCAAGACCAGCACGCTGGCCAACCTGTGGGACACCCACCCGCCGTTCCAGATCGACGGCAACTTCGGCGCCACGTCGGGTGTGCTGGAGATGCTGCTGCAGAGCCACGGCGACGAGGTCCACGTGCTGCCCGCGCTGCCGGGCGCATGGCCGGCGGGCCGGGTGACCGGCTTGCGCGCCCGCGGCGACCTGACCGTCGACATCGCCTGGCGCGACGGCGCCGCCCACACGATCACCGTCACGGCCGGGCAGTCCGTCCGCGCGACGCTGCGGAGCTCGCTCTTCGCCGCGCCGTATCGCTTGACCGAGGCGGCTTCCGGCCACGTGGTGAAGGCCGCCGGGGAGGGCGACCGGGTGACGTTCGCGCTGCGCCCCGGCGTCCGCTACGTGGCCACCCGCGCCTGACGGATGCCGCGCCACGCCGCCGCGCCCAGGAAGACGACGGGTGCGGCGGCGGCGCAGACGCGGGCGGCGACGACCGGGAGGCCGGCGTGCGTCTCGCCGGGGAAGCCCGGCGGCGGTAGCGGCGGCGTGAACCGCAGCCGCCGGTCCATGTGGTGCCAGCGGGTGACCTCCAGGGCGACGATCACCCAGCTGCCGACCCACAGGCCGCCGCTCGTCCACAGCACCACCCGCGTCACCGGTCAGCTCCCGCGCAGCTCGTCGATCAGGGCGCGGGCCACCCGGCCGATGCCCGCGTCGATCAGCGCCGGGTCGGTGGTCGTCGCCGGCGTGCTGCGGGTGAAGACGGCGACGGCGTACTGCTGCCCGTCCGGGAAGGTGACCACGGCCGCCTCGTTGCGGACCAGGCCCATCAGGCCCCCGCTCTTGGCGGCCACCGCCACCTCCGGGCCGAAGCCGGCCGCGATCCGGTGGCGGGTCAACTGCTGGGCCATCGCCGAACGTACCGCCGCGCAGACAGCGGGCGCCGCGGCCGCGTCGGTCCAGATCGCCTGCAACAGCCGCACCGTCTCGGCCGCGGTGGTCCGCCAGCCGCGAGCCGGATCGAGCGCGGCACTCGTGTGCAGGGCCTGACGGATCTCCGGCGTCGGGACAGTGGCGGCAAACTCGAGGTAAGACGCGGAGCCGGCCGCACGGGCCATCTCGTCGAGCGTGGAACGCAGGTCGCCGGTGATGCGGGTGCCGCGCAGGCCGAGCCCGGCGGTGAGCGCGTTGATCCGGTCCGTGCCGAGCAGCGCGATGAGCTCGTCGGTGGCCACGTTGTCGCTGATCGTCAGCATCTGGACGATCAGGTCGCGCACCGACATGCGTACCTCGTCGCGCAGCAGCGAGATGCCGGTCGGGCCGGGCGTGCGGGGCGAGGCCGGCAGCACGCGCATCTGCCGGCCGTCGAGGGAACCGGCCGCCAGCGCGATCTGAATCTTGGCCACCGACGCGGGAGAGACGGGCGCGTCGGCCCGCACGCCGATGCCGGAACCGCGAACCGGGGCCGCGAACGCGGCGCCGGTCACGGCCGGCTCGTCGAAAACTACGCGGGGCATGCCGGGGCGACGAAGAACGGGTGCGTGCCCTGGGTGAAGCGGCACCCGAACGTCGGCGACGCGACGGCGCGGGAGTTGAGGATCGCGTCGCCGGCCGGGCGGTGGCCGGAGTGGATCCAGCCGGTCAGGTCGTCGAACGCGGTGGTCAGCTCGGCCGCCGTGAAGTCGCAGTGGCCGGTGCCGCGAATGGCGCGGGAGACGAACAGCGAGGACTTGCCGTGGGCGGCGGCGCGGGCCGCGTACGTCTGCTCCATCGAGAAGGGCACGAAGAGGTCGCCGATGTCGTGCATGGACAGCACCGGGATCCGCGGGTTGCCGTCGACGCGCGGGATGCCGGCGAGGCCGGGATCGGCCGACGCGGTGTGCTTGACCCGCAGGACCGAGGCGTTCAGCCGCCACTCGTCGGCCGTCGGGAAGAGGCGGTCGGTGCTGCGGTAGAACGTGAAGCGGTTGTCGGTGACGTTCCCGGGCGCGATGTACGACGTGCCGCCGGACAGCCCCGGATAGAGCCCGAAGAGGAACGGCAGGTCGTTCAGCGGCGCCAGCGAGGTGGCCGTGTTCCAGTAGGCGAAGGCGCCGTCGAAGCCGGGCCGGTCCCCGCCGGTCCGCCGCTCGACCACCGACGACCAGGTCTGGCCGAGCGCGGTCAGGGCCGGCGGCTTGCCCACGTTGATCCCGAGCGCCGGGAGGATCCGGGCGGTGGAGGCGCGCCACGTGTCCTGATAGTCGGCCGGCGGCGAGAGCGGGAACGAGATGCGCACGCCGGCCAGCGCCGCCGCCGTCACGTTCGCGTCGAGGAAGTAGTCGAAGAGCTTGACGTCGCCCAGCACGCCGCAGACCGGCATCGCACCGGAGAAGGCGCGCGGATAGGTCTCGATCGCCACGGCGGTGATCTGCCCGCCCATCGACTCGCCGGACATGATGACGCTGCCCGCCGCATGACCGGTCACCTGGCGGAACAGACCGATCAGCGCGTACGAGTCACGCACGCCCTGCCCGACGTCATATCCGTTGGTCGCGTAGCTCGACGCCGCCCACGCGTACCCCGAGTCGATGAAGTGCGCTCGCAGCTCGGGACTGTCCACGTAGACGGTCGTGCCCTGGCCGCGGTAACCGTGCGCGAAGAGAACCAGCTTTCCGTTCCACCTCGACGGCACCTCGATGCGGTAGGCCGCGCCGGCGCTGATGCCGGTGTAGGCCCGGGCGCCCGGCAGCGCCACGAACGGCGCGCCCGAGATGTCGCACGCGGGATCGGCGACGAGATAGCCGGGCTGTGTGGTGCTCGGGGACGGCGCGGCACAGGTGGCCGCGTAGGCGGGTGCGGAACCGATGCCGACGGCTGCGACAAAAAGGAGAAAGGCCACGATCGCCCGACGAAGAATCATGAGGTTTACCTCCCGGTAACAAGAGACGCCCGGGGATTGACCGCTGTCAAGACCATGGGAGCGATACGGCCACAACGCGACCGCGGCTCTGGCGGAGGCAGGCCCGCTCCGCGACCATAGCCGGATGATGGCGCCAGACCGAGCGGAACTGTGCCGGCGACTCGAGCCGACGCTGCTCGCCATCGCCGAGGACCGCACCGGCGTGGCGCTGCGCGAGCTGCGTCCGCGCCGCGACGACTATCCGCTCGTGTTCGCCGCCGGGTCCGTCGACCGGGCGGTCGGCCGCTACGAGGCGCTCTGGGCCGGCCCGCTCGACTTCCGTCATCCCGACCCGAGCGCCCAGGTCGAGATCGCCCTGATGCCCGCGGCCGACGGCGACCTCTTCGTCCCCGGCCGGGTCTGGGCCTCCTGGCGCTACGTCACCCCGGGGCAGACCGCGGGCCTCTTCTACGACGGCCTGGCCTGGTGCGACGACCACTGGGCCTGGTTCCCGAAGCCCTACCGGCTGCTGGGCCGATAAGGCGCGGTGCTGGGCCGACAGGGCGCGGTGCTGGCCCGCTCCACCAGCGTGACCGGCACGAGCTCGGTGCCGGGCGCGACCCGGGAGTCCCTGATCTGCGACAGCAACCCCCGCACGCACCGCCGTCCGACCTCGGCGAAATCCTGGTGCACGGTCGTCAGCGGCGGCCAGTAGTCCGCGGCCTCGGGCAGATCGTCGAACCCGACCACGCTCACATCCTCGGGCACCCGCCGGCCCCGCGCGTGCAGCGCCCGCAGCACCCCGAGCGCCATCTGGTCGTTGGCGACGAAGACCGCCGTACACGAAACCGGGAGCTCCAGGCCCGCCGCGTAGCCGGACGCCGCCGACCAGTCCCCGTGCAGGACCGGCGGCACCTCGCGGCCGGACGACTCGAGCACCTCCCGCCAGGCCTGCGCCCGCCGGGACGCCGAGAACGACTCCTCGGGCCCGGTCACGTGCCACACCGTCGGATGACCGAGATCAAGCAGATGGCGTACGGCCTGACGAGCCCCGTCCGCCTGATCGGTGTCCACCACCGGATAGCGATCGCCCGCGTCGGAGTCGACCACCACCAGCCGGACCCCGGGCGGCAGCACCAGGTTGGCCGCGTCGAGCAGGTGCACCTCCATGATCACGATGACGCCGTCGACCGCGAGCTCGCCGAGCCGGGTGAACGCCCCGAGGACCCCGTCCTGGGTCGGCACCGCCACCGGGATCAGCGTGATCGCGTACCCCTCCTGCGCGGCCTGGGTCGCGATGGCCTCGACGGTCCGGCTGTTGCCGGTGGTCGCCAGCGTGAAGAGGATGACCCCGATGGTGCGGAACTCGCCGGACTTGAGCGCCCGGGCCGCGCTGTTGGGCCGGTAACCGAGCTCGGCCATGGCGTCGAGCACCTGCCGGCGGGTCGACTCGACCACGCCGGGATGCCCGGTCGACACCCGGGAGACGGTCTGCGAGGAGACCCCGGCCAGCCGCGCGACGTCGGCCATCGAGACGCCGGGAGAGCGGCGCGACGAACTTCTTGACGATCCCTGCACGCGGTGAAACTATCACCTCGATGTTTACGTAAACATCACGCAGGCCAACTTCGCGAAACAAAACCGCACACGGCTGGTGAGCCTGATGTTTGCGTAAACATCGAGCTGAAGGGATGAATCATGGCTAGGCGGCGATCATGGAAGGGCTGGCGCTTCGTCGGCCCCTTCATGCTGGTGTTCGCTTTTGTGTTCCTCGCGCCGATCGGCTACACGATCTACCTGAGCCTGTTCCGCAACCGGCTCATCGGCGGCAACCAGTTCGTCGGCCTCGAGAACTACCAGCGGGCCGTGCAGGACTCGCAGTTCTGGTCGGCGCTCGGCCGGGTCTCGCTGTTCCTGGTCGTCCAGGTGCCGATCATGCTGTTCCTGGCCCTGGTCGTCGCGCTCGCGATCGACAGCGGCCGGCTCTACGGCAAGGCGTTCTTCCGGGTCTCGATCTTCCTGCCGTACGCGGTGCCGGCCGTCGTCGCCACGCTGCTGTGGGGCTTCATGTACGGCGCCCGGTTCGGCCTGGTCGGCAACATCAACGACGCCCTGCACGTGACGCTGCCCGACCCGCTCGCCCCGCACCTCGTGCTCGCGAGCCTCGGCAACATCGTGACCTGGGAGTTCGTCGGCTACAACATGCTGATCCTGTATTCGGCGCTGCGCACCGTGCCGCACTCGCTCTACGAGTCGGCCGAGATCGACGGCGCCGGCCCGTTCCGGATCATCACGGCGATCAAGCTCCCCGCGATCCGGGGCGCGATCGTCGTCGCCACCATCTTCTCGGTGATCGGCAGCTTCCAGCTGTTCAACGAGCCCAGCATCCTGCGGCCGCTCGCCAAGAACGCGATCACCACGTTCTTCACCCCGAACCTCTACGCCGCCTCGCTGTCCTTCTCCGGGCAGCAGTACAACTACGCCGCCACGGTCGCCGTCCTGATGGCCCTCGTCACGATCGTCGTCGCGTACGTCGTGCAGCTGCGCGGAACGAAGGAGCGCTGATGACGTCGACGGCTCTGCGGCCGGCCGCGCGTACCGCCGATCTCTCACCCGCACCTCGCCGCCGCCGGCGCCGCAGCATCCTGCTCACCGGTCTGGTCGCGCTCTTCGCCCTGTACAGCCTGGTGCCGCTCGCCTGGCTGGTGATCAACGCGACCAAGACCCAGGACGGGCTGTTCACCTCGTTCGGCCTCTGGTTCGACGACGGGCATTTCGCGCTCTGGGACAACATCAGGACCACGTTCACGTACGACCACAGCGTGTACGTCCGGTGGCTGGGCAACACGCTGCTGTACGTCGTGGCCGGCGCCGGGGGAGCGACGGCGCTCGCCACGCTGGCCGGCTACGGGCTCGCGAAGTTCGACTTCCCGGGCCGCCGCGCCGTCTTCGCGATCGTGATCGGCGCCGTCGCCGTACCCGGCACCGCGCTCGCCGTGCCGACCTTCCTGATGTTCAGCAAGATCGGCCTGACCAACACGCCGTGGGCGGTGATCATCCCGTCGCTGGTGACCCCGCTCGGCTTCTACCTGATGTGGACGTTCTCGGCCGACGCCGTCCCCGACGACATCCTCGAGGCGGCCCGGGTCGACGGCGCCGGGGAGTTCCGCACGTTCTTCCGCATCTCGCTGCCGCTGCTCGCGCCGGGCATCGTCACGGTCCTGCTGATCAGCACGGTCGCGACCTGGAACAACTACTTCCTGCCGCTGATCATGCTGAAGGACCCCGACTGGTACCCGATCACGCTCGGCCTCAACGCCTGGAACGCGCAGTCGGTCACGGCCGGCGGCCAGGCCGTCTTCAACCTCGTGATCACCGGGTCGCTCCTCACGATCCTGCCGCTCATGGCGGCGTTCCTGCTGTTGCAGCGCTACTGGCAGTCGGGTCTGGCCGCCGGAAGCGTCAAGGAGTAATCCCTCCCTCCCCCTCGAAAGGACACCCTTATGTCCCGGTTGTGGAAAGCCGGAGCGGCGGCGGCCGCCGCTCTTCTCGCGTTGGGCCTCGGCGCCTGCGGCTCCTCTTCCTCCGGCGGTGACTCCGGCTCGTCGTCCGGCACCGTCTCGGACTCCGACGTCCAGGCGGCGCTCGACAAGGGCGGCACGCTCACGGTCTGGGCCTGGGAGCCCACGCTGAAGCCCGTTGTCGAGAAATTTCAGCAGAAATACCCCAAGGTGAAGGTCAACCTGGTCAACGCCGGCACCGGCAACGACCAGTACACGGCCCTGCAGAACGCGATCGCGGCCGGCAAGGGCGTCCCCGACGTGGCCCAGATCGAGTACTACGCGCTGCCGCAGTTCGCGCTGGGCAAGTCGCTGACCAGCCTGGCCGGCTACGGCGCCGACAACCTCAAGGCCGACTTCACGCCCGGTCCGTGGGCGTCGGTGCACAGCGGCGACACCATCTACGGCCTGCCGATGGACTCCGGGCCGATGGCGATGTTCTACAACAAGGACCTGTTCGACAAGTACTCGATCAAGGTGCCGACCACCTGGCCGGAGTACCTCGACGCGGCCCGCAAGCTGCACAAGGCCGACCCCAAGGCGTACATCACCAGCGACACCGGCGACGCCGGCTTCACGACCAGCATGATCTGGCAGGCCGGCGGCAAGCCGTACCAGGTCAGCGGCACCGACGTGACGATCAACTTCGCCGACCAGGGCACCACCGCCTACACCGCGCTCTGGCAGCAGCTGATCAGCGAGAAGCTGCTCGCCCCGATCCCCGGCTGGTCCGACCAGTGGTTCCAGGGCATGACCAACGGCACCATCGCCACGCTCGTCATCGGCGCCTGGATGCCCGCGAACTTCCTCTCCAGCGCGCCCAGCGGCTCCGGCAAGTGGCGCGTCGCGGACATGCCGCAGTGGACCGCCGGCGCCACCGCCACCTCCGAGAACGGCGGCAGCTCCCTGGCGATCATGGACAAGGGCGGGAACAAGGAGCTCGCGTACGGGTTCATGAAGTTCGCGAACGACGGCGACGGTGTGCAGGTGCGGGTCGACAACGGCGCGTTCCCGGCGACGACGGCCCAGCTCAGCTCGCAGAAGTTCCTCGACACCGCGTTCCCGTACTTCGGCGGCCAGAAGGCCAACGCGGTCTTCGCGAAGTCGGCCCAGAACGTCGTCCCCGGCTGGTCGTACCTGCCGTTCCAGGTCTACTCGAACAGCGTCTTCAACGACACGGTCGGCAAGGCGTACGTCTCCGGCACCACGCTCGACCAGGGCCTGAAGGCGTGGCAGGACCAGTCCGCCAAATACGGCACCGATCAGGGCTTCACCGTCAAGTGACACCCGGTGGCCCGCGGCCGTCCGCCGCGGGCCACCTTTCAGCACCCCGGCAAGGAGATCGTGTGAGTTCGCACCGCTGGCTGCGCCGCTCCGGCGCCCCCCGCCTCGAGTTCGGCGCCGACTACAACCCCGACCAGTGGCCGCGCGAGGTCTGGGACGACGACGTCCGGGAGATGCGCGAGGCCGGCGTCACCATCGTCTCGCTCGCGATCTTCTCGTGGGCGCGGATCGAGCCGGCCGACGGGCGCTACGACTTCGGCTGGCTCGACGACGCGATGGATCTGTTGCACGCCAACGGGATCGCGGTCGACCTCGCCACCGCGACGGCCTCGCCGCCGCCGTGGCTGACCACGGCGTACCCGTCGATCCTGCCGGTCGACCGCCTCGGCCACACCCTCTCGCCCGGCGGGCGCCAGCACTGGCGGCCGACCTCGCCGGTGTTCCGCTCGCACGCGCTGCGCCTGGTCCGGGCGATGGCCGACCGTTACCGCGACCACCCGGCGCTGGTCGCCTGGCACGTCAACAACGAGCTGGGCTGCCACAACGTCTACGACTACTCCGACGACGCGGCGCGGGCGTTCCGGGCCTGGCTCGTCGCCCGGTACGCGACGATCGACGCGCTCAACGACGCCTGGGGCACGGCGTTCTGGTCGCAGCGCTACGGCAGCTTCGACGAGATCCTGCCGCCGCGTCTGGCCGCGTCCTACCCGAACCCGGGCCAGCAGCTCGACTTCAAGCGGTTCTCGTCCGACGCGCTGCGCGACCATCTGCGCCTCGAGCGGGACATCCTGCGGTCGGTGACGCCCGACGTGCCGGTGACGACCAACTTCATGGTCATGGGCGAGACCAAGGGCATGGACTACGCGGCCTGGGCGGGCGAGGTCGACTTCGTCGCCAACGACCACTACCGGCAGCCGGGCGCGCGGTCGCTGGACGAGCTGTCGTTCTCGGCCAACCTGACCGGCAACCTGGCCGGCGGCCGGCCCTGGTTCCTCATGGAGCACTCGACCAGCGCCGTCAACTGGCAGCCGATCAACCTGGCCAAGCGGCCGGGCGAGCTGGAACGGGACTCGCTCACGCACGTGGCCCACGGCGCCGACGCGGTCTGCTACTTCCAGTGGCGGCAGTCCCGGGCCGGCGCCGAGAAGTACCACTCGGCGATGGTGCCGCACGCCGGGACGGACAGCGACGTCTTCCGCTCGGTGGCCGCCCTCGGCGCCCGGCTGCGCGACCTGGCCGATTTGGCCGGCTCGCCGCGAACCCCCGCCCGGGCCGCGATCGTCTTCGACTGGGCGTCGTGGTGGGCGTCCGAGCTCGACTCCCATCCGACCGACCGGCTCCGCTACCGGCAGGAGGCCCTGGACTGGTATTCGGCGTTCCTCGACCTGGGCGTACGCGTCGACGTCGTCCCGCTGTCGGCCGAGCTCGGGTCGTATGACGTCGTCGTCGCGCCGATCCTGCACGTCGTCCCGGCGGAGCTCGCCACCCGGCTGTCGGACTACGTCGCCGAGGGCGGGCATCTGGTCACCACGTACTTTTCGGGGATCGTCGACGAGCACGACCGGGTCTGGCTCGGTGGCTATCCCGGGGCGCTACGGTCCTTGCTGGGCATCCGGATCGAGGAGTTCGCCCCGCTGCTGGACGACGAGCGGGCCGACTTGGACAACGGGACATTTGGGACATTATGGACCGATCGGATTTCGCTCGCCGATGATGCCACGGAGGTGCTCGCCTCCTTCAAGACCGGCGACATGGCGGGCCGGGCCGCGGTCACCCGGCGGCCGGTGGGTGACGGCTCCGCCGCGTACGTCTCGACTCGTCTCGGGCCCGAAGGGCTCGCTCCCGTCCTCGCCGATTTGCTCGCGCGTGCCGGGGTGACCAGCGACCTGCCCGCGGACCTGCGCGGACGCGTCGAGCTGGCGATCCGCGGCGACTTCCGTTTCGTCATCAACCGCACCGACGTGGCGCTCGACATCGCCGCGCTCGACGCCGCGCAGCCCATGCTCGCCGCCAGGGGAGTGGCGGTGATCCGCGCCTGACCGTTCCGGGCGCGGGCGGGGGGGGGGGGGGGGGGGGGGGGGGGGGGCGGGGGGGGGGGGAGGGGGTGGGGGGGGGGGGGAGGGAAGGAGGGGGGGGGGCGG
>NZ_JBVJIU010000038.1:0-27852 GCF_055586105.1 Actinoplanes sp. NPDC051537
GGCCGTTCCGCACGGGGGCGATCGGCCTAGGCCGGGCCCCGTCTCCCCCCCTCCCCCCCCCCCCCCCCCCCCCCCCCCCCCCCCCCCCCCCCCCCCGCGACTGCCCACCGCTGGTCCGGGCGTGACAGCCCGCCAGCGGTATCGGCGTGACAGCCCAAAGTTGGCCCGGGTGACGACCCGCACGCCGGCCCGGCGCGAGATGGGGGCAGACCCCGCGCCGGGCCGGCCGCGAGCGGCCGGGGGGACGTGGCGGCGTCCACCCCGGCCTGTCCGGGGAGCCCGGATAGGGCTCGACCACGGCGCTTCCGAAAGACCGCGTGCTCCGAGGGACAGCGTGTTCCGAGGACGGCGTGCTCCGAGGGACAGCGTGCTCCGAAGGGACGGCGGCGCTTCCGAAAGTTATTCGCGTTGCGAGCGTCCACTGTAGGTTATCTGTGCAGCGCTTTCGCAACGGGTCGCCGGGGAGTGACGCGGGGGCGGGAGTACTGTGAGCGCACTCACTCGCATGGCTTGCGGGGCAAATCGGGCAATAGACGAATGTCACTGCGAATCCCCGGATTAACCCCTGATCTACTCTTGGGTGGTACGGTCCCGGGTCGTCCCGAGGGGCACCCCGCGTGCTCAACCGAGAGGTAGAAGTATGTCCGACGCCGCTGCCCTGATCCCCACCCAGGGCACGGACTACGCCGCCGCCCTCGCCGCCTCGCCGCTGCCCAATCTGCGGCGCATCGGTGGCGAGATGTTCAACTGGACCGACAGTGACCCGCGGCGTGGGCCCGCACGGCCGCGTGGCGCGGTGCTCCGCCACCTGATCGGCACGCTCGCCGGGGACGGCAGCGCCGTGCTGGTCGCCGGCCCCACCGACGACGACCTGGTCGACGCGCTGGTCGACGCCGGCGCCACGGTCACCTGGCTGCTGCGCTCGCTGCGCGACGCGGAGAAGCTCGCCGCCGCCCACCCGACCGTCAGCGTGATCGCCGGCGGCGTGCTCAAGTTCGACCCGGCGGCGCTGTTCGACCTGGTCGTGGCCGTGGACGGCATCGAGCGGCTGAACTCGGCCGAGGGCGAGCAGATGTCCACGTCCGAGCTGCTCGACCGGCTCGCCGAGGCGGTGCGTCCCGACGGCGTGCTCCTTCTCATGCACGACAACCACCTCGGCCTGCACCACACCGTCCGGCTCGAGCCCGGCGCCCGCGAGGCCGACTCCGCGGCGTGGTACCCGCTGGACGACCACGACACCCACCGCCCGGCCTCGCGCGAGCAGCTGGTCGACCGGCTCACCGCCTCCGGGCTGGTGGTCGACGTGGCCTACGCGGCCTTCCCCGACCCCGCGGCGCCGACCGTGCTGATCGGGCCGGGGCTGCTCGGGAACGTCGCGTCCCCGCTGCGCCCGCGGCTCGGCACCGCGCTGTCCCAGGCGTTCACCTCGGCGTACCGCGGCCGTCCCGTGCTCAGCGACCCGCGCCGCCTGGTCAAGCGGGCCCTGCGCGCCGGCGCCGAGGACACGGTGGCGACCTCCTGGCTGGTGATCGCCCGGGCCCCCGGCGCGGCCGCCGCCCCCGCGGTCGGTGGGCACGATCTGCTGGTGGGGGACGCGCACGGCCATTTCGCGTACGAGATGACCGCCGCCGACGGCAATGAGATCCGCACCACCGTGCTCCAGCCGCTGGACGCCCCGGTCGAGCGGGCCGGCCTGCGCCGGATCGCCGAGCCGACCGCGCCCGGCGCCGACTCCGGCTACGTGCTGGAGGAGCGCCTGCTGCACCTCTGCGCCACCGACGACCTGCGGCACCTGCGGGTCGAGCTGACCCAGTTCGAGTCGTGGCTGCGCGGCCAGGCGGTCGACGGCGCGCTGTCCGGCCCGGTCGCGGTGGCCGGCCTCGCCGACGTCTTCGTCACGCCCGACGGCCCGAGCCTGCTGCCCACCCGCTGGGAGCCGATCGAGCCGGTGGCGTACGAGACGGCATTGGTTCGCGTTCTCTGGGAGTTCGCGGTCCAGCTCATCGGCTCGGCCCAGCCGCACCCGTTCGCGATCACCTCGAGCGCCGTCGACCTCACCAACACCCTGCTCGGCATGGTGGGCCGGGGCTCGACCGAGGCTCAGGTGCGGGCGGCGGTCGACCTGCAGGTCGCGCTGGAGACGGCCGAGTTCGATCTGAGCCTCGACGAGCAGCACGAACGGCTGCTGCGCCTGCTCGCCGTCCAGCCCGGCACCGCCGCGGTCGACGTCGCCGGCTTCCGCGAGCTCGAGGAGGCGCTCTGGCGGCAGCGCTACCAGGCCAGCCACCTGCTCGCGATGATGGAGTGGACCGAGCAGATCATCCAGTCCCGCGACCACTCGCTCAGCCGGATGGACCGGGAGATCTCGTTCTACCGCACGAGCCTGGTCGGCAAGCTGGTCGGCATCGCCCGGCTGGCGTACCGGAGGTTCCGCGGTCGTCGATGACGTAAGGGGCCCCGCGCGGGGCCCCTTGTCCCATCGTCAGATGAGTTCCCAGGTCAGCGGGGTGCCCTTGGCCGCGTCGACGGTGAAGGTGCGGCCCAGCACCAGGCTGATCGCGTCGGGCTCGAGCCCGCCGGTCGGCCGGATCGAGCGCACGTTCTCCGGGCTGACCTTGTCGCCCGCCTTCACGTCGGCGACCACGTAGAGCGAGCGCCGGAACCGCAGGCCCTCCTGCTCGTGCTCGGTCGGCCCGATGTGCGTGGTGCCGAGCGCCTGCCAGGCCCGCTCCGACTCCTCGCGCAGCAGCTTGAGCTCGGCCGGGTTGAGCGAGAACGCCGAGTCGACGCCGCCGTCGGCCCGGTCGAGCGTCACGTGCTTCTCGATCAGGCAGGCGCCGAACGCCACCGCCGCGACCGGCACGCCGATGCCCAGCGTGTGGTCGCTGAGGCCGATCGGCAGCTCGAGCATCTGGGCCAGCACCGGGATGCGGCGCAGGTTGGTCTCCTCGGGCGGCGCGGGGTACGACGCGGTGCAGCTCAGCACCGTCACGTCGGTCGCGCCGGCGTCCTTGGCCGCCTCGACCGCGGCCGCGATCTCCTTCACCGACGCCATGCCGGTCGAGATGATCACGGGCTTGCCGGTGCTCGCGCACATGCGGATCAGCGGCAGGTCGGTGATCTCCGAGGACGCGATCTTGTACATCGGCGCGTCCAGCTTCTCCAGCAGCTCGATGGCGGTGCGGTCGAACGGGCTGGAGAACGGGGTGATGCCACGCTCACGGGCCCGGTCGAAGATCGGCTGGTGCCACTCCCACGGCGTGTGCGCCTGCTCGTACAGCTGGTAGAGGTAGGCGCCGCCCCAGAGCTCGTGGCCCTTGGAGAGCTGGAAACGCTCGTGCTTGACGTCAACGGTCATGGTGTCCGCGGTGTACGTCTGGATCTTGATCGCGTCGGCGCCGGCCTCCGCCGCGGCGTCGACGAGAGCGAGCGCCCGGTCGAGGGAGCCGTTGTGGTTACCGGACATCTCCGCAACGATGTACGGCCGCTTGTCGGGCCCGAACTGTGCCATTACTTACCTCTCTCGGTCCAGACGCGGTTGCCACCTCAAATTATGGACGTGGCCTGAGTCGTCTGTGGCGCGGAGGCTACCTCCCGGGAAACCGGGGGCGTCCGTTCGGGTTTCCGCCGTCGCATTCCGGCCAGCCGGTAACCGGCCCGGAGCAGCGCGTACAGCGGATAGGAGTCGGCCGCGACCAGCCGGTGTTTGAGACCACTCATCCCAGCCGGTGGGAGGTAGCCGGCCGGCCGGTGGCGCCGGTGCAGGGCGGCCAGCTGCTTGAAGAAGCCGCGCCGATGACCCGGGTGCATCCGGTTGTCGTTGCCGGCCACCACCAGCAGGTGGCTGATCATGAGGGTGAAGAGCCGGGCGCGGACCTCGGGCGGCACATCGTGCCCCGCCATCCACTCCTGCAGCAGGTCGTACTGCGTGAAGGCCTCGAAGTGGCGGTGGCTGCGGGTCGCCGTGATCGCGCCCGGGCGGCCGATGCGGTAGTGGTAACAGACCCGGTCGAGCGCGGCGATCCGGCCGGCGGCGAGCAGCACCGGGTGGCTGAACGAGACGTCCTCGTACCAGCCGGGGCCGAACCGCAGGCCGTTGCCCAGCAGGAACTCGCGCCGGACGATCCGGTTCCAGGCCGTGTGCTGCACGGCCAGCATCCGCTCCAGCGTCGGCTCGCCGGCCAGCAGGTGCGAGCTCGCGTCGACCTTGGCGTGGCCGTCCTCGTGCACCCGCAGGTGGTCGATCAGCAGCACGTCGGGCCGGTCGGCCGCGAGCGCCTCCAGGACCGCGCGCACCGAGCCCGCCGGCAGCCGGTCGTCGCTGTCGACGAACCAGACGTAATCGCCGGTCGCCTCGGCCAAGCCGGCGTTGCGGGCGAGGCCGAGGCCGACATTCTGCGGGAGATGCCGCACGCGTACGCCCGGATGGCCGCTCGCGTAGTCGTCGAGGATCTCGCCGCACCGGTCGGGCGACGCGTCGTCGACCGCGATGATCTCGACCCGCGCGTGCTCCCCGGCCGTCAGGCCCGCGCGGATCGAGTCGAGGCACTCGACGACGTACGCCTCCACGCGGTACACCGGCACCACGACGCTCAAACGGACAGACATCGAGCAAACCTTGTTCGTGCCGGTGAACGCCCGGCAAACGGGAGCTGACCGGAGCCTTCGCGGCAGGGAATTCTCACCTCGGCGTCGTGGCAGCCGATGCAACGGCGTGCTCTGGTCACGGTTTCTGGCGTTCAGCCGTACGCTGCGCGCCTCCGTCCTGGTCACGCTGACCGCGCTGGTGTTCTTCGTGGTCAACGTGATCTACCCCGTGCTGCCCTGGGCCCTGCTGTGGCTGCCCAGCCTCGCCGGCGCGGGCCTGCTCGTGGCGAGCGCCTGGCGCACCGCCCGGGCCGGCCATCTGCCCGCGCCCAGCCGACGGCTCTGGCGGCACATCTTCGGGGTGGCGGTCCTGGTCGGGCTGGGCAGCATCGCCCAGGCCGCGGACGTCGTGACCGCCGCCGACCCGGCCGGCCCGCACATCAGCACCGCTCAGATGGTCTTCGACAGCGGCGCGATCGTCATGATCATGTACGCCATGCTGCGCCTGCCGTTCGGCAGCCAGAGCAAGGGCGCCGTGTTCCGGATCGTGCTGGACGCCGCCACCGTCATGCTGGCCTGCGCGATCTTCGCCTGGCACTTCTCCACCCGGTACGCGCTGGACGGCGGCGACACGAGCGGCATCTTCATCTCCCTGGCACTGACCGTGCTGGCCCTGCTCGCGGTCTTCGCCGTCGCCAAGGTCATGATGACCGGCTCGTCCGGGACCGTCGACCACAGCTCGCTGCGCCTGATCGGCCTGGCCGTGCTGGTCGGCGCCGTCGGGCCGACCCTGCGCCCGCTGATCGAGCCGATCGACCCGCACCTGTTCCCCGACATCGTCTGCATGCCGGCCATCTACTTCCTCGGGTCGTGGGCGGCCGAGCGTCAGCGCACCGCCGCCGACCACGCGCCGCGCCGGGGCGTTCCGGTCCGTCGCCGCCGCAGCTTCAGCGTTCTCCCGTACGTCGCCATCGCCGCCGTCGACGGCCTGCTGCTGAGCGTGGCCCTGCCCGCCGCCGCCGCCGACCGCCGGGTCATCGTGATCAGCTCGGTGGCCCTGACCGCCCTGGTCGTCCTGCGCCAGGTCACCGCGTTCCTGGACAACGGCCGCCTGCTGCGCCGTCTCGACCACGGCGCGACCCACGACGGCCTGACCCAGCTGCCCAACCGCACGCTCTTCCACGACCGCCTCCAGAAGGCGCTCACCGTGCCCGGCGAGCGGCCGGTCGCCGTCGCCCTGATCGACCTGGACGACTTCAAGGAGGTCAACGACACCCTCGGCCACGAGATCGGCGACCTGCTGCTGATCGCCGTCGCGCAGCGCCTGAACGCCTGCATCCGGGTCGAGGACACGGTCGCCCGGCTCGGCGGCGACGAGTTCGTGGTGGTCCTCGACGGCGCCGACCCGGAGGCCGCCGACCTCGCCGCCCAGCGCATGATCGAGGCGCTGCGCCCGCCGGTCCTGGCCGACGGCCACGAGCTGCCGATCCGGGCCAGCATCGGCATCGCCGACGGGCACTCCGGCGACGACGCCAGCGTGCTGCTGCGCCACGCCGACATCGCGATGTACGCGGCCAAGGCCATCCCCGGCACGGCGTCGCTGCACTTCACCCCGGCCATGGCGCACGCCGGGGCGGACCACGCCGGCCTCGGCGCCGAGCTGCGCGCGGCGATCGACGACGGCCAGCTCTACCTGCTCTACCAGCCGATCGTGGCGTTGCCCGACCGCCGGGTGCTGGGCGCCGAGGCCCTGGTCCGCTGGGCGCACCCGGTGCACGGCACGATGCCGCCGCAGACCTTCATCCCGCTGGCCGAGCGCACCGGCCTGATCGTGCCGCTGAGCCGGTGGGTGCTGCGGGCCGCGGTGAGCCAGCTCGCGCGCTGGGACACGCTCTCGGTGCTCAACATCAACGTCTCGGCGCGCGACCTGCGCGAGCCCGGGTTCGCGGCACTGGTCGAGGACCTGCTGACGGAGTTCGGCGTCGACCCGCACCGGATCACCCTCGAGATCACCGAGACGCTGCCGGTGGACGGCGAGGAGGCGGCCGGCACGCTGGGGGAGCTGCGGGCTCTGGGCGTACGCGTATCGCTTGATGATTTTGGTACGGGTCAGTCGACGCTCACGCTGCTGCACGATGCCGTGGACGAGCTGAAGCTGGACAGCTCGTTCACCCAGGCGCCGGACGACCGGGCGCCGATCGCGGCGACCGTGCTGCGGCTGGCCGAGTCGCTCGGGCTGAGCACGATCGCCGAGGGCGTCGAGACGCCCGATCAGGCCGCGCGGCTGATCTCCCTCGGGTACTCGTCGGCGCAGGGCTTCTTGTTCGCGCACCCGTTGCCGGCCGAGGAGTTCGGCGCGTTGCTCACCGGAGCGGCCGCGGCCTGACAACCTAACGGGCCCCCGGTCGCATCTAATAGATGTGAATGCCTTGATGCGTTGCGCCCCGGTGATGGCCGGGGTGGTGGTGGCCGCGCTGGGCGTGGCTCCCGCCTCCGCCGCCCCTCCCGTCCCGCCCTCTTCGATCTCCACGGTGACCCTGCTGACCGGCGACGTGGTCACGGTGACCGCCCGATCCTCCGGATGCCCGGCGGTGAGCGTGCGGCCGGCCGCCGCGAGCGGGGTGCTGCACCGCAGCTGCGGCCCCGACGGCCACGTCCACGTCGTGCCGGCCCGGATCGCGCCGCTGCTCGGATCGCTGCTCGACCCGGCGCTCTTCGACGTCACCGCCCTGATCCACGACGGCTACGACGACGCGCACACCCACGACCTCCCGCTCATCGTCCGGTCCGGCGGCGCGGCGTCGGCCCGCCTGGCCGCCGGTCGCACGCTGCCCAGCCTCGGCGCCGTCGCCGGCTCGCGAGCGAAGGGCAGCGGCCTCCCGCTGATCGAGTCGCTCGCCGCCGCCGCCCGCGCAGCCGGCCCGGCTCCCAGGATCTGGCTCGACCGCAAGGTGCGGGCCACCTCGCTCGACGCCAACCTCACCCAGATCTCCGCGCCGCAGGCCTGGTCCGCCGGCTACACCGGCGCCGGGACGAAGGTCGCCGTCCTCGACACCGGCGTCGACCCCACTCATCCCGACCTCGCCGGCCGGATCGCCGAGACCGCGGACTTCAGCGCCGACGGCGGCGACGCCGTCGACCACCTCGGCCACGGCACCCACGTGGCGGCCACCATCGCCGGCACCGGCGCCGCCTCCCACGGCGCCCGCAAGGGGGTGGCGCCCGACGCCCGCCTCGTGATCGGCAAGGTGCTCGACGACAACGGCGAGGGCACCGACTCGCAGGTCATCGCCGGCATGGAATGGGCCGCGGCCCGGGCGCCCGTGGTCAACATGAGCCTCGGCGGCTGGGAGCCGAGCGACGGCGCCGACCCGCTGTCGCTCGCCCTCGACAGCCTCTCCGACCGGACCGGCGCGCTCTTCGTCGTGGCCGCCGGCAACGACGGTCCCGGCGACGGGACGATCTCCTCGCCGGGAGCGGCCGCCCGGGCCCTGACCGTCGGCGCTCTCGACGGCGCCGGCGAGGTCGCCGACTTCTCCAGCCGCGGGCCGCTGATCGGCAGCCACGTCGCGAAGCCCGACCTGGTCGCGCCCGGCGTCGACATCGTCGCGGCCCGGGCCGCCGGCACCACGATGGGCCGGCCGATCGACGACCGCTACGTGGCCGCCTCGGGCACCTCGATGGCGACCCCGCACGTGGCCGGCGCGGCCGCCGTGCTCGCCCAGCGGCATCCCGACTGGAAGGCCGGGCAGCTCAAGGAGGCGCTGATCGGGGCGACCGATCCGATCCCCGGCGGCGACCCGTACACGAGCGGGGCCGGGCGGCTCGACGTCGCGCGGGCGCTCTCCGGCGTGGTGCGCGGCCCGTCCACGGGCTCGTCGCTGAGTTGGGTCAACACGGGGACAACCGCGGCCACCGTCGCGCTCGACGTTGTCGTGCGTGACCGCCTCGGCGCGGCCGTCCCGGGGGCGGCCACGCTGTCGGGGGAGCGGCTCCGGCTCGCGGCCGGCGCCACGGGCGGGGTCACGCTCACCACCGGGCGGACCGCGCCCGGCTACTACACCGCGGTGGTCACCGCTCGGGTCGGGGGCGCGGTCGTCGCGCGTACGCCCATCGGCTTCTTCGCCGAATCGCCCAGCCACGACCTCACGATCCTGACCACGACGATCCCGGGCGCCCCCGCCGACGCGAGCGGCTGGTCGTTCATCCAGGTGGTCAACCTCGACGACCCCGCCGTGTACGCCCAGGCCGACGGCGCGGACCTGGGCGGCACCGTCAAATTCCGGGTGCCCGAGGGCCGCTACAGCGTAATGGCCTCGTTCATGTCCTACACCGACACCGACCAGCGGGCGGCCATGGCCGGCATCCCCGACACGGCGATCACCACCGACACCACGATGCGGTTCGACCTGGCCAAGGCCGTGCCGGTGACCGCGACCGTGACCGGCGTGGAGGCGGCGACCACGGCGGTCGGCCTCACCTATGAGCAACAGGCGCGACGAGGCCCGGCGTGGAACGACTTCGCCTTCGCGTGGGGCCCCGGCGCGACGGTCTATGCGCTGCCCACCATCGCCGCCGGGGTCGGGAGCTTCCGGGCGTACGCCGGCTTCGGTCTGGAAGCCTCGAACGGTGACGTCTACGACCTGGTCGACTCGTACGGCAACGGCCTGCCCGCCGATCCGTCCTACCGCGTCGACCGGTCGTCGCTGGCCCGCATCGACCAGCGCTTCCACGTCCTCGACGCACCCGGCTCGATCACCGAGCACAAACGCTACGGCCTGAGCCCCGACGGCCTGTTCATCGCCGAGCACAGCACCGGCCCGCTGGTCGCCGATCGGACCGACTACGTGACGCCCGGGGTGGCCTGGATCGACGAGGCCTTCTGGGACGGCACCGTGAGTCAGGAGGGGGTGCGCACGTACCGGCCCGGCAGCCGCGTCGAGAAGACCTGGATGCGTCAGCCGCTGCACTCCGACTGGTTCGACGACCCGGCCGGCTCGCCGAGCGGTTGCGCGCCCGCGGCGCCGTCCCGGACCAGCGGAAACATGCACGTCGAGCTGGTCACCCTGACCGACCGGCACGGCCGTTTCGACTGCCTGGCGGGCAATTTCGACCCGCGCATCACCACCGCGCTGCGGCTGGAACAGGGCGGCCACCCGATCGGTTCGGCGCGCGACTCGATCGCCGATTTCCCGATTCCGGCGCGCCCGGCGACGTATCGGCTGACCTTCGACGTCGACGCGAGCCAGGCGATCCCGGTCTCGACGCATGTCTCTACATCGTGGACATTCCGGTCATCGAAGCCCGCGGGCACGGCGAGCCGCCCGCTGCCGCTGCTGGCCATCGATTACGCGCTGCCCTTGGACGCAACAAATCACTTTATTTCCGGGCAAAAGGCAAACTTCAAGGTTATTTCGGCCGTACGCCCTCAGGCGGTGACCGCTCTAACGCTGGCAACCTCATTGGACAGTGGCGCGACGTGGCAGCCCGCCACCGTCACCAGAACCGCAGCCGGCGCCTACGAGGCCGCCCTGCCGTCGCCCGCGGCGGGCCAGTCGGTCTCCCTGCGAACCACCGCGACGGCCGCGAACGGCAGCGCCATCGATCAGACCATCATCGACGCCTACCGAGGGGAATAGCAGAAGCGCCGGGCGCGGTCCGTCGGGTCCGCGTCCGGCCTCAGACGGATGACTCCTCGTGGGGTGGGTCGACCGGGAAGAGCAGGTCGTCCAGGGCGGATTGGGTCAACGGCTCGGCGAAGTAGTAACCCTGGCCCAGCTCGCAGTCGCCGTCGGTCAGGGACGTCAGCTGGCCCGCGTGTTCGATGCCCTCGGCGACCGTGGAGAGCTGGAGTGCGCGGCCCAGCTGGATGATGCCGTGGGTGAGGGCGGCGGCGGTGGGCTCGTCGACCACGTCGTCCACGAAGGACTTGTCGATTTTGATGATGTCGACCGGGAACTGGCGCAGGTAGGCCAGCGACGAGTAGCCCGTGCCGAAGTCGTCGATCGCCAGGCGTACGCCCAGGGCCTTGATGGCCTTCAGGCGGGCCAATGTCGCGGGGCGGTGGTCGACCAGCAGCGACTCGGTGAGCTCGAGGATCAGGCGGTCGGCGGGCAGGCCGCTCGCGTCCAGGGCCGACTGCACCACCTGCGGCAGCACGCACTGCTCGAGTTGGACCGCCGAGATGTTGACGCTGACCGTCAGCGGGCGGTCGGAGCGGCGGGCGTTCCACTCGGCGATCCGCTGGCAGGCCTCGCGCAGCACCCACTCGCCGATCGGGACGATCAGGCCGGTCTCCTCGGCCAGCGGGATGAAATCCACCGGCGGGACGATGCCGCGGGTCGGGTGGAGCCAGCGGATCAGCGCCTCGACGCCGGTGATGTCGCCGGTGGTGAGGTGGACGATGGGTTGGTAGCGCAGCTCGAACTCGTGCCGGACGACGGCGCGGCGCAGGTCGGCCTCGAGGTCGATGGTGGCCTGGAACTCCTCGCGCATGGCCGGCTCGAACATCTCGAACTTGTCCTTGCCGTGCTTCTTCGCCTGGTACATCGCGAGGTCGGCGTCGACCATCAGCTCCTGTACGCCGTGCTCGCCCGGCCGGCTGTAGGCGATCCCGATGCTGGCGCTCACGTACGCCTCGGCGCCGTTGAGGCGGAACGGCGCACGCAGCTCGTCGAGCAGCCGGGTCGCGACCGGCACCGCCTCCTCGGCGGCGCCGAGGTCGGGCAGCAGCACGGCGAACTCGTCCCCGCCGAGGCGGGCCGCGGTGTCGTCGTCGCGCAGGCAGGAGCGGATGCGGTCGGCCACGCCCATGAGCAGCAGGTCGCCGGCCGCGTGGCCGAGCGAGTCGTTGACCATCTTGAAGCGGTCGAGGTCGATGAAGAGGACAGCGGCGCCCCGAGTCGGCCCACTCAGAGCGTCTTCCATCCTGGTCTGGAACAGCGCGCGGCTGTGCAGGCCGGTGAGCGAGTCGAGGAAGGCCTGGTTCATCGCCTCGAGCGTGCGGGCGTCGGTCAGCGCGAGGCTGATGTGCTCGGCGAACGCCCGGAGCATCTCCTGCGAGCCCTTGTCCCACTCGCGGGCCCGGCTGTACATGCCGACGGTGAGGCAGCCGACCGCGCGGCCGTTCTCGTGGACCGGCGTCGCCATGACGGCGTGCAGCTGGGCCTTGGCCAGGGCGGGGATGACGATCGGGGAGACCGTGTAGTCCTCGACCATGACCAGTTCGTCGCCGAGGACGGCGAGGCCCGAGACCCCGGCGGCGGCCAGCGGGATGCGCTGGACCTTGGCCTGGACCTCGGCCGGCACGCCGCTGGAGGCGGTCATGCTGCCGGTGGTCGAGTCGTCCCGGTCGACCAGGTTGAGCGTCGCCATCTCGACGTCGAGCAGCTCACGAGCCGAGGCCGTGACGATGTCGAAGATCTGGTCGAGGGGCAGCCGGCGCGCGATCGCCCGCTGGATCTCGGTGAGCTTCTCGAACAGGCGCTGCCGCTGGTGGAGGGAGTCGAGCAGGCGGTCGTTCTCCTCGGCGTAGCGGCGCTCGGACTCGAGCATCTGCAACGAGTTGAGGCTCAGCTCGAGGACCCGGGCCATGCCGCGCAGCAGGCAGACCTCCTCGGCGGTGAAGGCCGAGGAGCCGGCCGAGGAGCCGGTGGAGTCACGCCGGCCGAGCACGAGCAGCCCGCCGGTCTCGCCGCCGATGGTGGCGAACGTGACCGCGTACGGCACCCCGCCGATCTCGAGCGTGGTGCGGCGCCCGGCGGCGACCTCACCGAGGGCATACGCGGGAACATCGTCCGCGGCCACGCCGATCGCGGCCACCACGCCCTCGTCGATCAGCAGCACGGCCAGGTCGGCGCTCAGCGCGCGGGCCGCACAGTCGACGGCAGCGTGATGCGCCGCCGGACCGCTGGGCCGGTCGGCGACCACGGAAAGGAACTCCGTCAGTTGCTGAGTCGCTAGCACGGTTGTCCAGTCGGCCGGGACCCCGCGCACTTGAGTGAAAGCCCGACCTCACACCGCGGGCAGGAACCGGTCACGGTTCCGCGCGAAACGGTCAGGCATTTTGTCGGCTTGACAGGCTTAGAGACCGTATTGTGCCGCATGGGCGCGTGGGTCATCCGGGCAAGACCACAACAAAGTTGCCCGGGCAGTGATGCGGACCACAGGTTTCTCCGGTGTTACAAATAGTCCACGGTTAATCGAGCTTGGAGGTGCGGTTTGAATGCTGACGAGCGGCAGCACCAGATCGTCGCCCTGGCCCGGCGCGAGGGCGAGGTCAATGTCGCCAAACTCGCGGCCGAACTGAACGTCTCCGCCGAAACAATTCGCCGAGATCTGCGGCTGCTCGAAAAGCACGGACTCCTCCGGCGTACGCACGGCGGCGCGTACCCGGTGGAGACCGCGAAATTCGAGACCGACCTGGCCATCCGGACCACGCGCGGGGTGCCGGAGAAACGCCGGATCGCGGCCGCGGCGGCCGGCCTGATCGGCGACGCCGAGACGATCTTCATCGACGAGGGATTCACCCCCCAGCTCATCGCCGAGGAACTGCCCACCGACCGGCCGCTCACCGTGGTGACCGCGTCGCTGAACACCGCGGCCTGGCTGGCCGCGTCCACGCCGGCCACGGTGCTGCTGCTCGGGGGCCGGGTACGCGGCCGGACGCTGGCCACCGTCGACCACTGGGCCGCGAACATGCTCGCCGGCTTCGTGATCGACCTGGCCTTCGTCGGCGCCAACGGGATCTCCCGCGAGGCCGGGCTCACCACCCCCGACCCGGCGGTCGCCGACATCAAGGCGCACGCCATCCGGTCGTCCCGCCGGCGGGTGTTCGTCGGCATCCACACCAAATTCGGCGTCCGCACCTTCTGCAAATTCGCCGAGATATCGGAATTCGAGTCACTGGTCACGGACACCGCTCTGCCGGTTTCCGAGGCGCACCGTTATGCCCGGCTCGGACCACAGGTAATCCGAGTCTGAAATAGCTCCCCCCATTAATGCGCCGTTTTCGAATAAAACGGAGGATCCACCATGCCCAAAAAACTTGCCGCGGCGGCCCTCGGCCTCCTGCTGGTGACGGCCGGCTGCTCGGGCGCCGGCTCGACCGGCGGCAGCAGCGGAGGCGGCGACGACAACACGATCACCGCCCTGATGGTCGGCAACCCGCAGATGGAGGACATCCAGAAGCTGACCGCCGACAACTTCACCAAGCAGACCGGGATCACCGTGAAGTTCACGATCCTCCCGGAGAACGAGCTTCGCGACAAAGTCACCCAGGACGTCGCGAACCAGGGCGGCCAGTACGACGTGGCGACGGTCGGCGCGTACGAGGTGCCGATCTGGGCGAAGAACGGCTGGCTGCACGAGGTCTCCACGCAGGCGCAGGCCGACTCCGCGTACGACGCCGGCGACCTGCTCAAGCCGATGGTGCAGTCGCTGACCGGCGAGGACGGCAAGATGTACGCCGCCCCGTTCTACGGCGAGTCGTCGTTCCTTATGTACAACAAGGACATGTTCGCGGCCAAGGGCCTGACCATGCCCGATCACCCGACCTGGGCCCAGGTGGCGGACTTCGCGGCCAAGCTCAACGACAAGGGCAAGGGCGTCGCCGGGATCTGCCTGCGCGGGCTGCCGGGCTGGGGCGAGCTGTTCGCGCCCCTGACGACGGTCGTCAACACGTACGGCGGAACCTGGTTCGAGAAGGATTGGACGCCGAAGGTCAACGCGCCCGAGTTCACGGCCGCGACCAACTTCTACGTCGACCTGGTCAAGAAGTACGGCGAGTCGGGGGCGCCGCAGTCCGGCTTCACCGAGTGCCTGAACACGTTCGGCCAGGGCAAGGCCGCCATGTGGTACGACGCCACATCGGCCGCCGGCACGCTCGAGGACAAGAACGCCAGCAAGGTCGCCGGCAAGGTCGGCTACGTCTACGCGCCGGTCAACAAGACCGAGTACTCGGGCTGGCTGTGGACCTGGGCGTGGGCGATGCCCAAGACCACCAAGAAAGCGGACGCGGCCTGGAAGTTCATCTCCTGGGCGACCAGCAAGGACTACGAGAAGCTGGTCGGCGAGAAGCTCGGCTGGTCGCGGGTGCCGTCCGGCAAGCGCACCTCGACGTACTCGATCCCCGAATACAAGAGCTCGGCCGCCGCGTTCGCCGACGTCACGCTCGGTTCGATCGAGCACGCCAACCCGCAGAACCCGGGCGTCCAGCCCCGGCCCGCGCTCGGCGTCCAGTTCGTCGGCATCCCCGAGTTCGCCGACCTCGGCACCAAGGTGTCGCAGGAGGTGAGCGCCGCGATGACCGGCAGCACAACGGTCGACAAGGCCCTGGCCGACGGCCAGAAGCAGGCCGAAGACGTGGCCAAGAACTACAAGTAGATGACTACCACGGTGACGCGGCCGGACGTGCGGGCGGTACCGCCCGTCCGGCCCAACCAAAGCAAAGAGCGCTGGATTCGCCGGGCGCCGCTGCTCCCGGCCCTGATCTTCGCGATCGTCATCACCCAGATCCCGTTCCTCTACACGCTCTACCTCTCGACGCTGCACTGGAACGCGCTCAAGCCGGGCAAGCACGCGTTCATCGGCCTGGACAACTACGTCACCGTCCTGACCGACGCCCGGCTGCGCGCGGCCCTGGTCAACACCGTGGTCCTCACCGCCGGCGCGGTGATCTTCTCGATGATCCTGGGCCTGGTGCTGGCGCTGCTGCTCGACCGCAGCTTCTTCGGTCGGTCGGTGGTCCGGACCCTGCTGATCACGCCGTTCCTGGTGATGCCGATCGCGGCCGCCCTGCTCTGGAAGCACGCCATCTTCAACCCGGCGTACGGGCTGCTCAACGGCATCTTCGGCGGATCGACCGACTGGATCTCGTCGTACCCGAAGGCGGCCGTCATCACCACGCTGGTGTGGCAGTGGACGCCGTTCATGATGCTGATCCTGCTGGCCGGCCTCCAGTCGCAGTCGAACGAGGTGATCGAGGCGGCCCGCGTCGACGGCGCGAGCGCGTGGCAGATCTTCCGCCGGATGACGCTGCCGCACCTGCGGCAGTACCTCGAGCTGGGCGGCCTGCTCGGCTCGATCTACCTGGTCAACACGTTCGACGCGATCTTCAGCATCACCCAGGGCGGTCCGGGCACGGCGACCACCAATCTGCCGTACGAGATCTACCTGACCACCTTCCGCAAGTTCGAGTACGGCGAGGCCTCGGCGGCCGGCGTGATCGTGGTGATCCTGACGATCATCGTGGCGACGTTCGCGCTGCGGGTCATCTCCAGCCTGTTCCGGATGGAGGAGAACCGATGATCGTCAAAAGAGCGGGCAACGCCATCTGGGGCACGGTGGCCTGGATCGCCGGGATCGTCTTCGTCTTCCCGGTGATCTGGATGGTGCTGACCAGCTTCAAGCAGGAGCAGGACGCGGCCAGCAACCCGCCGTCCTGGGTCTTCACGCCGACGCTGCATCAGTACGAGCAGGTGTTCGACCGCAACATCACGCCGTTCCTGCTGAACTCGCTGATGGCCAGCCTCTTCTCCACGCTGCTGGTCGTGGCGCTGGCGACGCCGGCGGCGTACGCCCTCTCGCTGCGTCCCGTCGCGAAATGGACCGACTCGCTGTTCTTCTTCATCAGCACCAAGATGATGCCCGCGGTGGCCGCGCTGCTGCCGATCTACCTGCTCTCGAAGCATCTCGGCATGCTCGACAACATCTGGACGATGGTCATCCTCTACACGGCGATGAACCTGCCGCTCGCGGTCTGGATGATGCGGTCGTTCCTGCTCGAGGTGCCGCGCGAGGTGCTGGAGGCGGGGGAGGTGGACGGCGCCTCGCTGCTCACGTCGATCCGGAAGATCATTATGCCGATCGTGTCGCCCGGGCTCGCGGCCACGGCGCTGATCTGCTTCATCTTCGCCTGGAACGAGTTCTTCCTGGCGGTTAACCTGACGGCAACCAACGCCGGCACCGCGCCGATCTTCCTGGTCGGATTCATCTCCTCCGAGGGCCTGTTCCTGGCCCGATTGTGCGCGGCGGCCACGCTGGTCTCCCTGCCGGTGCTCATCGCCGGCTGGCTGGCGCAGAACAAGCTGGTACGAGGCTTGTCGATGGGAGCCGTCAAGTGAGAGCAGCCGTCGTCGTCACCCCGGGAACGATCGAGATCGCCGACCTGCCGGACCCGTCGCCGGGCCCGGACGAGGTGGTGGTCAAGCCGGCCGCCGTGGGCATCTGCGGCACCGACCTGCACATCATGGACGGCGAGTTCGCCCCGGCGTTCCCGATCGTCCCGGGGCACGAGATGGCCGGCGAGATCGTGGCCGTCGGCTCGGCGGTGACCGGCTACGCGGTCGGTGACCAGGTGGCCGTCGACCCGTCGCTGTACTGCGGGCACTGCTATTACTGCAAGCGGGCCCGGGGCAACCAGTGCGAGAACTGGGGTGCGATCGGCGTGACGGTCACCGGCGGCGCGGCGGAGTTCCTCGCCGCGCCGATGGCCAACCTGTTCAAGCTGCCGCCGGTTCTGGAGGCCAAGGACGCGGCCCTGATCGAGCCGCTGTCCTGTGCCGTGCGCGGCTTCGACGTGCTGCCCCGGCAGATGGCCTCGGCGTACCTCATCTACGGCTCGGGGACGATGGGCCTGATGATGATGGAGCTGGCCAAGCGGGCCGGGGCCGAGTCGGTGTCCATGGTGGACCTCAACCCGGACCGGCTGGCCACGGCGCAACGGCTCGGCTGCTCGGCGGCGGTCACGTCGGCCGACGAGCTGGACGCGCCGCGTGGCTTCGACGTCGTCATCGACTGCACCGGCGCCGAGGCGGCCATTCGCGACGGGCTCCGGCGGGTCGGGCGGGGCGGGACCTATCTCCAGTTCGGGGTGGCGGGCTACGACGCGCGGGTGGCGATCGAGCCGTACGAGATCTACCGCCGCGAGATCACCATCACCGGCTCGATGGCGGTCCTGCACAGCTTCGACCGTGCCGGGCGGATGCTGGCGGCCGGCGTTCTCGACCCATCGATATTCGTCTCGCACCGGTTCCCGCTGACCTCGTACGCGGCGGCGCTCGAGCAGTTCCGCCGGGGCGAGGGCCGGAAGATCCTGATCGAACCGTGAGTGAGTGAACCGGTACGTGTAGTTGTGATCTGACCCGCCATCAGGCTCAATGGATCTGTGGGTACGCCCGATGAGTCGACGCACACCCTCGCCACGGGCCGCATCGGTGCGGCCGCCGTCACGTTCTTCGCCCTCGCCGCGACCGCTCCCCTCGTCGTACTGATCACCGTCGTGCCCGCCGCCTACGCCCACGGCGGCGGGCCGCTGGTACCGCTGACCTTCGTGGCCGTCGCGATCGTCCTGCTCTTCTTCGCGGCCGGTTACGCGGCCATGGCTCATCGGGCGCCGTACGCGGGCGCCCTCTACGCGTACGTCTCCCGTGGTCTCGGCCGTCCCGCCGGCGTGGCCGCGGCCTGGGTCGCGCTCGCCGCCTATCACGCCCTCCAGCTCGGCCTCTACGGCGTCGTCGGCCTCGCGGCCGCGCCGATGCTGCACAGCTGGTTCCACGTCGAGGCGCAATGGTGGATGGTGGCGGCCGGCTGCTGGCTGCTCGTCGCGCTCGGCGGCACGATCCGGATCGAGATCGTCAGCGGGCTGCTCGCGCTGCTGGTGCTGGCCGAGGTCGCAGTGGCGGTCGGCTTCGCGACGGCCAACATCATCCAGCCCGCCGGCCCCCGCTGGCCGGACCATCTCGGCGCCGTCGATCGGCCCGCGCTCGGCCTGCTGCTGGCCCTCGGGGTGCTCGCCTTCGCGGGCTTCGAGACGACCGGGACGTACGCCGAGGAGACCATGCGCCCGCGTAAGGAGGCGGGCTATGGCACGTACGCGACCGTGGTGATCTTCGGTCTTGTTCTTGCCGTCACCGCCTGGTCGGTGAGCGTGGGCGCGGGCCCGGCCGACCTCACCGCCCTGGCCCGGGCCCGCGGCTCCGAGCTCGTCTTCGACCTGGCCGGCGCCCGCCTCGCGCCGTGGGCGGTCACGAGCGGCCGGGTGGTGCTGCTGGCCGCGCTGGTGGCCGCGATGCTCGCGCTGCACAACGCGATCGCCCGTTACCTGTACGCGCTGGGCCGTGAGAAGGTGCTGCCCGGCGCCCTGGGCGTCACCGCCCGCCGCACCTCGGCGCCGCGCACGGCCTCGCTCGTCCAGTCGCTGATCGCCGGGCTGGCCATCGCGATCGCGTACCTGGCCGGGGTGCGCTCGCCCGGCGTCCTCGCGCAACGCCTCACCGTCGTGGGCGGGCTCGGCGTCCTCGTGCTGCTGCTCGCCACCTCGCTCGCCGCCCTGCTGCATCTCAACCGCGTGCCGAACGGCGAGGGCACGTGGGGGCGGTTCCTGGCTCCGATCCTCGCCACCGTGGCGGTCGGGACGCTGGCCTACCTGGCGTTCTGGAACATCCCGTCGTTGCTCGGCGTGCCACCCGACTCCGCCCTCGTGTGGATGACGCCGACCGGGATGGCCGCGGTGGCGGGGGCCGGTCTCCTGCACGGTCTTTTGCTGCGTGGCGCGAACCCGGTGATTTACGCGGGCATCGGGCAGGGCGGAAGGGCCATCGTCGTGACACCGCAAGTGCCGCACCCCCGGGACCCGGGGGCGCACCGACCAGAACGGGTGAACCGCTAGGGAGGAGCCGGACTTGTCGACCTATCCGCTGATTTCCTATCCGCCACTGGTACTACGGCGGCGTCGTCGTTTGGAACACGAACGTTTCACGGCACTCGGCTTGGATCCGGCAACCGGCAGATATCGGCACAACGAGGCGGAGACGGCGATCCTCATCGAAAAGACTTTGGGCGTACGCCTCACCCGGGCCCCGAGGTGGTCGCGGGCCGACTGGTTCGACGAGCACAACGTCTCCTACGACGCGGTCGGCCCCTTCGCCGCCACCCGTTTCGACCAGCAGTGGCGCCGCTTCTCCCAGCAGATCGTGCTGCACCTGCGCAAGGCCGAGGTGGTGCCGGTCGACGTCTCGCTCTTCACCACCAACCAGGTCAGGGTCATCGAGACCTTCATCGCCGACCGTGGCCTGGCGCCGCGGGCGTTCACCCTGGGGCACTCATGGCTGCGCTGATCATGGTCCGCGACGACCGCGACTGGCAGTCCTCGGGCGGCCTCTTCGACTGGACGCTGGAGTACCTGATCCCGCGCCTCTCCGACTACAAGACCGCGTCCCTGCTGCGCGAGATCATCGACGAGAACCTGGGCAACCTGTGGATTCCCGACCTGCCGGCCGAGGCCCAGGAGGAGATCTACGGCGTGCTGCGAACCGGCCTGGTCTCCGCCGCCGCCCACGAGCTCCCGCCCGCCGCCGTCGACCAGCTGCGCGAGCTGGTCGCCCTCACCTATTGAGAGAGTCCTCGACCCCCTCGGTCATGGCCGCGAACTCGGCCGCGAGATCAACGCCGTACCGGTCGGCCAGCACCAGCACCGACCACAAACAATCGGCGAGCTCATGGCCGAGCTTCGCCCGCGCGTCGTCGATCTCCCGCCGCCCGTCCACGGCCATGACCAGCTTCGCGAGATCCCCCACGTCCCCCACGAACCCCAGCGCGAGATCCCCGGTCCCCCAGAGCTCCCGCCCCGCGGCCGCATGGTGCCGGTCGTAGAGCGAGGCGATCTCGACGGCGCGCTTCTGCAGGCTCTCAAGCTCCATGATCAGACTCTAGAGAATCAAATCCATGCATATGTACGCGCAGGCCAGGGCCCCGTGGCGCACGGGCGACCTGCGTCGTCGGTCGCGCCTTTGCCGCCCGCTGCGGGCGGAGCTGCCCACTAACGGTGGCGGCCGCGCCCCCCAGCCCGGCCGCGCCCTCTCAGCCTGGCCGCGCCCTCTCAGCCTGGCCGCGCCCTCTCAGCCTGGCCGCGCCCTCTCAGCCTGGCCGCGCCCTCTCAGCCTGGCTGCGCCCCCCCTCAGCCGGCCGCGCCCTCTCAGCCCGGCCGCGGTCTCGGCCCGGCTTCCGTTTCGGCCCGGCCGCCGCCCACTCTGCGCTGCTGCGCTTTGCTCTGCTTACAGATACGTGCCGCCCGGCCCGGCGGTAGCTGGAGTGGCGAGGCCGCGAGCCGGCGTCCCCCGGAGTCGAGGCCGCCGGTCGCGTTGCCGTCGTGAGCGGCTTCGGGCGCTGATCCGCTCGCTACGCCTTGCTCTGCTTACAGATGCGCGCCATGCCACCTGGCAGCCGCTGAAGCGGTGGCGGACATGGCGGGACGCCCGCTGGCCGACGTCGTGGTCCGCAAATGGTGAGGCTGCGAGCCGGTGGCCCGCGGAGTCGAGGCCGTCGGCCGCGTTGCCGTCGTGAGCGGTCTCGGGCGCTGGTTCGCGCCGCTGCGCCTTGCTCTGCTTACAGATACGCGCCGCTACGCCTTGCTCTGCTTACAGATGCGCGCCGCTGCGCCTTGCTCTGCTTACAGATGCGCGCCGCTACGCCTTGCTCTGCTTACAGATGCGCGCCACCCGGGGCGGCGGTCGCTGAGTGGCGAGGCCGCGAGCCGGTGGCCCGGAGTCGAGGCCGCCGGCCGTGTTGCCGTCGTGGGCGGCCTCGGGCGCTGGTCGGTGACTACTGGGTGGTGCCGTGGAGGCGGGCCTCTTCGGTCTGCCGGGAACGGCGGGCGATCCGCCGGGATTCGCGGGTCACGCCGGGCGGGCGGTGGGCCCGCAGGCGCGACTTGGCCACGGCCGCGGTCAGCAGCTCGAACTCTCGGCACATGGCTACGCCTCCTCGATGTCGGCGACCACGTCGGCGACCACCACGGCGATGTTGTCGGGGGCGCCGGCCTCGTGGGCCAGGGCCACCAGGCGGTCGGCGGTCTCGTCGGGGGCCGACCCGGCCGACAGCGCGGCCTGGATGGCGTCTCGGGGCACGACCGCCGACAAGCCGTCCGAGCAGAGCAGGTAACGGTCGCCGGGGAGGGCGGTTCGCAGGGCCAGGTCGGCCTCCACCGGCTGCGGGCCGGCGCCGAGGGCGCGGGTCAGCAGCGCGCGCTGGGGGTGGGCGGCGGCCTCGAGCGGCGTGAGCTTGCCGTGGTCGACCTGGTTGCGTACCCACGTGTGGTCCTGGGTCAGCTGCGCGAGCTCGCCGCCGCGCAGGAGGTAGACGCGGGTGTCTCCGATGTGGATCAGCGCCAGTTGCGAGCCGTGGCGGATCAGGGCGGTCAAGGTGGTGACGCCGGACGCCGCGCGGAGGTCGGCGTCGATCTCGTTCAGCTTGGCGGCCAGGGCCGTGAGCGGCTCGTTGGCGGGCTCCAGGCCGCGCAGGGCCTCGATCGCGGCGGCGCTGGCGGCGCCGCCAGCCGGGCCGCGCATGCCGTCGGCCACCGCCAGCAGGCGGTCGCCGGCATAGGCGGCGTCCTCGTTGGTGTGGCGTCCGATGCCCGCGTCGAGGCGGGAGGCGTAGCGGATGGGCATGGTGACGCTCCTCTTTCCCAGGTGCTCGACGAGGAGTGCGACCTGGCGCGCCCGGGTCGCGTTGCCGGCGGTGACCCGCTGCCAGTAGGCGATGACCGCGTCGGCCGCCGCCGCCGGGTCGAGGTCGCACACCGTACGGATGTCGGCCAGCGGCATGTCGATCTCGCGCAGCCGGGCGATCAGCCGGGCGTGGGCGAGCTGCGCCGGGTCGTAGAGCCGGTAACCGGACTCGGGGTCGACCGCCGCGGGCGGCAGCAGTCCCAGGTCGTCGTACAGGCGCAACGCCTTCGGGGTCAGCCGCGCCGCGCGGGCGAACGCGCCGATCGTCAGCAGATCCACGCCGTCATCCTCCTCGCGCCGGTCAACGGGACCGGCACGACCTACCGTCGGGCTTCACCCAAGGTGAAGGTCAAGCCCAAGGTGAAGGTCAAGCCCAAGGTGAAGGTCAAGCCGGCGGCGGAAAGGGCTCAGCCGAAGAATTCCTGGATCTGCGCGAGCGTCAGATAACCCTGTGGCTCCAGCTCGGCCGGCAGCTCGGGCAGCGGCTTGGTGGTGACCGGCACCTCGGGCACGTCGGCCGGCAGCGTCGGCACCGGCGGGGTCGGCGGCAGGCCGGGCATCGACATGGCCTGGCGGATCACCTCGAACATGGCCCGCACCTCGGCCGCGGCCAGGGCCGACAGCTCCATGCCCTCGGTCGGCAGCGCGCAGGTGAAGTTGGCCCGCAGGCTTTCCCCGCAGCGGCGGATGTCGGCGCTGGGCCGCAGGTGGTCGAGCTTGCCCTCGGCCACGATGCCCAGCTCGCAGGCGGCCAGGCCGGACTGCCGCCACCACGAGCGCCAGGTGGGATCGGCGTCGAGGGTCAGCGCCACGTGCCGCAGCGCGACCATGAAGTCCTGCGGCGCCCGCCCCTCGATCGTCGTCGTGGTGGTGCCCATCTGCGGGTGCAGCCAGGAGTCGCCCCAGGCGGCGACATTGGATCCGGTACGGGTGCTGACCGCCGCCTGGTGCTGCCAGTCACCCCGCGTCGACGTGCGGAAGGCGCGCTCGGCGACCGGCAGCAGCTGAGCCCCGGGGCGGTGGGCGTAGGACGCGAGCGCGGCGGGGGCCCGGAGGACCTGGCGGTAGGCGCTGGCCCCGGCGGCGACGGCGGCGCAGCGTACGCCCAAGAAGGACGCCCCCGAGGTCTCCACCGCGCGATAGTGGGCGGGCGTGTCCAGCGCGTGCAGCGCGCGGGCCAGGTGGTCGGCGAAGTCCCGGATGTCCGCGGCGCCGTGGTCGGACAGCTCGTCGGCCAAGCGCTGGAAGTCGGCCGGGTCGGGGCCGATCCGGTCGACCAGGTCCCAGAAGGTCTGCTCGTCCATGACGGCATGCTGTCACCCGTGCCGCGCGGGGGACGACAGCGCAACGCGGCACGTTTGGGCGAATTGAGCATTCCGCTGGCAATGAGTGCTTCATCACTCGGCCACGTAAAGTTGTATAAGCCAGTGATATAAAAATGGGGTGCGGCAGACAATCACCGTCTCGGACCAGGACGCGGCCATCGCGAGCGGCTTCGAGCGCTTCTACGAGGTGCTCCGCCGGCTCACCCCCCGCGAGACCCTGAGCCTGACCGCCGCCTCGACGCTGCGCCGTCTGGAACGCAACGGCCCGCAGCGGCTGTGCGAGCTGCACGCGCCCGAGGGGATCAGCCAGCCCGCGATGACGCAGCTGGTCACCCGCCTGGAAAAGGAAGGCCTGGCCCGCCGGGGGAGCGACCCCGACGACGGCCGGGCGGTGGTCGTCAGCATCACCGAGGAGGGCCGGTCCGCGGTCGCGCGCCGGCGCGAGGGCCGCACCCGCGCGCTCGCCGCCCTGCTGGAGCAGCTCCCCGAGGGCGACCACGCGGCGATCGTGGCGGCGTTGCCCGCGCTCGACCGGCTCAGTGGACTGCTGAACGGCCCCCAGCACCAGACAAGTTAAGAGTTAAGAGGTCACTCGCGTGCTCGCTGTGGATCACCCGCGCTACAAATGGGTCGCGCTGTCGAACACCACGCTCGGCAACCTGCTCGCCACGATCAACTCGTCGATCGTGCTGATCTCGCTGCCGGCCATCTTCAAGGGCATCCACCTCAACCCGCTCGAGCCCGGCAACGTCAGTTACCTGCTCTGGATGCTGATGGGCTACATGCTCGTCACCGCGGTCCTGGTGGTCACGCTCGGCCGGCTCGGCGACATGTACGGTCGGGTCAAGATCTACAACGCGGGCTTCGCGATCTTCACGATCACCTCGATCATTCTCTCGCTCGACCCGTTCGACGGGGCCGGCGGCGCGATCTGGCTGATCGGCTGGCGGGTGCTCCAGGCGGTCGGCGGCGCGATGCTGATGGCCAACTCGGCCGCGATCATCACCGACGCGTTCAGCGCCGAGCAGCGCGGCATGGCGCTGGGCGTCAACATCGTCTCGGCCCTGGCCGGCTCGTTCATCGGTCTCGTGCTCGGCGGCGTGCTCGCCGAGTGGGACTGGCGCTCGATCTTCTGGGTCAACATCCCGCTCGGCGTGCTGGGCACGGTCTGGGCGTACCGGTCGCTGCACGACACCGGCCAGCGCCGGCCCGCGAAGATCGACTGGTGGGGCAACGCGACCTTCGCGGTCGGGCTCACGGCGGTGCTGGCGGCCATCACGTACGGGATTCAGCCCTACGGCGGCCACACCATGGGCTGGACCAATCCGTGGGTCCTGACCGGCCTGATCGGCGGCGTGGCCGTGCTCGTCGGCTTCGGCATCATCGAGTCCAAGGTCGCCGAGCCGATGTTCCCGCTCAAGCTGTTCAAGAACGTCGGCTTCACCACCGGCAACGCGGCGAACCTGCTGGCCAGCGTCGCCCGGGGCGGTCTCCAGTTCATGCTGATCATCTGGCTTCAGGGCATCTGGCTGCCGCTGCACGGGTACGACTACGAGTCCACCCCGCTGTGGGCCGGCATCTACCTCGTGCCCATGACGATCGGCTTCCTCGCCGCCGGCCCGCTCGCCGGCTATCTCTCCGACAAGTTCGGGCCGCGCCCGTTCGCGGCCGGCGGTCTGCTGGTCATGGCCGCCTCGTTCCTCGGCCTGCTGGCGCTGCCGGGCGACTTCAACTACATGGTGTTCGCCCTGCTGATCTTCGTGAACGGCCTGGGCGGCGGGTTGTTCGCGGCCCCGAACACGTCACTGATCATGTCGAGCGTGCCGGCCAACATGCGCGGCGCCGCCTCCGGCATGCGGGCCACCTTCCAGAACGCGGGCCAGGTGCTGTCGATCGGCATCTTCTTCTCGCTGATGGTGGCCGGCCTCGCGAGCTCGCTGCCGAACACGCTCTCCAGCGGGCTGACCGGGCAGGGCGTGCCGGCCGCGACCGCCGACGCGATCGCCCAGCTGCCGCCGGTCGGCACGCTGTTCGCGGCGTTCCTCGGCTACAACCCGATCGGCGAGCTGCTCGGGCCGCAGGTGCTCGGCGCTCTCCCAGCGGCCAACGCGGCCAACCTGACCGGCCTCGAGTTCTTCCCGCGGCTGATCGCCGAGCCGTTCCACGACGGCCTGGTGATCGTCTTCTGGATGGCCATCGGCCTGCTCGTCGTCGGCGCGATCGCCTCGCTGTTCCGCAGCAGGAAGGCCGTCGAGGAGCCCACCTTCGTCGCTCACGAGGCCGCGGTGAAGGCCGAGGTCTCCGAGGCGCAGCCGCTGTCGCCGGCGACCGGCGTGTCCGAGTCGCTCGACGACGCCGAGGTCGGCACCAAGTAGCCGCCTGGGGTGGAGGGCGGGCTTCTCAGTTTTCGAGCGCTACGTCGAGCAGTCGCTCGGCCACGCCCCGGGCCAGCGCCGCGGCCCCGGAGTGCTTGTCCATCCGGGCGCCGACCGAGGCGCCGTCGTAGAGAATCATGAGCTGGTCGGCGAGGGCCGGCGGATCGGCGACCTCGGCGTCGCGGGCCAGCTCGGTGAACAGGCCGCGGGTCCAGGCCCGGTTCGCGTTCGACACCTGCTCGACGGCCCCGCCCTCGGCCACCGACTCGGCGCTGGCGTTGTAGAACGCGCAGCCCCGGAAGCCGGGCGTGGCGGTGACCTCGGCCAGCACGTCGAAGACGCCGAGCAGCCGGTCGCGCGGATTGTCGAAACGCTCGAGGCCGGCCCTGATCCGATTGCGGCGAATCTGGTGCCGGTTCTCGAGATAGGCCCGGACCAGCTCCTCCTTGCTGCCGAAGGAGCTGTAGAGCGAGGCCTTGGCGACGCCGGCCCGCTCGATGATGCGATCGATCCCGACGGTGTGCACGCCCTCGGCGTAGAAGAGCTCGTCGGCCGCCGCGAGCAGACGCTCGCGGGCCGACGGTTTCCGCCCAGCGGGCGAAGCGGTCGAGATCGCGGAAGGTGATGCGGCGGACATGCATTTGACGATAGCAGACAGACCTGTCTAGTCTCGTGTGAGCAGACAGACCTGTCTGTTCATCCTCGGGAGGAATCGCCTCATGACCACCGTTGCCGACGCCCGACCGGCTGTGCGAAGCCGCCGGCTGTCCCGCCCGGTCGCGTTCGCGGCGATCGCCGCGATCTTCGTGACGTTCGCGGCCGCCTCCGCCGCGCCGTCCCCGCTCTACGTCGTCTACCAGCATCTCTGGGGGGTTCTCGGCGACCACGCTCACGGTGGTCTTCGCCGTCTACGTGCTCGGCCTGATCGGGGCGCTGCTGGTGCTCGGCGCCCTCTCCGACCACGTCGGCCGCCGGCCCGTGCTGGCCGCCGCCATCGCGCTCGAGGTGACCTCGCTCGCGCTTTTCCTGACCGCGGGCGACGTGACCGTGCTGCTGGTGGCCCGGCTGCTGCAGGGCATCGCCACCGGGGCCGCGCTCACCACGCTCGGCGCGGCGCTGGTCGACCTCAACCCGCCGCACGACCCGGGCCGGGCCGGCCTGATCAACGGCATCGCCCCGGTCGCCGGGCTAGCCGTGGGCGCCCTCGGCTGCGGCGCGCTGGTCCAGTTCGCCCCCGAGCCCACCCACCTGGTCTGGGCGCTGCTGCTGGTCGCCATGCTGCTGGCCGCGTTCGTGGTGGTCCGCATCCCGGAGACCTCGGCCCGCCGCCCCGGCGCCGTCGCCTCGCTCTCGCCGAAGCTGGGCGTCCCGTCCCGCCTGCGCGCCGACGTGCTCGCGCTCGCCCCGATCATCGTGGCCAGCTGGGCGATCGGCGGCCTCTACCTGTCCCTCGGCCCGTCGGTGGCGGCCGGCGTCTTCGGTCTCACCAACCACCTGGTCGGCGGCTTCGTGGTCACGCTGCTCTGCGGCACCGGCGCGATCACCTCGTACGCGATGCGCAAGCTGCCCACCCCGCGCGTCCTGGCCCTGGCCGGCGCCTTCCTCACGCTCGGCTCGGTGATCAGCGTGGCCGGCCTCGAGTGGGAGAGCATCTCGCTGGCCGCCGCCGGCACCGTGATCTCCGGCATCGGCTTCGGCGCCTCGGCGCTGGCCTCGTTCGGCACGCTGGCCGTGCTGGCCGCCCCGCACGAGCGCGGCGAGCTGTTCGCGGTCGCCCTGGTGATCGCCTACACCGCGTTCAGCCTGCCGGCCGTGGTCGCCGGTTTTGCCGCCACCTCGTTCGGCCTGCACCCGACGGCCCTGGTCTACGGCCTGGTGGTGGCCGCCCTCGGCGCCGTCGCCCTGGGCGCGCAGCGACTCCGAAAGGCGTAAGCCGAACAGCTTTCTTCGTGTCACCCCGGGGGGGGGGGGGGGGGGGGGGGGGGGGGGGGGGGGGGGGAGGGGGGGGGGGGGGGGGGGGAGCGGGGGGGGGGGGGAGGGGGGGTGGGGGGGGGGGTT
>NZ_JBVJIU010000039.1:0-22836 GCF_055586105.1 Actinoplanes sp. NPDC051537
GGGGAGCGAGTCGTGACATCTGTGGCACCGGCCATCGGGGGCGTGTTGTGTCCGCCTGGGGAGGTTGGGGAGGGACGGTGGGACGGGGGGGGGGAGGGGGGGGGGCCTGCGGGGCTGGCGCTGGCCCGCGGGGACTTCCCGCGGGCCAGGCGCGCCGAGGTCCTCGAGCGGGCGGCCGAGCTGCTGGCCGAGCGGACCGAGGAGTTCGCGGTCACGATCGCCCGCGAGGCCGGCAAGCCGATCCGCGACGCCCGGGCCGAGGCCGTGCGCTGCGTCGCCACCCTGCGGTTCTCGGCGGTGGAGGCGCGCAAGCTCGGCGGCGAGGTGATCCCGATGGACGGGCTCGCCTTCGCGCTGCGGCACCCGGTCGGCGTCGTCGCCGCGATCGCGCCGTACACCTTCCCGCTCGACCTGATCGCCCACAAGCTCGGCCCGGCCGTCGCGGCCGGCTGCCCGGTGGTGCTCAAGCCGGCCGAGCGCACCCCGGTCTCGGCGATCCGCCTGGTCGACCTGCTGGTCGAGGCCGGCCTGCCGGCGGACTGGATCTCGGTGGTGACCGGGACCGGCGCCGGCGCGGGGGCGGCTCTCGCCGCGCACCCGGGCGCCGCGCTGATCGCCTTCACCGGCAGCGTCGCGGTCGGCCGCCACCTCCAGGAGCTCGCCCCGCACAAGCGGATGCTCCTGGAGCTGGGCGCCAACGCGCCGGTGATCGTGGAGCCGTCGGCCGACCTCGGCCGGGTGATCGCCGCGGTCGGCCGCAGCGGCTTCGCCCACGCCGGTCAGAGCTGCGTCGCGGCGCGGCGCGTGCTGGCTCATCACGACGTCTGCGACAAGGTGGCGGACGGGCTGCGGGCCGCCGCCGGCGCCCTCCACATCGGAGATCCGCTGCGGGACGAGACCGACGTCGGTCCGCTGATCTCGGCGGCCGCCGCGGCCCGCGCCGAGCAGTGGCTGCGCGACGCCGAGGCGGCCGGCGCGCACGTCACCGGCGGCGCGCTTCTCCGCGGCGCCGTGCTGACGCCGGCCGTCGTCACCGGGCCGCCCGGCCACCGGGATCTGCCGGCCGGGCCGGTGGTCACGGTGACCCCCTACCGCGACCTGGACGAGGCGATCGCGCTGGCCAACGACGGCGACCACGGGCTCCAGGCCGGCGTCTTCACCGCCGACCTCGCCGTCGCGCTGCGGGCCGCGCGCGAGCTGGCCTTCGACGGCGTGCGGATCAACCAGGTGCCGGCGTTCCGCGCCGACCGGCCGGCCCGCACCGTGAACGAGATGACCGAACTGCGATTCGTGATGGTGAGCGCATGAGTACTCCGGCTATCCGGCTGTCCGGGCTGCGGAAGTCCTTCGGGGCCGTCGAGGCGGTCGCCGGGATCGACCTCGAGATCGCCGACGGCGAGTTCTTCTCGATGCTCGGCCCGTCCGGCTCGGGCAAGACGACCGTGCTGCGGATGATCGCCGGCTTCGAGCTGCCGACCGGCGGCACGGTCGCCCTCGGCGGGCGGGACGTCACCCGGCTCGCCCCGTTCGAGCGCGACGTGAACACGGTCTTCCAGGACTATGCGCTGTTCCCGCACATGAGCGTGCTGGAGAACGTCGAGTACGGGCTCAAGGTGCGCAAGGTGGCCCGCAAGGAACGGCGCGCGCGGGCCCTGGACGCCCTGGCATCCGTACGGCTGGAGGGATTCGAAGCTCGCCGGCCCAGCGCGATGTCCGGTGGTCAGCGCCAGCGGGTGGCCCTGGCCCGCGCCCTGGTGAACCGGCCCAAGGTGCTGCTGCTGGACGAGCCGCTCGGCGCCCTCGACCTCAAGCTGCGCGAGCAGATGCAGGTCGAGCTCAAGGAGATCCAGCGCGACGTCGGCATCACGTTCGTCTTCGTGACGCACGACCAGGACGAGGCCCTGACCATGTCGGACCGGGTGGCCGTCTTCGACGCCGGCCGGGTCGCGCAGGTCGGCACGCCGGAAGAGGTGTACGAGCGGCCCGCGACGCCGTTCGTCGCCGGATTCGTCGGTACCTCCAACCTTTTGACCGGCGAGGTGGCGCTCGCGCTCGTCGGGAAGAAGGGGACATTTTCCATCCGGCCGGAGAAGATCTCGCTGGCCTCGTCCGGGACCCCGGGCAAGGTCGCGGAGGTCATCTACGCCGGACCGGTCACGCGCTACGTCGTCGATCTCGACGCCGGCGTCCGGGTGACGGTCGTCGAGCAGAACCAGCGCACGGGAACCGCGGCGCTGGCGGAGTTGCGGGGGAAGCCGGTTCATCTGACCTGGCAGGCACAGCACGTCATGGAGATCCCCTCGGCTAAGGAGAACATCGATGCGGCATAAAATCCTCACGGCGGCTCTCGCGGCCGGCATGCTCGTGCTCGCCGGCTGCGGCAGCGGCGACGACGGCGGGAGCAGCGGCTCCGGGCCGGGCGGCATCTCCGTACCGAAGATCGACAAGCTCGCCCAGCTGGGCGAGGGCGAAGGCGCCGTCAACATCATCTCCTGGGCCGGGTACGTCGAGGACGGCTCCACCGACCCCAAGGTCGACTGGGTGTCCGACTTCGAGAAGGAGACCGGCTGCAAGGTCAACAACAAGGTCGCGGCCACCTCGGACGAGATGGTCACGCTGATGAAGACCGGCGAGTACGACGTGGTCTCCGCCTCCGGCGACGCCTCGCTGCGGCTCATCTACGGCGGCGACGTGGCGCCGGTCAACACCGACCTGATCGCGAACTACAAGGACGTCTTCGACGGCCTCAAGAACAAGCAGTGGAACTCGGTCGACGGGGTCGCCTACGGCATTCCGCACGGGCGCGGCGCCAACCTGCTGATGTACCGGACCGACGTGGTCAAGCCGGCGCCGACCTCGTGGGGCGCGGTCTTCGACGCCAGCTCGCCCTACCAGGGGAAGATCACCGCGTACGACTCGCCGATCTACATCGCCGACGCGGCGCTCTATCTCATGAAGACCAAGCCGGAACTGGGCATCAAGAACCCGTACGCGCTGGACGACACCCAGTTCAAGGCGGCGACCGACCTGCTCACCGCGCAGAACAAGATGATCGGCGAGTACTGGTCGGACTACACCAAGGAGGTCCAGGCGTTCAAGGCCGGCAACTCGGTCCTCGGCACGACCTGGCAGATCATCACCAACCTGGCCCAGGCCGACAAGGCTCCGGTCGAGGCGATTCTGCCCACCGAGGGCTCCACCGGCTGGTCCGACACCTGGATGATCTCGTCCAAGGCCAAGCACCCGAACTGCGGCTACCTGTGGATGAACCACATCATCTCGCCCAAGGCCAACGCCGCGGTCGCGGAGTGGTTCGGCGAGGCGCCCGCCAACAAGCTGGCCTGCGCCCAGACCGCCGACAAGAACTTCTGCACCACGTTCCACGCCGACGACGAGGACTACTTCGCGAAGGTCTGGTACTGGACCACGCCGATCGCCCAGTGCCTCGACGGACGCAAGGACGTGACCTGCAAGGACTACTCGGCCTGGACCCAGGCCTGGACGACGATCAAGGGATGAGCCTCGGGTCCTTCCTGCACCGTCACCCTCGGCTGCGGCTGGCGGGGCTGCTCTCGGCCCCGCTGGTGTGGCTGGTGGTCGCCTATCTGGGGGCGCTCGCCGTACTGCTGATCTCGGCCTTCTGGTCGGTCAACAGCTTCACCGGCGACGTGGTCAAGGTGTTCACCCTCGACAACTTCCGGACGCTGGCCACCGAGCACGTCTACCGGGCGGTCACGCTGCGTAGTCTCGGCGTGGCCGCGTCGGTCACCGTGATCTGCGTGGTGCTGGCCGTGCCGATGGCGTTCTTCATGGCCAAGGTGGCCTCGCCCCGGTCGCGGCACTGGCTGGTCATCGCGATCCTCACCCCGCTGTGGGCGAGCTATCTCGTCAAGGCGTACGCGTGGCGGATCCTGCTGGCCAACGGCGGCCCGATCGACTGGCTGCTCGGCGGTCCCGGGAACGGGCCCGGCTACGGCCTGTTCGCGGTGATCCTCGTGCTCTCGTATCTGTGGCTGCCGTACATGATCCTGCCGATCTACGCCGGCCTCGAACGGCTGCCCGACTCGATGCTGGAGGCCTCGGCCGACCTCGGCGCGCGGGCCGGGCGCACGTTCCGGGCGATCGTGCTGCCGATCCTGGTGCCGTCGATCTTCGCGGGCTCGATCTTCACGTTCTCGCTGTCGCTCGGCGACTACATCACCGTGCAGATCGTCGGCGGCAAGACCCAGATGCTCGGCAACCTGGTCTACGCGAACATCGGCGCCGCCAACAACCTGCCGTTCGCCGCCGCGATCGCCACCGTGCCCGTCGTGATCATGGTGATCTACCTGGTCGCCGTCCGCCGCTCGGGCGCCCTGGAGGAGCTGTGACGCTGTCCGTCTGGTCGCGCTGGGCGCTGCGCACCTTCATGGCGCTCGGCCTGCTGTTCATCTACGTGCCGCTGATGCTGGTGCTGGTCAACTCCTTCAACGGCGACCGTACGTTCGGCTGGCCGCCGCACGACTTCACGACCCGTTGGTGGTCGGCGGCGTGGACCAACACGGGCGCGCGGGAGGCCCTGCTCACCTCGGTCAAGGCCGGCCTGGGCGCCACCGCGATCGCCCTGGTCCTGGGCACGATGGTGGCCTTCGCCGTCCAGCGCTTCAAGTTCTTCGGCCGCGACACCGTGTCGCTGCTGATCGTGCTGCCGATCGCCCTGCCCGGCATCGTCACCGGCATCGCCCTCGACTCGGCCTGGCGCTCGGTGATGGAGCCGATCGGCATCGGCAAGGGCCTGTTCTCGGTGATCGTCGGCCACGCCACGTTCTGCGTGGTGACGGTCTACAACAACGTCCTGGCCCGCCTGCGCCGCACCGGCACCAACCTCGAGGACGCGTCGGCCGACCTCGGTGCTTCCCCCGGCCAGACGTTCCGCTACGTGACGTTCCCCCTGATCCGCTCGGCGCTGCTGGCCGGCGGTCTGCTGGCGTTCGCCCTGTCGTTCGACGAAATCATCGTCACGACGTTCACAGCCGGGCCCGGGATCACGACGTTGCCGATCTGGATTTTCAACAACCTGTTCCGCCCGAACCAGGCGCCGGTGGTCAACGTGGTGGCCGCCATCCTGATCGTTTTGTCGGTGTTGCCGGTTTGGTTGGCGCAACGCTTGGCCGGCCCGGAGGCGGGCGCCAGCCGCACCTAGAGATGGTTGTCGCTCTGCTCACCTGCCGTGCGCTGTGCGCCTGCCGGACCGAGCCGGGGTGTCGATCGTCCCCGGAAGCAGTGCTCTCCTGACGCTGGTGTGTGGGTTTCTGGGCAGCCCCGACCGCGCGACCGCGTATCGCCCACGGACGGCGCCAAGGGTGGGCCGGTGCTTGGTCGGTGGGCTGAGAGTACGTCTCGTGGCGCGCCGGAAAACTGTTCCGATCCGGTAATCGGGAAAGGCTTCGGAGATCTCCGGAATGGCATGATCGAATGCTTACCGCGCGGACGTGGAAGGCGGGAAAATTATGTATGCGGCAGATGCGGTTGTTTACCCAAGCTGAATTGGCCGCGATGCGTGATCGCACCAGATCTCGCGGCTGGTCGCCGGAGGCTGACGGGTTCCGGAGCGAGCATGAGCGGCATCGGCAGTGGGGTTTGGCGCGCCGGCATGCTGCTCGACTGCGCCGTGTGCACGAGGTGGCCGGTGAGGGTGACATTTCCCGGGCGGCCCGCAGCGAACGTGGGTCGCGGCGAAGCGGCGTTCTGATCGCTGCCGGGCAGACGGTGCCCCGGCCGCCGGCGACCCGTTCGGCGGCGCTGCCCGCGCCGACCGTGGTGTCGGCGGTCGGGGTGCAGGTGAAGGCGGTGCCTGCCGTGTCGGCGGTCGCCGCGCAGGTCGAGGCGGTGCCTGTGGTGTCGGCGGTCGCCGCGCAGGTCGAGGCGGTGCCTGTGGTGTCGGCGGTCGCCGCGCAGGTCGAGGCGGTGTCGGCGGTCGAGGCGGTGCCTGTGGTGTTGGCGGTCGCCGCGCAGGTCGCGGCGGTCGAGGCGGTGCCTGCGGTGTCGGCGGTCGCCGCACAGGTCGAGGCGGTGTCGGCGGTCGAGGCGGTGCCTGCGGTGTCGGCGGTCAACGCGCAGGTCGAGGCGGTGTCGGCGGTCGCGGCGCAGGTCGAGGCGGCGCGGGGGGCGTCGGCGCCGGCGGCACTCCCGGCGCAGGCCGAATACGCCGTGGCGTCCACGACTGACGGCGGACCGCCGCCGGTCACCGCGCGGCGCACGTGGACGGCGACGGTATCGGCCGCACCGGCGGCCGCCCACGAGTTCGCCGAACTCCGATCCGCCGCCTGCCCGCGCATTCCCGCCTTTGCGGCCGCGCATTTTCGTCTTTCGCCCGCGCATTTTCGTCTTTCGGCCGCGCATTCCCGCCTTTTCGGCCCGCACGTTTCCGCATTTCCGGCCGCGTTGTCTCGCCGCGATCGCCGTCGCCAAGTGCCCCCGAAATGCACCGCGGAAACGGCCGGATGGACAACCGGGCGCCGGCCGCCCGAGACGATGAGGACATCCCGCACCACCGCGCCGCCGCATGAGCGCCCGAACCCTCCGGCGCATCGATCCCAAAGCCCAAGCGCCCAGAGGCGGGTCAGAGGGGCGCGCCGGGTGTCGCAAAGCGGACGCCCCATTGCCCGCCCCGCCCGAAATGGTCCACTGTGGTCGCATGAGCGACCGGGTCCGGGCCGCGCCGGACGGGGAGACCGCGGCACCACGGACCGAACCGGTGGCCGCTACCGAGCCCGTCCTCAGCAACCGGGAGACGGCCGCCCGGATGCCCGCCGCCGCTCTCGCCGCGGGTGGCAACCGGGCCGTCGCCGGGCTGCTCGAGCCGCCGCCGCCGTCGGCCGCGCCAGGCGGCGGGGGCGTGCCGGTGCTGTTCGGCTTCGACGCGGTCGGCCGCAAGATCTACGCCTCGGTCACGGTGCCGGGGCACACGGTGGCGGACATCTCCACCTACGTCTACGGGTCGCCGGACAAGGTTGTCGACCTTCAGCAGGCCAACGGGGTCCGCGATGTCGTGCCGCCGGGGCGGAACCTCACGCTCGTGCCCGGCGCGTTCACGGGCGCGGCGCAGCGGGTGATCGACGCGGGACTGCGGGACGGCACGATCCTGCGCTCGTCGGGCATGCCGGCGGGGGAGAGCGGCGGGCCGGTGGTGGTCTACCAGTTCGCGGCCGCGGGGCAGCAGTTCACGTTGACCGAGGGGCAGCTGCGGGCCATGGCCCAGGGACAGGCCACCTGGGTGACGCGCAAGGCGACCCGGCTGCACGACTACGCCGAGATCGGGCGCGACGTCCACAAGGGACACCTGGACGACACGAACGGCGCCGTGCGGTGGGTCTCGGACTGGCTCGCCGATCAGGACGAGCTGCCGCTGAGCGTGTGGGACGAGGCGCTCGCCAAGTCCAAGGCGATCATCGACGGGCTGGCCGCGTTCGACGCCGGCGGCGGAGTGGTCGGCGATGCCGTCACCCAGGTCGCGGCCCAGGCCGCCAAGCTCGCCGACGCGGCGCAGGCCCTGGACAAGGCCGAGCGGGCCTGGCACGGATACATCGAGGGCACGATCCACGGCGCCGAGACCGCGGTGCATCACCTCGAGATCGTCCGGGACACGTCGTTCCTGATCGCCGCCGGGCTGGCCGGCGCCGCCGTGGCCCCGGTCGTCTTCGCCGCGGCCGGCACGAGCCTCGCCACCGTGTCGGTGACCGGCACGGCCGCGACCGTCATCTCCGGCACCGCGGCCATCGGCGCCGGGGCGGTGGCCGGCGGCACGGCCAACGCGGCATTGAACACGGTCGCGCCGTCGTCGACCGACCAGCGGCCGGCGGGCGAGCGGCTGGCCGACAACTTCCGGCGGGGCGCGCTGGCCGGCGGCCTCGGCGCGGCCGGCGCGCTTGCCGCCCCGGGCGTGGCGGGAACGATCAGCCAGCGCCTGTACGGGGTGGCGCCGGAGGCCGTGACCGGCTTCGGCGCGCGCGTCGCGGTCGGCACCGCCACCGGCCTGACGGTCGGCGCGCCACTGGGCGCGGCCGGGGCCGGCATCGAGAACGTCGGCGCCCTGGCCCGCGGCGAGATCGGCGTCGACGAGTACCTGAGGCGGGTCGGCTGGGGCGCGGTGTCCGGCGGCATCGTGGGCGCGGTCACCGGTTTCATCGGCTCGGCGTTCGCGAAGCCGGGCACGACCGGCGGCGGCGCCCCGCCCCTCGAGCCGGACGTCATCTACCAGCCGCCGCGGGTCGACCCCCGCACCGGCGTGGTCACCCAGATGGCGTTCCACCGGCCGTCCGGCACGTTCCTGCGGGCGACCTACGACCCGGCCACCGGCACCGGTGAGATCGTCAACGTCTCGACCGGCCAGCAGGTGGCGGTCGTGCGCAACGGGGTGGTGAGCCCGCCGGCGAAGGCGCTCCCGCCCGGCGAGACGCCGGGCGCGCAGGGCGAATCGGGTGCGCCGGCCGGATCCGGCGTGGCCGCAGGCGGTGGCGGCGAAACACCGGCCGGCATGCCAAAGCTGGGCCCCGTCCCCACGCTCGGGCCCGGCCCCACGCCCGGCCCAGACCCCGCGATCGTGAAGGCCGATCCCGTAGTAGCCGGCAAGCTGGCCAAGGCGCTGACCGAGAACAACCTAACCGGCGACACCCTCTTCGACGGCGTCGACACCATGACGGCCGGCAAGGTGAACACGGCGCTCACCCAATGGCCACGGGCCATCCCACCCCCGCTGCGCGCCCGCATGGTGCAGTGGGGCCGCGACGGCTGCGGCGGGAGCCCGCGCGAGTTCGCCAACCGGGTCGAGTACGCCCGCGCCCTGTTCAGCGAGACCCGGGACCGGTTCGCCGCCGAGTTCGCCGCCACCACCCCTGCCGCGCAGCTGCCGTCCAAGGCGGCCCAGGCCGCGGCCGCCGCCATGAACTCCGAGGCCGGCATGACCGACCTCTCGGCCCAGCTCGCCAAGGACCTGGCCACGATCGCCGCGACCCCGCGGTCGGGCCTGCTGCCGCCCGGTCTCACTCCGGCCCAGGTGCCCGACGCCGTCCGCGCCCTGCCCGCGCTGCCCTACGAGTCCGGCACCGCCGAGGCCTACCACGCCCACAAGCACATGGGCGAGCTGCCGGCGGGCGAGCAGAATCTCACGACACCCATCGAGTCGTACGCGGCGAGCATGCGCGAGACCGTACGATCCGGCAAGGTGGTCCTGGACGAGCCCAGCGGCGCCTCGCGACGGATCGTCTACCACCGCGAGGCCGACGGCATCACCGTGGAGGCGATCGTCTACGTCGACGCCGGCGGCAACGCGGTCGTCGCGAGCTACGGGGAACCGAAGGCGGTCAAGGTGAAGGCGACGACGAAGTGACGGCCGCCGAGGACACGGCCCGGCTGATGCTGGGCGACCTCGACGAGGCGCTGGCGGGCCGGGAGCCGTTCCTGCGCCAGGCCCTGCGCCGCCTCGTCCCGCTGCACGCCGGGGGCGCCGACCTGCCCGAGCGGGCCGCCATCGCCGACCGGCTCGCCCGGCTGCGTACCGGAATGGCGGTCTTCGTCGCCCGGAGCGCGGGCGCCGTCGACGATGCCCGCGACGACGACCTCGAAAGCGTGCTGACGTTGCGGTCGACGTTGCAGTACCTGACCGACGATCTTCGCGGCACGGTCGCCGACGGCGTGGTCGACCCCGAGGCGCTGGTGCGGATCGACGACGACCTGACCGACAAGCTGCGCGAGCTGGGCCCGCGGCCGGACATCGAGACCCCGCCCGGCATTCCGGCCTCGCATTGGTGGTGGCGGGCCGCTAGTCGCCCACCAGGTCCCGGCGGAGGGTGAGCGCGGCGACGGCCAGCGCGCCCAGCGCCCACGCGGCGAACACCTCGAGGGCGAACGGGTCGCCGCCCGAGGCGTCCAGATAGGACGACATCGGCAGCTGCCACTTGAGCTGGCCGACGATGCCCTCGACGACCACGAACCAGGCCGTGAAGCCGAACAGCAGCCAGGACGCGCGGCGGACCACGGCGGCGAGCGAGGCGGCGAAGACGGCCATGATCGGCACCACGAGCAGCGTGTGCACGTACGTCTGCCGGCCGTCCTTCAACAACGCGGTGATGCCGCACAACGCGGTCAGGACGAAGGACACCAGCACCGTCGTGGCGATCTGGGCGAACAACACCGGGAATCGTCGGGGCCGGGCCAGGAAGAGCAATGCGGCCGTACGGTGCTGAAAGTGCTGGGTGATGGTCAGCACGCTGATGCCGAACGCCCCCACGCCCGCCATCAGCGCCCAGAAGTTGGGGTCGAGGATGCCGAACGCCGCCGCCACCGCCCCGAACAGCGCGATCGTCACCCAGCTCGACCGGATCGACGCCATCCGGTACAGCTCGCTGCGCATCAACGTGATCATGAGGCCGCCAGGGAGAGGAAGATCTGCTCGAGGTTGGGGACGTCGGTGGTCAGCTCGTAGAGCGGCACGCCCGCGGCGAACGCGATCTCGCCGGCGTCCTCGGCCGACAGGCCGTCGACCTCCAGCGTCTCGTCGCCGGCCACCTTGGCGCCGGCCGACTCGAAGGCGTCCCGCAGCCGACGCGGGTCACGGCCCCGCACGTACAGCCGATGGGTCGCCGTGCCGTAGAGCTCGTCCAGCGGTCCCGCGTGCCGCAGCCGCCCGTCCGCGATGATCACGGCGTCGTCGATGAGCTGGGCCAGCTCGGCCAGCAGGTGGCTGGAGATCAGCACGGTGCCGCCGGCGTCGGCGTGGTCGCGCAGCAGTTGCCGCAGCCAGGCGATGCCCTCGGGGTCGAGCCCGTTCGCCGGCTCGTCGAGGATCAGCACCGGCGGCTCGCCGAGCAGCGCGGTGGCGACGGCCAGCCGCTGGCGCATGCCGAGCGAGTAGTCCCCGGTCCGCTGGTGCGCGGCGTCGGCCAGCCCGACCAGCTCCAGCAGCGAGTCGACCCGGGCCCGGTTCGCGCCGGCGAGCATGCCGTGCGTGATCAGGTGCGCGCGGCCGCTCTGCCCGGGGTGGCTGATGCCCTGCTCGAGCACGGCGCCGACCTGCCGCAGCGGATGCGCGAGATCGGCGTACGGCCGGCCGTCGATCAGCGCCTCGCCGCCGGTCGGCCGGGTCAGCCCGAGCAGCATGCGCAGCGTCGTGGTCTTCCCCGACCCGTTCAGCCCGAGGAACCCGGTGATCCGCCCCGGCGCGGCGGCGAAGGACAGTCCGTCGACCGCGCGGACCCGCCCGTACGCCTTGGTCAGCTCGATGGTCTCGATCATCGCGCGCCACTATGGCACAGCCGCGCTATCGGCGGGAGAAAGGCGTTTCCGGGCGCTCCAGCAGCTGGCCGTCGAGGTGGATGTCGAGCTTCTCGTTGTAGAACGCGACCAGCCCGGCGATCGCCGCGACCGCGGGCAGCGGGAAGGCGTAGGACCAGGCCAGGTCGGGATGGAGACCGGTCGGGGTGCGAACCGACCAGTAGTCGGTGGTGCGCCCCTTGTACGGGCACAGCGTCACGGTGTCGCTGCGCTCGAGGGCGGCCGGGTTGAGGGCGGTGCGGTCGAGGTAGTAGCGGGTCGGCAGGCCGGTCTCGAAGAGCAGGACCGGCGAGCGCGACTCGGCCAGGGTCACGCCGTCGAGCTCGACCCGCACGTGCCGGCTCGAGCGCAGCGCGTCCACGCGGTGGTACGGGTTCCGCGGGTGCCCGAAGATCTCCTCGTCCTCCTCGAACCAGGCGTCGAGCGCGTCCCATTCGAAGCGGACGAGCCCGGCCAGCCCGTCGATGGCGTCGTCGGTGTAGACGCGCCCGGCCGCGGCCCGGTGGATGTCGTCGACGCGCAGGCCGAGGCGGCGGGCCGTCCCGCGGCTGAGCCGCTGCTCGTGCTCCTCGTCGACCAGGAACTCCTTGGCGACGTCGTCGATCGGGATGTAGTACTGCGGAAAGGCGGGGTGTTCCCACAGGTAGACGGCGCGCGTGGTGTCGACGACCACGCGCCCGCCGAGCATGGCGCGCACACGTCGCGGCGACGGCACGATCTGGTCGGTCGCGGCGATCGATTCGGGATAGTCGGTGCCCATCCCTCCTTCGTAGCAGCCGCGGGGCCCGAGGACGAGGGCTCAGGCCAGGGGAAGGCCGGCCGACTGGGTGTGGGTCGGCTCGGGCGCGGCGTGGTGGGTGAGCACGGCGCCGGTCAGGAAGACGCCGCCGACCGCCAGGGCGCCCAGCACGCCGAGGGAGATCTGCTGCTCGTGGTCGAGCTGGCGGTCGTAATCGGCCTCGGTGATGACCGTGACCCGCCCGTGGTGGTCGGAGACGTACTGCCCGTCGCGCATCTCGGCGTTGCCGTCCAGCCCGGCGAAGGCGACGACCACGGCCAGCCAGAAGCCGAAGAAGATGACGCCGGCCAGCATCGAGGCCCAGTGCGGCACGTGCGGCGGCACCCACGAGGTCAGGCTCCAGCGCAGGCGCGGCCGGGTGGTCCGGTAGTACCACCGGTTCCCGATCACCCCGGCGATCACCCCGGGCACGGTCAGCAGCGCCGCCACGCCGACGGCGACCACCGACGGCACGAGCCGGACCCCGGCGAGCAGCCCGGCGATCAGCACGGCCGCCCAGACCATGCCGGCGGAGCACATCGCGCTGCACACGACCAACCACCGATGCGGAATCATCAGTTCGAGACGCTAGCCGCCCCCGGCCCCGGACGCAGGCGTTTCCCCGCGGTCCGCGGCGTATCGCAGCAGCACCGTCCCATCGCTCTCGACCTGCGCCGACAGCAGCCGCAGCGGCAGCGGTGACTCGTCGTCACCCAGCGGCGGCCCGTCGAAGACGGCCGGGGTGCCGAGCCCGCCGACCAGCGCGGGCAGCACGGTCACCTCGACCTCGTCGACCAGCCCGGCCCGCAGCAGCGCGCCGTTGAGCCCGCCGCCCGCGTGCGACACCACGGTCGTCACGCCGAGCCGCTCCCGCATGCGGCCCAGCGCCGCCCCGAGATCGACCCGCTCGTCGCCGGCCACCAGATAGGCGATCCCCTCCCGGCGCAGTAAGCCAGGTAGGCCGGGGGAGTGGCCGCACAGACCAGCACGAGCAGGTCGAACTCGCCGCTGCTGGTCATCGTCCAGCGGACCCGGCCGCGCCCGTCGACGACCGTGAACCATTTCCGGCCGCCCGGGGTGGCGAAGTCGGCGTAGAGGTCTTCGCCGTCGCCCGGCGGCGGCAGGTCGGTCAGCGACCCGGCCGTGCCGGCGACCAGGGAGCCGCTGCCCTCCAGGATCGCCTGATGGTCGTGCCGGGCGGCGCGGGCGGCGTCGACCGCGTCGAAGCTGGGCGGCCGCAGGGCCGCCCATCGCTCGTCGTGCAGCAGGAGGCGGTCGCGCCGGAGCGCGACCCGCCCGTCGACCGAGACCTGGGCGGAGACGACCACATGGGGAAGCATGGCCCCCGTTCTACCGGGCCCCTACGACACTTTCCGGATGCGCGGCGTGTGCCGGCGGTAGGCGCTCACCGTCGGGTCGCCGGCCAGCCAGAACCGCCACGGCACGTCGAGCGCCGAGGTGACGCCGACCCGCGGGCCCGCCATGATCGGGCCGACCGGGCCGGCCGGGGGAGTGAGCGTCAGCGGACCGGTCCCGTCGATCACCGACGTGTCGTTCGCGCTCCGGTCCAGGGCCAGGACCTGCATCAACTTGGCCGGCCCGGATGCCAGGTCGTCGTCCTTGCGCGCGGCCGGCCGCCGTTGCCGGGCCCGTTCCAGCCCGCCGGCCACCGCGCCCGCCCGCAGCAGCACGGCCGCCGCCTTCCCGGGCTCGCCGCAGACGATGTTGGCGCAGAAGTGCATGCCGTAGATCTGGTAGACGTACAGCCGCCCGGCCGGCCCGAACATCACCGCGTTGCGGGTCGTGACGCCGCGGTGCGCGTGGCTGGCCGGGTCCTCGCCGAGCCCGCTGTACGCCTCGACCTCGGTGAGCCGCGCCGTCACCCCGTTCGCCGTCAGCCGCCAGCCGAGCAGCGTGCGGGCGGCCTCGTCGACGGCCGTCGCGGGCAGATGCAGCCACGGGTAATCCACGCGGCCCAGCAAAGCACACGCGTTTACGGGCAATAATTGCCGGGCAATGATCCGACTTGGGATGATTTGTAGGGATAAGGGGGTGCGGCGCTGACGAGACCCGACCCCGACCTCCTCCAGCGGTGGGTGATCCACGAGCGGGTCCCGCCCGCGGCGGTCGGCCCCCGGCTCGGGCTCAGCCGCGCCGCCGGCTACCACTGGCTCCGGCGCTACGGCATCACGCCCGACGCGCCGGCCCTCACCCAGCGCCGGCTCGTCGGCCGCTGGCGGGCCGGCATGGTCGCCGCTCATCTGGCCGCCGAGCTCGGGCTGGCGCCCGACGCCGTACGGGAACGCCTGGTCTCGGCCTCGGTCCTGCAACCCCGGCGCACCTACTTCGTGGTCGGATCGCCGGACGACCCGCTGCCCGAGCACCTGCTGCGGGACTGGTACGTCCGGGAGGGCTTCACGGTCGCGCAGGTGGCCGAGCTGACCGGCACCACGGCCCGCCAGGTCCGCTACCGGCTCGCCCGCTACCGGCTGTCCCCGGGCCGCCCCGGTCCCGCGTCCCGCATCCGCAAGAGCCTGACCCGGGCCGCCCTGACCGAGCTCTACCTGCGCGACGGCCTGACCTGCCCGCAGATCGCCACCCGGGCCGGGGTGAGCGCCGAGAGCATCCGCGAGCTGCTCGCCGGCTACGGCATCGACCGCCGCCCGAGTGGCACCCGCTCGCGCCCGCCCCTCACCGACGCGGCGCTCACCGCGTACCGGAAAGGCGCCGCAACCCTCGCCGAGCTCGCGGTGCAGCTCGGATATCTCACCCCCGCGGGAAACCCGGCGGTTCGCCGCCTGCGCGCGGCGATCGCGCGGGCGGAGAACTGAAGTACTAGGCCTTCCGGCCCACCGCGCCGAACATCGAGGCCTCCACCGGCGTCGGATGCTCCGGAGACTCGGGGTCCGGCCGCCACTCACTCACCGCGGCCACGCCCGGCGGGACCAGGTCGAGCCCGGCGAAGAACTCGTCGAACTGCGCACGCGTGCGGGGATGGACATCCGAGCGGCCGGTACGCAGCGACTCGTCCCAGTTGGCCTTCAGCTCCGGCGTGAGGAAGTCGGTCGTGGCGCAGGTCATCACCAGGTGCGAGCCGCTCGGCAGGGCGTCCAGCAGGGTGCGGACGATCTCCCGGGCTTCCTCCTGGGCCGGCCGGAAGTGCACCACCGCGACCAGGATCAGGCCGACCGGCCGGGCGAGGTCGAGCGTCTCCGCGGCGATCGCGAGGATCTTGGACGGATTCCGCAGATCTTCCTCGAGATAGCGGGCCCGGCCCGACGGCGTGCTGGTCAGCAGCGCCCGGGCGTGCGCCATCACCATCGGGTCGTTGTCGACGTAGACGATCCGCGCCTCGGGGGCGACCCGCTGGGCTACCTCGTGCGTGTTGTCCGCCGTCGGCAGGCCGGTGCCGATGTCGAGGAACTGCCGAATTCCGGCGTCGGCGGCCAGATAACGTACGGCTCGCCCGAGAAACGCCCTGTTCGCCCGGGCCGCGATTCTCGCCGCCGGGTAGGACTTCGCCAGGAGGTCGCCCGATTCCCGGTCGGCCGCGAAGTTGTCCTTGCCGCCCAGCCAGTAGTTGTAGCGGCGGGCCGGGTGCGCGACGCCGGAGTCGAACCTGTCGGTCATGCGGCCATCCTAAGTGGATCATGCGAGTTTTGGCATTCACGATAAGCGATCAAGTAAGTACGCTGTGTGTCTCCGGCTGGGATTCTCGGATGGAAATTCTCGGGAGCTGCACATGACCGACACGGGCTCGACCGTTCCGCGCCGCCAGGTCGGCCGTCTCATGCGCCAGTTGCGCGAGCAGGCCGGCATCACGCTGATGGCGGCGGCCGAGGAGCTCGAGTTCTCCCGCGCCCGGATGTACCGGATCGAGAACGGCGAGGTCCCGGTGCGTAAACACGATGTCATTGCCATGTGCACGGTGTACCGAGCCACGCCGCGGATGACCGAGGTTTTGATCAGCCTGGCCCAGGAGTCCAAGGCGAAAGGCTGGTGGCACGCGTACGGCGATGTCGTCCCGGCGTGGTTCGAGCTTTATGTCGGGATGGAGCAGGCGGCCAGCCGGCTGCGATCGTTCGCGCCCAGCCTGATCCCCGGCCTGCTGCAGAGCCGGGAGTACGCGGAGTGCGTCTTCGAGCGGTGGGGCGGGCCGGCGTCGCGGGGCGCCGTGGCCGTACGCCTGGAACGGCAGTCCCTGCTCACCCGCGCCCGCCCCGAGGCCCCACGGCTGGACGTGGTGCTCGACGAGGGCGTGCTGCGCCGGGCCATCCCCGACCGGCTCGGCATGCGCAAGCAGCTCGCCCACCTGGTGAACGTCTCGACCCGGCCGAACGTCAGCGTGCGGGTCGCGCCGTTCGCGGCCGGGCCGCATCGCGCCGCCGCCTCCGGGCCGTTCACGATCCTCGACTTCCCGGCCATCGGCACCGCCTCGCCGGAACCGACGACCGTCTACTGCGAGAACCTCACGGGGGCGCTCTACCTCGATAAAATCACCGACGTGGATGCCTACGAATCGACCTGGGCCGAACTCGACGCCACCGCGCTGAGCCAGGACGAGTCGGGCGACCTGATCCGGGCGATCATCGAGGAGAGTGATGAGTGACCTCACCGGTGCCGACTGGCACAAGAGCACCCGCAGCGGCGGCAACGGCGGCGACTGTGTCGAGGTCGCGGTGAACCTTCCGGGCATCGTGGCCGTACGAGACACCAAGGACCGGGAGGGCGCCGCGTTGGTCTTCAGCCACGCCGAGTGGCGCGCCTTCCTCGACGGCGTGCGCGGAGGAGAGTTCGACCTCTATCTTTAGATCTCCGTGATCCCTCTCTTAAGCGCTCTTTAGGCGGCGAGCGTGCGCCCGCCGCCGCACCGATAGTGAACGGGCTCCTGCCCGTCGATCCCGCTTGAGGTGCCGTCCCGTGTCGATGACCGCCGCCGCCCGTTTCCGTTACACGTTGGTGGCCGGGGCCACCGCCGTGGTGATCGGGAGCGGATTCACGGTCATCGGTCTGAGCCGGCACGCCTCCGCCGAGACGCCGGTCAGCACCGCCGCGGCCGACAAACCGCTGGCCCCGCCGTCGCAGCCGGAAGACTCCCCGTCGCCGCTGCTCGATCTGGAGACCGCGTCGCCGTCCCCCTCGGCCTCCAAGTCGCCGTCCCCCAAGAAGACCACCTCGTCGCCCGCCCCGCGCAAGACGGTCAAGCCGACCAGCACGAAGACCGCCGCGCGGGTCCCGTCGACCGGTGACGACGTGCTCGACGCGGTGCTGGCCCACATCAACACGGCCCGGGCCCAGGAGGGTCTCGGCGCGCTGACCCTCGACGCGAACCTGTCGAAGGCGTCGGCCCTGCACAACCAGCTGATGATCAATGGTTGCGGGCTCGAGCACCAGTGCCCGGGCGAGAAGGGCCTCGGCGACCGCTTCAGCGCCCAGGGCGTGCGGTGGAGCTCGGCCGGCGAGAACATCGGCTTCGGCTCCAGCGGCTCGAGCGAGGCGCAGATCATCAAGGCCGCGAACGGGCTCACCGACAGCATGCTGGCCGAGACCCCGCCCAACGACGGCCACCGCAAGAACCTGCTGAACACCGGCTTCAAGCGGATCGGGCTGAGCGTCGTCCGGGACAGCAAGGGCATCACCTGGCTGACCCAGGACTTCGTCAATTAAGCCTCTAGAGTGCTGCGGTGGCCAAGATTCTGCAGTCCCTGTTCGGCCGGTTCCGCAAGCCGGCCTCGCCGCGTCCCCCGCGGCACCTCCCCAAACCGCGCAGCGGGCGGCACCTCGAATACGCACCCAAGATCGACGGCGACGCCGACCCCGGCGAGATCGTCTGGACCTGGGTCCCGTACGAGGACGACCCGAACCAGGGCAAGGACCGGCCGGTGCTGGTCGTCGGGCGGCAGGGCCGCGACGTGCTCGGGCTCATGCTCTCCAGTCAGAGTGAGCGGGACGGCCAGCGCAACTGGCTCGCGCTCGGTCCCGGCTCCTGGGACCGCGAGGCCCGCCCGAGCTGGATCCGCCTCGACCGGGTGCTCGAGATCGACGCCGACGGCATCCGCCGCGAGGGCGCCATCCTCGACCGTGACCGTTTCGACCGGGTCGCCGCGAAGCTCCGGAACGACTACGGATGGGCGTAGTGACGGACGTTAGTGGACAGGGCCACGCGCTCTCCGGATAGCGTTGTCCCATGGGCAACGGCGTCATGGTCGGTTTCGGCGGCAAGCAGGCCTGGCTCGCGGTGGCGGGCCAGGACCAGGAGGCGGTCATCGCCGCCCTCGGCCTGCGCGACCTCGGCCCGGTGCCGTGGCGCGAGGGCATCGACCTGGCCCACCTGACCGACGACCGGGTGGCGGTCACCCCGCCGCTCCCCGGCGCGCGCGACACCGAGTGGATCCTGGCCACCGGCCGCCGGCTGCTGCGGGTGAACGTCGACGTCATCGGCCTGTCCGCGACGCTCGGCGGCGAGGTGCAGTTCTTCGCCACCCACCGGGTCACCGAGCTGCACCGGTGGCAGCGGGCGGCGGGCGGGGAGCTGATCCGGGCGTTCGGCTACGTCGGGCAGACCGGCGAGGTGACCTCGTGGCACGGCGAGCCCGGCCCGGCCGAGCGCGATGCCGGGCTGCCGGCCGAGCTCGATGAGGACTCGACCGTACTCGTGGGTGAGAAAGACGTGCTCAAGGTGGCCGATGCCTGGAGCATTGACCCGACTACCTTGACCGGGCGGCCGGCGCCCGGTCTGCTGCGACTCGGCGCGACCGACTGAGAGAGGCCAAGACCGATGCGCAAGTACGTGATCATGGGCGTGCAGGGGAGTGGCAAGGGCACCCAGAGCGAGCTGCTCTGCGACGACCTCGACCTGGTCCACATCGCGGTCGGCGACATCTTCCGCTGGCACGTGCAGAACCACACCAAGCTCGGCGCCCAGGTACGCCGCACGATGAACTCGGGCGAGCTGGTCGGCGACGACATGGTCGAGAGCGTCGTCCGCGAGCGGCTCGACCAGCACGACTGGAACTACGGCTTCGTGATCGACGGCTTCCCGCGCAACGGGCGGCAGGCCGAGTTCTTCATGGAGAGCTACGACATCGACGGCGTCATCCACCTCGAGCTCCCCGAGGAGGAGGTGCGCCGCCGGGTGCTCAGCCGCCGCCTGTGCCCGAACTGCGGCATGGACTACAACCTGATCGCCGACCGGCCCAAGGAGGACGGCCGCTGCGACATCTGCGGCCACCAGCTGATCACCCGCGCCGACGACACCCCCGAGGCGCTCGACGCCCGCCTGCGCGACTACAACGAGAAGACCCGCCCGGTGCTGGAGCTGTTCCGGCGCAAGGAGTTCGTGCACGACATCGACGCGCGACCCCCGGCCGAGGAGGTCCAGGCGAAGATCCGGGCCGCCCTGAACCTGCCGGCCTACCAGGCCCATGCATGACGTGGTGGTGATCGGCGGCGGGGCGATGGGCTCCGCCGCCGCCCTCCGCCTGGCCGACGTCGGCCGCGACGTGGTGCTCCTGGAGCAGCACCCCTTCGGCCACGCCCTCGGCGGCTCGCACGGCGCCACCCGCCTGTTCCGCGCCGCCGTCGACGACGCCGGCTACGCCGAGCGCGTCGCCCGGTCGGGTGAGCTGTGGCGGGAGCTCGAGGACCGCTCGGGCCGCACCCTGCTGGAGGTCACCGGCGGCGTCGACCACGGCGTGTCCGACGAGGTCGTGGCCGCCTTCACCGGGACGGTCCTGCACCCGCGCGAGGCCGCCGCCCGCTGGCCCGGCATGCGCTTCGAGACCCCCGTGCTCTACCAGCCGGGTTCCGGCCGCATCCGGGCCGACCGCGCGATCGCGACGACCCAGGAGCTGGCCCGGGCCTCCGGAGCAGAACTGCGCGATGGCGTACGGGTGGAATCGTTGCGTGTCCGCCCGACCGGCGTCGCCGTCGACACCGCCACCGAGACCCTGCACGCCCGCCAGGCGGTGGTGACCGCCGGCCCGTGGACCCCCGGCCTGCTGACCACCGTGACCCCGCTCCCGCCGTTCCGGGTGACCCAGGAGCAGCCGCGCTTCTTCGCCCCGCGCGACCCCGCCGCCACCTGGCCGTCCTTCGTCCATTGGCGCGGCACCCCGGTCTACGGCCTGTACGAGTCCGGCGCGGGCGTGAAGGTCGGCCACCACGGCACCGGCCCCGAGATCGACCCCGACACCCGCCGCCCACCCGACGAGGCCGCCGACGCCGCCCTGCGACGCTACGTCGAACAGTGGTTCCCCGGCCTCGACCCGGCCCGCTCGACGCCGATCAGCTGCCTCTACGACAACACCCCGGGTTCCCGCTTCGTCATCGACCGGGTGGGCCCGGTAACCGTCGCCGCGGGCTTCTCGGGCGAGGGCTTCAAGTTCGTCCCGCTGGTCGCCCAGTACATAGCCGCCCTCGTCACCGGCGCCGGCGAGACACCGCCCGACTACCGGCTCGCCGCCCACGGCATCGCCTAGCTATATCTCGTACCCCCGCTTGGTCAGTTCCTTCTCGATGGCATCGCAGACCGTCTCGACCACCGCGAACCGCGCGTAATGCTTGTCGTCACCCGGAATCACCCGCCAAGGGGCCCAGGTCGGGTCGCAGCGCTCCAGCAGCTCCTCGACCGCCTTCTCGTACTGCGGCCGCTTCTCCCGGTTGCGCCAGTCCTCGTCGGTCAGCTTCCAGGTGCGCAACGGGTCCTGCGCGCGGTCCTCGAAACGGCGCAGCTGCTCCTCGGGCGAGACGTGCATCCAGAACTTCACGATGATCATGCCCTCGGCGACCAGCGTGCGCTCGAACTCGACGATCTCGTTGTACGCCCGCTGGTACTGCTCCTCGGTCGCGAAGCCCTCGACCCGCTCGACCAGCACCCGGCCGTACCACGAGCGGTCGAAGACCGACATGCCTCCCCAACCCGGAAGTTTCGGCCAGAAGCGCCACAGGAAGTGGTGCCGCTTCTCGTCGTAGGTCGGCGCCGCGAACTGCGACACGCGTACGTGACGGGGGTCGATCGGCGCCACCAGGCGCTTGATCGCCCCACCCTTGCCGGACGCGTCCCAGCCCTCGAAGACGCAGGTGAGCGGCGGTCCGATGCGCTTCTCACCGATCTGGCCGCCGAGGAGCAGGCGCAGCCGCAACAGGCGGTCCTGCGCCTCCTCGAGGCGGGCGATCGCCTTCTTCTTCGAGATGTCGGTCGGCGGTACGGGGCTACCCAGGCGGCTCATCTCCACAGCATGGCTAAACCCGGTGTGATTCGCAGCCGTCAGTGCGGGAGAATTGCCGTCGTGACTCTCGTAGACGACTTGCAGTGGCGTGGACTGCTCCAGGACTCGACCGACCTCGACGCGCTGACCGAGGCGCTCAACGGCCCTGGCATCACGTTCTATGTGGGGTTCGACCCCACCGCCGCGTCCCTGCACGTCGGCCACCTCATGCAGGTGATGACCGCCCGGCGGCTCCAGCTCGCCGGCCACAAGCCGCTGCTGCTCGTCGGCGGCGCCACCGGCCAGATCGGCGACCCCCGGGAGTCCAGCGAGCGCTCGCTCAACCCGCCCGAGGTGATCGAGGGCTGGGTCTCCCGCATCCGGTCGCAGTTGCAGCCGTTCGTGACCTACGAGGGCGTCAACGCGGCCGAGCTGGTCAACAACCTCGACTGGACCGGCCCGACCTCGGTGATCGAGTTCCTGCGCGACGTCGGCAAGCATTTCCCGGTCAACAAGATGCTGGCCCGCGACGTCGTGCGCAACCGCCTCGAGACCGGCATCAGCTTCACCGAGTTCAGCTACCAGCTGCTCCAGGCCAACGACTTCTACCAGCTGCACGTGCGGCACGGCTGCGCGCTCCAGTTCGGCGGCTCCGACCAGTGGGGCAACATCACCGCGGGGGTCGATTTCGTACGCCGCCGGGGCGCCGGCCCGGTGCACGCCTTCACCACGCCGCTGGTCCTCAAGGCCGACGGCACCAAGTTCGGCAAGAGCGAGGGCGGCGCGGTCTGGCTCGACCCGGCGATGACCTCGCCGTACGCGTTCTACCAGTTCTGGATCAACGCGGACGACCGGGACGTCAACCAGTACCTGCGCTACTTCAGCTTCAAGACCCGGGAAGAGCTCGAGGAACTGGAGAAGGCGACGGCCGACCGCCCGCAGGCCCGGCTCGCCCAGCGGGCGCTGGCCGAGGAGATCACGGCGCTGGTGCACGGTCCCGAGGAGGCGTCGCAGGCGGTCGCGGCCTCGCAGGCTCTCTTCGGGCGGGGTTCGCTGGACTCACTCTCGGCGAGCACGTTGCGGTCCGCGCTTTCCGAGACCGGTCTCCTGCCCGTACGAGGTGAGCTCCCCAGCCTCGCGACGCTCCTCAAGGAATCGGGTCTGGTCGCCAGCGCCAACGAGGCCCGGCGCACGATCGCCGAGGGCGGGGCGTACCTGAACAACGAGCGCATCACCGACGGGGAGGCCGTTCCCGCGGCGTCGTCCCTGCTGCACGACCGGTTCCTGGTGCTGCGCCGCGGCAAGAAGTCGTTCGCCGGCGTCGAGGTTCTTTAGGGTTTTCGCTGGTCGGCCCCCTGTGACGTGGTTCGCAGGGGGCCGATTTGGCGCCCGGGTCGGGTGCCCTGTAATGTTTCCCGAGCCGCCAGGGAGACGGGCGAGCGCGGGGGGCCTTTCGGGGTCGTCGCAGCGGCCGTCCTGGTGGAACCCCGAGGAATTGCACCGGCTGTTTGCCGTGTACTGTTTTGCGGGGCCTGAGGT
>NZ_JBVJIU010000040.1:0-11365 GCF_055586105.1 Actinoplanes sp. NPDC051537
GAACGGCAGCATCGTGGCGCCGCGTGGCCGCAACATTCTGCCCGCCACGGCGACCGGCTCGAACGCGCGGACCGCGCAGGTGACGGCGATGCTGCAGGCGAACGGCTCCACCGACTATTTCGAACTGATGGGCCGGCAGGTGCAGTCGGCGGCCGGCTCCCTGTCGACGAACATTTCGACCGCGTTCGTGTGTGTTTTCGAATGCGAATACCTGCGGCCCCTGTAGGAGGACTCATGCCTGGCTGGATGGCGGACGGCGCCGGCCGGTGGGTGCGTGACGGCAACGACCGGCACCTGCTGCTGCGTTCGGACGCCGGGTTTGTGGAGCTGCACGGGACCACGGTGCACACCTACGACTCCCCCGGCGACCTCGACCCGAAGAATCCGCTCGGCGGCGCCGTCTGGTCGGGCACCTGGGAACGCCCCGACCTCGCCGACGTCGACCGGGACGTGTTGTGGCGGGGTATGGCCGCCGGCGATTGGACCAAGTCGCTGACTCTCTGACTTCCGCCACAGGGCGGGCTGGCCCGGCCCGGGCTTCAGGGCAACACCCTCAGGGGGAGAACGCCTCATGGCGAAGCATTACATCTATCCGGCCGCCGCCCTCGACACAACGGGTGACCGGCGGCTCGAGGTGCGCTGGCAGCGCGACCTGGGCGTGCAGGTCGCCACCACCCGCTGGGCTGGTGCCGGTACGCCGGACACCAGCCTCGAGTATCTGCCGGCCGAACTGCCGGCGGATGCGCTGCCCGCGTGGCCGGGCGAGTCGATCGACTTGGACCGGGCGGGCGTCAACCATCTGATCAAGCAGTTGCGGGCTGCCCGCGACCAGGCGTACGGCCGCGACGAGTAGTCGCCCATAGACAGGGCGTCCCGGTTTTCGGCCCTGCGAAGTCACGATCCACGGCTGCCGGGACGCCCACCCCAACCCGCGAGGAGGCGGCCATGAATCTTGAGGCAGATGATCTGCTCGCCCGGATCCGCCGCGACTTCCCGGTGGAATTCGAGCTCGCTCAGCTACGCCTGCTCGTGGAGATGCAGGCCGCCGAACTCGACCGGCTCACCACCGGCGGCCCGGCGCCGATGTTCACCTCCACCGCCCGCACCTACGGCAGCGAGCCGGAGGTGGGTCATGGCTGACGAGGAAACCACCACCGGCGTCTGCCACGGTGGACCTCTCGACGGGCGGCAGGTGACGGTCCGCTCAAGCGACGGCTTCCTCGCCGTCGATCGGGCTGCGGGCCGGGCGTGGATGTACAAGGCGCAGCCGGACGGCACCTTCGCGCCGTGCACCGACCACGACGACTCACTCGTCTACCCGCAGGGCGCCCGGACCGGGGAACGCGAGTTCGACGAAGGCCGCGCCTGGCAGGCCGGCGAACAGTCGGAGCTCGACATCATCGCGCTGGACCAGTCGTGACGACGCTGGTTTCGGCGCCGGTCCGTGCCGTCGCTGACGGCATGGTCCACAACTGCGGCTACAAGTCGGCGGTGCTCTCCGGGATCGTGCCCAATGCCGCGCATCTGAAGTCGGGCGGATACCACTGCTCGATCAACGACCTGAAGGCGTACGGCAACCAGAACGATTACTCGAACACCCGGCCCGACGACAAAGGCTTCAACCCGGCCTACGGTGCCGCCGTCGACGTCTCCATGTCGAAAGCCGATCTTGTCCTGGCCTACGGGCGGGCACACGCCGTCTGGGCTGACCACTCCGACCCACGACGCAAGTACTTCAACGCGGTCAACGTGTGGGACGGCACCGGCGACGCGACCCGGCTGAACTTCGACACCAACAAGGCCGGGTTCGCCGACGCCAGCCACAAGTTCCACGTTCATGCCGAACTGCACCGCCGGTATGTGCTCGACGCCAAGGCCGCCCGGGCGATGGTGTCCATGTTCAAGGGCGAGTCGAAAGCCGCGTGGATCGCCCGTGAGGAACCCGCCGCCCCGAAACCGCCCGCCGTGCAGGAGGACGACATGCCCACGATCAGCGAGATCTGGAAGACCGACGGCCTGGTCGGCACCCCGTCCAACGCCAGCGACGTGAGAACCAACCCGTCCCGGTCGCCCGGCGAGGCTCTCACCAACATCGAATACCACGTGCGGGCCGTCGAAGCCGCCGTCGCCGTGCAGGGCAAAGCGCTCACCTCTGCGATCGCCGCGCTGGCCGGCAAGGACCAGGTCGACGAGGCGGCGATCGTGTCGGGGGTGCTTGCCGGGCTCACCCCCGAGCAGGCGGGTGCGATCCCGGAGGCCACCGCCCAGCGGGTCGTCGAACTGCTGACGGCCCGCCTCGCGTCCTGACCCTGCTTCAAACGCACCACGGGGGCCGCCGCCATGATCCGCCTGTTCGCCGAAGCGGCGGCAACCACACCCGACTACGTCAGCACCATCCTGCAATGGGGACCACCCGGAGTGGTGATTGTTCTGCTCCTGACGGGTGTCGTGGTGACCCGCGGAAACCATGAGGACGTGAAGTCTGAACGGGACCGCTGGCGCACCGCCTACGAACGGGAATGCGCCGCCCACGACGAAACCCGGCAGGCGCTGGCCGAGTCGTCACGGGCAGCCGCGGCAGCGGTTGAGACAGCAAGGACCACCACGGGCCTGCTGTCACACCTCGGTCATCCGCAGGCCCGTCCAGGGAGCTGATGTGGGCATGTCGTGGAGGCGGAGATTGCGGGCACTGTGGCCGTTCGGCACACCCCACAGCCGGGCCGAGGCGGACGCCGCCGTGGAGGCTGCTGAACGTTCCCACCGCCGGGCCGTGGAAGACCGGCGGCGGGCGACAGCAACCCGGGCTGAGGCGGATGCGTGGGCGTTTCAGATCCGCAGCCACAACGCCGCGAACCGGTACGACGATTTCCTTCGACATGTGATGCGGGGCGACTGACGTGGCAGCACAGGCGGTCTACATGTACTCCGTTCTGGTCTTGCTGATCGTCGGGTTTGTGCCGGCGGTCGCGTTCGTGTCGCAGCACCGGCCGCGGCAGTGGCGGCGCCTGGCGGCGTGGGACGCTTCCGGCTGGGTGATCCTGGTGGCGCTCTGGTATTTCCGGTCGATTGTTTTGGTGGTGACCCGCTGGCCGGGTTCCCCGCCGCGTGGTGTCGGTGATGTGGTGTTCTCGGTCGGGATTTTGACGTTGCTGGATGTGCTGCTGATTGTGCGGGTGGTGTCGTACCGGTCGTTCGCGCAGCGTGATGCGGAGCGGGTGGCCGAGGGCCGCGACGACGCGATCACCTAAGGCGATAGCGGCCGACTACAGGCACATCAAATGGGTGCCCACCTCCCGTGGCCGGCCTGAGTGCCGAGGCGAGGAATTGAACCTCGCGGTCCTTGCGGGGTCAGCGCACGTCATCCGCTCGCGCGAACTGCGGAGAGTGGTGCGCAGCCTATGCACGCCCGTAGGTACCTGACGCCGTCAGCGCCCCACCAGGCCCGGCTCGTGGTGTTCCTGCATGTGACGATACAGGGCGTCCTTGGTGTTCTTACGGGTCGCTGCGCTGTAGTGCGGATAGCCCCGCGGGTTCATCACTTTGTCGCCGCAGGTCGGGCAGGTGGCGTACCAGACCCGCACGCCCTGAGACCAGGAACCACCACCCGCAGCGAAGACCGTCTCCATGCCGAGAAAGTTCCGACGGATCGGGTTGGTCTTGTGCATCAGGCCACGGTATCTGCCTCTCATCTTCCTCGGTCAGGAAGACCGGGGCCGAATTGAGGAAGACGCCGCCTGCGTAGTGGGCCGTTCGAGCTCGGTCCACGCTGCTATTCCCCCGCGCCGGCGCATCCACGATTCGACAGCTGTGCTGGCAGCCCGTTCGGAGTCGGCGATCCAGCATCCCACCCACCGGTGGCCGAGACGCTGGGCGATCCATCCGCACCCGCCGGTGACAGGCCCGATCCGGATGAGTGTGTGGTCGCCTTGGACCCACACCCGGGCCACCTCGAAGGTGATCTCAGCAGGGTCGACGCATCGCATGACTGCATTGTGCGAGACCGGTACGACATTCCCGGTTGTAAACCGGGCCGTGCTTTTCCAGTTCGATCTCCGCCAGTTCAAATCCTCCGCCCTTGCGGCGGCCACTTCCCCCTGCAAGGAGCACAAAATGAAGATCTTCGGTCGTGAACCGGCGCTGATAGCCGCCTTCTGCGCCGCCCTGATCAAACTGGGCGCCGCGTTCTGGATTGACCTGTCCGCCGACCAGCAGACCTACCTGAACGCGGTCGTTGCCGCGATCCTCGGCCTCGTCGTGGCGTTCGCCGTCGGCGACGGCATTCAGGCGGCGGTCCTCGGCTTCGCGCAGGCCGCCCTCGCCCTCGGCGTCGGCTTCGGCCTGCACTTGGATGCCACCGACCAGGCCACCATCATGTCGTTCGTGGCGGTCGCGGTCGGCATGTTCGTCCGCACGCAGGTCACCGCCCCGGTTCCACCGCAGGACCAGCCCGCCACGGCCGGCTGAAAGTCCCGCCCCTGATCGTGCCGGTGGGTCAACGTGTCCCCAGCATTCCACCCACCGGCGCCCATTTGAGCCGCCCCGTCACCGCCCGCCAGCGGTGACGGGGCGGCTTTCTGCCGTCCCCGGGTAACCCGCCCGAGCGACAACCGAAGCGCCCACCCGCGAAATAGGTCAAGGTGTCCGAGGCTCTTACATCAACCAACGGAGAACAGATCTTGAGCACGCACTTCGCGAAGACGTACGCCGCCGACAGCAAGCGCAAGGCCCGCCGCCGCGCCGCCACCATCGCCGGCGGTATCGCCGCGCTCCTCACCGCGGGCGGTGTCGCGTTCGCCGCGATGACGATCACCTCGAATGAGGCGAACGCGAACGTCGACGCCGGGCAGGCGCTGCCGCTGAAGCTGTCCGACGCGACCGCCAGCGGGAAGCTGTTCCCCGGCATGAGCGTCGACGTGTCGTTCACCGTCGAAAACCCGAACCCGTTCCCGGTGTCGTTGACCGGCCTGACCGCGGGCGCCGCGACGCCGCAGGTGGTGTGCGCGAGCCCGGCGGAGGTGTCGCTGCTGTCGAGTTCGCTGCTGGTGTCGGGCAGCGCCCTGAACCTGCCGAAGCCCGTCGACGTGGTAGCGGGCGGCAAGTCCACGGTGATCGTGAAGGACGCGGTGAAGCTGTCCGCGAAGGCGACCGGCGGGTGTTCGATCAGCGGCAAGTTCAAGGTGACCGGCCTGGGTGCCGGTCCGGGAAACTGACCGGGCTGCCGGGGACCGGCCCGGCAGTGTTCTGGCCGGGGCTGGCGGGAGTGTTGCTCGCGGCGGCGGGCGTGGTCCTGCTGTGGTGGTTTCGCCGGCGGCAGGAATGAAGACAGGGCCACCCTTCCCCCACGGCGCGGAAAGGGTGGCCCTGTCTGTGTTGGGTCCGTTCCAGAGGTCCCGCCATCGACGGTAGCCGCGGCCGGAGGTTCGCCGCCTCGGCCAGGCAGGCGACCCGGAACAGGGTCAGCTAACCGGCCTGCCCGAGCAGCCGGGTAATCGCCCGGACGTGCTCGGCCGCCTCACCGAGGTCCAGCTGCGCGGTCACGGTCGCCATGTGCGCGGCCTGGATCGCAAGCCACGTCGGCCCACCATCGCAGCACTCCAAGAACACGGAGACCTGACCGCGTCCACGGAACCGGGGCGCCCGACCCACGGTCAGCTTCTCCGACCGGTGGTACACGGGCAGCCGGCCGTGATCGGGGCGGGCGCACCAGGCTGGGCAGCTCACCGCGGGTCGTCCCGCGGTTTCGGAGAACGCGACTTGTCCAAAGCGGCCCGGTGCTCGGCCATGTGCGCTTCCACCATCAGCCGCCACGATTCGTCACCCTTCGGGCCTTCCGGGTCGGTCCAGCGGTGCGAGCCGTCCTCGTAATGCAGGTGCCGGTCGTGGGGGTTGAGGCTGCTCACCGCCACCTCCGCAACGCGCGTCTCGTTCGGGACCGCCAGCGTTTACCGGCCAGCGGGCAGCCCACCCACACCCACACGGTGACCGCGTAGCCGCCGGTCAGCGTCTGCCACCAGGTGTCGCCGTGCAGCTTCCCGTAATGCGCAAGCCCGACCAGGGCAGCGACCCACAGCAGCAGGCCGGTGAGGAACACGGCGAGCAGCTGCTTCTCCCACGCCTTCCACCGCCGCGGCTTGGTCCGCGCCGGGGCTGCCGTGCGACAACTGGTACGGACGACCGGACCAGTTTTGCACGGAACTCGGACCGCTCCCCCACGATCGTCCGGGTGCACCCAGCGCGGCACATCCACCCGCGCCGCGTCCCGCCGGCGCCGCTGCCGCATCGCCTCCGGCGGCGGAATCCGATGCCCGCCGTCGTTGTGGACGACGTTGTACAGCGGCTTCTCCAACCGGATCGCCGCCTCCTCCGCCGCGAGTACCGCACGCTTGTCGGCGAACACGCGCGGGTCCACTTCCCAGCCGACGATCGTGTCCGCCCACGGCTGGTCCATGATGTGCTCGAGCAGCCGCACCAGAGGCTGGCGGATCGTCTCCCCGACATAGCCCAGCACGACGCGTCGATCTTCGGCGGGCAGCCCCATTTCGTCGGGGTGGTATACCCGAAACCGGTACAGCCGGCAGTCCCGGACGTTCGCGTGCGGCGGCAGCGTCATCGTCACGACTGGACCGCCAGCGACCGATCCGTCACCATGAGCACATGAAGGTGACCGTCATCGACGTTGAACAGCCCGACCGCAAGGTCGACGGCCAGTACACGATCGACACCACCCTCGGCGTCCCCGCGGTCGGCGACGAACTGTTCCTGCGGGAACGCGACTACAACACCGACCGGTTCTACCTGACCGCCACCGTGCGGCGCCGCCGCTGGATCCTCAGCGACAACGCGCCCGGCGGCACCGAACTGCAGGTGTGGATCCAACGCCACGGTAAGTAGCCTCACGCCGGCACCTCAATCGGCAACTGGCCGGGTTGCGGTGCCCCCGGCACCGAGTAGAAGCCGTTCCGGATCCGGCCCAGCCGGTTCGCGGCGACCAGATCCGACAGGACCGTGCTGACCGTGGTCGCGGCGACCTTCCCGTCGAGCATCGCCACCACCTTCTTCTTGTCGGCCTCCCCGAACTCGGCGACCAGTTCCCGGCAGGCGGCCAGCACCTTGTCCCGGGCCGGTGTTGCCTGCGGCGCCCCCGTCGCAGGTTCCTTGTTCGGGTCGTAGTCGGCTGCAGCCTGCTCGATCAGGTTTATAGCCCGACCCCCGGGCAACAGGTCCTCGTTGCGGCGGCCCTGCGCCAGCAGCTTCTGGGCCCGTTCCTTCCGGTCACCCCACAACACCCCCGACTCCTGCTGCGCCGCCGGCGAGAAACGCCCCGGCGACACCGACGGGTCACCGTCCGGGTCGACCAGCCACGGCTCCAGCTTCTCGCCAGTGAAGTCGGCCCGGCCGTACACATCCCGGCCGTTGATGCCCTGCACGTACATCAGCCCGGCGGTGGTCTCCCCCGCCGCGCACGTGTTCTTGCCCCACACCAACGGCAGCAGCGTCGGATCCACCGGCACATCCCCGTCGACCGCGGACCGGCCGGCGACATCCGTCATCGCCCGGAAGATCAGCGTCTGGCCGGCCTTCAGCTGCTCCTTGATGTAGGTGGAGCCGCCCAGGTTGTACGCCGCCGGGATCTGCGTGATCAGCCGCATCTTGATGCCGCACTTACGGCCCTGCCCGACCAGCTTCTCCACCAGGGCGAGAATGTCCGGGTCCTCGATGTACGACTGGACCTCGTCCAAGGTGATGACCAGCAGCGGCATCAGCTTCGACGCCGACCACGTCTTGACGTTCCCGGCCGACAGTTCGTCGTTGCGCCGGTACATCTCCTTGACCGCTGCCAGCAGCATCAGCTTGATCTCGGTCAGGTCCCGGGCGAACCAGTCGACCTCACCCTTCAGCGCCCCGTACGACTGGCCGCCCTGCGGGTCACCGACCCAGTCCAGCACCAAACCGTTCGAGTGCAGGGACGCGAGCAGCAGCTGAGCGACGAGCTCCGACTTCCCGGACCCGGTGCAACCGGAGATCAGGTCGTGGGCGGCGCCGGTCTTCGTCCACCACTGGTAGCCGATCGGCTGTCCGTCGTCGAACCGGCCGATGATCGACCTGCCGTGTTTCCAGTCGGACGCGGCCGGGCCCACCCACATGCGGGTTTCGGCGAGCACATTGTCGGGCTGTACCCGCACCCAGCCGATCGAAAGATCCGATTCGTCGGCGGCGAACGACACGTCCGCGTAGGTGCATTTGTAGGCGGCGGCGATCCTGCCGGGCAGGGCGGGCCGCTGCTCCCGCATGTTGATGGAACCCTCGACCTTGGCAACCACTTTCGCCGACCAGTTCGGCAGCTGGGTGCGCGCGGAGGCGCCCACGTCGCAGGCCGGTAGTCGTTCGAAGTCGACCAGTTCGGTGCCGGCGAGGGGCCCGCCGACGCAACCGATCAGCGCCGCCCACGTGGTGATCGCCCGCAGCCGCACCGGATCCGGGGCCTGAACAGGGGTGACTGTCGCCGAGTTGTCCGGCACGTGCACGGTGACTGCGGGGCCGCGGGCCCGGCGCCGGTCAGCGTCCTGCCACCAGGTTCGCGACGTGAACGCCCACCGCAGCAGCCCGGCGGCGGCAACCACCGTGCCGGGCAGGTGAGTGATGTCGGTGCCGGCGAGTCCGGCCAGCCACAGCCCGGCCTCCCCCGCGTACCAGGCGTACCGGCGGGCCTCACCGCGCAGGGCGGCGATCCGACGGCCGCTCTTCTGCCCCTTCTCGATCCGGCCCCGCCGCAGAGCGCGGGCGGTGAGGGTGCGCTTGGCGATCACATAGGTGCCCGCCGCGAGCACCGGTGCGGCGACGCCGGTCTCGAGGGCACCAATCTGTCCGGCGTGCGCGGCCAGGTCGTACAGGCCGGCGGCGCCCGGTATCAGCCACGGGGCGGCGGACCGGCCGTGCAGGCGCAGCGTGTCCCGGACGACGGTCTCCAACGCCGACGGGCCGGTCTTCTCCGCCTCGAGCTGCTTGCCGTGCTGCGGGCAGAACGGCAGCGGCTGATCCGGCATCAGCCATTGTTTGACGGTGCAGCGTTCCTTCCCGCCGCCGTTGACCGTCTTGAAATGCGGGCACTGGTGCGACAGGTGCGCGGTGCGCCGGTCGTTCTCGTCGACCGGCACCGCGGTCGGGGAGCGCTGCGGGATGCCGTTGTCATCCAGGTAGATCTTCGCCATCTTCGCGGCGCCCGCGGGCGGTTTCGCGGCGGTGGCCTGCGCCGTCGGGCGCTGAGCAGTCGTCGGCGCTGCCATCGTCGCCTCCTCTCCAAAAGTGGGGGTTGGTGGTGGTTAGCTGTTGCGCTTGTCGAACTCGATGGCGACCCGGCCGAGCAGCGGGATCGTCTCGCCCTTGCACACGTTCGCCGACGCCTGCGCCGCGGCGATCGACTCGGCGGCCTGGGCGGTCGCGTCTACCACCGTGGATCGGGAGGCCATCTGCACGATGCCGAGGGTCTGCTCGCCGAGCGAGTGGATACGCCGGCGGGCGGCGGCCATCGCCGCCTCGTAGGTGTCGGTGGCGGTTTCGAGGGCGCGCTGGATGGAGCGGGCTTCGGCGGCGCCGGAGACGACACCGGTGACGGCGGTTCCTCCGGTGGCGACAGCGTTGTTCATGGCGGGTCCTTCCAGTTCGAGGGTTGCGGTGGCGGTGGGGTTGGTCTGCGGCTGGCCGACGGCGGCGGGGACATGCACCGGCGAGGGGGGTGCATGTCGCTCGCTGGGCCGGTTCTGCAGGGTTCGCTGTTCCTCGGCGCAGCGTGGGCAAGTGGCGGGGTCCTTGCTGCAGTTGCCGAACATTTCGTGCTTGTAGATCTGCGCCTCAGTACCGCTGATCCGGTGCTCCGGATTCCAGTCGTCGTCTTCCACGGGCGGCTCCTTACCGGCTGCTGGTCGGGGCATGTCGGGTGTGCCGGTCGTGGAAGGCACGAACACCGGTTTGCGCGGCGGTTCCGGCGGCTCGGCCGAAGGCGACGGCCCCGGCTGCGGTTGCGGCGGGTCGTCGTGCACGACGCCCTCCGGGGGTTCAGTCGGGTCGCCGGCGTCGTCGACGAACGGCTCGAACCCGGGCTCTGACCCGAACCCGGCCGCATCGGGCTGGTCGCTGCGGTCCCCGTTCCCGGTCACGTCGTGGCGGGCCTTCCACGCCTGGGCGCGGCGGCCGACCTCTGCGTCGAACGCGTTCCGCATCCGCTGGAACACCGACGGCCCCGACGTTGTGTCGGTGGTGCCGGCGGCAGCGCGCCGCCGGGCCCGGGCCTGGTCCTGGTCGAGCCAGAAGTCCCGCAACACGTTCCCCGCGTACTGCCGGAACGCGCCGCCGGTCGCCGGGTCGATCCCAGCGTTCTGGAGCCGGGCCCGGCGGGCCGCCATCGCCGGGGACTCCTCGCCGCGCAGACCCGCCGCGAACGCCTGCGCGGCCTCCCCGGCGAGTTCCGGGGCGTGCTTCACCATCCAGTAGGCGAGCACGCAGCAGACGAGGAGTTCCACAGCCTACTTACCCATCCGCGACAGCTGGCTGGTGACCTCGCTGCCGCCGTCGTGCACCAGCCGGCCCGCGTCGTCGAGGTTGGAGGCGCCGAGCACGATCGCGAAGCCGAGCGCGAACGCCGCCCAGAAAGCGGGCTTGTCGGCTTTCTTGTCGAGGATCCAGTCCACGAAGATGATGCCGACGCAGACGATCAGGGCGGCGACGCCTAGCCCGCCGAGCCAGTCGGCGGAGCGCATCCAGTCACCGACGAACGTGGCGAGGAACGCCAGGCCGGCGAGGAACGCCATGACGACGGCGACGTTCTTCGCGGACTTCTTGGACGACTTGTGGGTGCGGTGGGCGACGAACAGCAGCGCCCCTGCGATGGCGAGGAGCCCGAACCGGGCGCCGATTCCGAACATGGTCGATTACTTCCTTCCGAACAGGTATGCGCCGGTGAGGGCTGCGAGGGTGGAGTAGAGGCCGTAGCGGCGGAACGGGCGGGCGGCGCACCAGCGCAGCGGCCCGGTCATGAACGTGGGGGTGATCGCGAGGAGGGCGAACATGCCGAGCCGGTCGGTCCAGTTCGACACGTGCCAGACGCCGCGTAGCAGCGGGTTGCCGGCGGGGATGCGCTTGTTGTCGACGGCGGAGGCGGTCCACAGGGCGCGCAGGGTCATCGGTTCGGCGGTGAGCAGCCACCAGGAGGTGACCTCCTGCCGTAGCCGATCACCCCGGTTGATCTCACCGTCGGTGACCGGTACTGTCGCGGGGGGGGGGGGGGGGGGGGGGGGGGGGGGGGGGGGGGGGGGGGGGGGGGGGGGGTGGGGGTGTCGTTCGCCTCTTTTGTTTCCCTTCGGGGGGCTCC
>NZ_JBVJIU010000040.1:11375-17440 GCF_055586105.1 Actinoplanes sp. NPDC051537
GATTCCCCCCCCCCCCCCCCCCCCCCCCCCTCTTCCCCCCCCCCCCCCCCCCCCCCCCCCCCCCCCCCCCCCCCCCCCCCCACGGCCGGGCTGTCCGAGATCCGGGCCTGGTCCCCGTTTTGAGATCTCACTTCACTCTGTGTGTCCATCGCGGGAGTCCTCCTTCCGGATCTCGTCGACTTTCGACATGACCCACTGGTGCACTTCGGTGATCCGGCCGGCCTGCCACGCTTCGGAGATCAGCCAGCCGCAGGCGGCGGACAGGGCTTGTTTGGCGGTGTCGGCGGTGTTGATCCGGTTGCGGTGGTAGTCGGATCGTTGCCGGTTTTTCCGCTTGGTGCGGACTGTGTTTGTCCAGGTCACGCCGCTCCGATCGCGTACATGACGGCGAACAGGGCGGTGAAGCCGGCGAAGATGCCGAGGAGTAGGGCGAGCGAGCGCATGATCACGGCTTCACCTGCTGCATGCTGGCGATGACCATGCCGAACAGGCCGGCGGCGATCAGCACGAACGCGGCGATCCGGCAAAACCACAGCTCGGCCCGGCTCGGCAGCCGGCGCAGCTGCCCGTCGATCACCACCGGCTCCGGGCGGGCCGGCAGGTTCGCGGGTCGTTTGCGGGCGAGCTCGCGGGACAGGGCGGTCATGAAGCGTTCTCCTTGCTGTCGTCATCGGAGGTGTTCCGGCCGGCCGTTCCGGCGTTCCGGTCGTGGTGTTCACGTACGGCGGTGATGAGCTTCGGAACGCGGCCCATGCCCGCTCCGGTCAGCCGCGCTACCTCGCGAGTGCCCCACTGGTAGCCGGGCTCCGGATGAGCGCGGAGCATCAGTTCGACGGCCTCGTCGTTCGTCAGCCGCGGCTCGGCAGCGACGCTGGCCGGAGCGGTCTTTCCGCTGGTCCGGGCCGGAACACCTGCCGGAGCGGCGGTGGTCCGTTCCCGGATCCGCGAGACCTGAGCGGCGTGTTCCGCCTCGAGCCGGGCCACCTGCTCCGCCGCCTCCGCTCGGATCCGTTCCGCTTCGGCGCGGAAGCGTTCCGCCATCTGTTCCGTCTCGGCAGCGCGGGCGGCGATCCGCTGCTCGAAGCCGGCGACCACGTTCGTGATCCGCTGTTGTTCCGCGGCGAGTTCGGAACGCTGCTCCGCGAGAGCCGTTCCGAGTTGGGTGATCCGCCGCCAGGGTGCGAACCGCAGCCACCACACCGGCCGGTCAACGTCGGCGGCAAGGGCGGCGGCCTTACGCCGGCGCACCTGCTCGAGGTGGGCAACCGCGTTGGAGACGGTTGCTTTCAGCGTCTCGTCGGGGTGGTTGCGCCACGCCACCCACGCGCACACGGTGTTGGTGGGCCAGGTGATCCAGCGCAACCCGAACTTCGGGTTGGTCCGGGCGACGGTGTCGGTGCCCTGCTCGAACTGGGCCAGCAACTCGTCGAAGATCAGCATGCCGAGCAGGGACAGGATCGCCAGGTAGCCGGCGCCGAGCTTGGATCCGCCGACCTCGTGCAGGAAGTTGATCCCGGCGGAGGCGACCATCGCCGCGGCGGCGATCCGGACGGCCCGGTCGGGGTTCAACTGTTTGCGGACGGCCCGGAACGCGAGCAGCGCGAACGCGATCGCCACGCCGTCGAGGGTGAGCGGGACGAGGTATTCCCAGCCGCGGTTCCAGCGCAGGTTGTCCCGTCCGAACGCGATGAGGCCGCGACCGGAGCCGATGAGCACAGCGATCCAGAACAGGCTGGCCGGGACCATCGCGGCGACCAGGAGGCGCCGGTCGCGGCGGTCTTGTTCGGTGAGGGGTTTCCCGTGGCGGGCGCCGGCCCGGAACGCCTGACCGCGCAGGAACGGAATGGTCAGGCAAGTAATGACAGCGAGGGCGGCGATGACCGCAACCCAGGTGATCGGGGGGATGGTGTCGAGCCTGCCGGTGATCCAGTCCTGGGCCGTGTGCAGCCACGATTGTCCGGCCGGGGTGGTGCTGGTTCCGGCGGGGTCGGGGATGGCAGGCAGGGCGAAGATCGCTCGGGGCATGGGCATCACGTTAGCACGCAGAGTAGAAGCGCTTCTAGTCCGCTTCTGACCAATGGTCTAACATCGTGCTCATGACTGCCACCTTCGACGCCCCCACGGTCGCGTCCCGGCTGCTCGACGAAGTTCGTGCCATCCGCGACCTACCGACGCGTGCGCAACGTAAAGAGATCCGCAGGCGTGCTGGCCTCTCCCAGGTCCGTATCGCCGCCGAGCTGGGCTTGAGCGTTCAGCGCATCTGGCAATACGAGAACGCCAGCGAACGCCTGCCGCGCACCTCGAACGTGCTGCGCTACCTCGATCTGCTGGCCCATCTCGACCGGATGACCGCTTCAAACGCTGCCCAAAAATGACGAAGGCCGCGGCGACTGCAACGCCACGGCCATCTCGCCATGCCCCACGTACGTCACCTACGGGAGCTGACACCTTGAAGGTAACCGACGAGCCCGCCGGGGAGAAGCTGTACACCGCGTCTGAGGTTCTCGAGGTCGCCCTGGCCGCGTACGAGCGCGGACTGATCGACGCACGTACACAGTCGGCTCGCGATTTCTGGAACGACTCCGCGCGCGCGGAGGTGCTGCGGGCCGGCCGGCGCGCATCCGAGATTACGCACATGAAACGGATCGCCGTTCAGGGCTACAGCCAGCGCGGCTACCCCGCCGGCTACGACTACCGCGGCGGCCCAGTCGACTGGCACACCGGCATGCCGGAAGGCTCCGGATGCGCATGGCTCCGCCGTGCTCGCCCTGGCCGCCAAGAGGCAGCCTGAGATGGAGTGCCTAGATCCCGAGGAAGACATCTGGTCGGGCTGGGACGACACCGCCGAGCCGCCCGAAGGCGACCGTCCCGCCGAGGTCAAAGAAACCAGCCCAGGCCCTGACGGTGCCGACTTCTGGAACAGCCGAGCGTCGCTTCGCCACCTACACGACTTCGCTAGAGCGCGCCGCGTCTCCCCCTGGGCTGTCCTCGGCGCCACCCTGGCGACGGTCGTCGCAGCGACCGAATCGGGCGCGCAGCTGCCTCCCACGATCGGGTCGTACGCCTCCCTGAACCTGTTCGTCGGGCTGGTCGGGCCGCCCGGCACCGGCAAGGACGCCGCGCGCAAGGTGGCTGTCGAAGCACTCGAGATGCCCCGCGATTCGAAGTTTCTGACCGCGCCGATCGGCTCCGGCGAGGGCCTGGCGCACATGTTCATGCGCGCCGATAAGGACGGCAAAGCCGAGCAGGTCAACGATGCCGCCTTGGTCACCATCGGCGAGATCGACACCCTGACGGCGCTGATCAAGCGCCAGTCGTCGACGGTTGCGTCCCAACTGCGGCAGGCGGCGATGGGCGAACAACTCGGCTTCTTCTACGTCGACACCGCCAAACGGATGATGGTGCCCGAGCACCGGTACCGGCTGTGCCTGCTCGCCGGAATCCAGCCGAGACGCTCCGGTGGGCTTCTCGGCGATGCCGACGGCGGCACCCCGCAGCGGTTCGTGTGGCTGCCGGCGTTCGACCCGGACGCTCCCGATGTCCCACCGGCATGCCCTGAGCCGATGACCTGGGTGCCGCCGCGGTGGCATGAGGCAGGCGGCCGGCAGATCGGCGGCATGTACCGGGTAGCCGTGCAACTTCCTTCGCAGGCAACCGACCTTGTTGTTGAAGCGCACCTTGCCCGAACCCGCGGGCGTGGAGACGCCTTGGACGGGCACGCGATCCTGACCCGTCTCAAGGTCGCCGCCTCGCTGGCGATCCTCGAAGGGCGGTCCTTCGTCGATGATCTCGATTGGCACCTTTCGGGGGTCGTGATGGCGGTGTCGGACAGCACCAGGGCGATGTGCCAGAAGGCGTTGCTCGAGGAGTCGCGGGCGGACAACACCCGGCAGGCCGAGGCGGAGGCGGCAAGAACGATCGTGGTGCAGGAGCGGGTGAACGACGCGGCTGTTCAGCGGGTGGCGCGCAACATCAAACGGCTGCTGGCCCGCAACGCCCCTCGGGCGATGGCGCACGGCGACGCCCGGAAGAGTCTCCCCGGCCGGGACCGGCAGTTCTTCGAACCGGCGATGTCAGCGCTGATGTTGGCCGGTGAGGTTTTGGAGGACAAGACCGACTACCACAACCAGCGCAGCATTCAATACCGGCTTGCGGCGGGCGGTCCTTGATCCCCGTGAGGGGTGGACAGGTGGACATTGTCCACCCCTCACGGGAAAACCAACCGAAATAGATCTTGCATTTCCCCAGGTAAAAGAAAATTCATCCTGAGATTAAGGGAGTCAGGTTGTGGGGAGGGGTGGACATTTGTCCACCTGTCCACCCCTCAACGCGATCAAGGAGGAATCGATGAGCAGTAATGGAAAGTCCGTGATCCGACAGGGTCAGGCAGACGACAGCGTTACCGTGAGTTCATCCCCTGTCGACGCTCCGAATACGGAGATCATGCCAACCCTCACTCTGACCCGACGCAGGACTGCGTCAGTCCTGACGCCGACCTATGGTGCCCCGATGACCGTCAGCGCCAATACCGTCATCGCCGCCATAGATCAAGAACGGCCGGGTCTCTCGGCCACCAAGACCCACCTGCTGCTCTTCTTCATCCAAGGCCACCACCTGGACCACCGCGACACACCGCTGTTCGCCGAACCGATCTACGCCACCGAGACCGGCGTGACGGTTGCCGTCGACGACACGCTGGCAGACGACCCGGGCAACAACGAGCTCAACACCGTCGGCTACGTGCTGTCCCGCTACGGCGGCCTGTCCCCCGCCGACCTGCGCACCCTCATCCAGGCCTCCACGCCGTGGCAGATGGCCCGCAAGACGGTCGACGAGCGCCGTATCGAATGGGCGTGGCTGACCGACTGGTTCCGCCGGCCCGAGGAGCAGGAAGACCCCGAAAACGACCGGCCCACCGCCAACATGGTCGCCGCGTTCGTCGCCCAGCGGAAGGCGGCCGGCACCTGGCCGCCGGAAAGGCCTTCATGACAGCTTCCGGCCTGTGGACTCTTGATCGTTTTCCGGAACGGTTGAGTCTGTGGCGCGACCTCGAAAAGCCGGCCGCCGACGTTGCCGCGGTCGTCGAGGAGTGGATCCCGACGCGCCGGATCAACCCGTTCCTCGGCGCCAGCGTCGAACGCAGCGAGGACGACTTCTGGTTCGCCCGGATCCCGGGAACCATGAGCAACGGTTCCGTCGTGGTGTGCTCGTTCTGGGTTGTCAGGTCCGAGCGTGTGGTGCGTTGCGACCTGTTCGGCACGTTCTCGTGGCCGCTCTAGCCAGGTTCGTATTGCGTCGTTACCGCCTATCGACGCTACTCTGAATTCATGGAGCAGGAGACCGGCACGCAGCAGGACGGGGTGTTCGACCCATCTGTCGGCATGGTCGTCACCGAGGCCGGAAAGGCCCGGTGGCGTCAGCGCTTGGCTGAGGCTGATGCTGCTCGTGACAGCGACCGTGAGGGCCGCGCCGAACTGTTGGCGAAGCTGCGCCAAGGCCCGGCCGCTTTCGCGTGAGCGACGATCCCGAGCCACGTACGATCCGGATCGTTCTCGACACCAGTGCCGTCACGGCGTGGGTACGCGGGTCAGTGGCTGTTGGCGAAATGCTGCTGATGATGGCCGAAGAGCACGGTGCCGCGGTACTGCCGCTGCAATGCCTGGTCGAGGCCGCCCACAGGGTCACCGCATCGGATTACCCACGTCTTGACCTGCTGGTCAACCACGAAGCCGTGTTCTTGCTCGTTGACGAGCCGCAGGAGTGGCGGGCCTTGGCAGCGATGCGGGGCATGGTGGAACGGCCCGATCTGGCGTCGGCGGCCCTGTTTGCGTTGACCTGCGAGGTGGACGTGTTCACCCGGGACGCCCGCTGGTATTCGCAGGTTTTCGGCGGTCGGATCGTCCTCGAGTTCGACGACTGATCAGCCGATCATCGACCTGAGCCAGCCGGTTAGGTGACTTCCAGGCAACGACACCGGTCGTTGAGTCGGTGCGCGGTCGGCTCTCATGGGCTGGTAGCCGGCCGCGTCACCAGCCCAGCGGACCGGCCCATGGGAGACCCCTCCA
>NZ_JBVJIU010000041.1:0-9575 GCF_055586105.1 Actinoplanes sp. NPDC051537
GTAGGGGTGGCGGGGGGGGGTGGGGGGGGTTTCCTCTGGCGGGGGTCCCACGAAAGGGGCGGGGGGAGGGTAGCCCGAAAACAAAGGCCAGGCCCCCCCCCCCCCCCCCCCCCCCCCCTGCGCGGCCTCGGTCGCGATCTCGGCGAGGACGGCGTCGCGGGCCGCCTCGTCCTTGATCTTGCGGGTGCCGTCCAAGCGGCGCTGAAGTCGCCGTTCGTCGCGCGGAAGGAGATCGGCAAGCTGCGTGCGCAGCGCGGAGACAGACACAGACATGGCGCAGCAAGAATAGGCGGATCGGGCGGGAAACGCCTGGTGATTAACGCCGCGCCAGGCGGTTGACGGCGGCCATCTCCTCGTCGGTCAGGGAGAAGCCCGAAATGTCGAAGTTCGTCTCGATGCGTTCGCGCGACTTCGACTTCGGGATCACCACGATCTCGTGCTGGACGTGCCACCGCAGCACCACCCGCGCCGTGTCGACGCCGTGCTCCGAAGCGATCTTCACCAGTACGGGGTCGTGCAGGTTCGTGGTCTTGAACGGCGAGTACCCCTCGACCACCACGCCGCGCGACCGGTGCCCGGCGACGAGCCGCTCGTCCCACAGGGTCGGGCCGAAGCGGATCTGGTTGACCGCCGGCCGCTCCCCCGTCTGATCGGCCAGCTCGTCGATCTCGTCGAGGTCGTAGTTGCTGACGCCGATGGCCCGGGCCAGCCCGGCCTCGCGCGCCGCCAGGAACTCGCGCCAGACGCCGACCGACCGGCCGCGCGTCGGCGGCCAGTGGATCAGCCACAGGTCCACGGCGTCGACCCGCAGCGCCCGCAGGCTCGCGGTGATCGTCTCGCGCTCCCGGCCGGCCCGCTCGGGCGGCAGCTTGGTGGTGATGAAGACCTCGTCGCGGGGCACGCCGGAGTCGGCGAGCGCGCGGCCCACCTCGTCCTCGTTGCCGTACATGGTGGCGGTGTCGATGTGCCGGTAGCCGGCCTCGAGCGCGGCGCGGACCGCCTGGTAGGCCGCGTCGCCGCGGATCTGCCAGGTGCCGAAGCCGAGCAGCGGCATCGCGGGTCCGCCGGCGAGCGGAAGGGCGGGAATGCTCATGGAACCATCATGCCCGCCCTTCCTGGTCACTCGGCCGGGTGATGGTGCGGGACCGGCGAGCGGAGCCGGGCCGCCGACGACTCGCGCGCCGACGGGTCGGCCGCCGGCAGGGCCGACAACCCGGGCAGGCGTACGTTCTCCATCGCCTCCCGCTCGGCGAGGGCACGCTCCAGCCTCTCGCGGGCCTCCTCGTCGGTGATCTTGTCCTTCCGCAGCTTCATGACGTCCTCCTCCAAGGGCAGGGTGAAGTGGAAGCGCGTACCGCCGCCGGGGTTGTCGGCGACGCCGATCTCCCCGCCGTGGCGCTCCACGATGCGTTTGCAGATGGCCAGGCCCAGCCCCGTCCCGGCGTATCCGGCCGAGGCGTGCGCCCGGTGGAACCTCTCGAAGACCGCCGGCTTGTCCTCGTCGGGAATCCCGATGCCGTGGTCGGCCACGTCGATCCGGGTCCAGCCCGGGCCGGCCGACGCGGCGGTCACGTCGACCCGGGCGGCGGCGCCCGGCCGGATGTACTTCAGGGCGTTGCCGATCAGGTTGTCCAGGACGTGCCGGAGCATCGCCGGGTCGGCCCGCACCACCGGCAACGGGCCGACGAAGACGTCCGGGCGGTCCGCCGCCGGCAGGTACCCGACCCGCTCCTCGATCACGTCGGCGATCAGCACCGACAGCTCGACCGGCTCGAAGCAGAGCGGCGCGTCCCGGGCCGTGGTGTACGCGAGCAGGGTGTCGATCATGGTGCTCATCCGCTCGACGGCCCGTTCGATCCGCACGAGCGACGGCGTCGCCGGGCCGGCGCCCTCGTCGAGGGCCGCCTCGCAGTGCCCCTTGATGACGGTGAGCGGACCCTTGAGGTCGTGGGCGACCACCCCCGCGAACACGGCGAGGTCGGTCTCGTACCGCCGCAGCTCGGTGATGTCGTGAAAGACCGCCACCGCGCCACGCTGCCCCGCGCTCGGATCCAGCGGCCGGCCGTCGACGCTGATCAGGATTCCCTCGGGCCGGGCCGGGTTGCGCACCAGCATCTCCACGCCGTCCGGCGTCTCGCCCCGCAGCGCCCGCACCAGTGGCAGCTCCGCCACCGGGTAGGGGGTGCGCCCGTCCGGCGCGAACAGCCCGTAGTGCGCCGGCCAGGCGTCCAGGTCGCCGGGGTCCTCGTCGGTGCCGAGCAGGTCCCGGGCCGCCGGGTTGTGCAGCAGGAACGCCCCGTTCTCGTCGACCACCCCGACCCCGTCGCCGATGCTGGCCATCACCGCACCGAGCAGTCCCGCCTGCCGCCGGCTCTCCCGCTCGGCCTGTCTCAGCTCGGCCGTGGCCGCCTCGACCTCGGCCATCGCCCGCTCCCGGCCGGTCGCCAGCACGTACACCAGACCGGCGAGGATGAGGGTGATGGCGAGGCTGCCGGCGAGCACCGCGCCCGGTAACGCGCTGCGGGCGCCGGGCAGCATCTTGGAGTCGGCCCGGGTGATCAGCGTCCATTCCCGGTCGGCGACGTCCAGCAGGCCCTGCCGCTCGAGATCGGGCTCGCCGGGCACGAAGTAGCGGGCCACCGCGGGCTGGGTGCCGTCGTCGTTGTGCGCGCGCAGCTCGCCGTCGAGCTGACCCTGGCTGACCGTGGCCAGCACCCCGTTGAGGAACTCCTGGCCGCGCATGCCGAGCACGAGCCAGCCCCGGAACGCCGGATCGGCGCTGCGTGGCCAGATCGGCGCGGCGAAGACGAACGAATGCTGCTGCTGCGACACCGGCAGGTTGCGGTCCCGCAGCAGCACGTACGTGTTGGAGACCGTCGGCCGGCTCATCCGGCGCGCGTCGATCAGGGCCTGGGTCGGCTCCGGCGCCGCGGCCAGGTCGAGCCCGCCGGGTGCGGCGAGCCCGCGCAGCCCCCGGGTGAAGATCGTGAAGTAGTGCTCGCCGCCGCCCGCCGTCGCGCCCGCGAACGGCTGCAGCACGAGCCCGTCCGAGCCGCGCGCCCGCCACCGCCGCTGGAGCTCCGGGATCTGGGCGTCGGTCGCCGGCGCCACGAACGCGACGCTGGCCGCCCCGATCAGCCGGGCCGACGCGAGCGGGGCGGTGGCCGCGTCGAAGTCCTCCCAGGTGAGGTTCTGGTCGGTGGACAGGCCGGCGGCGGTCGCCTCGAGCAGCGCGCCGTACCGCTCGGTCTCGGTGTGCACGGCGGCCAGGGCCATGTCGGCACGCTGGTCCATCACCCGCTCGGCGTTCTCGTGCTGGTTGGCGCGCAGCCCGGCCACGATCAGCGCGGTGGCGGCCAGCCCCGCGACGACCACGCCCGCGGCCAGCACGGGCCCACTGAGCTTCACCAACCTCACCAAAGCGAGCGTAATACGCAAATCGCCCCCGTCGGCGGGATCGGCCGACGGGGGCGAGGGAAACTCACTTCCAGATGTCGTACTGGTAGAGGTTGTACGAGGCCATCAGCGTGGTGACCTTGGTGTAGTAGTTCGGGTCGGTCGCGTACCCGGCCTTCCACACCTGCCAGATGAACTTGTTCGCGTCCTTGGTGTAGGCGAAGGCCGGCTTGTAGCGGCTGTTCACCTTCAGGAAGTTGCCGTGGTCGCGGAACGAGTTCGCCATGCCGGCGTAGATCCGGAAGCTCGCCGAGGTCGGGAAGCAGGTGCCGGCCTTGTCGCACTCGGTGGTGTTGTAGACGTGGCAGCCCTTGGCCAGCGTGCCGTAGCTCGTGCCCTGGCACTTGATCCCGAAGTAGTTGCTGTCGGTCGTCGATAGGCCGCTGCGGCCCCAGCCCGACTCCAGGATCGCCTGCGCGATGGTGACCGAGGCCGGCACGCCGTACTCGCGCCACCCCCGCTGCGCGCCCGGGACGGCGGCCGCGAGGAACTGGTCCGGAGTGATCGACGGGCCGGTCACCGGCGTGGTCGACGCGCCCGGGCACAGGTGCAGGGTCGGCGTCAGGACGTACGCGTGCGAGATGTAACCGCCGTCGGTGAGCCGGTTCCATTGGGTGGTCGAGCGGACGGTCCCGGTGACCATCGAGCCGACCACGCCGCAGACGCCCTGCACGGTGGCGCCCGTGGTCACCGCGCGCTTGACCGGGAAGGTGGTGCCCGGGCCGGTGCGGATGTTGACGGCGCCGTCGGCGCTGCGCACCGTGCCGACCTTGTAGGTGACGGCGGGCGCGGCCGGCTTCGGCTTCGCCTTCACCGGGGCCGCCTGCGGTGACTTGGTCGCGCAGAGCGGGAGCGTCCGGCTCATGTTGACGTACGCGTGGGTGACGTACGAGTTGTTGCTGAGCCGATCCCACTGGTTCGACGTGCGAACCGAGCCGCGGATGGACTGCCCGGTGACGCGGCAGACGGTGGTGACCTTCTGACCGTTGCGCAGCGTGCCCGTGATCCGGGAGGACAGCGACGGCCCGGATCGGGTCTTCAGCGTGCTGCCCACCTTGACGGTCGCCGTCACCCCGGCCGCCTCGGCCGCGACCGGCGCGACCACCAGTCCCGCGCCGGCGGCGAGCGCCAGCAATGGCCCGGCGAGCAGTCGGGTGTTGAGCCCCATGAAGAGTCCCTTCGGATCGGCCTGACGGTCCGTACGAAGGTCTCGGTGGCGCGTTGCGGGGCAAGAGCGATGGCGGGTGCGGATCGGTAGCACAGCGGCCACGCGGGGCGGGTGCGCCGGTTGCTCACTTCTGAGACTTAGGATGCAGTGCGCTCACGGCGCGCTTGAAAAAGTGCTCGGTTGGGCAAACGGCTACCGTCCTCAGTCCCCACGCTTCAGTCCCCACGCTTTAGTCCCCACGCTTTAGTCCCCACGCGCAGGAGGGCTCCCGCCGATGACGGCCCTGACGTCCCGAAAGCAGACGTCCTCGCGACGCGCGCCGGCCTCGTCCGACCGGGGCGCCGGCCACGTTCTGCTGCCCTTCGCCGTCGCGCTGCTCGCGGCCGCGGGGGTCGTGGCGACGTACGTCGTCTTCATCCGCACCTCGCTCGGCCAGCTGGTCGACACGGCGGCCATGCGCGGCGGCGACGTGCACCATCCCCGGGTGGTGGAGATTCTCAGCCGTACGCTCAATGGCACCACCCTGGTGAGCGTGGTGCTCGTCTGCGTGGTCGCCGCCGCGATCGGCATCGTGCGGAAGCGCATCGACCTGGCGATCGCGGCGACGGTGCTGGTGCTCGGCTCGAACGCGAGCTGCCAGCTGCTGAAGACCCGGCTCGAGCGGCCCGACCTCGACGACTTCCCGGCGCCCAACTCGTTCCCGAGCGGGCACACCGCGGCCGCCGCCTCGGTCGCGTTCGCGCTGATCCTCGTGCTTCCCTCGGCCGTACGCGGCATGGTCGCCCTGATCGGCGCCGCCTACGTGGCCGTCATCGCCGTCGCGACGGTGTGGGCCGAGTGGCACCGGCCGAGCGACACGGTGGCCGCCGTCCTGCTCGTGCTCGCCTGGTCCGCGCTGGCGTCCTTCGGCGTACGGCTGTGGCGCCTGCGCGCGACCGCCACCGCCGAGCACGTCAGCAGGTTCAGCGTGCTCCTGCTGCTCGCCGTCTCGGTGGTGACCGGCGCCGCCGCGGTGCTGGGCCTGGTCTCGGCGGTCATGTCCGAGCGCGTCTCACCCGACCTGGTCTCCGGCCGCTTCGTCTTCCTGACCGGCTCGGCCGGCTGCGCCGCCGTGGTGGCCGCCGCGTTCCTGATCTGGGTACGCGTGGCCGTCGACGCACCCCTTTTCAAGAGAGGCACGAAGAAGTGACCACCCCCGATAACACCACGCCCACCGCCCCCGGCCCCGGCTCGGTTCCCGGCCCCGGCGCCGTGCCCGGCCCCGCGCCCGAGCCCGATCTGTCGGCCGCTCCGGCGTCGACCACCGTCCCGCCGGGACCCGCCGGGACGCCGACGCTGCCCAGCCAGAACCTGGCGGCGCCCGCCGTGCCGACCGTCGTGGTCGGCACCTACCCCGACTACGCGATGGCCCAGCAGGCCGTCGACCACCTTTCCGACAACAAGTTCCCGGTCGAGCGCACCGCCATCATCGGCACCGACCTGCGCCTGGTCGAGAACGTGCTGGGCCGCCTCACCACGGCCCGCGCCGCGATGGCCGGAACCGCCTCCGGCGCCTGGTTCGGACTGTTCGTGGGACTGCTGTTCGGCCTGTTCAGCGACTCGAACTGGTTCGCCGTGATCTTCGTCTGCCTGCTCATCGGGGCGGCCTGGGGTGCGATCTTCGGCGCGATCGCCCACGCGGCGACCGGTGGGCGGCGCGACTTCGCCTCCCGCAGCTCACTGCAGGCCGGCCAGTACGCGGTGACCTCCGACGCCGAGGTCGCCGACCAGGCCCGCCAGTTGCTCGTCCAGCTGAACTGGCGCGCTTCAGGCGCCTCTTAGGCCCTTCTCGTTAGGCCCTTCTCGTCTTAGGCCCTTCTCGACGAGGAGCCCCGGAGCTGCTGCTCCGGGGCTCCTCTGTGCGGTCCCGGCCGGTGGCGGCCGACCGGGACCTTGGGGCGGGTGACTAGAAGGTGGCATCCAGCTCCGTGCGGAGCTTGGCCAAGGCTCGCGTCAGCAGGCGCGAGACGTGCATCTGGGAGATGCCGATCTGGTCGGCGATCTGCGACTGGGTGAGGTTGCCGTAGAAGCGCAGGGTGAGGATCTTCTGCTCGCGCTCGTCCAGGGTCGCCAGGGCGGGGCCGAGGGCGACGCGGGTTTCGGCGAGCTCGTATTCGTGGTCCTCGCCGCCGAGGGTGTCGCCGAGCTCGGTGGTGCCGTCGGCGCTGATCGGGGTGGAGAGGCTGGTGGCGTTGTAGGCGCGGGCGCCTTCGAGGCCTTCCAGGACGTCTTCCTCGGTGACCTGCAGGTGAGCGGCGATGTCGGCGACGGTGGGGCTGCGGCCGAGGCTGTGGGTGAGGGTGCTGTTGGCCTCGGTGATCGCGAGTCGCAGTTCCTGCAGGCGGCGGGGGACCCGGACGCTCCAGGTGCGGTCGCGGAAGTGCCGCTTGATCTCGCCGATGATGGTGGGGATGGCGTAGCCGGCGAAGTCGACGCCGCGTTCGGGGTCGAACTTGTCGACGGCTTTGATCAGGCCGACGGTGGCGGTCTGGATGAGGTCGTCGGTGGGCTCGCCGCGGCCGGAGTAGCGGTTCGCGAGGTGGCGGGCGAGCGGCAGCCACGCCTCGATCGCATTGTCCCGCAGCACGCGCCGCGAGGGGTGCCCGGCCGGCAGCGAGGTCATGTGGGTGAGCAGGTCGGAGGCGCTTTCGGCCACGGACTGCTGGGTCTGGGTCATGCTGTGGTCCTCCATCAGCGGGCAGAGAGCCGTGCCCGCACGCGGCGACCGTTCCGTGTTTCCACGTTAACCACAAAGACTAGCCACGCCTAGCCGAAAGTATGAGTCATTCACGTCGAACGGCCTATCCGTGCGGGACGGGGAGTAGCCCGGGCAGGATTTGATGTCGTCCGCACGTGGTAAACAGCGGGGTACATCGGCGAACCAGGAGACGGGAAACAGGGATGGCCACTCTCGGCATCGACATCGGCGGCTCCGGGGTGAAAGGCGCACCGGTCGACACGGTGCGGGGCGAGCTGCTGGCGGAGCGCTACCGCGTCCCGACGCCGCAGCCCAGCGACGTGACCAGCGTGGTCGAGGCGGTGGCCGAGGTGGCCGCCCAGTTCGACGACTTCGACCGGGTCGGGATCACGTTCCCGGGCGTCGTCGTCGACGGCGTCACGCGTACGGCGGCGAACGTCGACAAGACCTGGCTCGACGCCCCCGCCGCAAAGCTGTTCAGCGAGCGGCTCGGCAAGCCGGTCACGGTCCTCAACGACGCCGACGCGGCCGGCGTGGCCGAGGTGGCGTTCGGCGCGGGCAAGGACCAGCCCGGCCTGACCATGATGCTGACCTTCGGCACCGGCATCGGCAGCGCGCTCTTCCTCGACGGCGTGCTGATTCCCAACACCGAGCTCGGCCACCTCGAGATCGAGGGGAAGGACGCCGAGGTCAAGGCGTCCGACCGGGCCCGCGAGGCCGAGGACATGAGCTGGGAGAAATGGGCCGGCCGGGTGGAGACCTACCTGCGCCACGTCGAGATGCTGCTCTCCCCCCGCCTGTTCATCATCGGCGGCGGCGTGAGCAAGAAGTCCGACCGCTTCTTCCCGCTGATCGACATCCGCACCCCGATGGTCCCGGCAACCCTGCTCAACAACGCCGGCATCATCGGCGCCGCCATCGCGGCCGTCCAGGCCGAGGGCGACCCCGGCGCGATCCCGGTCGACGCCGCGGCCCAGGCCTGAGGAGGAGCGCGCATGCCCCGCACCATCGCCACCAACACCGACGTCGACCGCGAGGCCCTGCTGGACTTCGTGCGCCCGCGCCACCACGCGATCCTGATGACCACCCGCCGGGACGGCCGCCCCCAGGCGTCACCGAACACGTGCGGCGTGGACACGGCGGGCCGCATCGTCATCTCGACCTACCCCGACCGGGCCAAGGCCACGAACGTACGCCGCAACCCACAGGTCTCGGTGTGCGTCCTGTCCGACGACTTCGGTGGGCCCTGGGTCCAGGTCGACGGCGTGGCCGAGGTGCTCGACCTGCCCGAGGCCCTGGAGCCGCTGGTGGAGTACTTCCGGGTGATCTCCGGCGAGCACCCGAACTGGGACGAGTACCGCGATGCCATGCGCAAGCAGGGCAAATCGCTGATCCGCGTCAGCATCGAGCGCTGGGGGCCGATCGCGACAGGCGGCTTCCCGGCCCGCCTCGCGGACGAGTAGCACACTTCGCGTTCGCGTTTCGCTTTTCCACAACGGCGGCCTGTCCACAGGCCGCCGGTTCCGTTACGCCCAAGATCGCTTTTTCCCACCACAATGACCAGCGGGGGCTCCCCCAGTGGAGGGCGGGACTGGCGGCGGGCGGAACTGGCGGCGGGCGGAACCAGCGGCGAGCGGGACAGGCAGCGCGCGGGACAGGCAGCGCGCGGGACAGGCAGCGCGCGGGACAGGCAGCGCGCGGGACAGGCAGCGCGCGGGACAGGCAGCGCGCGGGACTGGCGCGGCTGACGGTGAGGCTCCGGGCGTGCGACAGGCCCGGAAGCGCTGGTCAGGCGGCCGCGGCTGCTCTCCGGGCGCCGCCGAATTCACGGGCGGGACTGGCTCGGGTGCGGGGCCGGCCTGAGTGCTAGGGCAGCCGGTTAGATCTTGGAGGAAATGTGCGCGGGGGACGCACGAATTCTTCATCGCCTACGAGGCCGCCCGGATGCGCGTATTGGTAAGCAGAGCAAAGGGCAGCCGAGCGGAGTGGTGGGGAACGCCGGATCGACCGGAGCGGCTCAATCACGCCGTTCAGGGACGGCGGCGAAAGAGGCTGAGACGGCCCGGAGCGGCGCGCGGCGCCCAAGCAGGCGGCCCGGCTGGGTGCGTCGGAACGGACGGCAGCGGGGGGGGGGGGGGGGGAGGGGGGGGGGGAGGGAGGGGGGGGGGGGGGGGGGGGGGGGGGGGGGGGGGGGGGGGGGGGGGGGGGGGAGGG
>NZ_JBVJIU010000041.1:9585-15733 GCF_055586105.1 Actinoplanes sp. NPDC051537
CAATACCGCCCCCCCCCCCCCCTCCCTCTCCCCCCCCCCCCCCCCCCTCCTCCCCCCCCCCCCCCCCCCCCCCCCCCCCCCCCCCCCCCCCCCCCCCCCCCCCCCCCCCCCCCGGGGCGCGCGGGGGGGCGCGGATGGGTAAGAAGGGTCAGGCGGCGAGGAACTGGGGCTCGGCGTCCAGCAGGTAGAGCAGCGCGTCGCGGTGCATTTCGGCTACCGGCTCGAGCAGGTCGGGGTGACGCAGCAGGACGGCGGCGTCGCGGTCTCGCTGGTCGGGGTCCAGGAGGCGGCGGAACTCGTTCGGCAGGCCGCCGGCGCGGCGGGGGTACGGGCGGGGGCGGTCGTCGTCGTAGGGGACGGCGGCGGCTACGGCGTCGACGCCCTTGCGGGCCAGGCGGGGGTCGGCGAGCAGGCAGGCCGCCCAGCTCACGACCACCTCGTCGACCCACGTGCGCCAGCCTTCCTCCTCGGCCAGCTCGTCCTCGGGCTCGCTGCCGGTGCGCCAGTCGAGGACCGCCGAGCCGCCGGGGCCGGCGATGGCGACCAGGGCGGCGTCCATCTCGGTGGGGTAGCGCAGCCAGGCGGCGACGGTGACGGCCTGCCGGGCCTGGAGCTCGGAGAGGGTGTGCGCGATGGTGTCGGGGGTGCCCGCGGGATAGGCACGCGACAGCCAGTGGGTGCTGGCGGCGATCACGGGCGAAAGCTCGACGGACGGTCCGGCCACGAGGCGCTCCTGAGGGTCGGGCGCGGCACCGGAGTGGCCGCGTCAGGGGTACACCTCGGTCGTGGCGAAGGGCGACCTGAGTATGGTCACCGGGATGGGACCGCTCGGCAACCAACGCGCTCCCCTGCGCCTGCTGGCGAGCGTCGGCATCGCCGAGCTGCGGCCCGATCCGGCGCGGCCGCGGGGGTGGACGCTGCTGGTGAACGGGGTGCCGCAGTCGTACGTCGACCTCGACGACCCGGGGCACCTCGAGTTCCCGTACCAGCGCATGATCGGCGCGGCGCTGAACCCCGTACGGGAACCGGTCCTGCATCTGGGTGGCGGTGGGCTGACGCTCGCCCGCCTGATCGACCACCGCCGGCCCGGGGTTTCGCAGGTGGTGATCGAGCGGGATCCGGTGATCGCCGCGCTCGTGGCGAAGAATCTGCCCTATCCGGGAAGCATCGACGTGCGGATCGGCGACGCGCGGGAGGCCCTCGAGAAGGCCGAGCCGCAGAGCTACGGGCTGATCATCGCGGACGTGTTCGTGGGCGCCGCCATGCCGCGCAGCGTCGCGGAGCTGGGATTCGCGGCCGCCGCCAAAAGGGCTTTGCGGCCGGACGGTTTACTGGCGATGAATGTGACCGACGTCCCGCCGCTGGCCCAGACCCGGGATCAGGTCGCCACCGTCCAAATGATCTTCGCTGGCGAAGGGAAAACAACGCTCTACGGCGAGGAATCGGTGGTGCGCGGGAAACGGGTGGGAAATTTGATTTTGCTGGCCGGTAACGTGCCGGCGATCCAAGCGGGAAAGGATGAGCGGGTGTTGCGGGGCGACGAACTGTCGAATTTCGCCGCGGGCGCACGGCCGCTCCTGGACGAGCCCCGCTGAGCGCTCTCCGGTAGGTTTAAAAGCGTCGGCCCGCCGCTGTTTGCGGTGCCACCGCCGCGGAGAAGTATGCCCTGACGGCGGTCTTTGCCGCGCCTGCCCCCGCCCGCCTGACTACGGTGGAGATCATGACCGGTCGTTTTCCCATCGAGGACGTGACCCCGTCGGTGTCCTGTGGCCGATATCCCGCGAAAGCGGTTGTCGGCGAGCTCGTCCCCGTTTCCGCGGTGTCCTATCGCGAAGGACACCACGCTCTCGGCGTCAACGTGGTATGGCGCGGGCCCGAGAGCGAGTCCGAGCCGTTCACCCGCCTGCGGGCCGGTGAGCCCGGTCTCGACCAGTGGCACGGCACGATCCGGCCCGACCGGGTCGGCCGGTGGACGTTCACGGTGGAGGCGTTCGACGATCCGTACCGCACCTGGCGCAACGCCGTGGTGAAGAAGATCGGCGCCGGTCAGGGGCTCGAGGACCTCGCGAACGACCTGGCCGAGGGCGCCGAGGTGCTCGACCTGGCCGCCAAGATCGTGCCGCACGACCACGAGGAGCGGGTACGCGCCGCCGCCGCCGCGCTGCGGGACGAGGGCATGTCGCTGTTCGCCCGTGTCTCCCCCGGTCTCGACCTCGAGGAGCTGCTCTGGCACAACCCGGTCCGCCAGCAGGTGACGACCACCCGCTCGTACGCGATCTGGGTCGACCGGCAGCGCGCGCTCTACTCCTCCTGGTACGAGTTCTTCCCGCGTTCCATCGGCGCCGAGATCGGTCCCGACTCGACGCCGATCAAGCACGGCACGTTCGCCACCGCCGCCGAGCGGATCCCGGCGGTCGCGGCCATGGGCTTCGACGTGCTCTACCTGCCGCCGATCCACCCGATCGGCCGGGTCAACCGCAAGGGCCGCAACAACACGCTGGTGGCGCGCCCGGCCGACGTCGGCTCGCCGTGGGCGATCGGCTCCGAGGAGGGCGGCCACGACGCCATCCACCCCGAGCTGGGCACCCTCGAGGACTTCCGCGCCTTCATCGGCACCGCCCGGGAGAACGGGATGGAGGTGGCGATGGACCTCGCCCTGCAGGCCGCGCCCGACCACCCGTGGGTGACGTCCCACCCGCAGTTCTTCACCACCCGGGCCGACGGCACCATCGCGTACGCCGAGAACCCGCCCAAGAAGTACCAGGACATCTACCCGATCAACTGGGACAACGACTACCGGACCCTGCGCGACGAGGTCTACCGGGTGGTCATGCACTGGGTGGAGCAGGGCGTCAAGATCTTCCGCGTCGACAACCCGCACACCAAGGCGGTCAACTTCTGGCAGTGGTTGATCCCCAAGGTCAAGGAGAACGACCCGGACGTGCTGTTCCTGGCCGAGGCGTTCACCCGGCCGGCCATGATGAACGGCCTCGGCAAGATCGGCTTCACCCAGTCGTACACGTACTTCACCTGGCGCACCACGGCCTGGGAGATGCGCGAGTACATGGGACAGCTGCTGGAGTCGCTCGACTGGATGCGGCCGAACTTCTGGCCGAACACCCCCGACATCCTGCACGAGTCGCTCCAGCACGGCGGACCGCCGATGTTCAAGATCCGGGCGGTGCTGGCGAGCATGCTCTCGCCGTCCTGGGGCATGTACTCGGGATACGAGCTGTTCGAGCACGTCGCCCGGCCCGGCTCGGAGGAGTACGTCGACAACGAGAAGTTCGAGCTCAAGCCCCGCGACTACGCGGCGGCGGAGGCCAGCGGCCGGTCGCTCGCGCCGTACCTCACCCGGCTCAACCGGGTGCGGGCCGGCAACCCGGCGCTGCACTGGCTGCGCAACCTGCGCTTCCACGAGGTCGACAACGGCGCGCTCCTGGTCTTCTCGAAGCGTGACGCGGACACCGGCAACACCGTTCTCGTAGTGGTCTCGTTCGACTCCAGCAACGTGCAGTGGGGCAACACCACGCTCAACATGCCCGAGCTCGGGCTGGACTGGCACGAGCGGTTCGTGGTGGTCGACCAGATCACCGGCGCCTCGTACGAGTGGGGGCAGCACAACGCGGTCCGGATCGACCCGTACGTCGAGCCGGCGCACGTGTTCGTGCTGCAGCGCAACTGAGCGACAGATTCAGAACCTGCGGGTGGGGGTAGGTGGGTATCTCGATGGACCTGACGAAAGATCTCGATCCGGCCGAGCACGAGCACGATCCGGCGGAGGGCAGCCACGTCGAGGACGGTGTGGTCGAGCACCCCACCGCCGAGGACTTCGGGCATGCCCGGGCACTGCCCGCCGACTCGACCTGGTTCCAGCGGGCGGTGTTCTACGAGGTGCTGGTCCGGGCGTTCTACGACTCCAGCTCGGACGGCTCGGGTGACCTGCGCGGCCTCATCGAGCGCCTCGACTACCTGCAGTGGCTCGGCGTCGACTGCCTCTGGCTGCCGCCGTTCTACCAGTCGCCGCTGCGCGACGGCGGGTACGACATCAGCGACTTCTACCGGGTGCTGCCCGAGTTCGGCACGGTCGAGGACTTCGTGGCCCTGCTCGACGCCGCCCACAAGCGCGGCATCCGGGTGATCACCGACCTCGTCATGAACCATACGAGTGACCAGCACGCGTGGTTCCAGGAGTCACGCCGTGACCCCGACGGGCCGTACGGCGATTTCTATGTATGGAGCGACACCAGCGACAAGTACCAGGACGCCCGGGTGATCTTCGTCGACACCGAGGAGTCGAACTGGACGTTCGACCCGGTGCGGCGCCAGTTCTTCTGGCACCGGTTCTTCTCCCACCAGCCCGACCTCAACTACGACAACCCGGCCGTGCAGGAGGCGATGCTCGACGTCCTGCGTTTCTGGCTCGACCTGGGCATCGACGGCTTCCGGCTGGACGCGGTCCCCTACCTGTACGAGCGGGAGGGCACCAACGGCGAGAACCTGCCCGAGACGCACGCCTTCCTCAAGCACTGCCGCAAGGTGATCGACGACGAGTTCCCGGGCCGGGTGCTGCTGGCCGAGGCCAACCAGTGGCCGGCCGACGTGGTGGAATACTTCGGCGACCCGCGCTCCGGCGGCGACGAGTGCCACATGGCGTTCCACTTCCCGCTCATGCCCCGCATCTTCATGGCGGTGCGTCGTGAGTCGCGCTTCCCGATCTCGGAGATCCTGGCCCAGACGCCGGCCATCCCCGACAACTGCCAGTGGGGCATCTTCCTGCGTAACCACGACGAGCTGACGCTCGAGATGGTCACCGACGAAGAGCGCGACTACATGTACTCGGAGTACGCCAAGGACCCGCGGATGAAGGCGAACGTGGGGATCCGCCGGCGGCTCGCTCCGCTGCTGGAGAACGACCGCAACCAGATCGAGCTGTTCACCGCCCTGCTGCTGTCGCTGCCCGGCTCGCCGGTGCTCTACTACGGCGACGAGATCGGGATGGGCGACAACATCTGGCTCGGCGACCGGGACGGCGTGCGCACCCCGATGCAGTGGACGCCGGACCGCAACGCGGGCTTCTCCACCGCCAACCCGGGCCGCCTTTTCCTGCCCGCCAACCAGGACCCGGTGTACGGCTACCAGGCGGTCAACGTGGAGGCCCAGCGCGACAGCTCGACGTCGCTGCTCAACTGGACGCGTACCATGCTCGCCGTGCGGCGCCGCCATGAGGCGTTCGCTGTCGGCACCTTCCGCGAGCTGGGTGGATCCAACCCGTCGGTGCTGGCGTACCTGCGCGAGAACGGCGAGGACGTCGTTCTCTGCGTGAACAACCTGTCGCGCTTCCCGCAACCGATCGAGCTCAACCTGCAGCACTGGAACGGGTACACGCCGGTCGAGCTGACCGGTCACGTGAACTTCCCGCGGATCGGCCAGTTGCCGTACCTGCTGACCCTCCCCGGGCACGGCTTCTACTGGTTCCAGCTGTGCAGGTCCGAGGAGAAGCAATGACGTTGCCCTTCGCCGAGTGGCTGCCGCAGCAACGCTGGTACGCGGGCCGGGCCCGCACGCTGTCGTCCGTCAAGGAGGCGTCGTCGACCAAGCTCGGCGACAACCTCGATCTCGTGCTGATCGACGTCGAGTACACCGACGGCAGCTCCGAGCGGTACCAGGTGATCGTGGCCTGGGACAACGGGCCGATCGCCGAGTTCTCGAGCGTGGCCACGATCGGCGCCGACGACAACCGGACGGGCTACGACGCGCTCTACGACCAGGGCGCCGCGCGCTACCTGCTCTCGCTGGTGCAGAACGGCGGCACGATCGGCGACGTGGTGTTCGAGCCCGAGCCGGGCGCGGACTTCCCGGGCGAGGACGACTATCCCCGGGTGTTCGACGCCGAGCAGAGCAACACCAGCGTGATCTTCGGCCAGGAGGCGATCCTCAAGGTCTTCCGCCGGGTCGCCAGCGGCATCAACCCCGACATCGAGCTCAACCGGGTGCTCGGCCGCCGCGGCAACCAGCACGTGGCGCGGCTGCTCGGCTCGTTCGAGACCACCGGGAGCGGGGGGGGGGGGGGGGGGGGGGGGGGGGGGGGGGGGGGGGGGGGGGGGGGGGGGGGGGGGGGGGGGGGGGGGGGGGGGGGGGGGGGGGG
>NZ_JBVJIU010000042.1:0-12855 GCF_055586105.1 Actinoplanes sp. NPDC051537
ACACCGGTCGTTGAGTCGGTGCGCGGTCGGCTCTCATGGGCTGGTAGCCGGCCGCGTCACCAGCCCAGCGGACCGGCCCATGGGAGACCCCTCCATGCGTAACAAACTCACCCTCTCCGGCCTCTCCGCGCTGGCCGCGATTGCTCTCGCCTGCGGCAGCGGCCCCGCCGTCAGTGGTGCCGGCGGAGACGCCGACGCTGCCCCGGCGAAGAAACCCGCAGCGCCCACGACGGTGCAGATGGGCCAGAAGCTGTCGGTGAACTCGGCCGGCCTCAAGGCGACGTACACGCTGTCGAAGGCAGAGATCCGCACCAAGGACACGTATGGGATCACCCCGCAGAACGGTGCCTGGCTGCTGGTGTACCTGCGCGTGGATGTTGCTGAAGGTGAAGCGCTCGCCTGCAGCTGCGACGTATCTCTGGTCCAGAAGGACGGCAAGGTCGACGAGTTCGGCGCCGGTGGGCTAAGTAACCGGCCAGACTTCCAGGCAACGAGCCTGAAGGCCGGCCAGCACACGGACGGCTGGGTCGTCTTCGACGTGCCCCGCGACGCGATCGCCGGGTCGAAGGTGCAGCTGAAGGTGCCAAACCTGTTCGGTGACTCCGCCTACGGCTACTGGGCGGTCAAGGCCTAAGAGACGCGAAACGGCCCGCACCAATCGCGGTGCGGGCCGTTTCGCGTCTCTTACTTGTCTTCCACCTGCCATAGGCCAGGCGCGTAGACGTCTTCCCAGACGGAAATCGGGCCGTCTTCGTCGTGGAACGACGTACGGACGACGAGGACGGCCGCTGCCATATTGGCAGGTATGCCGATTTCAAGAGCCGCCAGTTCGTCGCTGCTTGCTAGGCGGGCACCGCGGCGCTCCGGCAGCGCAGTAATCGCCTTCCCGGTCCGCTCGCGGTAGGTGTTGTGCCAGAAAGGTTTAAGCTGCCCCTGTTGCAGAACCTCAGGAACTGAGGCGATGGCGCGCGGGTGGATGAACGAGAACGCAACAACAGTGGGCTTGTCGTCCTTGCGGAACGTTCGCCGGCGGACCACAACCTCGTCGCCGGGGTCGACGTCCATCTCACGGCAGAGCTCGAGCTCACGCAGGCTGAACAGGCCGGCGGAGTGATCGGTGCTTGTCTCCCCGGGGGCGTACTCGCGACCGACGCGCTTCAGTCGTTCGACCCGCGCGATGCCGGTGGCGACCTCGCTGCGCTGCGTGGCAACGATGGTGTGCTGCCCAGGCATCGCGATTGTCAGGCCCTCGAGTTTGAGTACCTTGAAGGCGCGCGCTGCGGTGGTGATGGAGACGCCGAACTCTTCGCATACCTTGTTCATCGACGGCATCACGTCGCCTGGCTGGAGCTCGCCGTCGCTGATGAGTCGACGGTAGTGAGCGGCGATGTCTTGGTATCCGGTGCGGTCGGTCATTCCACCTCCTGAGTCCGGCCGGCGCGCGGCATGTGTAGTGCTAGTCGTGAATACTAGAGCACTTGCCCGTCCTAGGTGTAGGGCTATACCTTCTTGTGTGTGGTTCTATACGGCGAGTGCAGCCGTCGCCACCCGGAGATCCACGTCGTCGCGCTAGAAGGGTCGTCACCATGGCGCAGTTCGGCTCAAGCGAGGTCACAACTTCGGGGTGCGGCACGTGGCCATGGTGCGACGGCAGCCCTCATCACTCCGGAGGCATGCACCAGCACCAGATTCGTCAGGCCTGGCGCGAGCACCCGGGCGGCCCTGAGCTTGGTCTTGCCCTCGAGGCGCACGAGGGCGATGAAGACGCGGCGCCTCGAATCGCGATCAGCTACTCCCGGGACGGTGTGGTGACGGACGGTTTCGTCGCACTCCCGCTGGCCAACGCCGAAGACTTCGTGTTGTCGGTTCTGAAGGCTGTCGCCCAGGCCCGGAACGGCCAGGGTTAGCAGGTACGCGGTTAGGCTGCCGGCAGGTCTGCGATGGCTTCGAGAATGCGCGTGCGTGCTTCTTCGCCGTGCAGGGCCGAAGACCATAGCTGGTCAAGCCAGGACTTGAGGGCCTCAGCTTCTTTGCCGAGATAATGCCTCGACCGGACGCCGTCGTCGATGACTGCTTCGTCGTCGTACACGGACACGGGGGCAGGAATGGGCAAGGCCTCGAGCGGATCCATCATTGGCAGTACGGCCACGCTGACGTTTCGCATGGCTGCAGCGCTGACAAGCCGATCAAGTTGAGCGGCCATGGTTCCCCTGTCGCCCACGACAGTGCGCAGCGCCGGTTCGCTGATGAGGAATCGGAAGTCACGGTCGCCGTCGCTCAGTAGGCGTTGTCGCCCCTGGAGTGCTGGTCGATCGAGCTCACGACCGGCGAGGCGCGCGACTTCGGCGGCGTAGCCGTCGGTCTGAAGCAGGTCGGGAAGAAGCGTGGTCGAGAAAGTCTGGATGAGAGCGGCCTGCTCTGCGAGCCCTTCCGTGAGGATCACTGTTGTCGGTGGCCCGCCGGCGTGGCGCCGAAACTGCGTGCGCTTCGTCCCAGCATCGGCCAGAAGCTTCCGCCATTCCTTCCGGGTTGCCTGGCTTGCATCGACGGCGCCAGCCCACGCCTCGAGGTCGTCGGCTGTGATCAGCTGCTCGCCGTTCTCGATCTTAGAGATCTTCGAGGAACTCCAGCCAGGACCGAGGATCGTGGCGAATTGTCGCGTGCTGTGCTTCCCGCGTGCGGCCGCGAGTTCGGTCGACAGGCCGCCGGGATCGCGGGTCAGCCATGCCTTCATGCGGCCGTTAGTCATCGGGGCTCCTAGCGCTGTTGCGTAGCTGCTGCTTCTCACATGCTGCCAAACCCGCGAGCAGATGGCAGCACCGCTTCGCTAGCGCGTTGGGTCGCATAGAAGCGCTGCTAGAAGCACTGTCGTGCCGCTTCTAGAGTGCTTCTTGACTTAGCCATAGCACTAGCGCATCGTATGTGTAGTACTTCGCTAAGTCTTCCGGCCGGGCTAGTCGCACATCTCAGCTCTGGCCCGGCCGGACATCAACCCCGGAGGCACGCGTGCAAACGCCCACCACCGACCCCTACTCCCGTAACAACCGGCTGATGGCTTTCTTCGGACCCGAAGGCCTCGCCGGGCAGATGCGGCCACTGACCGACGAGGAACTGGAACTCATCGAAGCCGGCCTCGCCCGGCACGGCTGGGATCCGGTCACAGCGGCCGGATTCCCGGCCGACAGCCCTGCCGCCCCGGAGATCCGCCGGGTCATGTTCGGCGGCGCCCGATGAGCCGCGCGATCGCCCGCACCGGCACCGACCAGCAGCGTCTGCAGGCCGTGTTCGACGGGCTCGCCGCGGAGGGTGTCGCGCTGTGGTTTGACCTGCGCGGTGCGACCGGGGTCCGGGAGGACCGTTACCACGACTACATCGCGGCGGCCGAGCGTGCCGGCACGGACCGCTGGGTGGGTGACCACATCGGCAGCACCGACAATGGCGGCGCCTACTGGGCCGACGACGGCGTCCTGCGGACCCGCCCGAACGGGGCGGCGTGGAAGCAGCTGTCGTGGTCGTTCAACCACGAGATCCCCGGCCTGGCGGAGCTGCTGGTGCGGCTGCATTCCGAGCAGGGCTTCGACGTGTCGTGGTCGGGTCACCCGTACGACTGCGTGATCGTCGACCTGGGCAGTGCCCGATGAACGCCACCATCGACCTGCTGCTGATCACCGCCGCGGGGCGGGGTGAACTCTCCTACGACGGGGACCTGAAGCCCGTCTTCTACCGCTGGGATGACCGGCCGGTCGACACCGAATGCGCGGCCCGGATCGACGACCTGGTCGCCGCCGGTCACCTGATCGATCCGCAAGCGCACGGGAAGCCGCTGACCCCCACCGACACGGGTTGGGGGTTGCTGTCGTGACCGGCCAGTGCACGACCACTGATGTGGACTGGATCCGCGCCGCCGGCCGGGATGTTCTTGCTTATCAGCACGGCGTGTTCTACGCCTACGGTGTCGAGGTGTCCGCGCTTGAAGCGCACCAACTCCGGGATCTGATCTTCCAGGGTTTGCTCGAGTTGCACGCCACATTCGTCACCGCCACCGCTGCGGGCCGCTCTCGGATGGGGGCCACCCGGTGACCGACTTCGACTGGGCGGACGTGCGCCGGCCCGGCGATTTCCCGGCCCGCCGGGACTGGGATGCGCTGGTGCAGTTCACGGTGCAGGGCTCGTGGGGTGGCCCATGGCCGCCGAACCCGACCCTCAACGAGCTGGCGGGGCTGCTGGTGGAGCGGGCCGCGGACATCATCGGGTTCGGGCTCACCGTGCACCGCGGCGGCGGCGTGGAGATCTCGTCCGGTCAGGACGTGGCTGCGCTGGCGGAAACGCTGACCGGGCTGTCCGACGCCGATTCCGCTGATCTGACCCGTGTCGAGGTGATCGTGTGGGCGGGCGTTACGGGCGCTGAGATAGCCCGCTCCCTTCTTTGTTCCGAGGAGGACTGACCGTGTCCGCTTCCACTCTGATCCCGGCTGCCGACGACTTCGACGCGTGGGAGACCGAACTATGCCAGCCCCCGCGCCGGCGTCCGACGCGGGCTGCTGAGCGTCGCTCTGGCCGGGAGGCCATTGACCGCGGGCTAGGCCTGAACCGGCACCGCCGCACCGAGCGGGAGGCGTGATGAACGAGCTGGCCATGTCTGACTCGTTCGACGAGCACCGCGACCCGGCGTGCGCGGAGCATCCGCATTGTCCGTTCTGCGGCGGGGTGATGGTGGAGGAACCGGACCAGGTCGTGTGCGTGTCCTGCCGGACCGCCGCGCCGGTGACGGTTGACGTACGGGAGCGAGTGGCGTTGTGAACGCCGCTGAAAGCACTGTCAACGGCCGCTACCCGGGTGACGCCGGGCGGGACCGGAAGCGCACAAAGCGCTGCCCCTACGACTACGCCGAGCTGGACGTGCGCGCCGGGCTGACCATCTGCCCTGACTGCGGGAGAACGCTGCAGGAGATGGCGCAGGTGCCCCGGTGAACAGCCTCGATACCGCCCGGGCGGAGGCGCTGTTCGTGTCCCGCCTCGACCCGGCCGACGAGCCGACCGGCGTCAACATCCGGTACGCGGTCGCCGCGGAGCTTGAGGCCGGCGACTGCGAAGGCCGGATGGCGCAGCGGTTTGGCGACTACCCGGACACGGCGCCCGCGCGGATGCGCTGGTGTGTGGTCGCGGCCCGAGCCGCCTACGAGCCCGTTCCGGTGTGACCCGCTTCCCGCGGTACCCAGCCTCTCCCGCCAGTCACTTCCCCGGGGCTGGGTGCCGTGGGTGGCCGGTCAACCCCCGGCGAAGGGAAAGACAACATGCCCAACAACCTCACCGCCCGCCTCTACACCGTTCATGTCAGCGACGGCCACAGCTCGTGGCCAGGTGAGCCGATCCGGGCCGCCGACGACGCGGAAGCCCGCGCGAAGGCGGGCACGTTGGCCGCGTATGCGCCTGCGGAGATTAGTTTCCGGCTGACCGACGATCAGGGCCGGATCTTGGGCGAATATTCACGGGGCGGGCGGCTCCAGTGGTGAGCGCCTACGACAACGATCCGCGGGTGAAGAACCTGAGCGACGACGATTTCACGCTGTTCGTGGTCGATGACGGACGCGGTGGTCACGGCCGGGTGGATTGCTCGATGCCCCCGCACTGGTCGGCGTCCTGGGTCAATGAGCGGCCGCGCTTCTACGGCTCGCTTAACGAGGCGATCCGGTCGCTGATCGGAGACCCACGCTGATGCCCATCCACAAGATCCGGGAGCGGGACATTCCGGCGCTCGGCTACACCGGGCCCGGCGGCACCATCGTCAAGGTCGACGTGGTGAAGGAGTCCGGCGACACGACAAGGATCCGCGTGCAGGACTGCGGCGTCGTGGCGAGCTGGGGCGACGAGTACGAGGTGCCGTCGGCAGCCGTCCGCATGTGGTACGAGGACCTTTGACCAACTGATGACGGAAACGAAGACGGGGCGCGCCGAGACCGACCAAAGCCCGCGCACCCCATCCGATCCCTGTTAGGAGACGACGATGACGGTACAGGAACTCAACACCACCCAGCCGCCGGACTGGAATCCGGACCGGGCGACGATCGCCCGAATGGTGGCCGCGGTGAACCGGGAGGCGTATCCGCCGGCCCGCCGCAACGGTGTGGGCCCGGTCGCGGAACCGGGCCGGTAGTGGCGCACGAACACGCGGACCGGCTGACCGTGTACTTCGATGATGCCCGAGAGCCGGAGGAGTACGAGAACGTTAGCTACACGCCGCACCGAGACGGGGTGACCGTGTTCGTTGCAGGCGAAGCCCGGGACTTCCCGCTGGCCCGGGCGGTCGCCGACAAGCTGGCGGCCGCGGATGCCTGAGCTCGGCGAACGCTACCGGGAGCCGGGCATGGCTCTGGCCAGCGAGTGGACCGGTGAGAGGTGGACGTCGGTGTGCCCGGACGACGATGTCGCTTTGACCGGGCGGGACGGCGAGGGCTGGCCGATCTGCCCGGTGTGTGGACGCCGGCACAACGACCTCGCCGAGCAGGCAGGGCGGGAACAGCAGTAGATCAGGCCCCGCCTTCCGCAGGCGGGGTCTTCTGTTCGCCGACGCTCTCGTCGATGACGTATTTGCCTTGCAGGAACCCTTTGATCAGCTTGCTGATGGTCTCGGACCGCTTCCGTTTGCCGACCTTCTCGCCGAGTTGTTCCCACAGTTCTTCCGGGTCGGGTCGGATGAGTCGCCCCGGAAGTTGGTGGCGGTCCTCTCGGCGGTCTTTTGGCACGTGAACATCATCCCATGGTGGATATCCAATCGGGCAGTCACTCGGTAGACTGGTGGATATCCACCGGTCTACAGAAGGAGCCTGATGGGCTACGACACCGAGTTCTGGGGGCACGTCACCGTGAATCCCCCGCTGAACCCGCACGAGATCACCTACCTGAAGGACTTCTCCACCTCCCGGCGTTTCGCCCGCCACAGCGGCCCGTACACCGTGACCGAGGGCGACTACCGCAGCCCGGACACCATCGACTACAACGGTGTCCCGGACGGCCAGCACAGCCTGTGGTGCGACTGGAGCCCCTCCGGCGACGGCACCGAGATCTCCTGGAGTGGGGCGGAGAAGTTCCACTACCCGGAGCGCTGGATGCAGTACCTGATCGACACGTTCCTCAAGCCCGGTGCCGCTCTGTCGTGCGAGATGAAGGCCCCGCACGCCGGCCGCTTCTACGATCCGCGGTTCGAGCACTTCACGTTCGACCACGTCGTGGACGGTGAGATCGGCGCGCAGGGCGAGGACCCAGGCGACCGGTACGCCGTGGTGGTCGAAGCCAACGAAGTACGGAAGGTGGGTGCCTGATGGAGCACAGCACCGCCAAGACCGCGGTCCTCACCGACAGCGAGCCGCCGGACGGCAGCAAGCTGGTTGTCATCGGCGAACACGACTCGAAGTTGATCTGGCGCGATGATGCCGCCGCGGAAGGCTACGACGCCCTTACGGGCGAGCACTGGTTCGACGACCACGACGAGGACCCGATGGTGCTGCACGAGCACATCAAGTACGCCGACGCCGTGTACGGGCTCGGCGAGAAGCTGGCCGAGTTCTGATGAGTCATATCCTCGCCGACCGAATCCGGCACCATCTCACGCCGCCTGGCTATTTCCCCGGCCCGGGACCTATCGCTGCCGTTCTGGCCGTGCTCGATAAGTGCGAGCAGATGCGGTCGGAGCAGGAGCAGTACCCAGGCTGGGCGCACGCGGACGAGATCGAGTCCGTAATCGCACACGTGTTGCGGATCGACCGATGACCCTGATGTTCGTGTGCGCGAAGGAAGATGAGCAGGGCCCCGACCGCACCCACCAGACGTCGATCGTGATGAAGGTCTGCCCGCGCTGCGGCAAGCATGCGGTGGCCGGCTACTGGTGCGAGGAAGAGGGCTGCGAACACCAGGACGTCGACCCCGACGAGCGGCTGGCCGGGCACGGCGAGGGCAAATGCGAGCCGCAGATGACGGGATTAATCGAGGAGGGCAAATGACCGACACCCACGACACGATCACGCTGGTCGGCCGTACCTACGGGAAGGTCACGATCACGCTCGGCCGGGCCGAGTATGAGCAGGCGAAGGCCGACGACATGGTCGATCACCTGCTCGACGTGTGGCTGAGCGACATGGACGAGACGACCACGGTCACCGAGCCGGACGGCACCACCTACAACCCGTACGGCGACATCACGGACACGTGGCACGAGGAGCCCGGCGAGGGTGTGAAAGACGAGCGGCTGACCGACGACAACCATTTCGACACCGCCTGCGATGACCGCCCGTACTGCCGCATCCGCGAACACCACGACCTGGACTGAAGGAGAACCATGGCTATCACCGTGTACGGCGTGTCCGATGACCTGATCGAGGTCGACGGCGACATCTACGAGGAGTTCAGCCACAACGCCGATGAGTCGGCCTTGCTCGCGTTCTCCGACGGCACCGTCCTGCGGGTCATGTACGACAAGGACGGCATCTGGCGGATCATCCCGCTGATCAAAGGCTCGGGGGCGCTGACCATTACGCAGGCGCCGCTCAATGACGACGACAACTACACCGACCGTGCCGTCCTTGACGCGGATGTCCGCTGGGTGCTGCGCGGCAGCGAGCTGAAGGTGCGGCGATGACCGAGATCAGCCGCGAAACGGCCCGTCGGGTGCTTGATCTGCCGCTGCCCGACAATGACGCCGGCGCGGCGACCATTCGCGACTACCTGGTCGCCCTGCTGCGGCAGGTCTGGTCGGACGGCGAGGGCTTCTCCGGCAAGCGCCCGTTCGGCAATTCGGGCTGGGAGTGGGACATGTACCCGCCTCTCATCAAGGCCGGGCTGGTCAGCGGCGAGCTCGACGAGGACGGGTACATCGCCCAGAGGGGCTGGATCGACCAGATCAACGAGACGCATGCGCACGACCTGATCCTCGCCGCGATCGCCGAGCTCGGGCAGGTGCCAGCATGACCGAGCGCACGTTCGCGGAGGGCCAGCGTGTCTTCCACCGCCAGCTCAAGCGGTACGGCACGTTCATCGAGCACTCGTGGGAAAGCGGCACCAGCCACGTTGCGTTCGACGACGACCCGGACGGCTTCGAGGACCGCCGCATCACCACGGCTCAGTTGGTCCCGGCCGAGGAGGCGCCGTGATTACCCAGCACAGCTTCTCCGTCATTCCCGAAGGCAACCCGCTGCGGCGCCGGTACACGGTCACTGCGGAAAGGATCTGGGACCACGACGAGGGCCGCGCCTACTGGGTGGTGCTCTGCGACGGCTTCTACGTACACCACGACATGGAGCTGTACGACACGCCACGCCTGTTCGACGAGGCGCAGGCGTTGGCGGTCGCTGAGGAGGCTGCTGGCTGCGTGAAGCTGTACACCCAGTGCGGCGAGATGAATGCGCACGAGGCGATGACGGCAGGCCTGCGGTGAGCGCCCGCACAGTGAGCCCGCAGCAGTTGGTGGATGCCTTGACCGCGAACGGCTGGCAGGTTGTCGGCGGGCGCGAAGGCCTGTACACGCGGCTGGTGATCCCGACCGAGCACGGCGGCCGGCATTCGTTCCTGGTACCGCTGGACGACACGCAGGGCGACTACGAAGACCTGATGGGCGCAGTCCTCACTTCGCTTGAGCGGTTGTGGATCGACGGACAGGACGCCCACCGGGTGCTGCACCGCCTCGACCCGGGCCTGTACCAGTGAGCATCTCGCAGGTCACGCCGGAGGCGGTGGAGGCGGCGATCCGCGACGGCCATCACACCCGCGGCGCTCTGGCGGCGGTGTTTGAGGTGTTGCCGTCTTCGCAGTTCCTCGCTGACGCGATCACCGTGTTGAAGGACCGCGGCCGGGTGGTGGAGCACGACGGCGGGATCCTGCACGTCAACGACCTGACCGAGCAACTCCCTCACTCCGAGAAGGAGGACTGATGATCAACGAGAAGTTGGCCAACGCGCTGATCGACGCAGCCAAGGACAGGGTTGAAGAGACCCAATTACAGCAGGTCGCGACGATTCTGCGTTCGACCGGACGTTACGGCAGCGAGGCATCGGAGGTCGCCCTGGATGCGCTCGCCGCCCTCAACATCGTGCAGCACGGTGCCCCGCCAGCTGACTTTCCGCCGGAGTGGGGGCTCCGATGACCGACGACGACTTCCGTCGCACCGTGCAGGCTTTGGCCGCCGCCCTCGACAACATCGGCTCCCGCATCTACCGGGACATCAACCCGGACTCCAGCTACGAGTCGTTCGACGAGCGAACGGCGAAACTACTGGACGCTTTCACTGCGTACGCGGAGGAGCAGCTCGCCGTGCTGGACGATCCAACCGTGAAGGCTGTGTGCTCCGCTGCTACCAAGAGGGCTAATCGATGACCGTGACCGACCTTCCCCGCTCTGCCGTCGAGCGGCCCGCCGTCCCGGAGTCGCATGATCCGGCGAGGCTGCACGCGATGTTGGAGGAGCCTGCCCTGATCGGGTTCCGCGGGGAGATCCTCGACGAGATCGAACGGCTGACCGGTGTCCGGCCGGAGGTGGACTGATGACCACGACGATCCCGACCCTGCAGGGTTTCGAGTCCTACTTCGGTCTCCAGCTGAGCGACATCGGCGAGGACGGCAACGTCATCATCCTCGGCCACCACCACCACGATCCGCTTCGGATGATCGCCGCCTTGAACCGGCATGCCCGCGAGTTCTGGGGGCTGGAGAACCTCATCGATGACAAGGCGGTCGAGCTCGGCGATCTGGCCGACTCTCTGACCGAGTCGTACGCGGTGGCCCGCTGCGGCGAGCACTGCCCTGGCGAGGATTGCAAGCAATGCGCGGCGGTGCTGGCTGGTGAGCGCGAGTGGTGGATCGACTGGGCCAAGCCGGCCGATGCGCCGGGCATGTTTCCGGTGACGGTGTGGAGGCCCTGATGACTGAGGTGCAGGCTGTCGACCTCGGCGCCATTGTGCATGTGCTGCGGGTCGCGGACGCCGGCTGCCCGGAGGGTAGCGAGTGGGAGACCGACGCGATCGCGTCCGCCGCGTGGAACGGGTTCCTGGCCGGCCACGGCGATGAGCCGGTGATCCTGTCCGACAAGGGGCGTGCGTTTCTCGAGAAGTTCGGGCCGCTGTACAAGGAGGCGTGATGGGCGAGCAGATCACCATTCCGGCGGAGCTGCTCCGGTCACTGGTAGACGAGGACGACTGCTGGTTCGACCACCACGGCGGCTGCCAGGCCCACGGCTACCTGTCGTTGGAGCCGGGTCAGTTGTGCCCGCAGCAGGAGTCGCAGCGATGAGGCCCGACATCTTCCGGACGCTGCGCGATATCCGCGACGGGCACATCACGCTTTACGTCCACGTCGCCAGGTATGACCCGTTTACGGGCGAACCGATCGATCCGTACGAGGCGGGCACCAGCCCAGATCGCGCGCCGGCCGGGGTTGAGCTTCGCGCCATGCCTGGCTGGTGGCGTGAGCTGGCCCGGCGGGGATGGTTGCGGCTGCCTTCGGCGACTGAGCCGCAGATCTGGATGCTCACGAATCAGGCGCTGGCCAGCGTCGGGGCGCAGGAGTTGCAGCGCTGATGTGCGCGACTCGCTGCCGGGATCCGTTCGCCCACTACGAGGACGACACGTTCGACCTGCCCTGCGGCCATCAGGTGATCGTGTACGTGTGTGGCTGCCGCTGCGACGACCACATGCATGAGCCTTGCGACGGGCGGACCGTCGCCGAACTGGAGGAAGCACGATGAGCGAGGACACAAGCTGCCCCGACTGCGCGGTTCAGGCAGGCGGCACGCACCAGGAGGGCTGCGACGTGGCCCGCTGCCTCGCGACTGGCTTGCAGCGTCTGGGTTGTGACGGCAGGGACGACGAGTATCCGCACCCTGAGCACGATTGCGGCCTGGACGTGTGGACGGGCGAGTGGCCCGGCCTGTCCGAGTGCCGTGAGTTCGGTTGGTGGGCGCAGTTCCGTGGCTCTGAAGGTCTCGGATTCGTTCCGTGCAGCCCGGACGCCCCCGGCGCCAGGGAGGACCTGAACCGTTTGGTTGTTGATGCCCACTGGTCGAAGGTCAGGAAGCGTTGGGTGCTGCGGTGACCGCGCCTCGGGCAGCGGACCTGCCGGTGGGCAGCGTCGTCATCACCATGTCAGCGACGTTCATCAAGGTCGACGCATCGGATGACGTCTGGCGGAGCACCACTGGTGAGCCGATGGGCAAAACGGACGACGAGATTGACGGCGACTTCGCTGGCAAGCCGGCTGCCCGGGTGACGCGAGTTGGCTTCGGGGGCGGCCGGTGAACGCGCAGGAGTCATTCGTGGTCGAGTACGGGTGTGACCGGTTCTGCCGGGTGGAGGTCGACCTGGGCGGGCTGCACGCGCAGTTCACGGTGCGGCAGGCGCGGCGGAAAGCGGACGCCGAACACGAGCGGCTGCATGCGCCGGCGCCGCAGCCGATTCCGCTTCACGATGCGCTGCTGGCAACGTTCCGGTCGTCCAGCCCCGACTAGACTCTTGATCTTCCCTGTGGAGGAGTCACCGTGCAATTACCCGAAGTCCTGGACGTGATCGAACGGCTGCTGATCGCCGCGAACCATCCCGACATCGTCAAGGTCGAACAGTACGGAACAGGCGCGGGAGCGTGGGGGCCGACGGTGGAGACGTCGCCGGTGAAGACGGTGACCGGGGTGAAGGTCACCCACCAGTCGACCGCCACCGCCAGCCTGTGGGGTGCGCAGCAGCCCGGCGCGCAGCCGGTGCCGATGCCGGCGGTGTTGCCGCCGCCGAACCGCCGCGGCCCGCGCCTGGCGATCCTGGTTGCCCGACTCCTCGAGCATGCCCGGCCGGCCGACATCGTGGCGTGGCAGCTGCTGACGTTCC
>NZ_JBVJIU010000043.1:0-11819 GCF_055586105.1 Actinoplanes sp. NPDC051537
GTGAGGAGGAGAGGAAGCGAAGCTCCCCCCCCCCCCCCACCCCCCCACCCCCCCCCCCCCCCCCCCCCCCCCCCCCACCCCCCCCCCCCCCCCCCCCCGGCCCGCTCAGCAGTTGCGCAGCTCGGGCGACTGATTCAACAGCTGGCCGCGCGGCGAGACGAACGCGTGGTAACGCTCGCCGCCCACGGCGCCGGAGGAGAAGGCGGCCACGCGGTGGCAGTTCTGGAACGCCAGCCTCGCGCCGAAGTGGCGCTCCAGGCCACCCCGGATCGCGTCCGAGGCGAGGGCCCGCAGCAACTGGCCCCGTTCGGCCTCGGTGGGCGGCGGCACCTCGTGGTCGGCGAACTCGCCGCCCGAGGAGCGCAGCGAGGTCGTCAGGGTGCTGACCACCTCCCACGCGTACGGCAGCGACGACCGCACGCAGGCCACGAACTCGGCGTCCGTGACCTCGCCGCGCTCGGCGGCGGCGAGCAGGTCGGGGGAGACGTTGAGCGACATTCCGAGGATTCCTTTCGATGACCAGCACGGGCAATCACCATCTTGTTGGAAATGATTACCATTAGCAACCAGGCGTCACCCGTTCGGTAACCTGCGTCCATGACGGATCTCGACTGGCCCGCCTGCCGCAACGCCCGCGACGTCGGCGGCCTCGGCAACGTCCGCCCCGGCGCGCTCTACCGCTCCGACGGACTGTTCCTGCTCACCACCGAGGGCATCGACGCCGTACGCGCGGCCGGCGTCTCGCTGATCCTGGACCTGCGCCGGCCCAGCGAGTGCGAGAGCGAGCCGAGCCCGTTCGCCGGCGAGCCCGGGTACCGGCACGTGTCGATCCTCGAAGAGGTCGTCACCTACGAGATCCCGCACGACACCTACGGCCCGATGCTCGACTTCAACAAGCCCCGCATCGCCGCCGCGTTCCGGGCCCTGGCCGCCGCCCCGCCCGGCGCCGTGCTCGTCTACTGCCACGCCGGCCGCGACCGCACCGCCGTGCTGGTCGCCCTGGCCCTGGCCGTGGCCGGCGTCCCGCACGAGCAGATCGTCGAGGACTACGGCCGCAGCCCCGAGCGCCTGCCCGGCGCGATGGCGGCCACCCTCGTCCACCTGGAGACCGTCTACGGCGGCGCCGAGCCCTACCTCGACCACATCGGCGTGTCCCCGGCCGAGGTCGACGCGGTACGCCGCCGGCTCACCGCGGCAGCATAGGGGCGCTGTAAAAGCGCAGCCGGCTCACCGCGGCAGCAGAGGGGCCGCCGTAAAAGCGCAGCCGTCTCACCGCGGCGGCACAGGGGCGCTGCAAAACCGCCGCCGGCCGCTCGGGTCGAGGAACAGCCACCCGCAGGTCGAGCCGCTGGTCAGGAACTGGTGAGTGGTCTGACTTCGCCCTGCACGGCGAGCCGGTCAAGCACGAGGTCGTCTACCGGCTGGTCATCTCCGCCACCGGCTACCGGACGCTGACGATGGTGCGCGGCAGTCACCTATAGCCCAAGATCGATCGTTGGCTACAGTGGACCAATGCCTTCCGCCGCTGCCCGGTTCGCCGCGCTCTCCACGTCCGAACCGCCGACCGGGCAGCGGGTGCTGTTCCGCCGCGCCATCGTGCTCGGTGGCAGCATCGCCGGCCTGATGGCCGCGCGTGTGCTCAGCGACCACGCCGAGCAGGTGGTCATCGTCGAGCGCGACGACCTCGTCGCGCTCGACCTGCCCGACGACCGCATCGCCGCCGACCCCGGCGTGGTCGGGCCGCGCCCGGGCGTCCCGCAGGGCAGCCAGGTGCACGCCCTGCTCCCGTCCGGCCTCAACCAGCTCGCGCGCTGGTTTCCCGGCTTCGTCGACGAGGCGCTGACCGCCGGCGCGGTCAACCCGCCGCCCGGCACCAACCGCTTCTACATCGACGGCGAGCTGCGCGAGGAGGCGCCGAGCGGTCCCGCCGCCCAGGCCCTCATCTCCAGCCGGCCGTTCCTCGAGGCGCTCATCCGCCACCGGGTGCTGGCGCTCGCCAACGCGCGTACGGTCCAGGGCCGCGCCGAGGACCTGCTGCTGGACGGCGAGGCGGTGGCCGGGGTCCGGATCGACGGCGCCGACGAGCCGGCCGACTTCGTGGTGGACGCCACCGGCCGCTCGTCCCGGCTCGGCGAGTGGCTCGACGCGCACGGCTTCGCGAAGCCGGAGATGCAGCGGATGGGCATCAAGCTCAACTACGCCACCGCGCTGTTCCGCCGGCCGTCGCACCCGGACACCTGGACCTGCATCTCGGTCGCCAACCCCGGGCCGGGCAAGGTCGCCCGGATCGGCGGCTTCACCCCGATCGAGGGCGACCGCTGGACGATGCTGGTCTCCGGCTACGCCGACGACCGGCCCGGCCGCGACAGCGACGAGTACCGGCGACGCTGCGTCGAGGACTTCCCGCCCGAGTTCGGCGAGGTGGCCACCACCGCCGAGCAGTGCGGCGACGTCATCACGTACCACCAGGCCGACAGCCGCCGCCGCGAGTTCCACAAGCTGACCCGGTTCCCGGCCCGGCTGGTCGCGGCCGGCGACGCGGTGGCCTCGTTCAACCCCGTCTACGGCCAGGGCATGACCTCGGCGATGCTGCACGCCTCGGCGCTGTCGGCGTACCTGCGCGACGAGCCCGACCTGACCCGCCCGGCCACGTCCTACTTCCAGGACGTGAAGGTCGTCGTCGACGCGGCCTGGCAGGTCTCGACCATGGCCGACCTGGCGCTCCCGCACGTCGACGGCCCCTACCCGGCCGGCTACAAGGCGCTGCGCTGGTTCAGCGGCCGCATCTTCAAGGCCTCGATGCGCGACCAGCAGGTCAACGCTCGCCTCAACCAGGTCACCACGATGCTGGCCCACCCGAGCTCGCTGGCGTCACCGGGCTTCCTGGTGCGCGCCCTGGCGGTCGGCGTCCGTTAGTCGGCCTTGGCCGGCGCCAGGCGGGCGTTCCACTTCTCCTCGATGTGGCCGTAGCGCCAGACCAGCAGCGCGATCGCCCAGGTGGCCACGAAGAGGCCGACGATCACGAAGCCGACGTAGTTGAGGTCGAGACCGCCGATCGCGGCCAGCGGCCCGGACGTGATGTCGAGCTTGTCGGTGACGATCGAGACCAGCTCGATCGTGCCGATGATCAGGGCGACCGCGACCGACAGGCCGGTGATGGTCATGTTGTAGTAGACCTTGCGCACCGGCTTGGCGTTCGCCCAGCCGTAGGCGAAGTTCATGAACGCGCCGTCGATGGTGTCGAGCAGGCTCATGCCGGCCGCGAACAGGACCGGCAGCGTCAGGATCGCGTACCAGGGCAGCGCGAACGCCGCCGCGCCGCCGGCCAGCACCAGCAGCGAGATCTCGGTGGCGGTGTCGAAGCCGAGGCCGAAGAGCAGGCCGATCGGGTACATCTGCCAGGGCTTGGTGACCGCCCGGGTGGCCCGCGACAGGATTCGGTTCATGAAGCCGCGGTTGTTCAGGTGCTGCTCGAGCTGCTGCTCGTCGTACGAGCCCTGGCGCATCTTCCGGAAGACCTTGAAGATGCCGACCAGCAGCACCAGGTTGATGATGCCGATGACGTACAGGAAGACGCCCGAGACGCTGACCCCGATCACGCCGGTGATCTGCTGGAGGGTCGACGAGTCGCTCTCCACCTGGCCGGCCAGCGAGCGCACGCCGAGGCCGAGCAGCATGCACAGCCCGAAGACGACGCTGGAGTGGCCGAGCGAGAACCAGAAGCCCACCGACAGCGGCTTGCGCTCGTTGGTCAGCAGCTTGCGGGTGGTGTTGTCGATCGCGGCGATGTGGTCGGCGTCGAAGGCGTGCCGCATGCCCAGCGTGTACGCGGTGACGCCGAGCCCGACCCCGTAGACGCCGGCCGCGCCGATCTCGTAGTGCGCCGGGACGATCACGAAGAACAGCAGGCCCCAGCCGACCACGTGCAGCAGCAGGATGAACGCGCTCATGCCGCCGAGACTCGCCCAGCCGCGCGGACCGACCGTCGTTGTCGCCATCCCGCCCCCTACGCCGAAATTATGCTGTTGCCAATCTATGGCAATAGCGGGCGGAGAGGGAGAGTGGTCCGTCTCACGCTTGATGTCGATTCGGCGTGACCGGCGGGGCGGATGGGTCCGTCATCGTGGTGATCATCGCGGCGACCGCGCCGGGATCGACGAGCGGGTGCAGGTGCCGGCCCGGCAGGCGCTCGATCCGCCAGCCGCGCTCGCGGGCGTCGCGCGCCTTGTCGTCGTCGCCGTCCTGGCCCGGCGGCGCGAACATCAGATATCCGCACGCGACGCCGTCGTCCCAGCCGTCCGGCACCGGGATGTGCTGCTCGAAGTAGGCGAGCGGCAGCCGCGGCTCCTCGGCCCGGAACGCCCGCATGGTCTCCGCATCCGGGAACATCGGAGCGATCTCGGCCTCGTCCCACCAGCGCGACCAGGGTGGGAGGCGGTCGTTCGCGGCCTTGCCGCGGGCGAGCTCGAGCAGGGCGGGGGAGACGCCGGGGGTCATGCCTTCGCGAGCGGGCAGGGACGCATCGACGAAGATGCAGGCTTTCACGGTACGGCCGATCGCCGTCGTGAGGACCGGCAGGTACCGCCCGGCGTTGCTGTGCCCGACCAGGACGACCTCGGTCCCGGCCGGCAGGTGCGCGACGGCGGCGGCCACGGCCTCGGCGACCAGTGGCCAGAACGGCGGCGGCGCGTCGGCCAGGCGCCGGAACGACGGCGCCACCGCGTTCGGCAGCCGTTGCGCGACCGGCTGCCAGGTCAGCGGGCCGACCAGCGGGCTGTGCAGCAGCACGTGGGCGGTGCTCACGACTGGCGGCTCCACTGCATCGACAGGCCGGTGACCGCGCGCTCGGTGCGGATCTCCAGGACCGTGCCGAGGATGGTGGCGCGGTCGACGACCAGCGGCGTGTCGTCGAGGCCGTAGGTGATCCGGTCGGAGACGAAGGCGGGCGTGCCGGCGGGCTGCCCGAGCAGGTCGGCGGTCACCGCGTCGAGCACGCCGGGCCGCACGACCTCCGACGCGCGATGCACGACGACGCCGCGATCGGCCAGCGCCGCGTACAGGGAGGTCCCGCTGAGGTCGGTCTCCAGAAGATCAACACCACGAACCCACGACAATTGATGTACGGCCGGACGCCCGGCCAGCAGACGCAGGCGCTCGAGGCGGACGACGCGATCGGCGTCGCCGCCGAGCTGAGCGGCGGCCCAGGAGGGTGGTCGCCGCACCGCCTGGCCGAGGATCTGGGTGCTCACGGTCTGCCCCTGAGCCCGCAGATCCTCGGCGAAGCCGCGCAGCGAGTCGAGCCGATAGGCGGCCCGCGGCTCGGCCACGAACGTGCCCCGCCCCGGTTGCTGCGACAGCAGCCCGTCGTCCTCGAGCTGCCGCAGCGCCTGCCGCAGCGTCGCCAGCGTGACCCCGTAGGCCGCGCTCAGCTCCTTCTGCGGCGGCAGCGCCGACCCGGGCGCGAGCTCCCCGCCCCGGATCTTCGACGCGAGCTCGGCGGCGATGGCTTGATATTTGGGCGTACGCGGCGCGCTCAGCTCTCCTCCTGCGGCCCGGTTCCGGCGTGCGTGCGGGCGGGCTTGCGACCCGCGTGCCGAACCCTAGCCGAGCACACCGCCCCACCGGCGTCCCCACGCATCCCCGGCGCCCGCCGTGTCGCGCCGGTGCTCACCAGTCCCAGCCGGTGCTCACCGGGTCCGGCCGGAGCTCACCGGCCCCGCCCGGCGCTCACCGGCCCCACTGTTCCCCACCCCGGTCACTGGGTGGGGCGAGCATACGGCGCCGGTACGACAGTTTCGGGGCGTTGTCCACAGGGCGGGTCCAAAGCGCGTCAGTTAACGGCGGCGCGGAACGCTTCGATGTCACGGCGCAGGTCGGCAACTGTGGCGCCGTCGAGGACGCGGCGCATCAGGGCCGAGGCGACCACCACGCCGTCGGCGTCTTGCGCCGCCACGGCGGCCTGGGCGGGGGTGGAGATGCCGAAGCCGACCAGCACCGGCAGGTCGGTCACCCGCTTGGTGCGGGCGGCCAGGCGGGCCGCGGCGGTGTCGAGCGACTCGCGCTCGCCGGTGGTCCCCATCAGGCTGACCGCGTAGACGAAGCCGCGGCTGCGGGCGCCGATCTCGGCCAGCCGGTCGTCCGGCGTCACCGGGGCCACCAGCAGGACCAGCGCGATGCCGGCGTCGGCCGCCGCCCGCTCGACCGCGCCGGCCTCGTCCACCGGCAGGTCGGGCACGATCAGCCCGGACAACCCGGCCTCGGCCAGCCGCCGGCAGAACTCCGCCGGCCCGGCGCGGAAGACCAGGTTCGCGTAGGTGAACGCGATCAGCGGGACGCCGACCCGCACCTCCGACAGATCGCGGAGGATGCCGTCGATCGTCGTGCCGCGGGCGAGGGCCCGGTCGGAGGCCTGCTGGATCGTCACGCCGTCGAGCATCGGGTCGGAGAACGGCAGGCCGACCTCGATCGCGTCGGCGCCGGCCTCGGCGTACGCCACCAGGTATTCGGTCCAGTCCGCGGTGATGCCCGCGGTCACGTACGGGACCAGCGCCTTCTCGCGAGAAAAAAGCGTCATGCCGGCACCTCCGCGCTCAGGGTGACCATGTCCTTGTCGCCGCGGCCGGAAAGCGTGATCAGCACCGCCGAGCCGGTGGGCAGCTCGGGCGTCCCGGCCGTGCGCAGCACCCAGGCCACCGCGTGCGCCGACTCCAGCGCGCAGATGATCCCCTCGCTGCGGGCCAGCCGGTTCATCGCCGCCACCACCTCGTCGTCGGTCACCGTCTTGTACTCGGCCCGCCCGATCGCGCCCAGGTGCGCGTGCTCGGGCCCGATGCCCGGGTAGTCGAGGCCGGCCGCGATCGACTCGGCCTCCGCCACCTGGCCGTCCGCGTCCTGCAACACCATCGAGCGCGCGCCGTGCACCACGCCGGGCGCGCCCGCGGTCATCGCCGCGCCGCCCGCCGCCTCCACGCCGACCAGCCGCGCCGTCGTGTCGACGAACCCGGCGAACGTCCCGGCCGCGTTAGAACCGCCGCCCACGCACGCCACCACCACGTCGGGCACGTCCGTCACCTGCGCGAACGCCTCGGCGCCGATCACCCGCTGAAATTCCCGGACCATCCACGGGTACGGGTGGGGACCGCCGACGGAGCCGAGCAGGAAATGCGCGTTCCCGACGTCGGCCACCCAGGCCCGCATCGCCTCGTTGGTGGCGTCCTTGAGGGTCCGGCTGCCGCTGGTCACCGGCACGACCGTGGCGCCGAGCATCTCCATCCGGAAGACGTTGAGCCGCTGGCGCTCGATGTCCCGCGACCCCATGTACACGGTTGCCGAGAGCCCGAGCAGCGCGGCCGCCGTCGCCGTGGCCACCCCGTGCTGGCCGGCGCCGGTCTCCGCGATCAGCCGGGTGCGGCCCATCCGCCGGGCGAGAAGCGCCTGCCCGAGCACGTTATTGATCTTGTGGCTGCCGGTGTGGGCCAGGTCTTCGCGCTTGAGCCAGATGTCGACGCCGAGCGCGGCCGAGAGGTTGCGAGCCGGCGTGAGCGGGGTGGGCCGCCCGGCGTACACCGCCAGCAGTTCGTCGAGCTCGTCCCGGAAGGCCTTGTCGGTCCAGGCCTCGCGGAACGCCGACGCCAGCTCGGCGCAGGCCGGGACCAGGGACTCGGGGACGTATCGGCCGCCGAAGCCGCCGAACCGGCCGGACGCCGGTTCCGCCATGAGGGTCATCGCAACCTCCAACAGTTATAGAACTCTCCGCCGCAGTGTTGCACAACGCGGCGGAGAGTTCTAGAACTATGTGGTGGTTACTTGGCGGCGGCCTCGTAGAGCTTCTCCGGGGTCACCGCGCCGGCGAACACCCGGCCGTCGTCGGTCACCAGCACCGTGAACAGGGTGCCCGCGAACTGGTGCCCGCTGCCCCAGGAGCCGCTGACCGCCGGCAGCATGCCGACCAGGCCGTCGAGCTGCTTGGTCTCGGAGGCGTCCTTGGCCTTCGGCAGCTTGGCCTCGACGATCGTGGTCCAGCCCTGGCCGGTCACGGTCGGCTCCTGGCCACCGCTGAACGCCTGCTGGCGCTGCTTGGCGGCCTTCTCCACCTCGGCCTTGTGCTCCTGGGCCAGGCCCTCGGCCGAGCCCTGCTTCACCGTCGTGCCCGGCGGCGGGTTGAACGCGAACTGTTCCGCGTCCGGCACCGCGAAGCTGATCTGCTGGAACGCCACCCGCACGGCCGGGCTGGTCGCGTTCTTGGCGTACACGTCGACGCGCAGCGGGATGTGGTGCTCGGCGTCGATCGCCAGGCGGACCTGGCCGATCAGCGAGCCCGCGTCCTTCGGGGCGAGCACCAGCTCGTACGCGTCCCGGCCGGCCACCTTCGCCGCACCGGTGGTGCTGACCTTGGTCGTCGGGTCGATCGCGGCCAGCGCCGCGTCGGCCGCCTCCTGCGGCGTCTTCGGCACCTGCCCGGCCAGCGAGTCCGGGTGCTTGGCGCCGGCCTGGTCGGCCGGCAGCTTCAGGTGGTTGGCGCTCTTCTCGGCGCTGTTCCACAGCCAGACGTCGGTGCCGTTGCGGATGACGTCGGTCTCGCCCTCGGTGCCGACCAGCGCGAGCCGCTGCTTGGTGTCGCCCGCGTACCAGACGCGGGCGGTGTTGCTCCCGGCCAGCAGGCTGGTCAGGTTGCCGATGTCGGCCTTGCCGGCGCCGGCCGCGCCCTTGGCCCCCGCCATGTTCCCGGCCAGGCCCGCGATGGCGGGCAGACCGAGGTCGGCGCTCTCGACGATGGTGCCGGACAAGCCGTCGACCTTCGCGTTCTGGATGTCGACGAGCAGTTGAGCCGCGCTGCGATCCGGCAGCGACGGGTTTGCGCTCGCGACGATCGTGCCGGCCGCGGCGCCACCTCCGATGACGACTACCGCAGCGGCTGACGGTACGAGCCAGCGCAACGCCGGCCTGGACCTGAACACGGACACGATGTCCACCTCCCGTTCTCTGCCACCCAGCGTGCAGCGAGGGCGCTGTGACAGCGCTGAGAGCATCCCCTAGGGGTGGCGCCCTACATGTAAAGGTAGTCCTGTGCGGTTGTTGGTGGTGGAGGACGAGGCGCGCCTGGCGGCGGCGCTACAACGCGGGCTGCAGGCCGAGGGTTTCGCGGTCGACGTGGCGGGCGACGGGCAGGACGGTCTCGAGATGGCCCGCCACGGCGGGTACGACGCGATGATCCTCGATATCATGCTGCCCCGGCTCAGCGGCTATCGGGTGGTGCGCCAGTTGCGGGCCGAGCGCAACTGGGTGCCGGTGCTGATGCTCTCGGCCAAGGACGGCGAGTACGACCAGGCCGACGGCCTCGACTGCGGCGCCGACGACTATCTGACCAAGCCTTTCTCGTACGTGGTGCTGCTCGCCCGCCTGCGGGCCCTGTTGCGCCGCGGCGCCCACGAGCGCCCGCCGGTGCTCGCCCACGGCGACATCGAGCTCGACCCGGCCGAGCGCCGCGTGCTGGTCTCGGGGGAGCAGGTGGTTCTCACCACCCGCGAATTCGCCCTGCTCGAATACCTGATGCGCCGTCCCGGCGAGGTGGTCAGCAAGATCGAGCTGCTCGACCACGTGTGGGACGCGGCGGTCGAGACCGCGCCCAACGCGGTCGAGGTCTACGTCGGCTATCTCCGCCGCAAGATCGGGCGGGACCGCCTCGAGACCGTGCGCGGCGCCGGCTACCGGCTCTCCGGCGGCTGACCGTGCGCCGCCCGAGAGAGCTCAGCCTGCGCGCCCGCCTGCTGTGGCTCACCGTGCTCGTGGTCAGCCTGGGCCTGGCCGTCGGCGGCGTCGTGCTGGTCGGCGTGCTCAACTTCGCGCTGCTGCGGGCGGTCAACGACGAGGCGCTCGACACCGCCAACGGTGTCGCCAAGCTGGTCGACCAAGACTCGCTGAGCCAGCACATCTCGGTCAACCCGGCCATGCAGGTCCAGGTGATCGACGGCCAGGCGCGGGTGCTCGCGGTCTCCGACGGCGCCGACCGGCTCACCCCGATGCTGCACGACGCCGAGCTGCGCGGCCTGCAGGACGGCGACGTCATCGAGATCCCCGGCAACCGGATCGGGCTGGACGGCAACGTCCGGGTGGTGATGAAGGTCGCCGGTCCGCCGAGCGCCCCGGTGCGGGTGCTGGTGGCGCGCTCGACCGACGATCTCAGCCAGGGCGTGCACATCCTGCGCGTGACGCTGCTGATCGCGTTCCCGCTGTTGGTGGGCATGCTCGCGGCCGTCAAATGGCGCATTCTGGGTGCCGCGCTGCGGCCGGTCGACGCGTTGCGCTCCGGGGCGGAGGAGATCACCGGGGGTACGCGGGCGGGCCGTCTGCCGGTGCCCGAGTCCCGCGACGAGATCTACCGCCTGGCCGTCACGCTCAACGGCATGCTGCACCGGCTCGACGCGGCCCGGGCCCGGCAGCGGGCGTTCGTCGCCGACGCCGCGCACGAGCTGCGCAGCCCGCTGACCAACATGCGCGCCGAGCTCGAGATCGCCCAGCGCCTGCCCGACACCGACTGGCCGGCCCTCTCCGCCGACCTGCTCACCGACGTCGACCGGCTCAGCCGCCTGGTCGACGACCTGCTGCTGCTCGCCCGCTCCGACGACGGCGCCCAGCCCGACCGCCGCCGCACGGCCGAGGTCGACCTCGACGGCGTGGTCGGCGACGTGGTCTGCCGCTACCCGGACGTGAGCTACCAGCGGCCGGCCGAGCCGGTCATGGTCACCGTCGAGCCGGACGCGATCGGCCGGGTGGTGGGCAACCTGATCGACAACGCGGCCCGGCACGCCCGCGCCAAGGTCGGGGTCGAGGTGGCCGACGAGGGCGGGTACGCGCGCATCACCGTCTGCGACGACGGACCGGGCATCCCGGCCGCCGACCGGGAGCGGGTGTTCGACCGGTTCACCCGGCTCGACGACGCCCGGGCCCGGGACGCCGGCGGCTCGGGCCTGGGCCTGGCCATCGTCCGCGAGCTGGTCCGGCGGCACGGCGGCAGCGTCACGCTCGGCGACGCGTCACCCGGTCTCCGCGTCGACATCCGGCTGCCCGTCACCTGAAAGATCGTTGGGAACTTTCCGCGTACCGACGCCGACCAACGTGCGTGCCCGGCACCGGGCGGAGGATCACCCGGAAGGTATCGACAGCGATGTCCCTGCTCAAGCGCTCGGCCCTGGTAGTTGCCGCAGTCGGCGGCCTGACCCTCGCGCTGGCCGCCCCGGCCTCGGCGCACGTGACCGTCAACCCGAACACCGCGACGCCCGGCGGCTACGCCAAGGTGACCTTCCGTGTCCCCACCGAGTCCGACACGCTCAACACCACCAAGGTCGAGGTTAACCTGCCGGCCGACGCGCCGGTCGCCTCGGTGTCGGTGAAGCCGGTACCGGGCTGGACCGCGGTCGCCGGGAAGGCGAAGCTGGCCACCCCGATCGAGGCCCACGGCACGCAGATCACCGAGGCCGTCTCGAAGATCTCCTGGACCGCCGACGCCGGCGCCGTCATCAAACCCGGCCAGTTCCAGGAGTTCGACGTCTCGCTCGGCCCGCTCCCGGAGAAGGGTCAGATGGTCTTCAAGGCCCTTCAGACGTACTCGGACGGGTCGATCGTCCGCTGGATCGACGAGCCCACCACCGACGGGTCGGAGCCGGAGCACCCGGCGCCGGTCCTGAAGCTGGCCGCGGCGGCCGCCCCGGCCGGCGCGCCGGGGGGGGGTCCCGCCGCCGCCGCCTCCGCCGACAAAGCGGACAGAGGGGAAGGGGTCGGGCCCGCCGGGCTGGGCGCCAGCGTGCTCGCGTTGGTGCCTG
>NZ_JBVJIU010000043.1:11829-12166 GCF_055586105.1 Actinoplanes sp. NPDC051537
GAGAAGGGGAGTGAAAAGGACGACGCGACGGTATGGCGGTGGCTCCCTCCTCCCCCCCCCCCCCCCCCCCCCCCCCCGCCGGCCCCCCCCCCCCCCCCCGCTTCCGCCGACAAATCGGACGGCGTGGACGGGCTCGGCCTCGCCGGGCTGATCGCCGGCGTGCTCGCGCTGGTGCTGGCGCTGCTCGCATTCCAGCGGGCCGGGCGCCGGACCGCGCCGGTCGCCGAGCCCGCGGCGGAGAAGAAGGTTCCGGCCGCCAAGGCGTGATCGTGGTGGGGGGGGGGGGGAGCGCAAGCGTGGGGGGGGCGCCCGGGAAATCATAGAAACAAGAGCACCT
>NZ_JBVJIU010000044.1:0-2700 GCF_055586105.1 Actinoplanes sp. NPDC051537
GGGGTGATGGCGTGCCTTTTGAAGAATGAGCCTGCGAGTTAGTGGCACGTGGCGAGGTTAACCCGTGTGGGGTAGCCGTAGCGAAAGCGAGTCTGAAGAGGGCGTTTTGAGTCGCGTGTTCTAGACCCGAAGCGGGGTGATCTAGCCATGGGCAGGTTGAAGCGTGGGTAAGACTGCGTGGAGGACCGAACCCACCAACGTTGAAAAGTTGGGGGATGACCTGTGGTTAGGGGTGAAAGGCCAATCAAACTCCGTGATAGCTGGTTCTCCCCGAAATGCATTTAGGTGCAGCGTCGCGTGTTTCTTGCCGGAGGTAGAGCACTGGATGGTCTAGGGGGCCTACAAGCTTACCGAAATCAGCCAAACTCCGAATGCCGGTAAGTGAGAGCGCGGCAGTGAGACTGCGGGGGATAAGCTTCGTAGTCGAGAGGGAAACAGCCCAGATCACCAGCTAAGGCCCCTAAGCGTGTGCTAAGTGGAAAAGGATGTGGGGTCGCTTAGACAACCAGGAGGTTGGCTTAGAAGCAGCCACCCTTTAAAGAGTGCGTAATAGCTCACTGGTCAAGTGGTTCCGCGCCGACAATGTAGCGGGGCTCAAGCACACCGCCGAAGCTGTGGCATTCACACATGAACCAGGCCGGCGCCCTTGAGGCGACGGTCCAGGTGTGTGGATGGGTAGGGGAGCGTCGTGCAGCGGGTGAAGCGGCGGGGTGACCCAGTCGTGGACGCTGCACGAGTGAGAATGCAGGCATGAGTAGCGAATGAAGAGTGAGAACCTCTTCCGCCGAATGACCAAGGGTTCCAGGGCCAGGCTAATCCGCCCTGGGTGAGTCGGGGCCTAAGGCGAGGCCGAGAGGCGTAGTCGATGGATAACGGGTTGATATTCCCGTACCCGCAAAGGAACGCCCAAGACGAACCCGCTTGTACTAACCGCGCAAAGCCGGCGAGGACTTCGGTCTGAACTGGTGGAGTCCGGGACCTCGGGTGGTAGTAGTTTAGCGATGGGGTGACGCAGGAAGGTAGCTGGTCCCAGGCGGTGGTTGTCCTGGGGTAAGCGTGTAGCCCGTGCCATAGGTAAATCCGTGGCGCGTTGAAGGGTGAGACGTGATGCCGAGCCGTATCAGGTGAAGTCAGTGATCCTATGCTGCCGAGAAAAGCCTCTAGCGATGTTCCGAGCGGCCCGTACCCGAAACCGACACAGGTGGTCAGGTAGAGAATACCGAGGCGACGGGCGAACTGTGGTTAAGGAACTCGGCAAATTGCCCCCGTAACTTAGGGAGAAGGGGGGCCGGACGCGTGAACACCCTTGCGGTGGGAGCGTGGTATGGCCGCAGAGAGCAGGGGGAAGCGACTGTTTACTAAAAACACAGGTCCATGCCAAGTCGTAAGACGATGTATATGGACTGACGCCTGCCCGGTGCTGGAACGTTAAGGGGACCTGTTAGCCCGTAAGGGCGAAGCGGAGAACTTAAGCGCCAGTAAACGGCGGTGGTAACTATAACCATCCTAAGGTAGCGAAATTCCTTGTCGGGTAAGTTCCGACCTGCACGAATGGCGTAACGACTTCCCCACTGTCTCAACCACAGGCCCGGCGAAATTGCAGTACGAGTAAAGATGCTCGTTACGCGCGGCAGGACGGAAAGACCCCGGGACCTTTACTATAGCTTGACATTGGTATCCGAATTTAATTGTGTAGGATAGGTGGGAGCCGGTGAAGCTCGGACGCCAGTTCGGGTGGAGGCAATGTTGAAATACCACTCTGTTGGGTTTGGGTATCTAACTTGCGGCCCTGATCGGGTCGAGGGACAGTGTCTGGTGGGTAGTTTAACTGGGGCGGTTGCCTCCTAAAGGGTAACGGAGGCGCCCAAAGGTTCCCTCAGCCTGGTTGGCAATCAGGTGTTGAGTGTAAGTGCACAAGGGAGCTTGACTGTGAGACTGACAGGTCGAGCAGGGACGAAAGTCGGGACTAGTGATCCGGCACTTGCGTGTGGAAGCGGTGTCGCTCAACGGATAAAAGGTACCCCGGGGATAACAGGCTGATCTTCCCCAAGAGTCCATATCGACGGGATGGTTTGGCACCTCGATGTCGGCTCGTCGCATCCTGGGGCTGTAGCAGGTCCCAAGGGTTGGGCTGTTCGCCCATTAAAGCGGTACGCGAGCTGGGTTTAGAACGTCGTGAGACAGTTCGGTCCCTATCCGCCGTGCGCGTTGGATACTTGAGAAGGGCTGTCCCTAGTACGAGAGGACCGGGACGGACGAACCTCTGGTGTGCCAGTTGTCCCGCCAGGGGCACGGCTGGTTAGCTACGTTCGGAAGGGATAACCGCTGAAAGCATCTAAGCGGGAAGCTCGCTTCGAGATGAGGTATCCCACCCCCTTGAGGGGGTAAGGCTCCCAGCCAGACGACTGGGTTGATAGGCCGGAAATGTAAGCCAGGTAACTGGTTCAGTTGACCGGTACTAATAAGCCGAGGGCTTAACCACAATAAACTTTATGCTCAACGCGTCCACTGTGTGATTCACAGCAAACGAACAACCACCGCGAAAACGCGAGTTGGTTCGTGATGCTGGCAGCTGTTTCGGTGGTCATAGCGGAGGGGAAACGCCCGGTCTCATTCCGAACCCGGAAGCTAAGCCCTCCAGCGCCGATGGTACTGCACTCGGGAGGGTGTGGGAGAGTAGGACGCCGCCGGACTCAACGT